>OMZI01000001.1 GCA_900315485.1 uncultured Eubacteriales bacterium | reverse complement strand
TGTCCGGACCGGTAACAAATGCAGGAGGCATCAGCCGACCACTGCAGGGCAGTCACAAGCCCCTTCTTCAAGGCGTCAGCCTAAGTAGGGGTATTTGACTGTTACGGTCCTTTTTAAGGTTTTCTGAATTATAGCACAGCACATGATCTATCTCAATTTTGCCTAACTTACGGAACTATTTCCGCATCCATTGACGAACATCTTTTGTATCTGTATAATATTTAGGTAAATTTATGCAATTTGACTACCTGATGTGGCTGTACAGCAGATCAGGCACAATATGTATATATTACAAATTTAATAACATAAGGAGGTGCACATGTCATCAGTAATGACTGTTGTCATCGGCATTGTATTCCTTATTGTCGGTATACTGATTGGTTATATCTATCGCAAGAACATCGGAGAAAAAGCAATCGGAAGCGCTGAGATGCAGGCCAAGAACATGCTGCTCGACGCGCAGAATACTGCAGAGAATCTGAAGAAAGAGAGGATTCTCGAGGCAAAGGAGGAAATACACAGGCTGAGAGAGGACTACGAGAAAGAGTTCAAGATCAGAAGGAACGAAGTCCAGAAGTCCGAAAGAAGAATTCTTCAGAAGGAAGAAAACATCGACCGCAAGCTCGAGAACATAGAAAAGCGTGAGAATGGTCTCACCAAGAGAGAGCAGTCGATGAATGAAAAGCACAAGGAAATCGATGCATATATCGCCAAGCAGGTAGCAGAGCTTGAGAGGATCTCAGGATATTCAAGAGAAGAAGCCCGCGAGATACTCCTCAAGGAGGTCGAAGGCGACATCCGCAAAGATGCAAGCGAGATGATCGTCAGGATCGAAAACGAGGCTAAGGAAGAAGGCGACAAGAGAGCCAGAGAAATCATCACAACAGCTATCCAGAGATATGCTGCAGATCAGGTAACAGAGAGCACTGTATCTGTTGTAAGCCTGCCTAATGACGATATGAAGGGCAGGATCATCGGAAGAGAAGGCCGTAACATCAGAGCTATTGAGACTCTGACAGGTGTAGATCTCATCATCGATGATACTCCTGAAGCTGTTATCCTTTCAGGATTCGATCCTGTAAGAAGAGAGATCGCAAGGATCGCTCTTGAGAAGCTGATCGTTGACGGACGTATCCATCCTGCAAGGATCGAGGAAATGGTCCAGAAGGCGACCAAGGAAGTCAACAACATCATCAAGGAAGAGGGAGAGCGCGCATGCTTCGAGACAGGCGTACACAACCTCCATCCTGAACTTGTCAAGCTGCTGGGAAGACTCAAGTACAGAACATCCTACGGACAGAATGTACTGCAGCACTCCATCGAGGTAGCAACTCTTGCCGGAATGATGGCTGAAGAGCTCGGACTCGACCCTAAGCTTGCAAGAAGAGGCGGACTCCTCCACGATATCGGTAAGTCGATCGACCATGAGGTTGAAGGAACTCACGTTGAGATCGGAGTCAACATCTGCAAGAAGTACAAGGAATCCTGGAAGGTCATCAACGCAGTTGAGTCGCACCACGGAGATGTTGAGGCAACTACACTCGAATCCATGCTCGTAGGTGCAGCAGACGCACTTTCAGCTGCAAGACCGGGAGCAAGAAGAGAGACTCTTGAGTCCTATATCAAGAGACTTGAGAACCTCGAGCAGATCGCAAATTCGACCAAGGGTGTAGACAAGTCATACGCTATCCAGGCCGGCAGAGAAATCAGAGTCGCTGTCAAGCCTAATCAGGTCAAGGATGACGAAGTACCTATGCTCGCAAGAGAGATCGCCAAGAAGATCGAGGCAGAACTCGAATATCCTGGTCAGATCAAGGTCAACGTTATCAGAGAGACCAAGGCAACCGAATTTGCAAAATAATACGTACAATTACTATATGAAACACTATAAAAGGCTCCTCGTAACGGGGAGCCTTTGTAGGGATATGGAAAATCATGATCTATCTTGATAACAGTGCAACTACAAGACAATATGATGAAGTTACAGAGCTGATGTACAGGATGGCCAGGGAGAATTACGGCAATCCATCCTCACTTCATGCTCTTGGATTTGAAGCAGGAAATATTCTTTTCGATGCCAGGAGAAACATAGAGGATCTCATGTATCCGGGCGGAGAAGTGATATTCACTTCCGGCGGAACTGAAAGCGATAACATGGCTCTTGTTTCCACAGCCCGCAAGATGAAGAGAAGAGGCAGCCGTATCCTCACGACACGCGTAGAGCATCCTGCTGTTCTTGAGACATGCAGAAGGCTGGCGGATGACGGATTCTCTGTTGAATACCTCAATGTAGACAGGAACGGATGCATCGATCCTGATGATGTCGCCGCTGCACTCAGCGATGATACCATCCTCGTTTCGATCATGACTGTAAACAATGAGACCGGTGCTGTAATGCCTGTTCTTCCTGCCGCTAAGGCTGTAAGGGATTACAACAGACAGCATGGCACCAGGATCGTTTTCCATACCGATGCGGTACAGGCCTTCGGCAAGATACCTATGGATGACGCGCAGTTCGACCTCGTGTCAGTCAGCGGACACAAGTTCCACGGCCCTAAGGGCATAGGATTCCTGTATATGAACAAAGACCTCAAGCTGCCTGCTTTCATTACCGGAGGCGGTCAGGAGAACGGCTACAGGTCTTCTACCGAGAACACTACAGGCATCGCCGGACTCGGTCTTGCAGCCAGAATTTCTCATGAGGATCTCATAGGCAAAATGACTAAAATGGCTGAAGTAAATGAGTACCTTCGCAAGGGACTTATGACCGAACTTCCGGACGTTGTTCTGAACGGACCTGAAGAGCAGGGATTTACACTTCATGACTTCGGAAAGAGATGTCCGTCGGTTCTGAACGTCACATTCAAAGGTACCCGCGGAGAAGTCCTGCTGCATACACTTGAACAGGACAGGATATACGTATCTACAGGCTCTGCCTGCTCATCACACAAGACAGGTGACAGCCACGTGCTTCAGGCCATGGGTCTGGACCACAAAGCCATCGAAGGCGCGATAAGGTTCAGCTTCTCTGAGTTCAACACTATAGAGGAGATGGACGAAGTCATCGAAAAGACGAAAGCGGCTGTGACAAGATTCCGCAAGCTGGGAAGTTTCAGGTAAATCATACTTTTTTCCGGTATGAATGGAGCCTGACGGCGATCTGTGCAGAGAAGAAATAAGATTGGAGCAAAAAATTTGGATAAGAAATTATATATAGTCCGCTGCGGTGAAGTGGCGCTCAAGGGAATGAATAAGCCTTACTTCGAGAGGATCCTTCTCGAAAGGGTACGCAAAGCTATCGAATGCTATGAGGATGCTGAGGCAAAGTGGATCGACGGGCTCATGTTCGTAAGGATTCCTGCAGAGATTCCTGAAGACGATGTAATTGCAAAATGCGTCAGAGTCTTCGGTGTTGCATCCGTAAGCCCTGCAGTTGAAGCACCTAAGAATATCGATGAGATCGGCAGGGTAGCTGCTGAATTCATGCAGAAGATCATCGACGAGGAGGGCGTGCAGACATTCAAGGTCAAGGGTAAGAGAGCTGACAAGTCTTTTGCCGTACAGTCTCCTGAGATCGGAAGGATCGTCGGAGCCATCATTCTCAAGTCATGTAAAGTGCTGAGAGTAGATGTGCATGACCCACAGGTAACACTTACTGTAGATGTAAGACGCGAAGGTGCATACATCTTCAGAGACAAGATCAGAGGATTCGGCGGACTTCCGCTCGGTACCAATGGCAAAGGCCTCATACTCATGTCAGGCGGCATCGACAGCCCTGTAGCGGCATTCATGATGGCCAAGAGAGGAATGAGCATAGAAGCAGTTCACTTTCATTCGTATCCGTATACAAGCCAGAGAGCCCAGAAGAAGGTAGAAGACCTTGTAAGAGTTCTGGCAGGATACATGGGAACTGTCAGAATGCATGTTATCAACCTTCTGCCTATCCAGGAGCAGATCGTAACACACTGCCCGGAGGATGAGACAACACTCCTCGTCCGCAGATTCATGATGAGAATAGCAGAAGCTATCGCAGTCAAGAACGGCGACATGATGCTTATTACAGGAGAGGATCTCGGTCAGGTAGCAAGCCAGACAGCAGAGGCACTCGTTGTAACAGACTCAGTCGTCAAGATGCCGGTAATGAGACCCCTTATCGCAATGGATAAAGTCGACATCATGGACAAGGCAAGAGAAATCGGAACATACGATATCTCCATTCAGCCATATGAAGACTGCTGTACAGTATTTCTGCCAAAGCATCCTGTAACCAAGCCTAAACTCGAGAGAATCGAAGCATCCGAGTCAGCACTTGATGTACAGGCACTTGTAGATGCAGCTGTAGCATCTGAGGAAATAATTGAAATCAGGCCATAATCTTTAGAATTGCCAATATCAGCAGCCTGACAGAAATCTATAGTGAGGGGCAAAGAATATGAATAATTCTGAATTCAGAGATGAGCATGCAGATGAGGATGCGGGCAAAAGCAATGAAATGTCCGGATGATATCAGAGCTAACAGAAAAGAGGGTGATGAGTACGATACGATCGGAGATGTACTGCGTAAGGGCGGAGTACGAAAAGCTCTCGTAATCTTTTTTGTGGCACTGCTTGCAGGCTGCCTTCTGATCCAGGGTCTTGGCGGTGGTGTACTTTTCAAAATCATTTCCGATCTCATTTCTTGACATTTATAACCGCTGGAGTTATCATTTGCGGGTAAAACGTTGACGAGGACAGTAGGTACACAATAGGGCCTTCCGAGAGAGGGATGGCAGCTGGAATCATCCTAAGACCCTGTGCGCTGAACACCACCTCCGAGTGGCACCAATCCTGCCCGCTTTGGCCGCGTTACAAGCCTTAATGAGTGCCGGTGAGAATACTTGCCGGAAAGATGGGTGGAACCACGGATACTAAAGAGTATGCGTCCCTTCTGACAATTCGTCGGAGGGGACTATTTTTGTACCTCTCCGGGGATTTCGATTCGCGGGCGCCTTAGTGCGGCGGTCCGTATGAGAAAAGAAGAGAACAGAAGAAGGAGGAAATCACAATTGATTATCACACTGAAAGACGGAAGCAAGAAGGAATATGCTGAGCCGATGATGGCTTATGATATCGCCAGAGATCTCAGCGAAGGTCTTGCTAGAGTTGCATGCATCGCAGAAATAGACGGCAAGGCATGTGACCTCAGAACTGTTATCGACCATGACTGCGAGCTGAACATCCTTACATTCGATTCGGATGAAGGAAAGAGAGCATACAGACATACCTGCTCACACGTACTCGCAGAGGCTGTCAAGAATCTGTATCCGGATGCAAAACTTGCAATCGGACCTTCGATCGATAACGGATTCTACTATGACTTTGATATGCCGCCTCTCACAAGAGAAGATCTCGACAAGATTGAGGCTGAGATGAAGAAGATCATCAAGAAGGGCGACAGACTCGAGTATTTTGAAATGCCGAGAGAAGAAGCCATTCAGATGTATAAGGAAAAGGATGAGCCGTACAAGGTACAGCTGATCGAGGACCTTCCTGAGGATGAGGCGATCTCATTCTACAAGCAGGGCGATTTCGTTGAGCTCTGCGCAGGACCTCACATCATGAGCACAAGACCTATCAAGGCTTTTGCCCTGACATCCAGCTCCGGTGCTTACTGGAGAGGCGATGAGCACAACAAGATGCTCACAAGAATTTACGGAACTGCCTTCACAAAGAAGGAAGACCTGAACGAGTACCTCGAGTATCTCGCAGATATCAAGAACAGAGATCACAACAGGCTCGGCCGTGAAATGGACCTCTTTACAACTGTAGACGTCATCGGCCAGGGACTGCCACTCTTCATGCCTAAGGGAACCAAGATCATCCAGAAGATGCAGAGATGGATCGAGGATCTGGAAGAATATGAATGGGGATATGTCCGCACAAGGACACCTCTTATGGCCAAGTCCACACTCTACAAGATCTCAGACCACTGGTACCACTACAAGGACGGCATGTTCCTGCTGGGATATGACAACATCGATGACCTGATGGCATCTGAGGACCGCTCAGCTGAGATCCACGGAGTTGAGGACCTCAAGCTTATCGAGAACGATGCCGACAGCGATGTCATGGCTCTCCGTCCAATGACATGTCCGTTCCAGTATTATGTATACAAGGCACGTCAGAAAAGCTACAGGGATCTCCCGTACAGAATGGGCGAGACATCAACTCTGTTCAGAAACGAGCAGGCAGGCGAAATGCACGGCCTCACAAGAGTGCGTCAGTTCACGATTTCTGAGGGCCATCTGGTCGTTGCTCAGGATCAGCTCGCAGATGAATTCAAGGGCTGCGTTGAGCTGGCCAAGTACTGCCTTACAACTCTCGGACTTGAAGGTGATGTAACTTACCGTCTCTCAAGATGGGATCCGGAACACGCTGAGAATTATCTGGGAACAGCTGAGGACTGGGATGATGTCGAGGACTTCATGAGAGATATCCTCAACGAGATAGGCATCGAGTTTACTGAAGAAATCGGTGAAGCTGCGTTCTATGGTCCTAAGCTCGACATCCAGGCCAAGAATGTATACGGCAAGGAAGACACAATGATCACGATCCAGGTCGACAAATTCCTCGCTGACCGTTATGACATGTACTACATCGACAGAGACGGACAGAGAAAGCGTCCGTACATCATCCACCGTACATCGATCGGCTGCTACGAGCGTACACTTGCCTGGCTCATCGAGCACTATGCAGGCAACCTGCCTACATGGCTCTGCCCTGAGCAGGTAAGGATCCTGCCTATCTCTGACAAGGTCGCAGACTATGCTGAGGAAGTACGCAAGGTACTCCGCAAGAACGGCGTAGATGTCACTGTAGACAACAGCAGTGAGCGTATCGGATACAAGGTACGTAAGGCTCAGATGGAGAAGGTGCCGTACATGCTCGTACTCGGTGCCAAGGAAGCTGAAGACGGCAACGTTTCCGTACGTTCAAGATACCTCGGTGATGAAGGCGTCAAGCCTCTTGATGAGTTCGTCAGCGCTATCTGCGAAGAGATCCGCACCAAGGAGATCAGAAAGATCGAGAAGAAAGATCAGTAATGACTTTGTCCGATTGATCATAATGAAATACTGTACTTCTGTAGAGTTATTCGGATAAAAATGCTATACTAACAGATGGCAGTCCGCACAATTTGAAAAGACTGTGCGGACTGCGCTTATATAATCAAAAAATTACATGTGAGGTACAGCTGATGAGCGTAAAGTATAAACGAGTACTTATTAAGATCAGCGGAGAAGCTCTGGCAGGAGAGGACAGATTCGGTGTAAATGCTGAAGAACTTTCCAAGGTGGCTCTGCAGATCAAGGAGATCAGAGATGCAGGTGTTGAAGTCGCTGTTGTATGCGGCGGAGGCAACTTCTTCCGCGGCAGGACAGGTGAGAACATCGACCGTCCGACTGCCGACTACATGGGAATGCTTGCGACCGTAATGAACGGCCTGGCTGTTCAGGACGCTTTGCTCTCCGCAGGTTGTCCGGCAAAGCTGATGACAGCTATCGAAATCAGAGACATGGCAGAAGGCTATGCAAGGCGCAAAGCTCTCGATTATCTTGATGAAGGCAAGGTCGTCGTATTCGGCGGAGGTACAGGAAGCCCGTTCTTCACCACAGATACTACAGCTGCTCTTAGAGCTGCAGAGATAGGTGCAGACGTTCTGCTGCTCGCCAAGAACATCGATGCGGTATATTCCGCAGATCCAAGGACCAATCCTGATGCTGAGAGATATACAGAACTCACATATATGGATATCATCGACAAGGATCTCAAGGTCATGGATCTCACCGCAGCTACACTATGCAAGGATACGGGCACCAAGATCTACGTATTTGCGCTCGCTCAGGAAGGTAACCTCATGAAGGTAATAAACGGCGAGAACGTCGGAACGCTGATACAGTAAGCAAATCATAAGGTAAAAGGAAATCAATTATTACAGGAGGCATATCATGGCTGGCAAGAAATCACTCGAGGAGAGAATTGAGAGTACAAAATCTCATCTTAAGGAGAACCTTAATACCGTAAGAGCAGGCAGAGCCAATCCGGCACTTCTTGACAAGGTAATGGTCAACTATTACGGATCACCTACACCGCTCAAGGCACTGGCTAACGTATCGGTTCCTGACCCAAGGACACTGATGATCTCACCGTTTGATCCAAAGTCCGTAAGTGATATCGAGAGAGCTATCAACGAAGCCAACATCGGCATCAACCCTGCAAACGACGGCAAGGTTATCAGACTCGCTATCCCTCAGCTGACAGAGGAGAGACGTAAAGAGCTGACCAAGGTAGTAAAGAACTACGGCGAAGAAGCCAAGGTAGCTGTAAGAAACCTCAGAAGAGATGAGAACGATGCTCTCAAGAAGATGCAGAAAGACGGAGAACTGACCGAGGACGATCTCAAAGAAGAACTCGATGACGTTCAGAAGAAGGTCGAAGCTGCTATCAAGGACATCGATGCGATCATCGCTGACAAGGATAAGGAGCTCATGGAAGTATAGCAGATACTTCTCAAATAACACGGCAAGTAACGTGGCCTAACAAGCCACGTTTGCTATATTATGAGATGACAATAAGGATATGGATAAGAAACCAGTACCAACCCACGTAGGGATCATAATGGACGGCAACGGCAGATGGGCCAAGGCTCACGGTGTACCGAGAGTAATGGGGCATAATGCCGGCATGCAGTCAATGAAGAAGATCGTGATCGCCACTTCTAACATGGGCATCAAATACCTGACTGTGTACGCTTTTTCCACTGAAAACTGGAAGCGCAGCACGGAAGAAGTAAGCGGCATTTTCAATCTTATCGTCAAGTATGTCAATTCCGAGCTTGAAGAGCTTGATGCGAACAATGTTCATATCAATATCTTCGGGCAGTATGATATGCTTCCGAAAGCATCGATAGATGCTATAGACAAAATGGTCGGAAGACTTGCTGACAACGAAGGTCTCGTTTTCAACATCGCGCTGAACTACGGAGGAAGAGACGAGATACTCAGAAGTGTCAAACAGCTGTGCGAGGACTGCAGAAACGGATCAAGAGATCCTGAGGATCTGACAGAGGATGATATTTCAAGATATCTGTGGTCAGGTTCTGCCAATTTCAACGTTCCTGATCCTGACCTTATCATCAGGACAAGCGGCGAAGAACGCATATCCAATTTCCTGACATGGCAGTCAGCATACAGCGAGCTTATGTTCACGGATACTCTGTGGCCGGACTTCACACCGGAGGAGTACGCTGAAATGATAGATGCATATGCGGACCGTGACAGGAGATTCGGCGGACGCAAGGAATCCGGAACCAAATAATCAACACACTCAGAACAAGGTAAATTAGCAATGAAAACAAGAATTATTTCAGGAATCGTAATGGTCCCGCTGCTGATCGTTCTTTACTTCGGAGGCTTCGCTCTCTGGGCAGCAGCACTTGTTATAGCTCTGATGGGCATCCACGAATTCTGCAACGGGTGGAACAACATTGATGTTCATCCTTCAAGACCGGTCTGCTATGTGATGACAGTGCTCCTGTTTTCAACATGGCTCATTGCAGGAAATCAGGAAATGCCTCAGATATACGGAACGATGCATCTGATGTGTCTGTGGATGTTTATTGCAGTTGCTGCAGGACTGATCTACGGATGGAAGATAAATGAGCGCGGTCCTTATGACGCGATAGCTACAGTTGCCTCACTTGTGTATATCCCGTTTTTCACATTTCACATGGTCATGATAGACCTCACTGATTACAGGATGCTCGTGTGGCTTGTTGTAATTGCTGCTTTCGGATCGGATATCTTTGCTTACTTTACGGGATACTTCCTCGGAAAGCACAAAATGGCTCCTAATCTGAGCCCTAAGAAGACAATAGAAGGCGCTGTCGGCGGACTTATCGGAAGCTCGTTCTTCGGATGGCTGTTCGGATATATTTTCATCAGAGAAATCGCAGGTGTATGCCTGATCCTCGGTCTTGTAGGCGGACTTGCAGGCATGGCAGGTGATCTTACCGCATCCGCTTTCAAGCGCAAAATGGGGATCAAGGACTACGGAACGCTTATTCCGGGTCATGGCGGTATCATGGACAGGTTCGACAGCGTGATTTTCGTGGCACCTGTTATGTTCTATCTGATATTCCTAATCACTGATTATACAGCTATATAACGTTATAACATGAGAAAAGTACTGATAATGGGCAGCACGGGTTCTATCGGGACCCAGGCCCTTGAGATAATAAGAAACAATAAAGATAAGTTCAAAGCAGTGGGACTGACCTGCAGAAGCAGGGTGGACAGTCTTATTGAACAGATCCGGGAATTCTCTCCTGAAGCTGTTTCTGTAGGAAATGCTGAAGATGCTGCAAGAGTGCAGGCGGAATTCCCTGATATCACTGTATATTACGGAGATGCCGGTCTGGTTGAGATAGCTCAGATGGACTGCGATATAGTCCTGAATTCCCTGATGGGCATCAGCGGTCTGGCACCTACATACAAGGCTATCGAATGCGGCAGAGACATTGCTCTTGCCAACAAGGAGACGCTTGTCGCAGGCGGAGCTCTCGTAACGGATCTCTGCAGACAGAATGGCGTAAGGCTCCTCCCGGTCGACTCTGAACACAGCGCGATATTCCAGTGTCTTGAGGGCAACGGAGGAAGCGCATGCGGCAGGGCTTACAGAGAGTCTGACGGCGGTGTTGACAGACCTGTCAGAAGGATCCTCCTTACTGCTTCGGGCGGGCCTTTCAGAGGCAGAAGCCTTGAAGAGATGAGAGATGTTACGATAGAGCAGGCCCTCAATCACCCTAAGTGGAGCATGGGATCCAAGATAACAATTGATTCCGCTACCATGATGAACAAGGGCCTTGAAGTTATCGAAGCCAGATGGCTGTTCGATGTTCCTGCAGATAAGATAGATGTTCATGTACATCCTGAGAGCATCGTACACTCGATGGTGGAATTCTGCGACGGATCGGTAATGGCTCAGATGGGCCTTCCTGACATGAAGATCCCTATCAGCCTGGCTCTCAATTATCCGGACAGAATGAAGCTTATCGGAGACTTTGATCCTGAAGCATCCGATGCTCCGGGCGCGGGAGCTCTTGATCTCTTCACGACCGGCGCGAATCTGACTTTCGAAAAACCGGACCGTAAGGTCTTCAGATGCATCGACCTTGCATATGCCGCTCTTAAGGAGGGCGGCGCTGCTCCTGTAGTAATGAACGGAGCAAACGAAGCTCTCGTAGCAATGTTCCTTTCAGGTAAGATCGGGTTCCTTGACATTCCTGAGACTATAGAGAAAGTGATGGATGCCGCTGATTTTGCTGCACCTGCAACGGTTGATGAGATACTGCACATTGACAGGGAAGCAAGGAGAATGGCAGCGGAGCTGCTGTAAAAAAGCATTCCTGAAACGGGACTTAAAGAGAAGCATCCGGAAGGAGAATTAATTGAAAACAGCGATTTTATTTGTTGTGATGCTGCTGGTGCTGATCATACCTCATGAGTGGGGGCATATGATCGTTGCAAAGCTGTGCGGCGTCAAAGTAAATGAATTTTCGGTCGGTATGGGACCGCTTATATTCAAGAAGCAGAAGGGAGAGACACAGTATTCCGTCCGTCTTCTGCCTCTGGGCGGTTACTGTGCGATGGAAGGCGAAGAGGAAGCTGTTGATGATCCGAGATCATACAGCAGCAAGACTCCTCTCCAGAAGATAGCTATCCTGCTGGCAGGCGTTACGATGAATGTGCTGATAGCTATCCTTGCTGTAACGCTTGCATATTTTATTGCAGGTGTTCCTTCAACAACGCTCGGTTCTATAACGCCTGATTCACCTGCTGCGGCAGCAGGGCTTAAAGCCGGCGATAAGATCATCGCGATCGATGGGATCGAAACCGGCACATGGGATGATGTAGTCAATGTGATCGACGGATATCACGAAGGCGACAGGCTGGATATTCAGTACAGACGTGACGGAAAGAATATGGAAGCGTTCGTTACACCTGTATTTGATGATGAGACACAGAGATACATGGTCGGTATCGTAGCCGGAATGTCAAGAAATCCGGTCACATGTATTACCGGCGGGATAAGGACCACCTGGGAGATAAACAAGATGATGCTCGGAGCGTTCCAGACTATGCTCACCAAAGGTATCGGCAAGGATGATGTGTCGGGACCTGTGGGGCTGGTCAGGGTCGTCAATCAGACCGCATCCTACGGGTTTACTTCATACCTGATGCTGCTGGCACTTGTTAGTCTGAACCTGGCATTCTTCAACATAATCCCTATACCGGGACTCGACGGGGGCAAAATATTCTTCATCCTGCTGAAGATCATCAGCGGCGGAAGGATCAACGATGACATGGAATACAAAGCGACGATAGTGGGAATGGCGATCCTGCTCGCACTCTTCGTATTCGTTACATATAACGACATCATGAACATAGTCGGATAGGAGTTTTTGCAGATGACACGACAGGTAAACTGCGGCGGAGTCCTCATCGGAGGGGGCGCGCCGGTATCAATACAGTCAATGACTAACGTTGACACAAGAGACACGGACAGACTGGTCAGACAGATAGATGAGCTGGCTGATGCCGGATGTGAGATCGTTAGATGTGCTGTTCCGGACATGACAGCAGCTGAGTCACTTGGACGTGCAAAAAAGCGCGTGAGAGTTCCGCTCGTTGCGGATATACATTTTGACTACAGACTGGCAATAGCATCCATCGAAAACGGCGCTGACAAGATCAGGATCAATCCGGGAAACATAGGCAGCCTTGACAGAGTGAAGGCAGTTGTTGACAAAGCCCGCGAGAGAAACATCCCGATCAGGGTCGGCGTAAATTCAGGCTCGCTTGAGAAGGGCCTTATAGCAAAATACGGCGGCGTTACTGCCGAGGCTCTTGCTGAGAGCGGCGCAAACATGCTCAGGGTCATCGAGGACATGGACTACGACCAGCTTGTAGTCAGCATCAAGTCCTCAAACGTTAAGATGAACTATGATGCTCACATGAAGCTGAGAGAGCTGACAGACTGCCCGATACATATAGGCATTACTGAGTCGGGTACTCCGCGCAACGGAGAACTCAAATCAGCGATAGGCATCGGGTCACTTCTTCTTGCAGGCATCGGAGATACCATGAGAGTTTCACTGACAGATGATCCTGTCAAAGAGGTGCTGCTCGCAAAAAGGATACTGGAAACAGTAGGCATGAGAGAGAAGGCGATCGAAGTCGTTTCATGCCCTACATGCGGAAGAACCGAGATCGATCTGATCGGACTGGCCAACAGCGCAGAGGAGAGACTCGAAGCTGTTGCTCAGAAGAGACGTGATGCAGGACTTAGGCCTCTTAAGATCGCAGTAATGGGCTGCGCTGTCAACGGTCCGGGAGAAAGCAGGGAAGCTGACTACGGGATCGCCGGCGGCAAGGGTGAAGGCCTTGTATTCTCACATGGAGAGATAATCGAAAAAGTGAGCGAGGACAGACTCGTTGACAGACTTATTGAGATTGTGGAACAGGACGCTGAATGATCAAGATACCGGAAGAGATACTTACTGTTGCTGAACTTACCGAGGCAACGGGAAGGAAGGCGCAGGACATTGATATAGAAATCACCGGATTATCGGTGGACAGGTCGAGCCTGGTGCTCAGTATTGACACCAAGCTCAATTTTGTGCTGCCGAGGAATCTTGAAAGCCTGATGAAGGAGAGGATCAGGGCAAAGCTCGGTTCTGTCCATAAGATCCGCGTCAATTATATGTACTCAGGTATCAAGGTGACTCCGCCTCCGGCAGATTATGACCAGGGTGGACAGTCCGGCGACGGATACAATGGCGGCTATAACGGATCGAACGGCGGCGGTGGAGGCTACAGGCGCAAGGCCAAGGAGGAACCTGCCCATGAGAACGCAAGAGGCGAACTCATCCTGCTCGGCAAGGACTTTACCGATGTTCCTGTAGATTACAAAGATCTTGAGAACTATGTGGGTGCCAAGGACAGGGTATGCATCGAAGGCGAAGTCTTCAGCATCGAATCCATGCCTATCCGCAACGGCAAGATCCTTATAACCATTCTTATCGCGGCCAAAGTCAGGACATTCTGCATCAAGGCATTCATATCATCTGAAAAATTCGCTGAGATCGATGAGAACCTGTCATCAGGCGACATGATCCGTGCGAGAGGCCCGATCGAATATGACACATATGAGCATGAGAATCTGATGATGGCCAATGCTCTCAAGAAGGTAGCGAAGACTTTCAAGGAGGATACCTATCCGAACGGAAGAAGAGTCGAGCTTCACTGCCACTCCAAGATGAGCGACAATGACGGATTCAATGAAGTTGCTGACATCGTAAATACAGCTGCCTACTGGGGACAGCCGGCAGTCGCCATCACAGACCATGGCGTGGTTCAGGGATTCCCGGATGCTGCCAAGGCTGCAGGCAAGCTGGCCAAAGCAGGCAAGAATATCAAGATCATATACGGTGTGGAAGGCTACCTGTATCCGGATGAGGATGCGTGGCTCGAAGACGGAACTCTTGATATCAAGAAAAACAGGACATATCACATAATCCTTCTGGCTAAGAACCAGGAGGGAATAAAGAATATATACAAGCTCGTCAGCCTGTCTCACATTGACTACTTCTACAAGAGACCGAGACTGCCAAGATCCGTGCTGCAGGCTCACAGAGAGGGGCTTATCATAGGCAGCGCATGCGAAGCCGGCGAGGTATATCAGGCTGTTGAACACGGTGCATCCGATGAAGAGCTCGAACGCATCGCATCTTTCTATGATTATCTTGAGATCCAGCCGCTCGGCAATAACCAGTTTATGGTAAACGAGGGCAGGGTCAACAGCGTTGATGACCTTATTGCCTTCAACAGAAAGATTATCGAGATAGCTGACAGGCTCGGAAAGCTTACAGTAGCCACTACTGACTCGCATTATCCGACTCAGGAGGCTTCGATATACAGAAACATCATCATGGCAGGCATCGGATTCAGGGATACTCCGTCAGATTCACTGTATCTCAGGACCACTGACGAGATGATGAAGGAATTCGAATATCTCGGAGACAGAGCAGAGGAGATCGTTGTTACCAACACAAACAAGATCGCTGACATGATCGACGCAGATATCCTTCCTGTGCCTAAGGGAAAGTTCCCGCCTAAAATCGAGGGCGCTGAGGAGCAGCTCAGAACAAGCTGCTATGAGAAGGCAAAATCAATATACGGTGATCCGCTTCCGTCTGAGATCGAAGAGAGACTTGAAACAGAGCTGAGTTCCATCATCGGCAACGGATATGCTGTCATGTACATCGCTGCTCAGATGCTGGTAACCAAATCGAATTCAGACGGATACCTCGTAGGGTCGAGAGGGTCCGTAGGTTCTTCATTTGCAGCTACTATGGCGGGGATCACAGAGGTAAATCCGCTTGCTCCGCATTACATATGCCCGCACTGCAAACATTTCGAATGGTCGGATGAACCGGACAAGTACGATACAGGCTATGACATGCCTGAAAAGATGTGTCCTGAGTGCGGAACGAGGATGAAGAAGGAAGGTCTGAACATTCCTTTCGCGACATTCCTCGGATTCAAGGGAGACAAAGAGCCTGATATAGACCTTAATTTTGCCGGCGAATACCAGCCGGTGGCTCACAGATATGTAGGCGAGATCTTCGGTGAGAAGAACGTATTCAAGGCGGGTACTGTAGCTACGATAGCTGACAAGACTGCTTACGGATATGTAAAGCACTATGTCGAAGACAACAATATCAAGGCCAACAAGTATGACATAGACTATCTGGTCAAGGGCTGCACCGGCGTCAAGAGGACTACCGGACAGCATCCGGGCGGTATCATTGTCGTACCTGATGATCATGAGATATATGAGTTCTGTCCTATACAGAAACCTGCAAACAAGCGTGATACAGACGTGATCACAACTCACTTCGATTATCACAAGATCGATGAGAACCTGCTGAAGCTCGATATCCTCGGCCACGATGTGCCGCAGCTTATAAGACATCTGCAGGTCATGACCGGAGTCGATCCGATGGAGATCCCGCTTGATGACAAAGAGACTCTGAGTATTTTTACGTCTCTTGATGCACTTCACATCAAGAATCCGGACTACAAGTTCACTCATGGCACATACGCCATACCTGAGTTCGGTACGAATTTTACCCGTAACATGCTCGACGACATCCATCCGACGACGGTATCGGCTCTTATTAAGATGTCAGGATTCTCACACGGAACCGACGTATGGACCAACAACGCCCAGGAACTCCTGAGAAACGGAACGGCTACGATCGATGAAGTAATATCCTGCCGTGACGATATCATGAACTTCCTCATAGCCAAGGGGCTGCCTAACAGTGATGCGTTCAAGATCATGGAGATCGTACGTAAGAACAGAGTGCTGAGCGAGGAACAGCTGCAGATGATGAAGGACCACGGTGTTCCTGACTGGTACATCTGGTCATGCGAGACGCTGAAGTACATGTTCCCGCGTGCACACGCCGCGGCATACGTAATGATGTCCATCAGAATGGCATGGTTCAAGGTCAATTATCCTGAGGCATTCTATGCCGCATGGTTCTCGTCCAAGGTTGACAACTTCGATGCTGAATCGGTATGGAAGGGCATCCCTGAGATCGAGCGCAGGATGGAGGAAATAGAGAAACTCGGCAATACCGCCACAGCCAAGCAGAAGGAGCATCTGACAGTATACGAAGTAATATACGAGATGTTCTCAAGAGGATATGAATTTGCAGAACCGGTGCTCGGGACGGCACAGGCGTGCAGGTTCTCGGTGGTAGACGGCAAGGTAATGCTGCCGTTCAATGCCGTAAACGGAATAGGGGATACAGCTGCTGAATCTCTTGTCGCAGCATATGAAGAGAGAGAATTCAGCACTATCGATGATGTGAGATCAAGGACCAGACTCTCAGCGACCAATATAGATGACCTGAAGAGACACGGTCTGTTTGCGGGACTGCCGGAATCGGCCCAGATGAGCATATTTGAGATCTAATTCATCTGCAGTTCCCACTTGCATTCACGGTAATAATAGAGCAGCTTGTAGCTTATATGGCGGCCTTCGCTGACAGTGACACAGTCGTACTCGATGCGTGTGACGCCGCCGGCTCCGAGCCACTCTATATTGCGGATATCGGACACTTTAACAGTAGTCTTGATGCCGTGCTCAAGAATCTTGAATCTTATAGGCCGGGGCGACATGGCTCCTATATCAAATACTGCAAGTACGTCGACTTCCTGTCTCACTTCAGCGGATATGTTCCTTTCCGATATTGCATCCCGGCACCTATATGTTATCAGAACAGACGTTCTTTTTCAATGGAATGTCTGTCTGTATCGTAAAGGAATCAGAGCAAGGGGTATAAGGGCAGAGATCACATGTAAGAGATATTTAAGAGGTGAAAAATGGCAGACAGAAGTTTTCCTGAAATAAAGAAGCTTCTCGGATTCGGAATGATGCGTCTTCCAATGGACGGGGATAAGATCGACAACGGCAAAGTATGTGAGATGGTAGACCGCTTCATTGATGAAGGGTTCAACTATTTTGACACAGCACACGGATATCACAACGGTCTGAGTGAGATCGCTGTCAGAGAGTGTCTCACATCGAGACATGACCGCAGCGAGTACATTCTCACAAACAAGCTTACTGATGAATACTTCAAATCTGAAGAAGAGATCAGACCTCTCTTCGAGAGCCAGCTTGAAGCCTGCGGTGTAGAATATTTTGACTTCTATCTGATGCACGCACTCAGCGCGGACAACGTTGAACACTATAAGAAGTGCAGGGCATATGAGACGCTGCTCGAACTGAAGAAAGAGGGAAAGATCCGTCATGCAGGATTCTCTTTCCACGACAAGCCTGAAGTGCTCGACAGGATCCTGACCGATTTTCCTGAAGTCGAAATCGTCCAGATCCAGTTCAACTATCTTGACTATGAGGACGTTGCGCTTGAGGGCCGTAAGGTATATGAGGTATGCCGCAGGCACAACAAGCCGATCCTTGTCATGGAGCCGGTAAGAGGCGGAAGCCTCGTGAACCTTCCTGAAAAGGCGGCGCAGGTACTTGATGACATCAGATCTGAGAGCGGATCTGACTGCAGCAATGCAGGATATGCTATAAGATTCGCAGCTGATTTTGACGGCATAGAGGTCGTACTCTCAGGCATGAGCACAATAGAGCAGGTCGCTGACAACACCTCTGTCATGAAAGATCCGGCTCCGCTTACTGAGAATGAGAAGAATGGTCTTCTTAAGGCAGCGGATGCATTCAGGTCGATCGGCGCAGTTCCGTGCACCAAGTGCAGATACTGTATTGAGGAAAACCACTGCCGGATGAACATAACGATCCCTGCAATGTTTACGGTATATAACAACATGATCATGTTCAATGCATCATTTCCGTGGATCAATTATGACACTGTAACAGCAGACGGACACGGAAGGGCAAGTGACTGCATTGAGTGCGGAATGTGCGAGGGAGTCTGCCCGCAGCATCTTGAGATCAGAGAGCTTCTCAAAAAGGTCGCAGCACAGTTTGAATAGTTTTTCATAATGACACAGGACAGACGTTTTCTGTCAGAGATGTGGTTCCGGTCCGGACGGGCCGGAACTTTTTTTCTGAAATAATTCATAACAGGTGTTGACTTATAATGAACATATGATAATATATTCATATGAACAAGCAATCATTTATGGATCATCTTCCGCTACGGAAGAAGTGAGGGTGAAAGTATGCCTAAGAAAGATGAATACATGCTCAGAGGCATGAGTGAAAACGAGCTGCTTGAACTTGCCGACCTCTTCAAAATGTTTTCTGATTCGACCAGGATCAAGATCCTCTATGACCTGTTCGAAGGAGAGAAAAATGTAACTGAGATATGTGAAGATATCGAAATGAACCAGTCGGCTGTTTCCCATCAGCTCAAGGCTCTCAAGACTGCAAAGCTTGTAAGAAGCAGGAGAGAAGGGAAATCAGTCAAGTATTCGCTTGATGACGATCATGTCAAGACAATCATAGCGATGGGCAAGGAGCACATCGAGGAATAACGCTGATAATATTTCATAAGGAGAACAACAATGAAGAAGAAATTCAAACTGATCGATCTGGACTGTGCTAACTGCGCTGCAAAAATGGAAGAAGCAATCAAGAAGCTGGACGGCGTCAATGATGCATCTGTAAGTTTCATGACACAGAAGATGATGATAGATGCTGATGATGCAGTTTTTGATCAGGTAGTTCAGGAAGCAGTAAAGTGTATCGCAAAGGTAGAGCCTGACTGTAAGGTCGTACTCAAATAATCAGTATAAATGGATAAACTAACCAGTAAACAGAAAAACAATCTTATACGCATCATAGTTGCCTTTATCATTTTCGTGGCGCTGATGATCGCGGAGCATACCGTGATACCGGAGGATTTTGCCCACAGCATATGGATGCTTCTGATATGGCTCATTCCATACTTCATAGTCGGATATGACGTCGTACGCAAGTGTCTGATCGGCATATCCCACGGGCAGATGTTCGATGAGAGCTTTCTGATGACGATCGCCACTGTCGGAGCGTTCGGCTGCGGAGAGTTTGATGAAGCTGTTGCAGTAATGCTGTTCTATCAGATAGGTGAATTCTTCCAGAGCTATGCTGTAGGAAAGTCCCGCGGAGCCATAACAGACCTTATGAGCATCGCGCCGGATTATGCCAACAGGGAGGGTGAAGACGGCGAGGTCGAAGTCATTGACCCTGACGACATCGAGGCCGGAGATATACTCGTGATCAAGCCCGGAGAGAAGATACCTGCAGATGGTACTGTGCTTGAGGGAACTGGCCTGATCAACACTTCCGCTCTGACCGGCGAATCAATGCCGAGAGAGGTGAAGGCCGGCGATCAGATCATTTCCGGATGCATCAACGGGGACAACCTCCTCAGAGTAAGAGCTGACAAGGATTACGATGATTCAACCGTAATGCAGATACTCGAGCTTGTTGAGAATGCATCGACCAGAAAGTCAAGGACAGAGAACTTCATCACAAGATTCGCACGTTACTATACGCCGGCCGTTGTGCTCGGAGCAGTGGTCCTGGCATTTCTGCCGCCTCTTCTTTCAGGGAATTTTGCAGGAAACTTCGGTGAATGGGTCCTGAGGGCCTGTACATTCCTTGTAATATCCTGTCCGTGTGCACTTGTAATATCTGTTCCTCTTGCTTTCTTCGGCGGGATCGGAGCTGCTTCAAATGAAGGTGTACTTGTTAAGGGTTCAAACTTCCTTGAGATGATGGCGCATATCGATACGCTTGTATCTGATAAGACCGGCACACTTACCGAGGGCCGGTTCAAAGTGAGCGAAGTCATGCCGGAATCAGGATATACTGCGGATGATGTTGTCAGATATGCTGCAGCAGTCGAATCCGGTTCAACTCATCCTATCGGCGCTGCGATAGCTGCGGCATGCAGCGACCCGGTACCGCAGTCAGAGATCACCGGTGAGGAGAATCATGCCGGCAAGGGCATCATCGCGAATGTCTCGGGTGCTGTTACTGCAGTCGGAAACATGTCGTTCATGGAAGAACTCGGTATCAGACCGTCTTCGGAGCATCTTTCCACTTTTGCAGCAGCTACAAGCGGGATCCGCGAAGCGGGCACCATGTGCTATGTTGCCAGGGACGGTAAATATATCGGAGCTATCGCGGTTTCAGATATGCCAAAGCCTGAAGCAAAAAAAGCTGTAAGAGACATCCTTGCAGAAGGAGTCAGACGCATTATCATGCTGACCGGGGATTCAAGGGAGACTGCCAGAGCGGTTGCTGAATACCTCGGGATCACGGACTATGCAGCAGGACTGCTGCCTCAGGACAAAGTGGAATACTTTGAGAATCTTCTTGCCGAGACCGGCGGGGAGGACAGCAGCAGAAAGATCGCATTCATCGGAGACGGCATCAATGATGCTCCTGTCCTATCAAGGGCTGATGTCGGTATCGCAATGGGATCCCTCGGGTCTGATGCAGCCATTGAGGCAGCTGATGTTGTCATAATGGATGACAATCTTGAAAGGATACCTGCCGTAATAAGGATAGCCCGCAAAACCATAGGCATTTCCAGGGCGAATATAGTTTTCGCTCTGCTTGTCAAATTCACATGCCTTATACTCGGTGCTCTTGGTATAGCCAATATGTGGGCAGCAGTATTTGCTGATGTAGGTGTTGCCATCATATGTATCCTTAATTCAATGAGGATGATCGTGAGACGGAAGAAAGCAGAACAGGCACAGCCTGCGTGATGAAAAAAATCGCAAATCTAGATATTTACTACTAAATAATCTCTATATGTTGTGGTATAATGACTCCGGAGATATGCTCTCCGGAGTTTTGTTGTATAATAATACGCCTGAAACGGTCATAATCGTTTCAGACAGGAGATAATAATGTCAGAAGACAAAGATAAAAAGATCCAGGAATCAAGGGCTGTCACATCGGACAAAAACAATAAGGCTTCTTCGTATGCCGTGAATAAACCTGCGAAGAAGGCCGATGTATCTTCGGGTGCGGATTTTGAACCGGAAGATGAGATCCTTGAACTTATAAAAAAGAGACAGGGCGAGAAAAAGTCTGCCGCTGAGGTCAAGGAGCCGGAATGGGAAAAGAAGGCTCAACCTGAAGTCAAAGAACCTAAGACAGAAAATAAGACCGGGAAAAAGTCTGAATCTGAAATCAAAGAGACGAAGGCAGAGAAGAAGACTGATCCTGAAGTCAAAGAGACGAAGGCAGAAAAGAAGTCTGAGCCTAAGGCCACAGAACCGAAGGCAGTGAAGAAGGATGAGCCTGCATCAGATCTTGAAAAGGAACTCGCAAAGGACTTCAGTGAGAACAAATCTGAGAGGAAGACAGTAAGGCGTTACGGATTCAAGCCGTACACGCGTGAGCTTCAGGCGGAGGAAATCACAGCACTGCAGGAAGCTGCTGCAGCTTCACAGAGTGAAAAAACAAATGAAGGTGCTGCAGCAGGCGTTGCAGGCATTATTAGGAAAATGGCAAAAGGATCCGGACAGAAAAAAAGAAATACAGGTGCTTCCGGCACTACAAGGACATCAAAGGTAGATAAGTCTGCAAGCACAGCAAAGAAATCAGCTGCAGGAAGCCCGAGAACCTCAGGTTCAAAAGGAAAATCCCAGGCAAAAAAAGCGGGGGCATATTCTGCTGCCAGAAAATCTTCATCCAAGGCTAAGAAAAAATCTAAGAAGAAATCGGATAAACTCTGGGTAAAGGCCATCAGGGCATTCGTGACGGTCTGTATCGTTCTGATCGTAGCCGGAGGCCTGGCGGGAGCAGGTTATGCTGCACATGTCATAAGTCACGCCCCGACGATCCATCCGAAGAACCTATATGATACGCTTGATGTAAGTACTCATATCTATGACGATCAGGAGAATCTTGTCGACGAGATCTACTACTCCGAGAACAGGCAGATCGTTTCCTATGAGCAGCTGCCTGAGAACCTCAAGAACGCGTTTATTGCCGTTGAGGACAAGACCTTCTGGACTCACAAGGGGTTCAACTTCAAGAGAATCATTGGAGCTATCCTGGAGAGAGTCCACGGCGGCAGGATCAGCGGTACGAGTACTATCACACAGCAGCTGGCTAGAAACGTATTCCTGCCTGAAGACAAGAGTGTACGATCTATCAAGCGTAAGATCATCGAGATGTATTATGCGTATGAGATAGAGCAGGAACTCAGCAAGGAAGAGATCATTACCGCGTATCTTAACACGATATACCTCGGATACGGATGCTATGGTGTCGATACGGCAGCCAAAACATATTTCTCTTCTGATGTTGAGAATCTGACGCTTGAACAGTGTGCGGCTCTCGCTGCACTTCCGCAGGCTCCGGGTACATATGCACTGCTTGTCAACGAGCCGACGGACGTAACGGTCGAATATAAGAACGGCGTATATATCAACGACGCGTCCCAGGACCGCCGAAATATGATCCTCAACATGATGCTCCAGCAGGGACTCATAACGCAGGAGGAAAAGGACGCCGCTACCAAGCCTCTTACAGAATTCATCAAACCGGGAAGCTCATCAACTGCTGCTTCCACCTCAGCCTTCAAGGATTATGTCATCGAGACTGTCAAGAAGGACCTGATGAATGAGTACGGAATAGAGGAAGACCAGGCTATCAAGATCATCTACACGAAGGGACTGAACATCTATACGACTATGGACAGCCAGGCGCAGAAGGTCATCACAGAGCAGTTCAAGAAGAAGAAAAACTTCCCTTCAACGACCAACGGCAAAGGAACTGTCGAGTCAGCAATGGTAGTTACAGAGGTCGGTACAGGCGAAGTCAAAGCGATGGTCGGTACGCGTAATGCTTCCGGTCAGATGCTGTTCAACAGAGCTACCAACCCGAGACAGCCGGGATCATCGATCAAGCCACTGTCTGTCTATGCACCTGCTCTTCAGAAGAGCCTTGAGTACCAGAAGGAAGGCAAGACATTCAAATTCAAGGACACCGGTTACGATAACCAGGGTGATGACGGATGGGGAGATTATCTGACTGTTTCCTCCAAGGTCGTCGATGAGAGAATGAAGGTCAACGGACAGAACTGGCCTAACAACATCACAAGGACGTTCTCCGGATACAACACGTTCAGAACAGCCATTCAGCAGTCGATCAACACCTGCGCAGTAAAGATACTCGCCCAGATAGGCATCGATTACTCAATGGATACCCTGAAGAGATTCGGCATCACTACAGCCGTGGATGATACATCCCAGGCAACCAATGACATGAACCTTGCAGCACTCGGTCTCGGAGCAATGTCATACGGCATATCACCTCTTGAAATGTCTGCTGCCTATGCAGCATTCCCTAACGGAGGCGTGGTAAATACCCCGATATGCTACACCAAGGTAGAGGACAGCAGCGGAAGAACTCTTCTTGAAGGAAAGTCCCAGACAACAAGAGTCCTTGATGAGGGCGTTGCATGGATCATGGTCGATGTCCTCAAGAGTGTTGTTACCAAGGGTATCGCACAGGATGCCAAGGTTGACGGTATCGAAGTAGGCGGAAAGACGGGAACGACCGATGACAGATATGATATCTGGTTCAACGGATTCACTCCGACATATTCAATAGCGCTCTGGATCGGTACTGACGACAATGTCCAGATGGATTCGCTTTCTGACAAGGCTGCGAAGCTCTGGAGCAACATCGTAAGCAGAATGGACGGCGCAAAGGGCGGCAAGTACAAGAGCATGCCGGATAATGTATTCAGGGCATGGAACGGTGAGTACTACACAGACGGAACAGCACCTCCTGAACCTGAACCGGAACCTGAAGAAGAGGAAGAGGATGAGACTCACGGCTGGTCAGACGGGGAATCTGACACCAAGGAGCCTGATCCGAATGCTCCTTCTCCTGCACCGGAAGGCGAGTGATAATACTCAGTTACGCGCCTGCTGTAGGGCTGTATGTCAAAAAACCCTTGCAATCAGTGGCGTTTAGTGGTATATATACCAAAGTAAGTTATAACTCCGAAAGAGTGGGCGTGCCCACTCTTTCGCTTATGTTAGGTGTTTTTGAGACACGGAAGCGGAGAACGGAATGGCTAAGGAAGACATTTCAGCTAAAGTCACAGCACTGCTTGAAGAATATACAGAGGGCCGTGAACTCGAGATATACAGGGTCATTTACAAGAAGGAAGGTCCTGACTGGGTTCTCAGAGTATTTCTTGACAAGCCTATGGGTGCTGAAAATGAATATGTGAGCATTGAGGAATGCGAGGAAGCTACCAGATATCTGAGTGACAAGCTTGATGAACTCGATCTGATCGAGAGAAGCTACAACCTCGAAGTCAGCTCACCGGGACTTGACCGCGAACTTATAAAGGATACTGATTTTGTCAGATTTGCCGGAAGAGAAGTCGAAGTCAGAACATACGGACAGATCGACGGCAGCAAGAATTTTGAAGGAACACTTATCGGTAAAAAGGGCGATACTGTAATAATCGACAAGGCCGGCAAGAGACTCGAGATACCTTCAGACAAGATTTCAAAGATAAATTTAGCTATAGTTTTCTAAAGGGAGGACACGATGAACAAGGAATTTCTGGATGCGTTTGCTGATCTTAAGAAGGAGAAGAATCTTTCACAGGAAGAGATCATCGGAGCGATCAAGGACTCTATCGAGAACGCATATAAGAAGAATTACGGAGCATCCAATGTAAGGGTGGAAGTCGACATGGAGACAGGAGACGTTACAGTTCTCATGGGTCTCGAAGTCGTGGAAGAGGTCGAGGACGATCTCACACAGATCTCAATTGAAGAAGCCAAGGAGATCTATGACGGATATGAGATCGGTGATGTTGTTGAATATCAGATCGACCCTAAGGATTTCAACCGCATTGCTGCACAGGGCGCAAAGCAGGTGTTCGTTCAGAAGAACAGAGAAGCTGAAAGAATCAATTCATATAACGAATTCATCAGCAAGAAGGGACAGATCGTTACCGGAAGAGTTGAGAGAATCAATAACGGAACAATGCTCGTTTCTCTCGGAAGAACCGAAGGAAGAGTTCCTAACTCCGAGCAGGTAAGAACAGAGTCCTTCAAGCCTGGTGACAGGATCAAGGTCTATGTAATGGATGTCAAGAAGGACAACAAGGGACCGCAGGTCCTCCTCTCAAGATCACATCCGGGTCTTGTAAGAGGTCTCTTCGAGCTTGAGATCCCTGAGATCGCCGACGGTACAGTTGAGATCAAGGGTATTGCAAGAGAAGCGGGTTCACGTACCAAGATCGCCGTTTACTCAAAGGATGAGAACGTTGATCCTGTAGGAGCATGCGTAGGTAACCGCGGAGCAAGAGTCCAGAATATTACAGACGAACTCTTCGGCGAGAAGATAGATATCATCGTATGGGATGAGGATCCTGCTGTATTCATCAGCAACGTTCTCAGACCGGCTATAGTTGAGGGTGTATATATCAACGAGGACGAGAAGTCTGCAACAGCAGTTGTTCCAGAACAGCAGCTCTCACTCGCTATCGGAAGAGAGGGACAGAACGTCAGACTTGCTGCAAGAGTCAGCAACTGGAAGATCGATATCAAGAGCAACGATCAGCTCAGAGAAATGGGATTTGCATTCGATGAATATGAGGATGCAGATGATGTATCAGAAGCTGCAGCAGCAGAACATACAGAGGATCAGATAATTGAGGAGACATCAGACGAAGGAACCGATGCGTAGATGCATTGGATGTCATGAGTCAAAGCCTCAGAGCGAACTGATGAGGTTCACTTATGACGGAAATGCATTCCGGGCAGATACGGGAAGCAGACAGGACGGCAGGGGAATATATCTCTGCAGAAATGAAGAATGCATCGAAATGTCATTCAAACGCAAAGCATGGAACCGTATCGCGAGATCCGGTGTTGATACTGAAGAAATCAGGAGAGCGGTCACAGAAGCTCTCAACAACTAAGGAGGATATGAATGTCAAAGAAAGTCAGCCAGCTTACTAAAGAACTTGACATCACATTACAGGAACTTAAAGACTACGCATCAAAGATGGGAATCGAGGTCAAAAGTGCGCAGAGCAGCGTCGAGGATGTTGATGCTGCAAGACTCGTGAGCACTATTAATCTGATGAAAGGAAATACTTCAGGCAGTCAGTCTGCAAGTAACAAGCCTAAGATCAAGGCTACACCTGTCATCAACAAGGAAACTGCAGGAGGAAGACCTGCAGCCAAGCCGGTGATCCCTAAGAAAGCTGTAGTTCCGCCTGAAAAGAAGGAAGAAGAGCCTGAACCTAAGAAGGAAGAGCCGGCAGAACAGGTACAGGAAGCTGAGGCTGAGATCACGCCTGCTGAAGAGCCTGCAGTACCTGAAGCGAAGACTGAAAAAGCAGAGACTGAGCCTGCTGCCGCTGAACCGGTACAGAAAGAGACTGCTGAGCCTGCAGCTCCTGCCGAAGTCAAGGAAGAAAATGCTGAAGAGAAGCCTGCTGAAGAGCCTGCTGCCAAGCCTGAAAAGGCGGCACCTGCTGAACCTGAAAAGAAGGAAGAGGAGTATGTCAATGCTCCTAACAAGCCTATGAGGTTCAAGAAGATTTCAGATGCTGCTACAGAAAAGAAAAAGGCAGAAGAGCTGAAAAAGCGTCAGGAGGAAAGATTTGCTTCCCAGGGAGAAGGACGCGGCCGTAAGGGCAAGGATTCCCAGAAGGAAGGCCGTAAGGGCAAGGATGCTTCCAAGGACAGCCGTTCTGACAAGAATAAAGCCGGAGCAGGTGAAGAAAGAAGAAGTGCAAGAAAACCTCAGGCCGGTGGTGCAGCAGCACCTGCACCTGCAGGAAATGCCAAGTCTTCCAAGGGCAAGAGCAAAAAGTTCTTCGATAACAAGGATAAGGACAAGCAGTCCAGATTCGACAGAAGAGAGGACGGCCCGGGCGGACGCAGAAACAATCAGAACAATGTTTATGATGAGAGAGCTCTGGAGAAGCAGGAACGTCATAAGAAGAAGTATAAAGTCAAGGCAGTTGAAGAGCCTACAGTTGAGGAGCTCCTGCCTGAAGGCACAATCGCTATAACAGCACCTATCACTGTTGCAGGTCTCAGCGAACAGGCTGAGGTAAGCGTCAGCAAGATCATCATGTCCATGATGCAGATGGGTGTTATGGCTACTATCAACCAGTCACTTGACAAAGATGCGATCGAGATGCTCGCAGAAGATCTCGGACTCGATATCGTAGTAACCGAGGAAGAGCCTGAAGTCGAAGAACCGGGCATCGACATGCACGAAGACGCTGAGAGCGAACTTCAGCCGCGTCCGCCTATCATCACAGTAATGGGCCACGTAGACCACGGTAAGACTTCGCTTCTCGACGCGATCAGAAATACAAACGTTACAGCTGGCGAGTCCGGCGGAATCACACAGCACATTGGTGCTTCCGAAGTTGAGATCAACGGCAAGAAGATCGTCTTCCTTGATACTCCGGGACACGAAGCTTTCACAACCATGCGTGCAAGAGGTGCGCAGGTAACAGATATCGCTGTACTGGTAGTAGCTGCTGATGACGGTGTAATGCCTCAGACAGTAGAGTCCATCAGCCATGCCAAGGCTGCAGGAGTACCTATCATCGTAGCGATCAACAAGATGGATAAGCCTGGTGCAAACCCTGACAGAGTAAAGCAGGAACTCACCGAGCACGGCATCCTCGTAGAGGATTGGGGCGGAGACGTTATCTCAGTTCCTGTATCTGCCAAGAAGGGAGAAGGTATCACTGACCTTCTCGAAATGATCCTGCTTCAGGCAGAAGTTCTTGAACTCAAGGCAAATCCTGACAGACTTGCAATGGGTACTGTCATCGAGGCAAGACTCGACAAGGCAAAGGGCCCTGTTGCTACTCTGCTTGTCAGCAACGGTACACTCAAGACCGGACAGAGCGTTGTTGCGGGAACAACATCAGGTAAGATCAGAGTAATGACCGACTTCAAGGGCAAGCCGATCCGCAAGGCAGGTCCTGCTACAGCTGTTGAGATCCTCGGTCTGTCCGATGTACCGGCAGCCGGTGATGCGTTCAACGCTGTAAGAGATGACAAGACTGCAAGAGAGATCGCTGCCAACCGTAAGGAAAAGATGAGAGAAGAAGTCCTGGCCAAGAACGCCAGCATGACTCTCGACAAGCTCTTCAGCCAGATCCAGGAAGGAGAGGCCAAGGAGCTCAACCTCATCGTAAAGGCAGACGTACAGGGTTCGGTCGGTGCTATCGTTACATCGCTTGAGAAACTCGAAACACCGGAAGTCAAGATCAACGTTATCCACTCCGGCGTAGGTACGATCAACGAGTCCGACGTTACACTTGCCGAGACATCCAACGCTATCATCATCGGATTCAACGTAAGACCGACAACAGCCGTTACAAACCAGGCTGCAGCCGCAGATGTCGAAGTCAGACTCTACAGAGTCATCTACGATATCATCGACGATATCCAGGATGCTATGAAGGGTATGCTCGATCCTGAATTCAAGGAAGAGGTTCTCGGTAAGGCAGTTGTCAGAGATACATTCAAGGTACCTAACCTCGGTATCGTTGCAGGATGCTACGTCAATGAAGGTATCGTAAAGAGAAACGCACAGATCAGACTGGTAAGAGACGGTATCGTTATCCATGAGGGAGTTATTTCATCCCTGAGAAGATTCAAGGATGACGTAAGAGAAGTCGCAGCCGGTTACGAGTGCGGACTCGGAATCGAGAAATACAACGATATCAAGCCTGACGATGTAATCGAGTGCTTCGATATGGTTGAGATCAAGAGATAGTTTTCATACAGGAATACGATTATGGCAAAACACAGACAGGGAAGGCTCAGTGAGGAGATCAAGAAGAGCATCAGCTCGTTTCTCATAAACGGGGCCAAAGACCCGAGACTGACATCAAGAATAATCAGCATCACAGGTGTGGACGTAACGAGAGACGGAAGCTATGCGACCGTCTACGTTTCGCCTGTCTGCCTTTCAGACGAGGACAAGGATGCGGTTTATGCTGAAGTGCTTGAAGGCTTCAACAAGGCAAAAGGAGCTCTCCGCAGCCAGGTATCGAGAGATATCAAGCTGAGATATACACCGGAGCTCATATTCAAGCTGGACACATCCATGGACTACGGAAGACATATCGATTCGATTCTTGAGACACTTGATATTCCTTCTGAGGAATAATACTGAAATCAATGAACGACACTATTAAAAGTATAGCTACAATAATGGATGATCTTGACGGGATCCTTCTCTTTCCGCATGTCAACGCTGACGGAGACGCTATCGGATCATGCACAGCGCTTTGCCTTGCACTGAGAAGCCTGGGCAAAAGTGCATATATTATGATGAAGGAGCCGATCCCGAAGAATCTCGACTTTCTCGACTTCGGATGCATCACAGATAATGCGTCTGTGCTCGATGAAGTCCAGCTCTCTCTCATGCTTGACTGCAACGGTCTCAACAGGATACCGGGGCGCGAAGCTGAATGGGAAAGGGGCAGGCTCAAGGGCTGCATTGACCATCACGCAACTACCAGCAAGGACATAAGATACGATTTCAAACGTATAGAGCCTAAGGCTGCGGCAACAGGTGAGATAATCTACAGGCTTATCAAGGACCTCGGAGCTGAGATAACGCTGGATATCGCGAACTGCATTTTCACTGCTATTACTACAGATACAGGCAATTTCCAGCATACCAACACCACAAGCCGCTCACATGAGATAGCAGGACATCTGTACAAGGTCGAAGGATTCAACTCCAAGACGATCTCTGCACTGATATATGACAGGCGCAGCAAGGAAGCTCTGCAGATGGAAAGTGCGGTCCTCTCGGATCTGGAGTTCTTCGCCGGCGGAAAACTGGCAGTTGGAAGAGTCACCCAGAAAATCCTCACTGACTACGGATGCTCTATGGATGAGGCAGACGGAATAATACAGAGGATGATGAGTATAGACGGAGTTGAAGGGGCATGTCTCTTCAAGGAGACTGATGAGAATAATGTCCGTGCAAGCCTCAGGGGCAGAAGTTATGTCAATATGGCCAAGGCAGCTGCAGTATTCGGAGGCGGCGGTCATACTCTTGCGGCAGGCTGCTCATTCCATAAGTCGCTGAAGGAAGCATCAGATCTGCTTATTCCCGTACTTATCGATGCTGTCAATGTCAGGCACTGACATGTGCATAACGGAGAAAGGTGATCAATGACAGACGGGATCATTAATGTAAACAAGCCTGAAGGATGGACTTCGCAGGACATATGCACCAAGCTCAGACACAGGCTGCACATAAAGAAAATCGGACACACAGGAACGCTCGACCCTATGGCTACGGGCGTTTTGCCTGTATGTATCGGAAAAGCGACCAGGATCATCGAATATTACGATAACGACCGTAAGACATACCGCGCATGCATGAAGCTCGGATACACCTCGGACACGCTGGATATCTGGGGCAATACAGAGAAGACCGGCGGATTCAGTGATGTGACAGAGGAGATGATAAAGTCAGCCTTTGCCGCATATACCGGGATCATCGAGCAGATACCGCCAAAGTATTCCGCTCTAAGGATAAACGGAAAGAGGGCATATGATCTTGCAAGAGAGGGTCAGGAATTTGAGATAAAACCACGCAGGATCACGATATACTCGAACACTGTTACCCGGATCGATCTTGCAACAGGAGAAGTGGAATTCGACGTGACCTGTTCCAAGGGCACGTACATCCGGACGATATGTGACGATATCGGAAGGACCCTCGGCTGCGGGGCTGTCATGTCCTCGCTGGAAAGAACGGCAAGCGGATTCTTCAGGATAGAAGGTTCATACGGCATAGATGAACTAGTACAGATGACGGATGAAGAGCTTGCTGACTGCATAATCCCGATGGACAGTACGCTCGAAAACCTAGGGATCGTCGAACTTGACGATAACCGTTTTACCGCTTTTATCAATGGCAACCCGTCGGGAACAGGCTACAGGGTCGTCACAGAATCGGACTTCAGAGCCGGAGACGGGGATAAATACAGCGGATGCAGCATATATAAGGTCTACAGCAGAGGAGTATTCCTCGGAACAGGATATATAAAAGGCAGAGATCTTATTCCTGCCAAAGTGATTCAAAGATAGAACGATGCAGATATACAGCAGTTTTGACCAACTGAATATAGAGGAAAAGACTTCGGTCGCTCTGGGTAATTTTGACGGCCTTCATGTAGGGCACCGCGAGATAATGCTGGATGCGATCCGGTCTGCTGAAGAGCACGGACTCAGATCTCTCTGCTTCACATTTTCAAATCATCCTTTCAACTTCATTCTTCAGAGACAGGATGATGACCCTGATGCAGTCAAGCTGATCTGCACCGAGGATGAGAAGGTGGAACTGGTCCGCGATATGGGATTTGACATTCTTGTCAATGTTCCGTTCGATGAGACCGTGATGAAGATGAGAGCACATGCATTCTTTGAAGATATAATCATCGGCAAGCTGAATGCAGGCTGTGTATCCGTAGGATTTAACTACACTTACGGTGCGAGAGCTGAAGGCAAGCCGGAGGATCTTGTGAAGGAGTGCAGTGAGGCTGGAGTAGAGGTCAACATCCATGAACCTGTCACGATCGGCGGCAGAGTAGTCAGCTCAACTCTTATAAGAGAGATGATAAGCACAGGCAACATGGAGCGTACGGCAATGTATCTCGGAAGGCCTTATTCATTCAGCGGAACGATCGCTCACGGAAGGCATATCGGTACTTCCAACGGATTCCCGACGATCAATATCCCGGCACCTGCACGGCAGATGCTGCCTCCTAACGGAGTATATTTCAGCAGGACAGTGATCGACGGACTTGAGTACAAGAGCATCTCCAACATCGGAGTCAATCCTACAGTCAGCCAGACTTCAGAACAGACAGAGCTCAGGACAAGACCGGATAAGAACATAGAAACACATATCTTTGATTTTGACAGAGATATATACGGAAAGGATGTGTCGGTCTATTTCGATCACTTCTCAAGGGGTGAGAGAAAATTCAGGTCGAAGGAGGAACTGTTTGATCAGATCTCTCGCGACTGCGATCAGGCGAGGGCATATCACTATTCAGAATAATTTACACTTTTGCATCATGCGAAAAAAAGTGATAGACAATAACGTGCATTCATGTTATGATATGCGCGTTGCTGTGAAACCAGCATATATTTAATCAATACCCTGGCTTCAGGAATTCGGGTTCTCGACGGTTCCGCAGCCCGGGCGAACTACAGAAAAGGAGAAAAGAAACATGCTTACTAAAGAAAAGAAACAGGAAATCATCAAAGAGTACGCACTCACAGAAGGCGATACAGGTTCCCCAGAGGTTCAGGTTGCTATTCTTACTTACAGAATCAACGATCTGAACGAGCATCTCAAAGAGCATCACAAGGACTTCCATTCAAGAAGAGGTCTGCTCAAGATGGTAGGACAGAGAAGAAGCCTTCTTAAGTACCTCAGAGAGACAGACATCGAGAGATACAGAAGCCTCATCGCACGTCTCGGACTGAGAAAGTAATTTGTGACATTAAAGCGGGAGTGATCATGACTCCCGCTTTGATTGTATATTAAGATGCCTGAAGGCATATGAAAAGTTAAAGCCCATCGAAAGAAGGAAATTAACAGGAAGGAGTTGTTAATAATAATGGGTAGATTTGAAGATTATAAGACTTATAAGACCGCTCTGGGCGGAAGACTGCTGCAGTTTGAGATCGGCAAGGTTGCTGAGCAGGCTAACGGTGCTGTCACTGTCAGATATGGTGACACTGTTGTAAACTGTACTGTTTGCGCAAGCAAGGAGCCAAAGCAGGACGTGGATTTCTTCCCTCTGACATGCAACTTTGAGGAGAAGATGTACGCAGTAGGCAAGATACCGGGCGGATACATCAAGAGAGAAGGACGTCCGAGCGACAAGGCCACTCTCGTTTCGAGACTGATCGACAGACCGCTCAGACCGCTTTTCCCGAAGGGATACAGAAATGATGTAGTTGTTACTGCAACTGCATGGTCAGTCGATGTTGACTGCCAGCCTGAGGTCGCAGCACTGCTCGGTACATCCGCAGCAATCGCTATCTCTGACATTCCATGGGATGGCCCGACTGCAGGCGTAGTAGTAGGAATGGTAGACGGCGAGCTCATTATCAACCCTACATTCGAACAGAGACAGGTATCTGACATCAACCTCACAGTATGCGGTACTGAAGAAGCCATCATGATGGTAGAAGCAGGCGCTAATGAGGTTCCTGAGGATAAGATGCTCGAGGCTATTCTGTTCGGTCACGAGGAGATCAAGAACATCTGCAGATTCATCAAGAACATCGTTGCTGAGGTAGGCAAGGAAAAGCAGTCCTACAAGGTATTCAAGGCAGGCGAGGATGTTGATGCTGCAGTAAGAGAATATGCAACTGCTAAGATGGTAGACGCTATCTACACATTTGAGAAGCAGGAAAGAATGGCAAACATGGATGCTGTAGCGGAGGATACCAAGGAGCATTTTGCTGAGGAATTCGAAGGCAGAATGGCTGAGGTAGACGAGGTCCTCTACAACATCAAGAAAGAAGAAGTCAGACGCAGGATCCTTGATGAGGGCGTACGTCCTGATGACAGAGCTCTCAACGAGATCAGACCGCTCTGGAGCGAGACAGGATTCCTTCCGAGAACACACGGATCCGGACTCTTCAAGAGAGGACAGACTCAGGTTCTTTCTGTCTGCACACTTGCACCTCTTTCAGAGGCACAGTATCTTGACGGCATCGATTCCGATGTAACACGCAAGAGATACATGCATCAGTATAACTTCCCTGGATTCTGCACAGGCGAGGCTAAGCCGAGCAGATCACCCGGAAGAAGAGAGATCGGACACGGCGCACTCGCTGAGAGAGCTCTTGTTCCTGTACTTCCGTCAGAAGAAGAGTTCCCGTATGCGATCAGAGTCGTCTCTGAAGTTCTCTCATCAAACGGTTCATCATCAATGGCTTCCACATGCGGTTCATGCCTTGCACTGATGGATGCCGGTGTTCCTATCAAGAAGCCTGTCAGCGGTATCGCTATGGGTCTCATCGAGGGATTCAATGAGGACGGATCCAGCAGATTTGCTATCCTTTCCGATATCCAGGGAATGGAAGACTTCCTTGGTGACATGGACTTCAAGGTAACAGGTACACCTGACGGCGTAACTGCACTCCAGATGGATATAAAGGTTCACGGACTTTCCAGAGAGATCCTTGAGCAGGCTCTTGAGCAGGCTAAGGTAGGCAGAGCTCACATCCTCGAGAACATGCTCGAAGAGATTGCTGAGCCACGCAAGGAACTCAGCCCGTATGCTCCGAGATTTATCTCCATGAGAGTACATCCTGATAAGGTCAGACTCGTTATCGGACCGGGAGGAAAGACTGTCAACAGGATCGTTGAGGAGACAGGTGCCAAGATCGATATCTCTGATGATGATGTCGGATTCATCGCTATCTATGCCGCTGATCAGGAAAGCGCTGAGGCAGCTAAGAGAGAGATCGAGCTCATCACAGCTGACGTTGAGGTAGGAAAGACTTATGAAGGCGAAGTCAAGAGAATCATGAACTTCGGAGCATTCATCGAGATCCTGCCTGGCAAGGAAGGTCTCCTGCACATCTCCAAGATGGCTAACCACAGAGTCGAGAAGGTCGAAGATGTCATGAACATCGGCGACAAGGTAACTGTAAAGGTTACAGAGATCGACAATCAGAACAGGATCAACCTCTCCAGAAAAGAGCTGGTCAAGGACTGATCATCTGAAACAATATGACTTAAGGCGGGATTAACATCCCGCTTTTTGTTATAATTGATTCCGGAGGACTGGAATAATGAAGAAAAGAATAACTTTCAACTCACCGGTTATACTGAGTTTTGTTTTCGTCAGCCTGTGTGCGATGATCGCAAACTATCTGACGGCAGGTGTAAGCAACAGGCTGCTTTTTATGACATATCATTCTTCGCTGGCCAATCCGCTGACGTATGTAAGATTCTTCACGCATGTCATCGGGCATGCAGGCTGGTCGCATTATATCGGCAACATGATGTATATACTGCTGCTCGGACCTATGCTTGAGGAGAAATACGGGTCGGTCAACATAATAGAGCTCATAGGCGTTACCGCACTGATAACAGCTCTTCTTAGTTATTTTCTGTTCCCGGGAATAGCTCTGTGCGGTGCGAGCGGTGTGGTATTTGCTTTCATACTCATGACTTCATTCACGAGCTTCAAGGAAGGTGAGATCCCTCTGACCGTCATCCTCGTGGCAGTGATTTTCCTCGGACAGCAGATATATGAAGGCGTATTCCTTCAGGATAACGTCTCCAATCTGTCACATATAGCAGGCGGACTTGTCGGAGCTTTCGTGGGATATCAGCTGAACAAGAAGAAGTGAGAACTTCCGCATATACGTTTATAGTTTTGCATTGAAAAAGACTCCGGATGGAGTCTTTTCTGATCTGTGTTTATTCCTTGTCTGTATGTATGCCGCGCTTGCGCTTTTCGTTCTCGATGTTATCCTTAGGGAACTCGACTGTATTGTTGCCGTCGTCATCCTCAGCAAAAATATCATATTTCCCGAAGTTCCTCCTGATGGCGTCGATGTCAATGTTTATATCTTTGGCTTTTTTCTTGATATCTTCAGTGACATTGCGGATCATGTGGTCGATGTCGCCTCTGAACGAGTCTTCTTCGTAGTAGCTTTCTGTATCGACAGGAGGTTCTTCCTTGTCTTCTTTATCCTTGTCATCGGGATTGCTCCGCACAGGAAAAGCGTGCGGATAGCGCTCGCGAACCGGACGCGAATCTTCTTCCGCGCTGTTTATGTACCTGACTATCGAATAAGCCAGCAGGCATATTAACAATATAAGTCCAAGTAAGAATAGTGGCATATTAGTAAAATACTACAATTTGAGGAGGCTGTCCACTTCTTCCTCTGTGAGACGGCGGTACTCGCCGGGAAGGAGAGTCTCATCAAGTTCGAGAGGTCCCATGGAGAGCCTTTTGAGGTACATTACTTCGCATCCGATCGAGCTGAACATGCGCTTGATCTGATGGAACTTGCCTTCGCGGATGGTTATGTTTACTTCTGTCATGACCGAGTTCTCAAGCGATTCATTCTCGATAGCAGCATAGAGGTCATCGGTGACACGGCTGAGTATCTCAAGGTCCGCAGGCATGCATTCAAGTCCGTCGGAGAGTACAAGGCCGCCGGCAAAAGCTCTGACATCGTCCTCTGTGACATCTCCCATGATGACTGCATAATATGTCTTGTCAACGTGATGCTTAGGTGACAGTATGCGGTGGGCAAGATCTCCGTTGTTGGTGATGAGCATCAGTCCTTCGGTGTCGCGGTCGAGTCTGCCGGCAGGGAAGAGATCTCTGCGTTTTCTCTCATCGATGAGATCAACGACGGTTTCTTCGTGCGGATCCTCGCTTGCGCTTATGACTCCTGCAGGCTTGTTGAGCATATAGTAAACGTATTCCTCGTACATGATGCTTTCTCCGTTTATCGCGATATCTGAGCCGGCACCGACCTTATATCCGGGATCACGGATGACTTCTCCTGATACCGTTACATTTCCGGATTTGATCTGTTTCTTTATCTCGCTTCTGGTGCCGGTACCCATATCAGCAAGGTATTTATCCAGTCTCATTGCAGTTTCTCTTTCCTGAAAAAGATTTATTTCCGCTATCAGTATAACACACATGATGACGCGCATGACTGAAGGTCTGAAAAATCTGAAAAATGCGCTTTTTTGTTGATTTTATTGCAGGAATCAGGTGCAATCAAAGACATAATTATGTTATTATATTTTAGTTATGTAATGATGGCTTATTATGTAAAAGTGTGCCTTTCGGCAGTTTATCAGCACGGGGGTATACGGCCGGATAAACGGCCGATTGTCACACTTCGTAACAAGCCGCGAAGTTAAATCTAATATTGCAAATAGGAGAAAAAGTATGTTTGAAAATCTATCTGACAAGCCGGTAGCTGAGTATCAGGCAGAACAGGTCAAGCACTGGTCGGATATCGATCTTCTCGATCTCTGTGTAAAGGAGAGAGAAGGCGCTCCTTCATTCGTTTTCTATGAAGGACCTCCGACAGCTAACGGCAAGCCGGGCATCCACCACATGATGGCTAGAACCCTCAAGGACTCTATCAACAGATACAAGACCATGAAGGGATTCCAGGTCAAGAGAAAAGGCGGCTGGGACACTCACGGACTTCCTGTAGAGATCGAAGTAGAGAAGCAGCTGGGATTCAGCGGCAAGCAGAATATCGAGAAGTACGGTATCAGAGAGTTCAATGAGAAGTGCCGTGAATCCGTATTCAAGTACACACAGATGTGGACAGACATGTCTGACAAGATGGCTTATCTCGCCGACATGGACGATCCTTACATCACATACAAGAACGACTACATCGAAACAGGCTGGTGGATCATCAAGAACGCCTTCGACAAGGGACTTGTCTACGAAGGATATAAGATCCTGCCTTACTGTCCGAGATGCGGAACCGGACTTGCTTCCCACGAGGTAGCACAGGGCTACAAGGACATCAAGGTCAACACTCTTACATGCAAGTTCAGACGTACAGGAGTTGATCATGACAATGAATACTTCCTTGCATGGACAACAACACCTTGGACACTTGCTTCCAACATCGCTCTGACTGTAGGACCTGATGTTGATTATGTAAAGTGCCTTATGAAGTCCGGTGAGAATGAAGGCAACCTCCTGTGGGTAGCAGAAGCTCTTGCAGATAAGACATTCGGAAAAGAAGAGTACGAAGTAGTTGAGAAGGTCAAGGGCTCCGATATGGAGTACTGGACATATGAACAGATCGAGCCGTTCTGTGTACCTGAAAAGGGAAAGAACGCATTCATCGTAACATGCATGGACTATGTATCCACAGAAGATGGTACAGGTATCGTTCATACAGCTCCTGCATTCGGTGAAGACGACTACAACTGCGGACGCAAGTACAACCTCGCAGTACTGCAGCCTGTAGATGAGAGGGGATGCTATACCGAGACTCCTTGGAAGGGCAGATTCGTCATGGAAGACGGCCTCGATGTAGATATCATCAAATATCTCGCACAGGATGACAAGATCTATGCTAAGCAGAAGCTCGAGCACGCATATCCGCACTGCTGGAGATGCGGAACACCTCTCGTATACTATGCAAACAAGTCGTGGTACATCGAGATGACCAAGCTGAGAGATCAGCTCGTTGCCAACAATAACACAGTCAACTGGTTCCCTCCATATGTCGGAGAGAAGAGATTCGGTAACTGGCTCGAAGAGGTCAAGGACTGGGCTATCTCAAGATCAAGATACTGGGGAACACCGATTCCTATCTGGAAGTGCGAATGCGGACACCTTCACTGCGTAGGTTCCCGTGAGCAGCTCGTCAACGATGTAGAGCAGGATATCGATGAGACCATTGAGCTCCACAGACCGTATGTTGATGAGATAACTATCAAGTGTCCTGAGTGCGGAAAGAGCATGCACAGGATCCCTGAGGTAATGGACTGCTGGTTCGACTCCGGAGCTATGCCGTTCGCACAGTGGCATTACCCGTTTGAGAACGCTGAGAGATTCGACAAGGAACTGTTCCCTGCAGACTTCATATGCGAGGGTATCGACCAGACAAGAGGATGGTTCTACTCACTCATGGCTGTTTCCACGATAGTAAAGGGCTGCGCTCCTTACAGGAACGTACTCGTAAACGACCTGATCCTCGACAAGAACGGCAAGAAGATGTCCAAGCACGTCGGAAACACCGTAAATCCGTTCGAGATGATGGATAAGTACGGTGCTGACGCCGTAAGATGGTACCTCGTATACGGTTCACCTGCATGGACACCTACCAAGTTCGACGAAGAGGGCGTCAAGGAAGTTATCAAGAAGGTATTCAGCACACTGAGAAATACATACAACTTCTTCTGCCTGTATGCGAACATCGACAACGTTGAAGCAGACAAACTGGACGTTCCATACGAAGAGAGACCTGAGCTCGACAGATGGATCATCTCCAAGTACAACAGACTGATCAAGACTACTACTGAGTACATGGATGTTTATGATCACATGAACACAGTAAGAGCTATCGGTGAGTTCATCGACAGTGATCTCTCCAACTGGTACATCAGAAGAGCAAGAAGAAGATTCTTTGCTGAGGGAATGAGCACTGACAAGAAGGCTGCTTATGCAACTACTTATGAAGTGCTGACAGGTGTTGCCAAGATGATGGCTCCTGTTGCTCCGTTCATCTCTGATGAGATCTACACCAAGCTGACAGGTGAGGCAACAGTACATACCGCTTACTATCCGGAAGCAAGAGAAGACCTGATCGATGAGAAGGTAGAGGAGAGAATGGACCTCGTCAAGACTCTCGTCAACCTCGGCCGCAGCACAAGAGAGCAGGAGAAACTCAAGGTAAGACAGCCTCTGTCCAAGGTTATCGTTGACGGAAGATACAAGGATGTCATCGACGACCTCACACCGCTGATCACTGAAGAGCTGAACGTTAAGGAAGTACAGTTCGAGGATGATCTCGACAAGTATATGAACTTCCAGGTTAAACCTAACTTCAGAGCTGCAGGTCCGGTCCTCGGAAAGAACGTCAAGGCATTCGGCGCTGCTCTTGCACAGGCTGATGCCAAGGCTCTGATCGCTGAGATCGGCAACGGTCCTGTAGAGATGGAGCTTGCAGGCGAGAAGTACGAGATCACAGAAGACCTCCTCGACGTAAGGATCTCTTCAAAGGAAGGCTTCGTTGTAGGCATGGACAACAATGTATTCGTTATCCTCGATACAACTCTTACTCCGGAGCTCATTGAGCAGGGTTATGTAAGAGAGATGATTTCCAAGATCCAGCAGCTGCGTAAGCAGGCTGATTTCGAGATGATGGATGAGATCAGGATCTACATCTGCGCTGACGATGAGATCAGTGCTGCAGTAGACAATGCATCAGACTTCATCAAGGATGAGACCATCGCTGTATCCATCGAAAAGAAGGCAGACCTGCCTGAATTCGATATCAACGGACACAAGACCGGTATCGCTGTAGAGCGTGTATAACCTGGATATGTCAGATATAACCGCAAACATACTGAATTATTCTCTCCCTGAGCTGGAATCACTGGTCCTCAGCATGGGAGAGAAGAAGTTCAGGGCAAAACAGATATTCGGATGGCTCGCCAGGGGTGCGGCATCTTACGATGAGATGTCGAATGTTCCTGCGGGCCTCCGCAGAGATCTTGCTGAGAACGGATATTATATAGGTCAGCCTGAAGTTGTCACCATGCAGGAGTCAAAGACTGACGGCACCAGAAAATGTCTGTATGAATTCATTGACGGAGCAAGAGTTGAGTCTGTATTCATGAAATACAGCTACGGCAACTCCATCTGCATATCGACTCAGGTCGGCTGCCTGATGGGCTGCACATTCTGTGCCTCAACTATGGACGGAAAGCAGAGAGACCTCACAGCAGGTGAAATGCTCGGCGAAGTCCTGAAGATGAAAAGAGTCACGGGAGAAGACATAAACCACATCGTACTGATGGGAATGGGTGAGCCTCTGGATAATTACGAAGAGGTGTCAAAATTCCTGAAACTCATAAATTCACCGGAAGGTGTCAATCTGAGCCTCAGGAACATCACACTTTCTACCTGCGGTATCATACCGGGCATATACAGGTTCGCTGAGGATTTTCCACAGGTCAATCTGGCAGTTTCACTCCATGCTCCGAATGATGAGATAAGACGCAGGACTATGCCTGTAGCACGCAAGTATGGGTATGATGACCTCATGAAAGCATGCAGGGACTACACTGAGAAGACTCACAGAAGGATAACCTTCGAGTATGCTCTCATAAGAGGAGTCAACGACTCGCCTGAAAATGCGGAAGAACTGGCTGATCACCTGAAGGGATGGCTGACACATGTCAACCTCATACCGCTGAACGAGGTGAAGGGAAGAAACTACAGGACAGCCGAAGGGAGCAGTGTTCTTGCTTTCAGAAAAGTCCTTGAGAACAGAGGCGTAGCCGTTACTGTCAGGAGAACGCTCGGAAGCGATATAGATGCCGCATGCGGACAGCTCAGAGCCTCGACCGAAAGATAAATACCTGTTTTGCATAAAACATACAAGGGTATTCAGACAGAATTAACAAGGTAAAGAGAGATGAAAATTATCGTAGACGGAATGGGAGGAGATAATGCTCCTCAGGAAATAGTAAAGGGAACTATCAGGGCTGCAAAGGAGCTTGCAGTCAGCGAGCCTGATGTCACTGTTTCGATAATCGGACCTGAAGAACTCATTGGCAACTGTCTTAAGGAGAACGGATGGGACGGTTCAAATATCGAAGTGATAGATGCGACGGAGGTCATCACCAATGATGAGGCTCCGGCTATGGCTGTCAGAAGGAAGAAGGATTCCACGATAGTCAAGGCGCTCAACCTCATAAAGTCAGGTGATGCGGATGCACTTATTTCCGCAGGAAGTACAGGAGCGCTTCTCGCAGGCGGTCTTGTGACGCTCGGAAGGATCAAGGGCATCAGAAGGCCTGCAATAGTAGCATGGTTTCCTAAACTGCATAACGGCGGGACGACTCTTCTTCTCGACTGCGGTGCCAATGTTGAGGCCAAGCCGGAATACATATTCCAGAACGGCATCATGGGCGCGATGTATGTTGAAGGAGTCAAGGGCATAAAGGATCCTGAAGTCCGCCTTCTCAATATCGGAGCAGAAGAGTCCAAGGGAGACGAACTCCATAAGGAAGCACACAGACTTCTCGCATCAGGCAGCATCAATTTTGCCGGAAATATCGAAGGCCGTGACGTTGCAGTAACTGACTGTGAAGTCGTTATAACTGACGGTTTCTCAGGAAATGTATTTCTCAAGAGCAGCGAAGGTGCAGTCCTCGCTGTCATGAACAGATTCAAGGAAAAGCTGCAGGAAGGACTCAAGGCCAAGCTCGGTGCACTGCTGGCTTACTCCAAGATAAAGGAGCTCAAGCAGATATTCGACTATGCTGATGTTGGCGGCGCTCCGATCCTCGGACTTAAAGGCGCAGTCCTCAAGGTCCACGGAAACTCCGGCGAGAGAGAAGTATACTATGCGATCATCAAGGCTATTCCTTATATCCGCAATAATGTAACACAGATGATAGCTGACGCTGTTACGCAGAATGAGGAACTTTTCAAAACAGATTCTGCCGAAGAATAATACAGTTTTGCATGAAATAATTATGCCGTATCAGGCGGCAGGAGGTTATTGCTTATATGAAAGAAGTAAATGAGCTTCTTGAAAAACTGGGATATAAGTTCAGAGATGAGTCACTGCTTGTAAATGCTCTGACTCACAGCTCATATTCCTCGGAACACAAAATGCCGTATGCGTCAAATAATGAAAGACTTGAGTTCATTGGTGATGCATATGTGGACGCTGCTGTGGGAGCTGAGATATTCATGATAATGAAAGATGCTCCAGAAGGCGTTCTGTCCAAAAACCGTGCGGATGTAGTCCGCGAGGAGTCTCTGGCAGATGCAGCCAGAGGCATAGGCCTCGGAGATTATATTTATATGGGTAAGGGAGAAGAAGCGACCGGTGGCAGGAACAAGGATTCCATACTTGCCGACTGCTTTGAAGCTGTTATCGGCGCCATCATAACTGACGGCGGATACGATGCAGGAAGAAAGGTGGTCCTTGACCTTCTGGGCGATAAGATAAGTCTTGCTGTTGCAGGAAAGCTCAGAAACGACTACAAGACCATGCTCCAGGAGAAGATCCAGGAGAGGGAGCACGATATCAGGATCATGTACAACACGGTATCTGAAAGCGGTCCTGATCACAACAAGACTTTCACTGTTGAAGTAGTTGCAGGTGAGAAGGTAATCGGAAGAGGACAGGGCAAGAGTAAGGCCAAAGCTGAGCAGGAAGCTGCAAAGGATGCACTTTCGAAGGGAGCAAAGTAAGTGTATTTCAAGCGAATAGAGATGCAGGGGTTCAAGTCATTTGCTGACCCTGTAAATATCGAACTGAATGACGGTATCACATGTATCATCGGTCCTAACGGCAGCGGCAAGAGCAACATCAGCGATGCTCTCAGATGGGTGCTCGGTGAACAGAGCTCCAAGCAGCTGCGAGGCAGCAAGATGCAGGATGTTATTTTTGCCGGTACAGCGACCAGAAAGCCGAAAGGAATGGCCGAGGTAACTCTTGTCATAGACAATTCGACCGGTATCCTTCCGCTCGAATACAGCGAAGTTGCTGTCACAAGAAGGATGTTCAGATCCGGTGAGAGTGAATACCTTATAAACGGCAGCCAGTGCAGGCTCAGAGACATCAGGGAACTGTTCATGGATACCGGTATCGGTGTAGAAGGTTATTCGATCATCGGGCAGGGCAAAATCGCGGATATTGTCAGCACAAGACCGGAGAACAGACGTCAGATCTTTGAGGAAGCCGCAGGTGTCGTTCTGTACAAGAGCAGAAAGGCAGAGGCGGAGAACAAGCTCAAGTCTGCATCTGCCAATCTTGAACGTGTAAGAGACATCATCGCAGAGATAGAAGGACGTATCGGAGGCCTGAAGGAGGATTCTGAGAAGGCAACCGAGTATCTTGAGCTGCGTGAAAGATACAAGTATCTCACTATCAACATTATCCTGCATAATCTGGACAGCCTTTCGTCAAGCGTGGAGACCGGTAAAGCCGATCTTGAAGAGCTTGCTGGCAGACTCGCTGATTATGATGCAAGGCTCTGTAAGATAGATGAGAGCCTTGAGAAGAGCCGTGAGGATGATTCTGAACTGTCAGAAAACTATGCAGGTGCCAACAGCGAGCTGCTCACAATAATCGATGAACTCAACACCATCACAAGCGGCGGCGAACTCAACAAGGAAAAGCTCGCCGGAATAGAGCGTGAGCTTGCCAGGATCAACGATGAGATCACTTCATCCGAGGAAAAGCTGGCATCAGCAAGAGAAGAGTTATCTGAACTCGAAGCTCATGATGCTGAGCTCAACGTTGAAGTGGAATCCGTAAGAGAAGAGCTCCACAAGGCTGTCATCGAGTACAGTACCCACAGCTCCAAATCTGCGGATATCAATACCAGGATCGAGGATCTCAGAAGCCACATGATAGATCTGAGCAATCAGAATGTCGGCAGAAATGCTGAGATCAACACTCTCAACAACTATAAGAAGACTCTCGAAGAGAGAAGTGAGGCGATCAGAGAGGAATTCGAGGGCAGAGATAAGGCTGAAGCCGAAAACAGAGCCAGTCTTGAGAGACTTGAATCCGAGATCGAGGAAAGCAGCAAAGTTCTCGAACTCGAGAAGGAAAAGATCTTCGAGATCGCCAATAATATAATATCGTCAACTAAACGTATCGATGAGCTCAATGCCGAGATCAAGGAGATCACCGACAAGTCCTCAAGAGCTGCTGCAAGACGCAGCACCATCGAGGAGATGGAAGCCAATTATGAGGGCTATAACAACACGGTAAGATCTCTGATGCAGCAGCATCTGAGCGGTATTATCGGCACTGTTTCGGATATCATCACTGTTCCTGACGGCTACGAGACAGCTGTTGAGACAGCACTCGGCGGATCACTGCAGCACATCGTCTGCAATACTGATGCAGATGCAAAATCAGCAGTCAGATGGCTCAAGTCGTCCAGGTCGGGTCGTGCTACATTCCTGCCGGTCGAGTCGGTCAAATCTGACAGGATCGAACCCGGCAGCAAAGTCACCGGCGCAGCAGGATATCTGGGCATCGCATCTGACATGGTCAGCGGAGAAGACAGATTCTCGGAAATCATAGAGTATCTTCTGTGCAGGGTCATAATAGCGGATAACATGGATAATGCGGTCCGCATAGCCAAGAGTGCTCCGGGCGGATTCCGTATAGTTACTCTTGAAGGCGAAGTAATCAATTCATCCGGTGCGATCACCGGCGGAAGATTCGCCAACAGATCGGCCAATCTGCTCGACAGAAAGAAAGAGATCTCAACTCTCACGGAGACCATCAGGGGATATGAGAAGAAGATTGATGAACTGAATTCTGATATAGAGTCAGAAAAGAAGCGCGAATCAGATCTCGCTGATGACAGAGACCGCCAGAGAGAGAAGGTCACTGAGCTCGAGATCGCATATAACATCCTGAAAGCTGACCGCGATCACGCTGAAGAGCTTGTCGCTGCTGATAACGGTGCTGCTGAAAGGTTCAGAAATGAGCTCAGCAGCATCGCTGAAGATATAAGCAGGGCTGACTCGATGATCGCAGGTTACAGAGAGAAGATCAGTGAGGCTGAGAAAGAATATTCAGATTCCGAGAAGCAGGCTGACAGTCTTATGACTGAGCTCGATGAGCTGAAGCCTGTAATCGAAGATGACAACGAGAAGATCGTTGCTCTCAAGGTAAGGATCGGTGAATACGAGTCCAAGGTCCTCTCGAGAAATGAGATCATAGAAAGAGTACGTGACAATGTCACAGAGCTGGAAGCTGCTGTATCTGATTACAGGGACGCTGCTGAAGAGCTTGAGGAATCAAGGTCGCTTCTTACTTCAAGCGGTGAAGAGCAGAGCGGCAAGGAAGAGGAGCTCAGAGAGTCCAAGGCTGCTCTTGAAGCAAGGATCAGAGATATAGCTTCCAGGCAGGAAGAAAACAGATCCCTGAGCGAGTCCCTTCTGTCTGAGCAGAAGGAGATCCGTGCTTCGCTTGAAGATCTCAGGGAACAGAGATATAAGCTTGAGGTCAAGACGGCAAGGAATGAAACTCTGCTGGATACCCAGAAGGACAAGCTCTGGGATGAGTTCGAGGTTTCATACGCCGAGGCCCTCGATATGAGGGCTCCTGACTTCGCTATCACTGCGGGCAACAGGGAGTCGAGAGAAGTCAGACTCCGCCTTGCGGAGCTCGGCGATGTCAACGTCAGCGCTATCGAGGAATACAAGGCTGTCAGCAAGCGCTACGAGTTTATGACAGCTCAGGAATCCGACCTGACCAGAGCCATGAGTGAACTTGAAGAGATCATTTCAAACATGGACAAGACGATCAGGACCAGATTCAAGGAAAACTTCGATCAGGTCGTTGTCAATTTTGAAGAGACATTCAAGGAGCTCTTCGGAGGAGGATATGCCGAGCTGAGGCTCGAAGATGAGTCAAAGCCTCTTGAGTCAGGCATCGAGATCACTGCTCAACCGCCCGGCAAGAAGCTGAAGAACATCAATCTTCTCTCCGGCGGTGAGAAGACTCTGACCGCGATAGCTCTTATGTTTGCGGTCCTCAAGGCCAAGCCGACACCTTTCGTTATACTCGATGAGGTCGAGGCCGCACTTGATGAGGTCAATATTGAGAACTTCTCCAATTATCTCAAGAAGTTCGACAACATACAGTTCGCTCTCATCACACACCAGAAGGCAACAATGGAGCATGCTGACGTACTCTACGGAGTAACGATGCCTGAACAGGGTATCTCACGTATGCTGTCACTGAAACTGGGTGACGAGTTCGACGTAGAAGGAATAGAGTGAGAAAATAATATAGAAGGAGAACGGTTGAATGGGACTTTTTGAAAAGAAATCCACTTTCCGCAAGTTCATAGACAGTATTACCAATGCGATCTACGATAACCCTGACCTCGGTCCTGAGTTCATGGAGGAGCTCGAAGAAGGTCTTGTAATGTCGGATATCGGGATCGACACATCCGATGCGATCATGAAGGAGCTTGATACTGCCATCAATGAGAGATACATCATCAAGGAAAAGCAGATCAAGAAAGAGCTTTCCGGTATCATCGAGGGCCTCATGGACAAAGGTGAGAGAAACAGGATGTCCGAACAGTATCCGCTCATTATTCTCATGATAGGCATCAACGGCGGAGGCAAAACCACTTCCATCGCCAAGCTGGCTCACATGTATAAGAAGAAGGGCAAAAGCGTAATGCTTGCAGCGGCTGATACTTTCCGTGCGGCGGCAGCAGAGCAGCTCCAGACCTGGGGTGACAGAGTAGGCGTCAGAGTTATCAGACATGCAGAAGGTACAGACCCGACAGCAGTCATCTATGATGCTATCCAGTCAGCCAAGGCAAACAACATCGATGTACTGATATGTGATACCGCAGGAAGACTTCAGAACAAGGTCAACCTGATGAAAGAGCTTGAGAAGATGAGCAAGGTCATCTCAAGAGAGTATCCTGAAGCATCACGCGAGAACCTGCTTGTACTCGATGCAACAACAGGTAAGAATGCGGTAAGCCAGGCAGAGGAATTTTCCACGATATCTGATATCACAGGAATCATCCTGACCAAGATGGACGGTACCGCGAGAGGCGGAATATCCATCACGATCGCAGATCAGTTTGATATGCCGATCAAGTTCATCGGAATAGGAGAAGGACTTGATGATCTTGTGCCGTTCAACGCGCACGACTTCGCAGAAAGCATATTCGAAGAATAGAATTTACAGTCTGCACTGTTCGCGTCCTCGAGCAATAACTATACATGCTCTGCGGACTTATCATAAGGATTGCCCGAAGGGAGGATTCCTTATGATGAATACTCGCATTACAGACTGTAAATTCATAGAGATAATAAACTTAGTAAAGGAAAGTAGAAATGAGTAAACCAATACTTGCCATAGTAGGCAGACCTAATGTAGGCAAGTCAACTTTTTTCAACAGAATAATAGGTGAGAGAAGAGCTATCGTCGAAGATGTCCCTGGCGTAACGAGAGACAGGATCTATGCCGAGGCTGAATGGAACGGCAAGGAATTCGCTGTCATCGATACGGGCGGAATAGAAGTAAAGACCGACGATACTATTCTCGCGCAGATGAGAGATCAGGCAGTCATGGCTATGGATATGGCTGACGTTATCATTTTCATGGTAGACGGAAAGGAAGGTCTCACCACAGCAGACAGGGAAGTCGCTTCGATGCTGAGACGCACGGGCAAGGAGATAATCCTCGTTGTCAACAAGGTCGACAAGCCATCAAAAGCATATGAAGCGATCTATGACTTCTATGAGCTCGGTTTTGACGATCCTATTGCCATCAGTGCGGCCAACATGACCAACATGGGTGACCTTCTCGACCGCATCGTTGAGGGATTCCCTCAGGATGCCTACGACAGAAGGGATGACAGCATCAACATCGCTATAATAGGAAAGCCTAATGTCGGAAAGTCATCTCTCGTAAATGCGCTTACAAAGCAGAACCGTGTGATCGTAAGCCCTATCGCCGGAACTACAAGGGATACGATAGACACTCCGTTCACCTATAAAGACAGAGAATACACTCTTATCGATACTGCAGGCCTCAGAAAGAAGAGCAGGGTAAACGATACGATCGAAAAATACAGCGTTGTAAGAGCCATCGCCGCTATCGAGAGATGTGATATATGCATCCTTATGATAGACGCAGTAGAAGGTCTTACCGAACAGGATAAGAAGATCGCAGGATATGCTCACGAAGCAGGCAAAGGCATGATGATCGTGGTCAACAAGTGGGATCTTATCGAAAAGGAGACCAACACAATGAGAGACTACGAGCGCAAGATCAAAGGCGAACTGCTCTTCGCTTCATATGCACCGGTCGTTTTCGTATCCGTTCTCAATAAGCTGAGGATATACGATATCATAGACAGAGCCGCAAAGATCTCCGACGCAAGAAACATGAGGATCACTACAGGAAGGCTCAACAGCATCATCGAAGATGCTGTCATGATGAGACAGCCTCCTTCCGACAAGGGAAGAAGACTCAAGATATACTACGGCACACAGATAGGTACCTGTCCGCCGCTGTTCTCGTTCAGTATCAATGACAGAGAGCTGATGCATTTCTCATATTCAAGATACCTCGAGAACAAGATCAGAGAACATTTTGACTTTGAAGGAACTTCCATCAAATTTGTATGGAATGAGAGGAGAGGAGAAAAATAATGACTGCTGATGTTACTAAGCTTATTATTGCCGGAGTGATTGCATATGCACTTGGAAATATCAATCCTTCCATCATCATAAGCAGGGTTTTCTACGGGATCGACATCCGCAAGGAAGGCAGCGGTAATGCAGGGACTACAAATACCATCAGAGTTATCGGACTTACTGCAGGACTTATATGTCTTGCCATAGATATTCTCAAGGGTTTCGTTGCTGTAACCGTAGGCTACAATCTTGGAGAAGCATACGGCAGCATGATAGCTTTCGCATTCGTTGTGCTGGGACACTGTTTCCCTGCATTGTGGGGATTCAAAGGAGGCAAAGGCGTAGCCTGTGCCTTCGGAGCAGCCCTTGCGATGAGCTGGCCAAGTGCTATCGCAGCATTCTTCATCGCTGCGATCTGTCTGGCTGTCACACGCAGGATGTCAGTCGGATCCATCGCTGCCGTGCTTGCATTCCCGGCACTCGTCTGGTACTACGACAATGACTATTTCTATTTTGCGATAGGAATGGCGGCATTCCTTCTTCTGATGCATGTTTCAAACATCATCAGGCTCTCAAAGGGAGAAGAGAAGGCACTTACGATCGGTCATAAGACAAGAAAGGGTGAGGAGCAGCCTGAAGAAACCGCAGAAGCTGAGACAGCAGCTCCGGCTGCAGAACAGACAGCGATCGCAGTCGAAGAGAAACCTCTTACTGAAGCTGAAATCAAAGAGCTCGGTGCTGATGCACAGATCATCGAAGATCTCGAATCAGGAGAGTCCCCTGTAGCAGCTGATGCTACTCAGGAGCCTGGCCTTGTCAGTGCTCAGACCCAGGAGGCCGTAAGACCTGAACCTGAACCGGTCGATTATTATGCCGGAGTGGAGATTCCTGATCTCGGTGATGACAAGTGCAGCATCGCAGTGATCGGTAACGGTTCATTCGGAACAGCTATCGCCAATCTCCTTGTTTACAAAGGCCATGATGTAACACTTTACGGCCGTAATAAGGAAGCCATAAAGCTCATGAAAGAGCACAGGATGAACGATCACTATCTGCCGTATGTAATTCTCAGCGACAGGATCAATTACACAAGCGATCTCAAGAAGGCTGTAAAGGGCAAATCGATCGTAGTATTTGCTGTCCCTACACAGCAGTTCAGAGAGGTATCATCAAAGTGCGCTGACTGGCTCGAAGACGGAGTCATCGCTGTCAACCTTGCCAAGGGAATCGAGCAGAAGACTCTCATGAGACTGTCTGAAATAGCATCTGAGACGATCCCGTCAGCAACTTATGTTGCTCTGTCCGGTCCTTCACATGCGGAAGAAATCGTAAGGAACTTCCCGGCAGGAGTCGTTGCAGCATCAAAGAACAAGGCTGCAGCAGAATACATCCAGGATGTATTCATGTCTGACCAGTTCAGAGTTTATACACAGGAAGATATGACAGGTGTTGAGATCGCAGGCGCTGTAAAGAACGTCATTGCTATCACCACCGGTATCTCAGACGGCATGAAGCTCGGATCAAATGCCAGAGCAGCTCTCATGACAAGGGCTATCCATGAGATCAAGAGACTAGGAACTGCTATGGGAGCTAATCCTGAAACATTCTCAGGCCTTTCAGGCATAGGCGATCTGATCGTAACCTGTTCGACCAATCTGTCACGTAACAGACGCTGCGGTCTCCTCATAGGACTCGGTCTTGAAGCTGAAGATGCTGTCAGGAGAGTCGGATCAGTAGTAGAGGGTTATTATACTGCGGAAGCAGTATGTGAGCTTGCAGAGAAGTATGATGTTGAGATGCCGATCTGCACAGTCACAAACAACGTGCTGAAGGGCGAGCTTGAGCCTGAAAAGGCACTTAAACTGCTCATGTCAAGGAGCAAAAAGGACGAACTGCAATAATGAAGAAATACAATATAATCACCTATGGCTGCCAGATGAACGAGCATGATTCAGAGAACATCGCCGGCATTCTGGAAGCCATGGGCTATGAACATGAAGAAGATGCATATAAGGCGGACGTTGTTGTCATCAACACATGCAGCGTCCGCGAGAATGCTGACAAGAGATTCTTCGGAGTACTCGGTCAGTTCAAGAAAATCAGGACGAAGAATCCTGATTTCATTCTTTGCGTGTGTGGATGCATGCCTCAGCAGCCGAGGATAGTTGAGAAGATCAACAAACAGTTCTCCTGGGTCGACATAGTATTCGGCACACAGAATATAGCTGAGTTCCCGCATCTGCTTGAAAAGAGGATCGGCACAGGCAGAAAGCAGAGAAGCATCATCGATAACAATCCGGTGATCGATGAGGACGAGATGAAGCCAAAGCGCATGTACGAGCATAAGGCTCTCGTCAACATCACATACGGATGCAACAATTTCTGCACATACTGCATAGTTCCGTACACACGCGGACGCGAAAAGAGCAGAGTGATGAGCGAGATCGTACGCGAGATCGAATGTCTGGCTGCTGACGGCGTTAAGGAAGTCATGCTGCTGGGCCAGAATGTCGATTCGTACAGAGATCCTGCAGGACATGATTTTGCAGACCTGATCCATGCCGTAAATGAAATCGACGGCATCATCCGTATCAGATTCATGACCTCCCATCCTAAAGATATTTCGGACAAAATGATCGACTGCTTCCGCACCTGTGACAAGCTGTGCCACAATATCCATCTGCCGCTCCAGTCAGGCAGCGACAGAGTCCTCAAGCGCATGAACAGGCACTATGATACGGCTAGATATCTTGAGATCGTTGAGAAGCTCAGAAATGCATGCCCGGATATTACAATGTCGACGGATATCATAGTCGGTTTCCCGGGCGAGACAGAGGAGGACTTTGAGGGTACTCTCGATATGGCCCGCAGGGTCAGATACGACTCAGCATTTACATTCATCTATTCACCGCGCGAAGGCACGCCTGCAGCGACCTTTACCGATCAGATACCTGATGAGATCACTCACAGGAGATTCGACAGGCTCGTTGATGTCATGAACGATATAAGCCTTGAGAAGAATCTTGAATATAAGGGCAAAACATACGATGTCCTCGTCGAAGGCGTGAGCAAGAATGCAGAAGATACATATGCCGGAAGAACAGACGGATTCAAACTTGTCAACTTCACATCTGACAAGAGTCCTGATGAGATCATCGGCACTATGGTCAGAGTAGAGATAACCGAGAGCAAGACATTCAGTCTTGAAGGAAGGGAAGTCCTGTAATACAGGCAGGAGATAATTCCATATCATGGCAGACTTATTCAATTCTCTAATTGAATATATGACGTTCTCTCATATCATGGTGTTTATCTACATACTCAACACCATCATTTCACTCGGTCTTATTTTCGTTGATACCAATAAGTCAGCCTCTGCGATCATGGCCTGGATCATGATCCTGTACATTCTTCCGGCTGTCGGACTGTTCATGTATCTTATCCTGTCACAGAACATAGCCAGAATGAAGATATTCCGCATGACAGCGGACGAAGAGGCCGGACTCGGGACTTTGCTTGAATGGCAGAAAGAAGCCGTAAGAAATGGAATTTCGGACAATCCCGAAGATGAGACATACAAATGGCGCAACATGATCATGCTCAACCTTGATTACGCCGATTCGCTTCTTATCGACTGCAAGGACATTGAGCTTATCTATGACGGCCGGGAGATGTTCGACAGGCTGCTTGAAGATATACGCAATGCAAAATACACGATCAAGCTGTGCTACTACATCATCAGAGATGATGACACGGGCAAAGAGCTGATAGATCTTCTTACCCGCAAAGCGCAGGAAGGTGTCAAAGTCAGGCTTCTTATAGATGCCCTCGGGAGCAGAAGCATAGGATACAGTGAACTCAGAGCCTTTAAGAAAGCAGGAGGAAGGTACGCATATTTCTTCAAGCCTCTGATCCGTCACATGTACTTCAGGATCAATTACCGCAACCACAGAAAGCTTGCAGTAATAGACAATGAGACCGGATATATCGGCGGTTTCAATATCGCTGATGAATACCTGGGCAAGTCAAAAAAGTTCGGATACTGGAGAGATACCCAGCTGATCATAAAGGGCAATGTCATTGCCGCACTGAACGAGAGGTTCTATCAGGACTGGCGATATGCATCCAAGGAGAAGCTTGATATCGTAGAACAGTCGATCAAATACGCATACAAATCCGACCTCGGAAGGATACCTGTGCAGATAGTTTCATGCGGTCCTGAATCCGATAAGGAAGAGATCAAGCGGAGCATGATGAAGATGATCACCGGTGCCCGTGAGAGTATATATATCCAGACTCCTTATCTGGTCCCGGACACACCGATGCTTGACTCGCTCGCAATGGCTGCAAGGTCGGGAATTGATGTGAGAATCATGATACCTGCTATGCCTGATCATCCGTTCGTGTACAGGACCACTCTGTATAATGCGGGAAAGCTGATCAAAGAGGGTGCGCACATTTATATTTACAGGAACGGATTCCTTCACGCCAAGACGCTGACTGTCGACGGGGAGGTCTGCACGGCAGGATCCTGTAATTTTGACATAAGAAGCTTCAGACTCAACTTTGAATCAAACGCCTTCATCTACGACCGCGGTGTTGCAGGCAGGATGAATGCCCAGTTCGAAGAAGACATGAAGCTTTCAAGAGAATATACTCAGGAAGACAGAGACAACATCAGCCTGTATGAAAGAATGGCAGAGTCGATCTCAAGACTTCTGACAGAGATACTATAACCATACAACGGAGGGACTGTAACATATGGTTGAGACAATAATAACCAAACTTCTGACACTTCCGGGAATCATTCTCGGTCTCAGCCTGCATGAATTTGCACACGCATGGATGTCCGACAGGCTGGGAGATCCGACACCGAGAAGACAGGGCAGACTGACTGTTAATCCGCTTGCTCATATAGATCCGCTCGGATTCGTAGCGCTTCTTCTTGTCGGATTCGGATGGGGAAAACCGGTAATGATAGATGCCGGTTATTACAAGAACAGAAGACGGGATGAATTCCTTGTTGCTATCGCAGGAGTTACGATGAACCTGATAGTTGCAGTGATCCTTTCATTCCCTGCAAAGGCTCTTATGAATATGTATTACTCCTCAGGTTCAGCACTTGTAGAGAACATATTCTACATAGTCTATTACGCAGTCAGCATCAACGTATGCCTCATGGTCTTCAACCTGATACCTTGTCCGCCGCTCGATGGCTGGAATATCGTGACACAGATTTTCAGACTCGACAGATACAGATGGTGGTACAAGGTATATCAGTACGGACAGTGGATACTGATCCTGCTGATCGTCGCGAATATCACTGATCTTATCCTGATGCCGGGAGTTACTGCGATAATGCATCTCCTCGGCTTCTGATAATAACTATAAGCGTACAGGCTGCAGCTTGTATTGCGAACATTACAATCATGATTATCAAATACATGTAAATAAAAAGGACAGTTTTCAGTTTGTACTGCGAATATTCCGCAGGAAACACATAAAAGCTATGCTGTGTTTCCGGGGACGCGAGCAGGATAAACTGAAAACTGTCCTTTATTCTTATATAGTTAGAAGTAATTCGCTATGCGGCGCAGCTTGGACTGCTCCATGTGATACTCCATAGCCTTGCGGCCGGCTGCAACATTTCTGTTCTCGAAAGCTGCGAATATAGCCTTGTGCTCCTCGAGGATAGTCCTGAGATATCCGCCGGTAAATGTCTTTGCCGGTGCAGAGTGCTTCAGATATGTCTGATAGGTCGAAAGCGTTCTCTGTATCATGCGGTCCTTGGTTCCGGCATAAATCGTATTGTGGAACTGCGAATTGAAGCTGAGGACTTTTTCAATATCGTCCTTGAGTGTGTAGAATTCCATGAACTCCACAGTCTCTCTGAGAACATCTATGTCATCATCGTCCATTCTTTTGATCGCCCATTCGACAGCCTGTATCTCGAAAAGGGACCTGAGATCGAACAGATCGGAAATGTCGCGTTTTGTAAGGCCGGTAACAAAGGCGCCTCTGTTAGGTATGTTTTCAATAAGACCGTCAGCTTCAAGCTGTCTGAAGGCTTCTCTGACAGGAGTTCTGCTGACACTGTATCTCTTGCATACTGCAGCTTCTGTCAGTTTGGAACCTGATTCAAACACACCTGAAAGAATGTCTTTCTGTATTTCCTGATAAAGACCGGCCGAGAGGGGCTGGCTGTTTTTTTCAGCACTGTTGATTTCCATTGGATAACTCCTTGAATCAAATAATTGTATTTTATTTGAGATATTGTATACTATCTTTAATATAAAACAAAAACTGAATTTGTCAATGAAAGTAGCCGATATGAGCAAGAAAAGACTTATAGATAATAAAAATGTCACCGAAGTTCTGGATATCCTTGAGACGATGCATCCGGAAGCCGCATGTGCACTTGATCACAGAGATCCTTTTGAGCTGATCGTTGCTGTAGCACTGTCGGCACAGACTACCGATGTCAGCGTGAATAAGGTGACTCCCGAACTCTTCAGGATGTATCCTGATGCAGAATCACTGGCTGCTGCCGATCCTGATGAAGTCATGGAGATCATAAGGACGATCGGACTGTACAGAAACAAATCAAAGAATATAGTCCGCCTTGCCGGAAAACTCGTCAGCGATTTCGGAGGGAAGGTGCCTCATGATTTTGAAAGCCTTGTCACTCTCCCGGGTGTAGGGCGCAAAACAGCAAATGTCGTACTGGCGGAAGGTTTCGGCGTTCCGAGGATCGCCGTTGATACTCACGTATTCCGTGTTTCCAACAGGATAGGGCTTACAGACGAAAAAGACGTAGATGCCACAGAAGAAACATTGATGAAACGGATCCCTGAAAGCAGCTGGATCAGGGCACATCATCTTCTCATTTTCCACGGGAGGAAATGCTGCAGTGCGAGGAAACCATCCTGCGATAAATGCGGACTCAACGAATTATGCATGCACAACAACTTGTAAATCAAAGGCAGTATTGATAAAATTATAGAGATGTTTTTTACAGAAGGAGTTAAAAGGACTAAAACAATGAAAAAGACAATCAGAGACGTAAAATGGGAAGGCAGAACTGCTGTCATGAGATGTGACTTCAACGTTCCTCTGAAGGACGGTGAGATCACTGACGATACAAGAATCAGAGCTGCACTTCCGTCAATCAATTACCTTATTGATAACGGCGCAAGAATCGTTCTTATGTCGCACCTCGGACGCCCTAAGGGCAAGCCGAATCACGAATTCAGCCTCGCACCTGTAGCTGCAAGACTCAGCGAATACCTCGGCAAGGAAGTAAAATTCGCAGCTTCTGACGCTGTCGTTGATGAAGATGTAAAGAAAGCAGCTTCAGAACTTGCCGCAGGAGACGTTATGCTCATCGAGAACGTCAGATACCGTGCGGAAGAGGAGAAGAACGATCATGATTTTGCCGGAGAACTTTCAGAACTCGGAGACATCTTCGTTCAGGAAGCATTCGGTACATCACACAGAGCACATGCATCAACAACAGGCATCGCAGCATTCATTCCTGCCGTATCCGGATTCCTTATCGAAAAGGAACTCAAGTTCCTCGGTGAAGCAGTCAACGATCCTGAAAGACCATTTGCGGCTATTATGGGCGGTGCCAAGGTCAAGGACAAGATCGCTGTCATCACAAGCCTTCTTGATAAGGTCGATATCCTCATCATCGGCGGAGGCATGGCATACACATTCTTCAAGGCTCAGGGATACTCGATCGGAACTTCTCTCCTCGATGAGGAAGGACTTGATCTCGCTAAGAACATTCTTGATCTGGCTAAGGAAAAGGGAGTCAACTTCCTGCTTCCTGTTGATGTCGTTGCAGCTGATGAATTCGCAAATGATTCTCCTCACGATGTATATGCAGTGGATTCTATTCCAGAAAACAGAATGGGTCTGGACATCGGACCTGCAACGATCAAGCTGTTCAGTGATACACTTGCTGAGGCAAAGACAGTTGTATGGAACGGACCTGTAGGCGTTTTCGAGATGGAGAATTTTGCAGTAGGAACCAGAGCTATCGCAGAATGCCTGGCCGGACTCGATGCAACAACAGTGATCGGCGGAGGAGACAGCGCAGCAGCTGTTACTCAGTTCGGTCTCGCTGACAAGATGACTCACATCAGCACAGGCGGCGGAGCAAGCCTCGAATTCCTCGAGGGCAAAGAGCTTCCTGGAATCGCTGTTATTGAGGATAAATAGTAGTTAACTGATAATCAGAAAGGGTAAAATGTAGAAATGAAGAAGTTTTTAATCGCGGGCAACTGGAAGATGAACAAAACAATCGCTGAGGCAAAGGAGTTTGCTGACGCACTTGCTGCAAAGAATTTTGCAAATGCAGAAGAAGTTGCTATTCTGGCTCCATTCACACAGCTTGTAACACTCGGAGAGTCTCTTAAGGGCAGCGGCATCGGCTTCGGAGCAGAGAACGTTCACTTTGAGCCATCCGGCGCTTATACAGGTGAGATCTCAGTACCTATGCTCGAGGAAATCGGTGTCAACTACTGCATCGTAGGACACTCTGAAAGAAGAGAGTATTTTGCAGAAACTGATGAGACCTGCAATCTCAAGCTCAAGGCTCTGATCGCAGCAGGTATCACTCCGATCCTCTGTGTAGGTGAATCCCTTGAAGTAAGAGAGGGAAACGGCGAGCAGACATTTGTTGCTTCACAGCTTGTCGCAGACTTTAAGGGAATGCCTGCAGATGATGTTGCCAAAGTTGTAATCGCTTATGAGCCTATCTGGGCAATCGGAACAGGCAAAACAGCTACTCCTGATCAGGCTGAAGAAATGTGTGCGTTCATCAGAGGAGTCATGGGCGGCATGTACAGCAATGAGGTCGCTGATTCAATGCTGATCCTTTACGGCGGCAGCATGAAGGCATCCAATGCTGCAGATCTGCTTGCAAAGCCTGACATCAACGGCGGTCTTATAGGCGGCGCCAGCCTCAAGATCGATGACTTTTCTGCAATCGTAAATGCAGCTAACGATCTTAAATAGCTGTCATTGACACACAATTTCATCAATGTTAATATAAAGTGTTCGTTTACGGGGATAACCTGTGACCGGGCACTTTAATTCTGATATAGACATTTATGGAGGAAGCTATGCATACAGCTTTAATGATAATCCTACTTCTGGCAAGCATCGTTCTTATCGTCAGCATCCTGCTTCAGTCAGGAAACAGCGATGGTCTTTCAGGTTCTATCGCAGGAGGTGCTGAACAGCTTTTCGGAAAGCGCAAGAGCAGAGGATATGACGCACTTCTTGCCAAAATCACAACTATCGGAGCTATTGTTTATATAGTAGTATCACTTGCGATCGTTGCTATTTTCAACTGATACACATTTGAGGTGGACATCAGATGAAGACAACCATTGTTCTGATATGCTCTATAGCATCAGTTATATTTGCTTTTCTGCTTGGGTCATGGCTCAGAGGAAAGAAGGGCACAGGTAAGGAAAATGCGAGGATCTATGCTGTCCTGAGCGGCAGAAACAAGAACTTCAGAACTTTCCAGTATTTTCCTGTTGCTGCTGCGGTGGTAATCGTAGCTGCTGCTGCAGGTCCCGGTATCGGAATGAAGCAGTCCGCTGCATGCCTAGCAGGTGCTCTGACTGTTCTGGTACCGCTTGCTGCAGGTTCTTTTTCTCTGTCTGACGGAGTAACTGCTGCTTATAATGAAGCAGTCAACGGTGATATCAAACAGTCATTAAGAGCGGGATACAGAGCAGGCACGGTTCTCGGTTCATGGATAACGGGTATCTGTCTTGCCGTATTCTGTCTTGTTTCTTTTGTAATGAAAACTGCAATTGCTGATTATGCAGCCTCTTTTGCACTGGGCGCTGTCCTGTGCTCAATGGTTGTTCATACCGGCGGAGAGGTTTATTCATCTGCATATTCACTTGCGGTACCTTCTAAGGACTTTACTGACAGAACAGGTTCATATATGGCTGCAGGAGCTGATTTTGCAGGTTCATATGTTGTAGCTGCTGCATCAGCTGTCCTGCTTTCAGACGTTGCTGTTGCCACATCAGGAGTTACATCCACATTCACAGCAAGAACTGCCGAGCTGTTCCCGCTGATGGTATATGCTGCCGGTATTGCAGGTACTGTGATCGGCACCTTTATCCAGAGAGCAGGTACAGGCAAGGATTATTCCAGAGGCACCGGCGCATGCAGTATCGCTGCAGGCATAATTACTGCTGCAGCATCATTCTGGTTCAGTATGGACATGATGCAGACCAGAGTCTATGCCTGGGCCGTAACAGCAGGCATTGCTGCAGGTCTTATCCTGTCATCTGTAAGCAGGCTGTTCTCTTCTGACAGCATCATTTTCATGAACGGATACAAGACAGACAGAAGTCTCGGCAAGTACTCTTCTGTCGTATTCAATCTCGGAAGCGGAATGGTATCAACTGCGATATATACTGTAATCGTCATCGCTGCAGTCGCGGTTTCATATATGTTCGCAAGCTACTATGGTGTCGCTCTCTGTGCTGTCGGTATGTGTGCGATCCTCGGATCGGCTTCATCAATTGTTGGTCTTACCGCAGTTTCAGGTTCTGTTTCTGACATCATCGTTTCAAGAAACAGGAAAGAAGATGAGGCACTCAAAACGGTATCAGATACTCTGTATACGGTATCTGCAAAATCTCTCATAACAGGCAAAACATATGCAGCTGTCACCGGATCCGCTGCGACACTCGCTGCTTTCTGCGCGTTCTTCTATTCGGCCGGTGCAGAATCGATAGATATCATGTCTCTTCGTGTGTTCGGAGGAATCATTTCCGGAGCTGCTGCTGCATTCCTTCTTGCGGGAATGCTGATAAGTTCTGTAAGGATCACCGGAAGAGTCGCACTCAGGGATATAGGCAGGAATGATGACGAGACAGGAGCTACAAGCGCCATCAGAGGAGCTGTTCTTCCGGCTGTCGTTGCGATCGCTCTTCCGGTCCTGATCGGTCTTTTTGCCGGTCCTAATGCTCTTGCCGGGTTTGTGATTTCTTCAGCCGTGACAGGATATCTGCTGGTTGTTACCACCAACAATTCGGGTATTCATTTAGAGAATACAGCTGTACAGTCAATGTCATCACTTCTCAAGGCGATGGCGGTATTCTCGGTTGCTTTTCTGCCTGTCTTTATGAAGATAGGAGGATTTCTTTTCCGTTAATATTGCAGGGGAGCAACATAATGCACATATGATATGTACATGCGGCTCCTTAACAGGCGGCCGCATTTTTCATTAATACTACCGGAGAGAATATGAAGGATTATACTTACAAGATTTTTACTGTTAATCCGGGATCTACTTCAACCAAGCTTGCACTGTTTGAAGATCATAAGAAGATCCTTGAGACTTCAGTCACTCACGATGCTTCGATCCTGAACTCATTTGCAAACGTGAATGATCAGTTCTGGTACAGAATGGATATCATCAATGACTTTATCCGTGCCAACGACATAGATCTGTCAGATGCAGATGCTTTCGTGGGAAGAGGCGGCGGCTGTTATCCTGTGCCGTCCGGGACATTTGAAGTCAATGATCTGCTTCTTGAGGACATAAGAAGGAATGCCGGAAGAACGATCCATCCGTCCATACTCGGTGTGCAGCTCGCTGCCGAGCTTCAGAAAAAATACGGCGGACGGCTGTTCATGGTAGACCCTATATGCGTTGATGAGTACACCGATGTGGCAAGACTGACAGGTGTGAAGGAAATTCAGCGCAGATGTGAATCCCATGCTCTCAATCTCCGCGGTACCGCAATGAAGCACTGTAAGCTTCACGATATGGACTATCATAAGTCAAGACTGATCGTAGCTCATATTGACGGCGGCATCACCATTGCAGCACAGGAGAACGGGAAACAGATAGACTGCAACCAGGGTGCCGGCGGGGAAGGACCTTTTACTGCTACCAGGACAGGATCGCTTCCTCTCATGGAAGTGCTGGATTATTTCAAGGATCACTCCGTTGAGGAGATGAGGCATCTGTGCACAGGAACCGGAGGATTCGTTTCACACTTCGGTACTTCAGATGCAGATGAAATATACAGGAGAGTTCAGAACGGCGATAAGGAAGCCGCTCTGGTATGGGAAGCTCTCGGATATAATATCGTAAAATACATCGGCTCCATGGCTGTTGTTCTTAAGGGCAAAGTCGATGCGATCCTGATCACCGGAAGGTATACAAGATTTGAAAGTCTTCTGGATTACATCAGAGAATATGTCGGCTGGATCGCTCCGATATACATCTACGAGAATGAAGTAGAGCAGGAAGCCATGGCTGCAGGAGCTCTCAGAGTTCTTACCGGCAAAGAAGAGCCTAAAATATATACAGGAAAAGGAATGGTATAGCAGTTACGGCCGTTGTGGATTTTTACAAAAACCGCACCTGCAATTGTTGAATACTACAACAGCGAGTGCTATGATAGTGCGGAATAGTTTTAAAAACAAAACCAAGGAGGAACAGAGATGTTAGATAAGCTCGAACAGATTCGCAGTGAGGGATTCGAACTCATCGCAGGCGCTCCTGACAGAGAGAAGCTTGAGATGATCCGTAAGGAGCTCACAGGAAAGAAGAGCAGCCTTCAGGAGGTGCTCAAAAGTCTTGGCAGCCTTGATCCTGACATGAGAAAGTCAGTAGGAATGAAGGCTAACGAGGTAAAGAATCTCTTTGCGGAAAAAATCAAAGAAAAAGAAGAAGAGCTGGTTGCTAAAGCATCAGCAGTTGAAGGGGAGATAGACCTTACTCTCCCTGGTATTGAAGTAAGTGAAGGCGCGCTTCATCCGATAACACAGATGTGCTATGACCTCAATGACGCCTTTAGATCCCTTGGTTTTGAAATATACAGTGAAGACGACATAAGCAGTGAAAAATTTGCTTTTGACAACCTGAACTTTGCAGCTGACCATCCGGCAAGAGCATCCATGGATACATACTGGCTGGAGGGAACAGAGGACAAGCGGGGAAACGAGAGACTGTGTCTCAGACCTCATCTTACCGGCGGTTCAGTAAGGTATCTTCTTGAGCATGGTGCTCCTGCCCGATTCGTATATCCGGGCAGGGTATACAGAAATGAGACTACTGATGCAAGGCATGAAAGAGCTTTCTTCCAGTATGAAGCTCTCATTGTTGACAAAGGAGTTTCATTCAGTTCCGGCCGTGTTATGATCGAAACCATTCTTGAGAAGGTTTTCGGCCGCAAGGTCAATGTAAGAATGAGAGAAGGATTCTTCCCGTTCACTGAACCTGGCTATGAGATCGACATGGAATGTCTTCTCTGCGGCGGCAAGGGCTGCAAGGCATGTAATCACAACGGCTGGATAGAAGTAATGCCGGGCGGTGTTATACATCCTAACGTACTCAGAGCTGCAAATCTTGATCCTGATGAATGGACAGGTTTCTATACCAACATCGGTCTTGACAGACTGGTAATGATGCGCTACGGAGTAGATGACGTCAGACTGTTCCACAGCGCAGATCTGAGATTCCTCAAGCAGTTCAAGTAATCAGGGAGGTTAACAATGAATATTTCACTTAAATTCTTACAGAGATACGTCGATCTGCCTGAAGATCTTACTTATGAGCAGATCGCATATGACCTCACTATGAGAACTGTTGAGGTCGAGAATATTGTAAATACAGCTGACAAGTTCCATGATATCGTTGTCGGAGAGATCAAAGAGGTCAAAGCTCATCCTAATGCAGACGCGCTTAAGATCTGCATGGTTGATGTGGGTGAAGATGAGATCAAACAGATCGTATGCGGAGGTTCCAACCTCACAGCAGGCCACAAAGTCTGCGTTTCAAAGCCGGGAGCTGAGGTAGTATGGCACGGCGAAGGCGAGCCTGTACTCATCAAGGAATCCAAGCTCAGAGGTGAAAAGTCATACGGAATGATCTGCGGTGCGACTGAAGTATATCTTGCAGACATTTTCCCGCCTGCAGATGAAAGAGAAATCGTTGACTTCACTGAACTCGGTGTTGACTGTGAAGTCGGACAGTGCGTTGCAGAAGTAGCAGGGCTTGACGATGTCATCCTTGAAGTTGACAACAAGTCTCTGTCCAACAGACCTGATCTGTGGGGACACCTCGGTGTCGCAAGAGAACTTGCTGCTATTTATAAAGTTCCTCTTAAAGACTATCCTACAGAACTTCCTAAGGGATTACCTGAATATCCTGTTGAGATCCAGGAGCCTGACAGATGCCCGAGATTCACTGCCACGATTATCGACAATGTATATGTCAAGGAGTCACCTGCATGGATGAAGACTCTGATCACCAACGGCGGCATGAGACCTATCAATGCTATCGTTGATATCACCAACTTCGTCCTCATGGCTGTAGGTCAGCCTCAGCATGCTTATGACAGCACCCATGTTGAAGGCGGCAAGGTTGTTGTCAGACTTGCACATGAAGGTGAAAAGCTTGTTCTCCTCGATGAAAAGGATCTTGATCTCAACCCTGATCACCTTGTCATCTGTGATACAGTTGAGCCTATGAACCTCGCAGGCATCAAGGGCGGAAAGAAGGATTCGGTACTCGATACAACTAAATCCATCGTACTTGAAGCAGCTGTATTCACAGCGCCGGGAATCAGAAGAACGACAAACTATTTCAACGAAAAGACAGATGCTGCTCTCAGATATGAGAAGGGCATCGATACACAGAGAGCTGACCTCGGTGTTGCTCTCGCCCTTGAGCTCTTCAAAGAAATCTATCCTGAATGCGAGATCAAAGCATTCACAGACTGCTACCCTGTAAAGACAGAGAGAGCTGTGATAGATATCACTCAGACATTCCTCGATGAGAGACTGGGTGAAGTCCTTGACCGTTCAGAAATCGAAGACATTCTCGTCAGACTCGGTTATGATGTCGAATTTGACAACGGAACATATCACTGCGTGGCTCCGACATGGAGATCGACCGGTGATGTATCGATCCACGATGATATCCTCGGAGATATCGCAAGACTCATTGGATATGAATACTTCAAAAAGCAGCCTCTCAAGGTAAGCTTTGAACATTCTGTCAATCAGGTAAAAGCTGATCTCAGCAGAAAACTGAGAGAGTTTCTTGCATTCAGATGCGGATTCAATGAGGTATTCACTTATCCATGGATAGACGAAAAATACATCCATGCTGCCAAGATCGATACTGATAAATCTATCAGACTGGCAACTCCGCCTGCACCTGAGCTCGGTATCCTGAGATCATCACTTATCCCGGGCATGCTTGAGGCGATCGACAAGAACGAGAGATATTTCGATGAATTCTGCATCTTTGAGAATACACAGGTATTCGAAAAGGGTGAATATCATCCTTCTACAGAGGAGGAGACACTTCCTGTACACAGAAACCTGATTTCAGGCGTTGCTGCAGGAAAGAATGCACCTGAACTCTTCTTCAGAGTAAAGGGCGTCATCGAAGTTCTCCCTGAATACTGCCACTGTGAGCCTCTGACCTTCAAGCAGGTCGAGAAGCCTTCATGGGCAGATGAGAAGGTATGGCTCAACATCATGAGCGGCAAGAAGGTCGCTGGTTCTATCGGCCTTATATCAGTTCAGGCTCTGACTGAGTCAGGCATCAAGAGTGTCAAGGCTGCTGCATTTGAGCTTGATACAGACATGCTTGCTCCATATCCATCAAGGACCAACGAATATAAGCATCTGCCGACATATCCGCTGGTAGAGCAGGATCTCTCACTCCTTGTTGATGAATCAGTAACATGGGAGCAGATCAGAGAGTCCATCAAGTACATGGTCAAGGAGCTGAAGTTCGTTGAGGAATACCGCGGCAAGCAGATCCCTGCAGGCAAGAAGTCTGTAATGCTGAGCCTCAAGATCGGTAACGATGATTCAACAATGACATCCAAGCAGATCGAGAAGAAGATGAACGGTATCATCAAGGTTCTCAGCAATAAGTGCAAAGCTGAGTTGAGATAATCTAAAACGTGAGAATGGCGGATTGTGCTGAGAATTCATATTCCGCAGGAACATAACGGATCATTGTTCCGAGGACGTGAATTATCTGCACCGTCCGCCATTCCATAATAATAGATCATGGAGCAATAATGCCGGAAAAGCTGAAAAGATATTATATAGTAAAGGAACACCCGATCAGGATAATAAACAAGTGCAAGGCCCATTCGAAGGGGACTCTTGTGTCTTTTCTGGTAGGATTCTGCATCCTTTATGCGGCAGCTAACTGGGTCCCTCAGATCCTGTCGCTGTACTTTCCGACTACCAACATTGATCTGCTGTCACAGTATTCTGATGCTGATCCTGTCATGCTCAGCAGGCTGCCTGCCACTCCTCTTGTGGTGTTCTTCTATCTCATGCTGTTCAATGGGGTATTCAGGCTCAGTGAATGCCTGTATGCACTCACATATATCAGGAACAGGGAAGTTGACTACAGAGCACTGGGGGAAAGCCTGAACTATTATCTCAAGGCTTTCGGACTGTTTCTTGTTCAGACTCTTGTAGTATCTTTCTGGACGATGTTCTTTATTGTTCCGGGCATACTTGCTGCTCTGAACTTTACGCAGTCGTTCTACATATTTGCAGACGATCCGGACAAGAGCATCACACAGATCCTTACAGAGAGCAAGATGATGATGTACGGAAACAGAATGAACTATGTACGGCTCATTATATGTTACATACCGTACATAATGATCGCCTATATACCTGCATTTCTGTTTGCAAATATCCTGTCCTCGGCTGCGGTAAGTAAAGTCGGGATACTGCTGATATCAATGGCTGCTGACATTCCGATGTTTGCTGTATACGGGTATATATGTCTCGGCAGGACTGTATTCTATGAGCTCATGCTCAATAAGGGATTTGCTGACTTCAGGTATGCAGGCCAGGAAGCGTTCAGAGAACTCGAGCCTGCTGATCCGCAGTAATTCCTTCAATACTAAAATAAGCAGTCTTATGCATCATGCATAGGACTGCTTTTGTATTTGCCGGGAGAATTCACGAACGGAGCTTTTCAACAGCGTTCCGGATATCTTCAGGGTATTCCGTCTCAAACGTCATATACTCACCGGTTGCAGGGTGGGTGAATTCTATATGATATGCGTGAAGAGCCTGTCTCCCTATGAGATCAGTTTTTCCTCCGTACAGTTCATCGCCTGCGATGACATGACCTATGTGAGAGAGATGCACTCTGATCTGATGTGTCCTGCCGGTGTGGAGAACTACTTCAACAAGTGTATGCGGACCGTATTCTTCCGATTCAAACCTCTCAAGCACCTGTACTTCAGTTACAGCATCCTTTCCGCCAGTCTCCATTACAGTTCTGCGTATCGATACCTGATCCGGACGCCCTATAGGCAGATCGACTGTGAAGTGGTCTTCATCAATACGTCCCTCAACGAGAGCTATGTATCTTTTGATCACGGAGTTATGTCTCATCTGGTTGGAAAGATCGTTCTGTGCATTTGCATTCCTTGCCACGATGATGATGCCTGTGGTGTCCATGTCGATCCTGTTCGCAAACCTCACCTTGAATGACTGTCCGGTCTGCTGCATGTAATACATGACCGCATTGGCTATAGTGTGCTCAGGATGCCCCTTGGTAGGGTGAACGATGATACCCGGCTGCTTGTTGATAAGGATCAGATCGTCATCCTCATATATGATGTCAAGCGGGATGTTTTCAGGCGGGAAATCGCTTGTTTCCTCCGGAAGGCGCACACCGATAATATCCCCGGCCTCAGGTCTGAGATAGCCCGGAGCAGGGGATCCGTTAAGGTCCACAAGAGACTGGTACTTCATCTTGGTACGGAATCTTGAAGAGAATCTGTAGTTCTGCCTGAGGATCTGATTGATGGTCAGGCCGACTTCATCATTGGTTACAGTATGTTCGTATTTTGCCATGTAGTATTCCTGATTGATTCCCGGTCAGAGCAGCTTGCTGCTCAGCTTCTTCCAGTAATCGTAGTTTTCATTTCTTATGAGATGTATCTCCTTATCCGACTGGGTTATCTCAACGTACTCAACATTGCTGAATTCGTGAGTCCTTCCGTCGAAGGAGAGAATGATAGTTCCGCGTGTGCTGCGGCCTATGCCGGCGATGCGTATAGTTTCGCTTGCTGACAGAAGTATGCTTGAATGGAAGCATCTGTAAGCACTTGTATTCATCGGAGCGACCGGCGTCAGCTGAAGAACATCGAGGTCAGGGGAAACAAGCGCTCCGTCAAGTGAGTAGTTGTAAGCAGTTGATCCGACAGGCGTGGAAATAAGTATCCCGTCGCCCGAAAAGTCCTGGACCTTGGTCTCATCGATCGATACAGAGAACTGTGATACGTGTGAGAACTGGCCGCGTACGAGGATCTCGTTAAGACCTATACGGGTGAATTCATTGCGCGGGGTAACGATCCTTGCCTGTACAGGTTTGATGTGCTGCATCTTGTATCTGCCTGCAATTATGTCATCGACCGCTGTTTCCATCTGCTCAGGAGAAGATTCCTGAAAAAAACCAAGATGGCCTGTATTGATCCCGAGTATCGGTGCGGAAGGGAAGCGGCATTTATGAACAAAACTCAGAAAAGTACCGTCTCCGCCGATGCATACAAGAAGATCGGCGTCTTCTTTATACTCATCAATGATGCCGTAATCTCTGTCTGTAAGGATCTTTCTGAGATTCTTAGAAGTCTGCTGAGAGTATTCTTTATTATTGCTGAAGATAAATGCTTTCTTAGGCATTTCTGTTTCCTTTCGTCAGTTCATCAAGTCTGCCGACCAGACCGTCGAATACTTCCAGAGCCATCCTTACAGGCTTTTTCGTACTCATGTCCACACCTGCCAGCTTAAGAAGATCGATCGGCGTGCCGGAAGAACCCGATCTGAGAAAACTGATATATTCATCTCTTGCTGACGGTCCCTCAGTAAGTATCCTTTCGGCTATAGCATTGGCAGCAGAGTAGCCGGTAGCATACTGATACACATAGAATGCTCTGTAGAAGTGCGGGATCCTTGACCACTCATATTTTATCTTATCATCATAAGTCACTTCAGGGCCATAATATTCAGAATTTAGTCTGCCGTATTCTGTGTTCAGCCATTCCGGTGTGAGTGATCCGCCGGATTCTATATGCTCATGAGTCAGCTTTTCAAATTCTGCGAACATGGTCTGTCTGAAGAGTGTTCCCTTGAATTCGTCAATATAGAAATTGACGAGGTAGAGGAGCATCTCATCATTTTCCGCATGATCCATCAGATAGTGTATGAGCAGGGTCTCATTTACGGTACTTGCAACTTCTGCAGTGAAGATCGAGTGATCGCCGTAAATGAAAGGCTGTGTCTGCCTTGTATACCATGAGTGCATTGAATGTCCGCCTTCATGGATCAGCGTGAATATATCTCTGAGTGTTCCGCTGAAGTTCATAAGAATGTAAGGCTCACTGTCGTATGATCCGTAGCTGTATGCGCCGGAAGTCTTGCCTTTGTTCTCATAGCGGTCTACCCAGCGTTTTTCCAGAACGCCCTGTCTGAAGGCGTTCACATACTCTTCGCCCATAGGCGCCAGGGCCTTGCAGCATATTTCCGCTGCCTGCTCAAAGGTATAGTGAGCCTCCTGCGGACGGACGAGAGGGACGTACATATCATGCATGCCCATGGTCTCAAGCCCGAGCACCCTGCGTCTGATACCGGCATATCTGTGCATGGACGGAAGGTGTTCATGCACAGCATGGATAAGGCTGTCATAAACGGAAAGCGGAATGTCATTGAACGTCAGAGCTGCGTCAAGCGAAGAGCTGTAGTGTCTGAGCTTTGCTGTTACGGCATCCTTTCTGACGCTGTTTGAGTAAACAGCAGTCAGTGTATTGTTAAGTGAGATGTATTTATCGTACAGCTTGTCATACGCTTCTTTTCTGACCGTTTCTGACTGCGACTCAAGGAATCTGACAAAAGTCCCGTGAGTAAGAGGTTTTGCATTTCCGTCTTCGTCAGTTACAGTACCGAATTCCATATCGGCATTGTTTAGGGCAGTGAAGATGTTTCCTGAAGATCTGAGAACTTCTCCGTATGAGGCAATAATGAATTCCTCTTCCTTGCTGAGCGTGTGGTCTCTCTGCTTCAGAAGTTCGGTCAGCAGGAATCCGTACATTCCGAGGCCTTCTTCCTCATCCATATATGAGCGGACGAGGGAAGGGTCCGCTGCAAGGATTTCCGGATCGAGAAATGCAGTCATAGAGCTGAGGGCAGTCAGGCTCATTGAAACCTTGCCGTAGAGTTCCGCCCCGGCTGTGTCCGTATTATCCTCATCGCGCTTCATGTGAGCATAGGCATATGCATTTTCGATCGCTCTGTATGCTTCTGTATATGATATAAGTGCATCGAGCAGAGAGGACGGTGAATCCATGACATGTCCCTGCATGGACGCAAGATGCTGAGCATGTGCCATACCTTTGCTCACATCTTCAAGAACGGCAGATGAGTCAGAATACATCGCATCGATGTTCCACTTATCTGCCGTCTGGATCTCAGATCGTAATTTCTGATTGTCACTGTTCATTTTGACATCTCCATGTGTTATAATATTCTGTCAGAAATTATAGCATAATGGGGCAGACTTTGAAACAATGGATAAAACTGTACTTTACAGAAAACTGGACATAGATACAATAGACGAATTCAGATATTATGAGAACCTTGCTTCGCTTCTTGAGGAAGATGATTTCATCGAGGAGAACCTGATAAGAGACCTTATCAGAGAGGTTGATAAAGAAGTCCTTGCTGAGCACATGGACTCTTTCTATGAGCAGTTTCTCGGTCATATTCCTGATGACGAGACCGAGCTGTATCTTACTGTGGATTCCATAGGAAGAGCAATGACAGGTCTGATCTCAGCAGACATGACAGATGAGGATGTATCAGCACTTGCTGAGGAGATATCAAGATTCCGCAAATGGTATGTTCATGATCTCAATGTATTTGACAAAATGACAGGAACTGAGCTGAGTGTCAGAGATGCGAGATACAATATCGTTGCTGCGAGGTTCCTCGGCGAGAAGACTGATTATGATTTCAGAAACGCACTTGACTACAGCGTTGAGGGGTACGACGTAAGAATCGGAGAATGATTAAAAGACAGGATATTGAGGCCAGAGAATATGAAATGCTGTCTCCGCTGGCATCCAAGGCAGCAGAGTCCAGGGGAAGGGTGTTTCCTGAAGAGCAGTGTACTTTCAGAACAGATTACCAGCGCGACAGGGACCGTATCATCCATTCCAAGGCTTTCCGCAGGCTCATCAACAAGACGCAGGTCTTCCTTGCGCCGGAAGATGACCACTACAGGACCAGACTGACACATACTCTTGAAGTAGCGCAGATTTCCCGTACAGTCGCGAGGATACTTCAGTATAACGAAGACCTTACCGAAGCGATCGCGCTGGGTCACGACCTCGGACATACACCGTTCGGTCACAGCGGAGAGACCGTTCTCAATGCGATCCATCCCGGAGGTTTTGCCCATAATGAGCAGAGTCTCAGGACCGTCGACAGGATCGAAGACACTTCAAGACGCAGAGGTCTCAATCTGACTTATGAAGTAAGAGACGGCATCCTGAATCACAGGGGGCCGGGAATCCCTTTCACTCTTGAAGGGCAGATAGTCAAGATCTGTGACAGGATAGCCTATGTCAACCACGATATAGACGACGCTATAAGGAGCGGCATCATCAGCATGGATGATCTTCCGGAAAATGATATCGCAATACTCGGAAGCACACACAGTGACCGCATCAACAATCTGATCACGGATCTGTGCATCAACAGCGAAGGAAAAAAGGAGATCGCTCTTTCACCTGATTTCAGCAGAGCACTGCTGAGTCTCAGGTCATTCATGTTTGCTAATGTCTACAACTCTCCTGAGGTGCAGGCTGTTACGGACAAGGAAAAGGTCGATCTAATCATAAGATCACTGTACGGGTACTTTCTTGATCATCCGGACGAGATACCCGGAGTATATAAAGAAATCGAAAAGGAAGATGGTACAAACGTTGCTGTCAAGGACTGGATCTCAGGCATGACAGACAGATATGCTCTGAGACTGTATGACAGACTTTTCGTACCACAGAGCTGGAGGTAACACGGCTTATGGCATGGGACAACTTCATTGACGAACTCAAGCTTCAGGTCAATATCGTTGATGTTGTCGGCCGTGAAGTCGATCTGAAAAAGGCAGGAGCGAACTACAAAGGTCTCTGTCCTTTTCATTCAGAGAAGACTCCGTCATTCATGGTCAACGAGGAGAAGCAGATATTCAACTGTTTCGGATGCGGCCAGAAGGGTGATGTCATCAAGTTTGTTCAGGAATACTACAAGCTGCCTTTCATGGAGGCCGTAGAAAAGCTCTGCGGTGAATACGGAATCAAGATGCCGGAGAAAAGGCATTCGGCTCCTAAGAAGGATTATTCCAGATATTACGAAATAAACGCAAAGGCTGCCAGATACTTCTACAACTGTCTGTCGGTCAGAGGAAACAAAGGTCTTGCATACCTGCGCAAAAGAGGCCTTTCGAATGATACGATAACCAAATTCGGACTGGGATATGCACCGGCTTCGGGTACCGCACTTTCAGACTATCTCAGGACAGAAGGTGTGACAGATGATGAGCTTCTAAAGCTCGGACTTGCCAATTCGGGCCGAGGAGGTCTGTATGACAAGTTCCGCGACAGAGTCATATTTCCTATAATCAATACTCAGGACAAGGTGATCGGTTTCGGAGGAAGGGCGATAGGAGATGTCAAGCCAAAATATCTCAATTCGCCTGAAAGCGAGATATTTCTCAAGAAGAACAACCTTTTCGGTCTGAACTTTACCAGAAACGAAATATCGTCAGCCGGCAGAGCTATAATCGTTGAAGGCTATATGGACGTCATATCGCTGTATCAGAGCGGAGTACGCAATGTTGCAGCATCTCTCGGCACTGCACTGACAGACAATCAGGCAAAACTTCTCTGCCGTTACTCGAAGAATATAGTTCTGTCATACGACTCTGACTCGGCCGGTATCAATGCCGCGTTGAGAGGAATATCCGTAATAAACGGGGCAGGCGGAAAGCCAAGAGTCCTGACCGTAACAGGCGGCAAGGACCCTGACGAGTTCATACAGAAGAACGGGAAAGAAGAGTTCCTGAGGCTGGTCGACGACGCTGTTCCGGCAGCTGAATTCAGACTTAAGCTTGCAAGGGACGGCTTTGACCTCACTACCGACATGGGCGTTCTTGCATATATCGAGAGCATAGTGCCTGTTCTGAGATCTCTGGGTCCCGTCGAGCAGGAGCTGTACATCAGAAAGCTCAGCGACGAATTCGGAATATCCGAGCATTCGATAATGATGACAGTCAGGACTGAAAGCGAGGGCAGACGCCCGGCGGCACGCTCCGTAACGCAGAGGCGTTATCCGGACCGTGCTGAACGGAGAAGACAGAACGACACCAGCATAGATGAGCGCATAGAGATGTCCTTTGCTTTGCTGGCGCTTGAAAACACCAGATATATCAGGAGATATTCCGAGGACGGGATACAGATGCGTTCGCAGCTTGCTTCTTCTGTTCTCCGTGCTGCAGCATCGCTTATGGACGGCGCAGAGAACGGGATGCACCGGATAGACCATGAACGTATCGCAGCGTTTCTCGATCCTGACGAAGAGGCTCTGTTCAGAAGATATGCGGCATCAGTCCAGATAGGACCGGACGATGAAGCATTCTACAGGGAAACAAGAGCCAGCTATCTTATCAATAATTACAAAATGGAAAAGTCTGAACTTATGAACGAGCTCTCTATAGCCGAAAAGACAGGCAGAGAGGATGAAATTGAAGAAATAGCAGGCAGACTGATCCGTTTGGATAAACTAATTGACAACATCAATCAGACAATGGAGGAAAATAATGCCTGAAAACAACAAAAACAAGGTAAAAGCGAATGATCATGCAGTTGCAGAAGAAGAAAACGCATATGAAATGAGCAAAGCTGAAGAACTCGCTCATTCCATAATCGAAGCTGCAAAGCAGACCGGCAACGAGATCACCTATGGCGAGATCAATATCATGCTGTCAGATTCCAATCCTGACAAGGATCTTCTCGAGGAAGTGTATGATCTTGTTGAAAGCAAGGGAATCAGCCTTGTTGATACAAGAGAACCGTCTTCACACGAGCTTGAAGACGATGCAGATCTTGACGATGATGACCTTCTCGACCTTGACGACATGGATCTTGATGATGAAGATGACATCGCCAGAGACCTGGAGGATGAGAAAAAGAGCGGCGTTGTCATCAAGGCAACAGGAGAGATCGAAGTAACTGATTCTGCCAAGAACATTCCTACCGATGACCCTGTCAGAATGTATTTCAAGGAGATTGGTAAGGTACCTCTGCTATCAGCAGAAGAAGAGAGAGAACTCGCTATAAGGATCGAACAGGGCGATGAGGAAGCCAAGAAGAAACTCTGTGAGAGCAACCTCAGACTCGTAGTAAGTATCGCAAGAAGATACCTCAACAGAGGTCTGTCTTTCCTTGATCTTATTCAGGAAGGAAACCTCGGTCTTATCAAGGCTGTTGAAAAGTTCGACTATACCAAAGGATACAAGTTCTCGACATATGCTACATGGTGGATCAGACAGGCTATCACAAGATCCATTGCAGACCAGGCAAGAACGATCAGAATCCCTGTACACATGGTTGAGACCATCAACAAGCTGATCAGGATCTCCAGACAGCTCCTTCAGGAGTACGGACGTGAACCGACCAGCGAAGAGATCGCCAAGGAGATGGGCATCTCAGTTGATAAGGTAAGAGAGATAAAGAAGATCAGTCAGGATCCTGTCTCACTTGAAACTCCTATCGGAGAAGAGGAAGACAGCCACCTCGGTGACTTCATTCCGGATGAGGACATCCCTTCACCGGTAGATGCTGCAGCATATTCCATGCTCCAGAAGCAGCTGCGCGAAGTTCTTGATACTCTTTCAGAGAGAGAGAAGAAGGTACTCATCCTGAGATTCGGTCTTGATGACGGCCGTCCGCGCACACTTGAAGAAGTAGGCAAGGAGTTCAACGTAACAAGAGAACGTATCCGTCAGATCGAGGCCAAGGCTCTCCGTAAACTCAGACATCCTAGCAGAAGCAAGAAGCTCAGAGATTATCTTGAGTAAGATGAGATTAAGCAAGCGGATATACGCATTAGCACAGCAGGTCAATAAAGGCGAATCAGCCGCAGACATAGGGACGGATCACGGATACGTCCCTATGCTTTTGATGAGAGAAGGTGTAAGCCCTTATGTCATCATGTCTGATATCAGTGCGGGTTCTCTGTCCAAAGCAGTACAGACATTCAGAGACTGCGGTATTGATGTGCCGGAAAACGCTTTCAGGACAGGAGACGGCCTTGAAACGATCGAGCCGGGCGAAGTGGATGATGTTATCATCGGAGGACTCGGAGGACTTACGATCGCAGAGATACTGGATGCAGATCCTGCCAAGAGCAGATCGTTCAGCAAGCTGATACTTCAGCCGAGAAAGCATTCAGGAAATCTCAGATACTATCTGTACACCCACGGATGGGATATTACTGACGAGCATCTTGCACCGGAGGGAAAGTTCGTCTGTGAGATCATCACAGCAGTTCCATCGGATACTGTTTCAAGGACTGCTCCTTATCCGGAAGATGACATACGCTGGAAATATCCTGCGTCCATTGTTGATGCTGACAGAGAGCTTGCTGAAAAACGTATTTCCTGGAAGATCGACAGCCTTGCAGAACAGATAGACAATCTCTCAAACAGCAGGGATGATGTCACAGGCCTTTCAGAAAAGCTTAAAAACGACAGACAGTATCTGATAGATCTTATAAGAGAATGATAACTCGCACCGCATTATGAAAAAACTCAGTTACATCGAAATCACATCACTATATATCGGCGTGATAATGGGAGCGGGATTCGCTTCGGGAAGAGAATGCTGGCAATTTTTCGGAGTATTCGGTCAGAAGGGCTACTTCGGTGCAGTATTCAGTACTGTTTGTTTCGTTGTTCTTGCCTGCATGCTTACATATATCGCCAGGAGCAAGAACACTTCGGATCTCGGACGGCTTATATCGCCGTTTGAGAACAGATATATCGACAATGTTATCGGCTGGACACTCGGCATCATTTATTACACCATGATCATCGCCATGACAGCCGCAGGGGGTTCGCTTCTTAACCAGCAGTTCGGTATAAGCAAAGTTTTCGGAGGACTGGTAATAGCTGTGCTCTGCATAGTTACGGTCCTCGGTGACTTTGAGAGAGTGTCAAAAGTCTTCAGACTTCTTGTACCTGTTCTTTTTGTCATCGGAATAGTGACCATACTGCTCACTATACATATGGACTTCGGGCAGAGCGGGGCTGTCAGCGGTTACAGACCGGGGAGAATGTCCCCGAACTGGCCTGTATCTGCTCTGGTATTCATGGCCTACAATACGCTCGGCATGATCACAATGGCTGGCAGCTGTGCAGTAAATGCGAAAGACACTGCCAACGCATATAAGGGAGCAGTTCTCGGTACACTTTGTCTGGGAGTGCTCACCATATTGCTTCTCAGAGCTTTGCTTACTGATATGGCATTTTCATCTTCACTTGACCTTCCGATGCTCGGTTTCTCTGCAAGGATATCTCCGCTGCTCAATATGATATATGCGGTAGTCCTCTACGGCGCCGTATACTCAACGGGAGCAAGTACATACTACGGTTTCAGCACCAGGATCAGAGACGGCAGGATAAAGAAATACATAATCGTCTCAGGTGCTGCAGCAGGTTTTCTTCTCGGTCTTACAGGTTTCAAGCAGCTCGTTGAATTCCTGTATCCGGCACAGGGCTATATAGGAATACTTTTCATACTCCTGATAATCATAAATTTCTTCAGAGAGCTCAAGGCAGAAAAGTAACTAAACCATATATTTACATTCAAAATTATTGAAAAAAGATCAAGTCCGAATATAATTAACAAGGCAATTGATCAATGGGTAGACCAGACGGTCGCGTGCGCAAAGCGCATGAGGAAAGTCCGGGCTCCGCAGGGCAGGGATGACGGATAACGTCCGCCGCAGGTAACTGTAGGGAAAGTGCAACAGAAACATTCCGCCGAAACGGGTAATGCCGTGGCAAGGTTGAAATGGTGAGGTAAGAGCTCACCGGTGCTGTGGAGACACAGCAGCCGTGTAAACCCCATCCGGAGCAAGACTGAGCAGGGCGCTAATGGGTGCGGCCCGTACCCGCCCGCAGGTAAGTCGCTTGATGCTGCAAGCAATTGCAGTACTAGATGGATGATCGTCTAATACAGAACCCGGCTTACGGTCTGCCCATTGAAGCTTTAATACAGATTTTCATCTGAGGTTTTATATATAAAAGGGATATAACATGGAACTTAGACTCGGGATTGATGTAGGTTCAACTACAGTCAAACTCGTCCTTTTGGATGAGAAGGAAAACATTGTATATTCTAAATATGAGAGACATATGTCCAGTGTTTTCGAGAAGGCAGGTGAGCTTCTCGAACAGCTTAAGGATGAAAAGGGGGATCTGGACCTCAAGGCTGTCATAACAGGTTCGGGCGGACTGTCTCTTGCTGACCTTTTTGGGATCAAGTTTGAACAGGAAGTTATCGCGTGCAGCAATGCCGTTGAGAAGATCATACCGCAGACTGATGTTGCGATAGAGCTCGGTGGAGAGGATGCTAAGATAACATTCTACGGCAATTCTGTTGAGCAGCGTATGAACGGTACCTGTGCCGGAGGCACAGGCGCTTTTATTGATCAGATGGCAGTGCTTCTCAACACCGATGCAGGCGGTCTGAATGAGGCTGCAAAAGATTATTCGATCATATATCCTATTGCATCCAGATGCGGAGTATTTGCCAAGACAGACATACAGCCTCTTATAAATGACGGTGCGAAGACAGCTGACATTGCCGCTTCCATCTTCCAGGCAGTAGTCAATCAGATGATCTCCGGCCTTGCCTGCGGTCATCCGATAAAGGGCAACGTTGCATTCCTCGGCGGACCTCTTGAGTATCTGTCAGAACTCAGGAAGAGGTTCATCGAAACACTTGACCTCAAGCCGGAAAATATCATTTTCCCTGACAACGCAAAGTTCTTCGTAGCTCTCGGAGCAGCTATGCTTGCGGACAATGAGCCTGTTGTGAAGCTTTCTTCACTCCTAGACAAGCTCAGGAACGCCGACCCTGAAGATGTTTCAGATACCAAGTATCTTCAGCCTCTCTTTGAGTCTGAACAGGATCTTGAAGAATTCAGGGCAAGACATGCATCCGCCAGGATAGAAAGAGGGGACATCACTTCTGTAAGCGGACCGGTATTCCTGGGAATAGACGCAGGATCGACCACGACCAAAGCTGCAGTTATCAGCTCAGACAAAAAGCTGATATATGAGCACTATCAGAACAACGAGGGAGATCCTCTTCACGTTGTAAGGAACGTTCTGAAGGAAGTTTATGCAAAACTCCCTGAAGATGCATATATCGGCAGATCAGTCGTGACCGGCTACGGAGAAGGTCTGGTCAAGGCAGCATTCAAGATCGACGGCGGCGAGATAGAGACGATGGCGCACTATAAGGCAGCGCGCCAGTTCCTGCCTGAAGTAAGCTTCATCCTGGACATAGGCGGACAGGACATGAAGTGCATGAAGATCAAGGACGGGGCTATCAGCAGCATCATGCTGAACGAAGCATGCTCCTCAGGATGCGGTTCATTCATCGAGACATATGCAAAGTCTGTAAGCATGACCGTTCCTGAATTTGCTCACGAAGCTCTGAAGTCCACAAAACCTGTAGACCTGGGAACAAGATGTACCGTTTTCATGAACTCCAAGGTAAAACAGGCACAGAAGGAGGGTGCAACTGTTGCTGATATCTCGGCAGGACTCTCTTATTCTGTAATCAAGAATGCTTTATACAAAGTAATCAAGCTCAGGAACACCGAAGAGACCGGCCCTAATGTCGTTGTACAGGGAGGAACATTCCTCAATGAAGCCGTTCTCAGAAGCCTTGAGATAATACTCGGCAAGAATGTCATAAGACCGGAGATCTCCGGACTTATGGGTGCATTCGGAGCCGCTATAGTTGCCTGTGATGACTATAAGGAAGGCGAAAGATCTGAAGTTCTACCGCTTGAGCTCGTAGACAGCTTCAGTGTCACAACATCAAACGCAAGATGCGGAAGATGCGGAAACAACTGCCTTCTGACTATTTCAAAGTTCTCTGACGGCAGCAGATATATCACCGGAAACAGATGTGAAAGAGGAGCAGGTCACGTAACGGAAAAGTCTGATCTTCCTAATCTCTACAAGATCAAGAACAGGCTTCTGTTCGACCGTCCTGTGCTCGGAGAAGATGAGGCCAAGAGAGGCACCATCGGTATTCCGAGAGTACTCAATATGTATGAGAACTATCCGTTCTGGCATGCATTCTTCTCCAAGCTCGGCTTCAGAGTTGTCATCAGCCCGGCAAGCAGCAAAGACATATATGCCAGCGGAATGGACACGATATCCTCAGATACAGCGTGCTATCCTGCCAAGCTTGTACACGGTCACATCAAATGGCTTGTTGAGCATGATATAAAGCGTATCTTCTATCCTTCGATCAACTATGAGATGGTCGAGGATTCCAAGGCGCCTAATCACTACAACTGCCCGGTCGTCGCGACATATCCGGAAGTGATCGACAAGAATATGGCGGATTTCTTCTACGACAATGATGTTGAATTCTATCATCCGTTCGTTCCGTATGATAACGATGACAGATTCGTTGAAGAGATGACCAAGTTCTTCTCAGGTTCCAGACAGGTCGACCTCAGCAGCACCGAGAATATCGTTGAAAGCTATCATCTCGGTGAGGATAAGAGAGAGTATTCACTCTACGGGATCGGAACGGATACTCTTGAGATATTCCACGCCCTGATGGCCGGAAGGAACGCACAGAGAGCGTACAAGAAAGCCGTTGCTGATGCCGGTGAAAGAGCTCTTCACTACATGAAGGAGCACAAAAAGAAGGGCATCATTCTTTCAGGACGTCCTTATCATATAGATCCTGAGATCAACCACGGAATAGATGAACTCGTTATCCAGCAGGATATGGTTGTTCTTTCGGAGGATTCCGTAAGCTGGAAGGTCAAGGCTGAGAGACCTCTCCGTATCCTTGATCAGTGGGTATATCATTCGAGACTGTACAAGGCTGCAATATATGCAGGACAGAGAGACGACCTCGAGATCATTCAGCTCAATTCATTCGGATGCGGACTTGATGCCGTTACTACTGATGAAGTTGACGAGCTTCTCACTCAGAACAACAAGCTTTACACAGTCCTCAAGATAGATGAAGGTGCCAACCTTGGCGCTGCAAGGATCCGTATAAGATCACTCAAGGCAGCTCTCGAGGAAAGAGATAAGCTCGGAACGACATCACGCAAGGTCAACAAGCCATACAAGCGCAAGCTCTTCACAAGAGAGATGCGTGATGACGGATACACTCTGCTTGTTCCTCAGATGTCGCCGATACATTTCCAGTATTTTGAGCCGGTCATGCGTGCAGCAGGTTACAATGCAGTTCTGCTTCCTGCCGTTACCAAGGAATCAGAAGAGGAAGGCCTCAGATATGTCAATAACGACGCGTGCTATCCGACAATAGTCACGCTCGGTCAGATCATCTATGCTCTTAAGTCCGGTGAATACGATCTGAAAAAGACAGGCGTATTCATGTCGCAGACAGGGGGCGGATGCAGGGCGAGCAACTATGTAGCTCTTCTGAGAAAGGCTCTTAAGGATCTCGGCATGGAACAGATCCCTGTTATCTCATTCAACATGGTAGGACTCGAAAGAAATCCGGGATTCTCTATCACTCCGAGACTTGCACTTTCACTTGTATACGGTGCACTGTACGGGGATATCATGATGAAATGCCTGTACAGGATCAGACCTTACGAGATAGATAAGGGAAGCGCACAGTCCGTCATGGATTCATGGTTCGGAAAGATCGTCGAGAACTGTATGGATCTCGACAAAAAGATATTCAGAAAGAACCTCGAAGCGATCATAAGAGATTTCGACAGTATTCCGATCCATGAGGACATGGTGAAGCCAAGGGTCGGTATCGTCGGTGAGATCCTGGTAAAATATCACCCGAACGCCAACAACAATCTCGTTGAAACGATCGAGGAGGAAGGCGGAGAAGCAGTCGTGCCTTCATTCATCGACTTCTTCGAATACGGCTTCATCAATAAGATATACAACTACAACAATCTTTCAGGTTCATGGAAGGACAAGGCGATAAATAAGGCTCTCATATCCTTCATTGAATCATACAGAAAGTATGCAAGAAAGGCTTGTGAGAAAAGCAAGAGATTCACACCTGACGCAAGGATAGAAGACACTGCAGCTAATGCTGAAAGATTTATCTCTGTCGGAAACCAGTGCGGTGAAGGCTGGCTTCTCACAGGCGAGATGGTCGATCTTATCGATGCAGGAGTCAAGAACATCCTGTGCCTGCAGCCGTTTGCATGTCTTCCTAACCACGTTGCAGGAAAAGGAATGCTCAAAGCTCTGAGGCAGTATGACGACAAGGCCAACATCGTAGCTATCGATTATGATCCGGGAGCATCAAACGTAAATCAGCTCAACCGTATCAAGCTGATGATGTCCACAGCCTTCAAGAACCTTGAAGAAGAGCAGTCCAAGTAGTATACTTTAAGCGAAAAAACAGATCAGAGATAAAAGGAGGTGTCTCCATTGGGCAGACATGGCACAATTGCTAACAGAAAATCAGCGCAGGACTCCAAGCGTTCTGCAATGTTCACCAAGTATTCAAGACAGATCATCGTAGCAGCTAAGGCTGGCGGAGATCCTGAGTTCAATCCTTCACTCAGAGTAGCTATCGATAAGGCCAAGGCAATAGGAATGCCTAACGACAATATCAACAGAGCTATCAAGAAGGGTACAGGCGAACTCAGCGGTGAATCATACGAAGAGCTTCAGTTCGAGGGTTACGGTCCATCCGGAGTAGCTGTTATCGTTGAAGCACTTACAGACAACAAGAACAGAACTGCATCTTTCGTAAGATCCGTATTCGATAAGAACGGCGGAAACCTCGGTACACCGGGATGTGTTTCCTACATGTTCTCACGTGCAGGTGTTATCATCGTTGATTCCGAAGATCTCGACGAGGATGAGGTAATGGAAGTCGCACTCGAAGCCGGTGCGGATGACATGATCGTCAACGAGGACAACTTTGAGATCAGAACTGACCCTTCTGCATTCAATGATGTTCATCAGGCTGTAAAGGATGCAGGCTATGAGATCGTAGAAGCAGAAGTTGAGCAGATCCCTTCAATGGAAGCTAACGTTACTGACGAAAGCGCGATCAAGTCTCTCACCAAGCTGATCACATCTCTTGAAGACAATGATGATGTGCAGAAGGTATACTTCAACTGCGACCTTGATCTCGAATAATAGCAGTTCCTGCAGATATTCTGCAGACTGAAATCAAACTGAATATTCCTGGGATATACGTTAAAGTATCTTTAATTGAACCTACACTTACTCAAAGGGATTCTGATGCGGAAGCATTATGTAAAGCCTCCGGAGAGGGGACTACAGAAGCCATGCTTAAGAAGTACCCACCTTATCTGTTACCGATAGGGCGTCAATTAATGGCTTGACGGTATTTCGGGAATTTTTGTTTTTTGTGTATTGTGATACAATACAAATATATATGGAATTTTTCGCGGGTTTTTGAAGGGAATGCATCATGAAAATGAAGAAAATCGATATAACAGATATCGAAGGTTTCAGGCTGGGAAATGCGGAAAACGCTGAGGCAGGTACGGGAGTAACTGTAATCATTGCCGAAGACGGAGCTGTAGCAGGAGTCGATGTAAGAGGCGGCGGTCCTGCGACAAGAGAGACCGATCTTCTCAGGCCGGAAAACACGGTAGATAAAGTGCACGCCATTGTACTGAGCGGAGGCTCTGCATTCGGCCTTGAGGCTGCTTCAGGCGTTATGCGTTCACTGGCTGCAAGGGGGATCGGATTCCAGGTCGACGAGGGAATATGTGTTCCTATAGTTCCCGGTGCATCTCTGTATGATCTTCCAGTCGGACGATCCGATGTGTTCCCTGATGTTGAAATGGGCCGCACAGCTGTCAAGAATGCATATAACGGTGAATTCTCAAACGGAAATCACGGTGCAGGTACAGGAGCAACAGTAGGAAAATACATGGGCTACGGCAGAGCAATGAAGACAGGGCTCGGCACTTTTGCCTGCGGTGACGACTTTGTTCAGGTCGGAGCTGTAACTGCTGTGAATGCAGTTGGAGATATTTACAACGGAGCAGGAAATATTATTGCAGGACTCCGTACCGTAGACGGTTCAGCCATTAAGGGAACTATTCGTGTCCTTAAGGGTATGGTACATGATGAATCATCGCCTGATCTTGACCTTACTGATATAAAGACTATCGCAGCAGCTGAAGTCCTTAAGAAAAAATCCGACGAGAGCAGAGCTGAGATATCATCAGTTCATGTGAATGATGCTCCCCGTTCAGAAGATAGTGAGAGTGCTGCTGATGAAAAGGACGATATCGTCAGGGCTATGATGGATTCATACAATCAGGAGAACCCGCCTGCAGTCGAGGACGAATATCTTAGCATACCTGAAGAGCCTGAACCTGTGCAGACTGAAGAGCCTGAAGTATCCTATCCGGCTGAAGAACCTGCTGAAACCGTTCATGTTACAGTATCAGAAGAACAGGTCTCAGAGGAAGTTGTCTGTGAACCGGCAGAAGAGCCGGAACCTGCTGCAGTTCCTGAAGAAACAGCAGTTCCTGAAGAAACAGCAGCTCCTGAAGAAACAGCAGCTCCTGAAGAACCGGCAGCTCCGGTTGAAGATGAATATGTTCTTACCGATGAGGATAAGCAGGACATGGGTTATGACATTCCTTTCAATACTGTCATTTCATGCGTCATCACAAACGCAGAACTTACCAAGTCACAGGCCTGCAAGCTCGCACAGATCCTTCATGATGCATATGCGAGAGCTATCAAGCCCGTTCACGGAACACTCGACGGCGATACTATATTTGTCATGTCCACAGGGAAGCATAAAGTCAACTTTGATGCTTTTGCCGCACTTGCAACGGATGTACTCCAGTATGCAATCATAGACGGCGCTTCTTCAGCTGAAAGTGCATACGGTCTTCCTGCAGCGCGCGATATTATACATAAATAATTTTCACAGGAAAACAACATGGAAAAACTAATTCTGATAGACGGAAACAGTCTCCTTTTCAGGGCGTATTTTGCGATGCGCCCCATGGTGACATCTAAAGGCATCCACACCCAGGGCGTGTTTGCCTTTATTAATATGCTGAATAAGATCATCAAGGACTACGAGCCTGATTATATTGCTGTGGCATTCGATATGAAGGATCCTACATTCAGGCACAGGGAATATGAAGGATACAAGGCCGGGCGTCAGCAGACACCGATCGAACTCCTGACTGAGATACCATGGATGCACAGAGTCCTTGAAGCAATGAATATTGCTGTCCTTGAGATGTCCGGATATGAAGCAGATGACATCATCGGGACCCTGTCAGTGAAAGGTACCGAAGCAGGCTTCAGAACCCTCATAATCAGCGGTGACAAGGACGGGCTGCAGCTTGTAAGCCCAAGTGTCCACGTGCTTATAAACAAGCGCGGAATGAGCGAATTTGACGTCTATGATGAAGCTGCAATGAAGGAAAGATACAACCTGACACCGCAGCAGTTCATCGACCTCAAGGGGCTCATGGGCGACAAGTCGGATAACATACCGGGAGTACCCGGTATCGGTGAGAAGAAGGGAATAGCTCTTCTTGAGCAGTACGGATCCGTGGAAGGCGTTCTTGAACATGCAGATGAGATCAAGGGCAAAATGGGCGAAAACATCCGTGCCAATGCGGAGTCTGCCCGTAAATCAAAATGGCTCGCTACGATCAAGACCGATACACCGGTTGAGTTCACCTGGGATCAGCTGAAGTTCACCGCACCTGATACAGAAAAGCTCATCGAGGTGTACACAGAGCTTGAGTTCAATTCATTCATAAAGAGACTGCAGGCAGAAGGAGCAGTCTCAGAAGAAGATACCGTATCCGGCGGCCGTGACCTGGCAGCTGAATTTGACAAAATCAGCATAGTCAGTCCTGAAGAATTTCTTTCATCTGCAGAAGCAGGGAGCATAGTATTCGCTGACGCAGTCACTGATGCAAGCCATCTCAGGCTCCCTGAATTCAGCGGTATCGCACTTTATGACGCCGGACACAACAGGGGCTGTACGATCGGATTCACTCCTATGGATACAGGGCTGTGGCTTGACAGGATCAGCAGTATGGACTTCAGGCTTGCAGGATGCGGACTCAAGAAGACGCTATATGCTTTCCTCAGTCATTCCGGCAGATGTCCTCAGCCTTATTACGATGTGAAGATAGCAGAATATCTGCTGGATCCCAACAGGCAGAAATACCCTCTGGACAAGCTTCTGCTGAGATATGCCGGTTATGCTGCAAAGGAAACAGAAGCAGCATCTCTGGGTGACGATGCAGCCTACGATTCATCAGCTCTGACACCGGATGACTGCCTCAGAAGGGCATTCTATTCATCCGTTGTTATGGCAGAGCAGTCAAAAGCTCTGGAAGACAGAGGCCTGAGAGATCTCTTTGACAGCTGTGAGATGCCTCTTGTCAGAACCATCTCTGCGATGGAGCTGGCAGGGATCAAATGTGATCCTGCGATCCTCGGTTCTATCGGCAATGAGATCACGGAAAAGATCACCGTACTCGAGCAGAGCATCTACATTGAAGCCGGTACGGAATTCAATATTAATTCCCCGAAGCAGCTCGGAAGTATACTTTTTGAGAAGATGGGCATCCCGTATCCGAAAGCTAAGGGCAGGAGCAAATCAGGCAGCTATTCAACAGCGGCAGACGTTCTCGACAAGCTTAAAGACAGCTACGGCATAGTTGCAGATATCCTCGAATACCGCAAGCTTGCCAAGCTGAACAGCACATATGTTGAAGGTCTGAAGGCTGTCATCGCTGAGGATGGAAAGGTGCATCCTCATTTCATGCAGACTGTTGCCGCAACCGGAAGACTGAGCTGTACAGAGCCTAATCTTCAGAACATACCTGTTCGCGATGACTACGGCAGACTTATCAGAAAGGCTTTCGTAACAGAGTCAGAAAGCAATTCGTTCACAGGCTCAGACTATTCTCAGATAGAGCTGAGGATACTCGCATCACTCAGCGGTGATGAATCTCTGATCAGCGACTTCAGGCAGGGCAAGGATATTCACAAGGCTACTGCAGCAAGAGTATTCGACATCCCTGAAGACGAGGTGACTCCGCTTGACAGAACAAAGGCCAAAGCCGTCAATTTCGGAGTAGTATACGGCATGAGCGGATTCGGTCTGGGTGAAAGTCTCAATATCTCGAGAACTGAAGGCCAGCGTTATATCAACGATTATTTTGCCAAGCACAAAGCGGTCAAGGAATATCTGGACCGTCAGATAGAAGAGGGCGAGCAGAACAGAGAAGTAAGGACGTATTTCGGCAGGGTAAGACAGATCCCGGAATTTGCATCGCGTAAGTTCATGGAGCGCGAGTTCGCCAAGAGACTTGCGATGAATACCCCGATACAGGGTACTGCTGCCGATGTCATCAAGATCGCAATGAATTCCGTTTCCGCTGAACTTGAAAGACGCGGCCTTAAGTCAAGGCTGATACTGCAGATCCATGACGAACTGATAGTAGAGGGTCCTGACACTGAGACAGAAGAAGTAAAGCAGGTGCTTGATGAGTGCATGCGCGGGGCTGCTGATCTTGCAGTGGAACTGACAGTAGACATCCATTCAGGTAAAACCTGGTATGAATTGAAGTAATTGGAAGGTGATTTCAGATGATCAATATAGCAATTACGGGCGGAATCGGCTCCGGTAAATCCACTGTTACCGATTACCTGATCGAAAAAGGATATACAGTGATCGATGCAGATGCTATGTCCCGTGCCATGACTGCTGCCGGAGGCAAGGCAATGCCTTATATCAGAGAGCACTTCGGGCCTGACTATATCAACGAAGACGGAAGTCTCAACCGGGTCGCCATGAGAGACCTGGTCTTCAGGAATCCTAAGTACAAGGCTATTCTTGAAGAAGGGACAACTAAAGTAGTCCTGGAGGACATCGAAAAGATCAAGGCCGAGAAGAGCAAGGCAGGGGAGAAAGCACTTTTCTTTGACATCCCGCTCCTGTTCGAGACTCATCAGGAAGACAACTATGATCTTATATGGGTAGTCACCGCCGACCGCGAGATCCGGAAAAAGCGTGTAATGAAACGCGACGGGACAGACGCAGAGATCGTAGACCTGATGATCGGGTCACAGGCAGAAGAAGATGTCAGGATATCAAAGGCAAGCACGGTACTGAACAACAACGGTTCTGTAGAGGACCTGCACTCCGAGATCGACAGGGCTTTATCCTGGTTATAGATATATACGGAGACAGGCAAGCGAAGACTGCCTGTCTCTTTTTACACCTATGATATGACCTCCGGAAAAAGTTTTATAAATAATCGGAATTAGGGCTTGCATTTTAGTTTTTCGATGCTATAATACTACTTGTCGTGTGGATGTGGCGGAATAGGCAGACGCGCATGGTTGAGGGCCATGTGGGCAACCGTGCTGGTTCGAGTCCAGTCATCCACACCATTTTTTTATCTGAAAAATGGTGTACCACAACTGCCATATGCCGGTGTGGCGGAATTGGCAGACGCGCCGGATTCAAAATCCGGTGATGGCAACATCGTGTGGGTTCGAGCCCCACCACCGGTACCATTTAACCAGTTAATCAATTATCCCAGTTTAGATATCCGTAAAGGGGAGGGAATCATGAGCACTTCTGTAGCTAACATTTTACTTCTTGTCGTATTCATCGTAATGATCTATTTCATGATGATCAGACCGCAGAGAAAGAAGGACAAGGAAGACAGAGAGATGAGAGCCAGCCTTGCTGTCGGTGATGAAGTCATCACTATCGGCGGTATTATCGGTAAGGTCACCAAGATCTCCGAGAAGTCTGTAGTCGTTGAGACCGGAGCAGGAAAGAATAAGATCGAGTTCCTCAAGACCGCTATCGCTTCCGTAAGCAAGAGCGATGCTTCCAAGGCAGAAGCAAAGAAGGAAGCACCTAAGGAAGAGGCTGAAGAAGAGAAGAAACCTGACAGAGACAAGAAGGTAACTCCTAAGAAACTCACCAAGAAATCTGACTCCGAAGAGACTAAGTAATCAGTGTCTCACAGAGCCGTAAATAGTATAGAAAATTGTACATTGAAGCACCTCTCAAAAGGGGTGCTTTTATATTGAAAAATGAACGTTAATCGTATAAAATAGGTAAGATATTTTTTAAATGACGAACTATGCGCTTTTCGCCATTTTACAAGACTAAAATTGAAAGGTTAATTCACTGAAATGAAAACGGGAAAGAAGAAAGTATTTGCGGTACTGGTAGTCATTATACTGATTGCCTCATGGTTCATTTCCTTCTTCGGGATCGGCAGCAAAATCGGTAATCTCGGAGAACAGCTCAAGTATGGTCTGGATATCAACGGTGGTGTTTATGTCCTGCTCGAGGCTGATACAAAGGAGACAGGCACCGAACTGACTCAGATCATGAACCAGACCAAGAGCGTACTCGAGAACAGAGTAAACGCTATGGGTATCAGTGAAGCTCAGGTATCCATCGAAGGAAACAACAGAATCAGAGTAGAAATGCCTGGTGTTGAGAACGCTGAGGAAGCGATCGAACAGATCGGACGTACAGCCCAGCTGCAGTTCTTCCTTGCAGACGGAACACTTGCTCTGACAGGTGAAGGCATCAGCGATTCACAGATCGCAACAGATTCAAACAACGGTGGTTACAAGATTACCATCGATTTCACATCAGAAGGTTCCAACCTCTTCGCAGATGCTACAGAGAAAGCCTTCAGCGGCGAAGTTGAATCGACAATGACAGACGAAGAGGGTAATCCGGTAGCCAACAACGCTATCGTGATCGCACTCGATGACGAAGTCATTTCCGCTCCGTCTGTACACGAGAAGATCAATTCAAGATCCTGCGAGATCACAAGACCTGGCGGATTCTCAGAGACAGAGGCTTCCGGACTCTCCGCACTCATCAGAGGCGGTGCTCTTCCTGCAAATCTGACTGAGATCAACTCATCCGTACAGACTGCCACTATCGGAGCCAACGCTCTTGCACTCAGCGTCAAGGCCGGTGCTATCGGACTCGGACTCGTACTGATCCTCATGGTACTGTACTACGGTGTTCTCGGTGTAGTAGCCGACCTCGCACTGCTCCTGTATGTACAGCTCGTACTCTGGATCATGGCAGGCATGGGATCGGTCCTGACACTGCCTGGTATCGCAGGTATCATCCTGTCAATAGGTATGGCGGTAGACTCGAACGTTATCATCTTCACACGTATCAGAGAAGAGATCAGCAAGGGCAAGTCAGTCAGAGTTGCCGTAGACATGGGATATCATGCTGCCCTCTCAACTGTAGTTGACTCACAGACAACAACTCTTGTAGCTGCATTCGTTCTGTATCTCTTCGGTACTACTTCGGTCAAGGGCTTCGCTCTCACACTGATGATCGGTACTGTAATGAGCGTTATCACAGCTGTATTCATCACACAGCTGTTCGTAAGTCTTCTTGCTGAAAGCAAGCAGTTCGGAACCAACAAGATGTTCGGTCTGACTGAAGACGGTAAGCCTAAGGGTCTTGCGGCTGCACTTTCCAAGCTCAACTTCAGATTCATTGAGAACAGAAAGAAGTTCTATGCTATCAGTGCATGCGTGATCATTATCGGACTCGGATTCGCGCTCTTCAGAGGATTCAACTATGGTATCGACTTTACAGGCGGTACTATGATGCAGATCGAGATGGGACAGGAAGTATCCATCGATGAGGTCAAGGACACGATCGCAGAGTATGAACTCGACCCGACGATCGTATATGCATCCGATAATCACTCGCAGGTCATCATAAGGACCATCAAGGACCTCAAGTCAGCTGAACGTACAGAAGTAGTCAACACGCTTCAGGAAAAGTACGGCTTCGAGGATTCTGATGTACTCGCATCTGAGGAATTCGGACCAACAGTAGGTAAGGACCTCAGGCAGAACGCTATCAAGTCCATCCTGATCGCAGCTGCAGTCATGCTTGTATACATCAGGTTCAGATTCAAGACCTGGAAGTACGGTCTCGCGGCTGTAGCCGGTCTCGGACACGATGTACTCGTAACACTTTCGATATATGCTATATTCCGCATTACTATCAACAACCCGTTCATCGCAGGTATCCTTACTGTAGTAGGATATTCGATCAACGATACTATCGTAGTATTCGACAGGATCAGAGAGAACAGCAAGTTCTTCAAGAGAAAGCAGAATGCCGAGCTGATCAATACAAGTGTCAACCAGACACTTTCGAGATCAATTATGACTTCGATCACAACACTCATTGTTATGATCCCGCTGTTCGTAATGGCAAGCTCGGAACTGAGAGCATTCCTGATCCCTCTGATGATCGGTGTATTCGTAGGAACATATTCATCGATATTCCTCTGCAGCCCGCTCTTCTATGAGCTGACAAGAAAAGAGAACCTCTCCAAGTATGCAGAGCAGCAGGAAAGAGCAGCTAAGGAAAGAAAGAAAAACTCCAGAAGGAGAGAGAACGACGGAATCGTCAAGTAAAGGAATCAATGGCAGTCAGAGAAGTTATCAACCTGACAACTGAAAAATTCATGCATGATCTGACTCAGATCAATTCAAAGTATGATGACACAGCCATTATCAAGGCATACGAAATTGCTCTTCGATTACACGAAGGGCAGTTTCGTAAAAGCGGTGAACCTTATATCATTCACCCAATAGCAGTCGCCAAGATACTGGCCGGATTTGGCATGGATAATGAGACTGTCATAGCCGGTCTTCTCCACGATGTAGTTGAGGATACAGATTATACAAGAGAACAGCTCGTAAACGATTTTGACGAAAAGATCGCTGCTCTTGTAGACGGAGTAACCAAACTCGGTAATATCTCATACGATGCATCATCAGAGAAGATACAGGCTGAGAACTTCCGCAAGATGTTCCTGGCTATGTCAAAGGATATACGTGTCCTCATCATCAAGCTTGCCGACAGGCTGCACAACATGAGGACACTTGAATACATGCCGACCAACAAGAGATCAAGCAAAGCAATGGAAACGCTTGAGATATATGCTCCTCTTGCCGGCAGACTCGGTATGTTCAGCATAAAATTCGAGCTTGAGGATCTGGCTCTTAAATTCCTTCATCCGATCGAATACAAAAAACTTTCTGATGCTGTCGCACTCAAAAAAGCTAAGTATGAGCAGGACGTTGAGACTCTTATCAGCGAGATCTCATCCGAGCTGAAGCAGGCAGGCATACAGGGAGAAGTCAAGGGACGTAACAAGCATCTGTACAGCATATACAGAAAGATGGTCATCCAGAAGAAGGAGCTCGACGAGATATTCGATCTCCTTGCTGTAAGGATCCTCGTTTCATCAGTCAAGGACTGCTATGCAGCCCTCGGACTTGTCCATACAAGATGGACGCCTATTCCGGGCAGATTCAAGGATTATATAGCAATGCCTAAGCCTAATATGTACCAGTCACTGCATACGACAGTGCTCGGTGACAACGGCGAGCCTTTTGAGATACAGATCCGTACTTATGAGATGCACCGTATAGCAGAATACGGTATCGCTGCACACTGGAAGTACAAAGAAGGCAAGGTCTCCGGCAAGGAGGATGAGAGCGAGCAGAAGCTCGCCTGGGTAAGACAGGCTCTTGAGATGCAGAATGAGGCTGATGACTCAGTCGAGTTCCTCGAAAATCTCAAGATGGACCTCTTTGACAATCAGGTATTCGTATTCACTCCGGGCGGAGACGTCATGGAGCTGCCTGCCGACAGTACGCCGCTTGACTTCGCATTCAAGATCCATACTGATGTAGGTGTCAGATGCGTTGGTGCCAAGGTCAACGGCAAGATGGTCACTATAGACCATCATCTGAACAACGGAGACATCGTAGAGATCGTTACATCAGCGAACTCAACAGGTCCGAGCATCGACTGGCTCAAGCTGTGCAAGACTTCGCAGGCCCGTTCCAAGATAAGAAACTGGCTCAGAAAAGCCGACAAGGACAGCGATGTCAACCGTGGTAAGACCAATATCAATAACTACGTTAAGAAGAAAGGGTATGACCCGTCACAGGTCTGCAAGAACGCATATATCCTGAAGGCAGTCAAGGACTTCAACTGTTCCAATGTAAATGAACTGTACCTTCAGATCTCAAGAGGCGGCAACTCTGTATCCAAGCTCGGTCAGAAGCTCATAGAATACTATGAAGCTGACAACAAGATCAAAGAAGAGCATGAGGATGAAATAGAGGTCAAGAAGCCTTCACAGTCCAAAGTCAAAGAGGTTTCAGAGTCAGGAATCGTCGTCAAAGGCGCTGACAATCTTCTCATCAGAAGAGCGACTTGCTGCAACCCTGTACCTGGGGATCCGATCATAGGATACATTTCCAAGGGTAAGGGCATTACAGTACACAGAGTAGACTGTCCTAACATCAGCAATCTCAGAGAAGAGGACAGGCAGAGACTCATCAATGTCAACTGGGATACTCCGGACAGCAACCGCAAATACTACGTCGATCTTCAGGTCGTATCTGAAGAGCGCAAGGGCATTTTCAAAGATATATCCAAGGTCTGCGACGACTACGATATCGAAGTAGTCGGTCTCAACCTTACACCGGGAGAGCCGGGAACCACAAATACACTTATTACTGTTGAGATCACTGACATGCATCAGATGCAGAGACTTCTTACCGCACTCAGACAGGTTGAAGGAGTGATCAGAGTATACAGGCCGAGGTAAAGCAATGAGCCTTACAGTCAAATGTTTCGCGGCAGGTCCGCTCGGAGAGAATACATATGTCATAACCGATGATGCGACCGGCTTCAAAGCTGTAGTCGATCCGGGCTATTACGGAATGGACGTGAGGATGGAGATACAGAACAACGCTTATCTCAAGTTCATTCTCCTTACACACGGACATCATGACCATTATGCTGCACTCAGAGAATATATGGATGAATATATCAGTGCATCCTTCATTGCTCCTGCAGGAGAGCACTATCTTATGTATGAGAGCAGAGAACACCTTATGATGTCCGGAGGACGCAGCGCAAGCGGCCTCCCTCAGGCAAAACGTTTTGTACGTGAGGGCGACACGATCGAGCTTGGCGAGACAATGCTCAGAGTCATCGAGACTCCGGGTCATACTGAAGGCGGAATATGTTTTGCCACAGATCACGAAGTCTTCTCAGGCGACACGCTGTTCAGACTTTCTGTCGGCAACACATCATTTGAGACCGGTGACTGGGCCACAATGGTCAATTCCATACAGAACAAACTGTACACACTCGACGACGATACAGTCGTCTATCCGGGACACGGCCCGGCAACAACCATAGGATACGAGAAGAGGGCCAATCCTTTTGTATAAATTCTATATAAACAACACAGACAACGAATATCACTACGGAGAGCTTGCAAGGGTGTTCCTTTCGGACGATGAGTTCGAAGTAATACCTTTCAGAGCACCGGAAGGAAAACTCTGTCTCAGAGACGGACATTATCTGATAAACGCTCAGAACTCCGGTGACAGAGATGAGATCAAAAGAGAAATGTACCGGCTCCTGTCCGGACTTACCGGACGCACCAGCGGATGGGGGACACTTACCGGAGTCAGGCCGCTCAAGCTCGCATACGAGATGTATGCAGAAGCAGGATCCGTAAGCGGAATGGAGCAGCTTCTTGCTGAAAGATATCTCGTATCTGCAGATAAAATCAGCCTGCTGACAGAGATCCTTCAGTATCAGATCAGTCACATCAGCAGCGATCCGTCATCGAAGAGCGCTGTTTACATCGGGATACCGTTCTGTCCGACGAGATGTGAGTACTGTGCTTTTGCTTCCAACGTAGCACCTGAAGAAGATATAGCAGAGTACTTCAGCAACCTCATCGAGGAAATAAAATATACCGGTAAACTAATCAGGGATAACAGCACCGTGATCGAAAGCGTATATATAGGCGGCGGGACCCCCACCACACTGAACGCCGAGCAGCTCGGTCAGCTGATAGCAGCCGTACGCGATGAGATGGGTATTGACCCTGCAGCCATAGAATTCACGATAGAAGCCGGCAGACCGGATACGATCACACCCGACAAGCTGAAAGTCATGAAGGAATCCGGTGTCAGCCGCATCAGCATCAATCCTCAGTCTATGAAGGATGAGACGCTGAGAAGGATAGGCCGTGACCACTCGGCAGAGGATATAAGGCAGGGATACCGTCTCGCATCAGAATACGGATTCGATGTCATAAATGCGGATCTTATAGCCGGACTCCCGGGTGAAGATATTGATGATTTCAAGGCATCCCTGGAAGAGATATTGAGTCTCGGCGCAAACAACATTACAGTACATACACTCTCAGTCAAGAGAGGATCAAGATTAAGAGAACACGATCCCGAATACTACAGACGCGGAACAGACCAAGTCTCACAGATGGTGGACTTCGCAAGAAAGCGCCTTGCTGACGAGGGATTTTACCCTTATTACATATACAGACAGAAGCACCAGATGGGCGCACTCGAGAATGTCGGATACTGCAGAGAGGATACGCATTCGATCTACAATATCCGCATCATGGAGGAGAAGCAGACCATCATAGCTCTCGGAGCCGGAGGAATAGGAAAGATATATTTCCCGGAAGAAGACAGGCTCGAGAGGATCGCCAATGTCAGCAACTACAAGGTATACAACGAGCGTTTTGACGAGATGCTCGCAAGGAAGAATAAATACTACGGAGGATAAGATGGCTATCAAAGCTCAAAAAGGCACCAAGGACGTACTCCCGTCCGAATCCTGGAAGTGGCAGTACATCGAATCGGAATGGGCAAAGATCTGCGCTGAATACGGATTCAAGGAACTGCGCACCCCTATTTTTGAAGCTACTGAGCTCTTCAACAGGGGAATCGGCGATACGACTGATGTTGTCCAGAAGGAGATGTACACATTCAATGATCTCGGAGGCCGCAGCATCACGCTCAAGCCTGAAGGAACCTCACCTGCAGTAAGGTCCTTCATCGAGAGCAATCTGTATGCCGAGACACAGCCGACCAAGGTTTACTACAACACTCCATGTTTCAGATACGAAAAGCCGCAGGCCGGAAGACTGAGAGAGTTCCACCAGTTCGGTATAGAGAATTTCGGAACACACAGCATGCTTGCTGATGCTGAGATCATCGCACTCGGACATGATTTCCTGAACAGGATGGGGATCGAAGACATAGAGCTTCACATCTCAAGTGTAGGATGCAGAAACTGCAGGCCTGTACACAGAACAGCTCTTCAGGACTTCCTGAGACCTAAGTTCGACTGCCTGTGCGAAACATGCAAGTCCAGATTCGATAAGAATCCTATGAGAATACTCGACTGCAAGTCCCCTGAAGACAAGGAGCTTGTCAAGGGCGCGCCGATGATGCTCGACTATCTCTGCGATGACTGCAGGAAGGATTTCGAAGAACTCAAGAAGCACCTTGACGCAATGGGCATAAAGTACGTCGTAGATCCGACCATCGTAAGAGGTCTTGACTACTACACCAAGACAGCCTTCGAATTCATCACTACCAAGATCGGTGCACAGGGCACTGTCTGCGGCGGCGGAAGATACGATCACCTCATTGAAGAGATCGGCGGTCCGGATATGCCGGGAGTGGGATTCGGTCTCGGAAAGGAAAGACTGCTTCTGCTGATGGAGGCATGCGGTCATGACTTCGGAAGCTCGCCGGCACCTCAGATCTTCCTTGCATGGATAGGAGATGAGGCCAGAGAGTATTCAGTCAGACTCCTGCATGAACTCAGAAATAAGGGTATCAGGGCAGAGATGGATACAAGAGAGCGCAATCTCAAGGGTCAGATGAAATACGCCAACAAGCTCGGCGCTGCCTATACAGTCGTTATAGGTGAAGATGAAGTTGCCAGCGGCGAACTGACACTTAAGAATATGTCCGATTCGGAACAGACTAAAGTAAGAAGGGAAGAACTCGCAGATGTTATATAAGAGAACTCACATGTGCGGCGAGCTGAGACTTGCCGACGAAGGAAAGAACGTTGTACTTAACGGCTGGGTAGCCAAGGCAAGAAGTCTCGGCGGACTCGTATTCGTGGACTTAAGAGACAAGACCGGTATCACACAGGTTACATTCAATGAAGATGTACCTGCAGAGATCATCGAGATGGCAAAGTCTCTCAGAAGCGAATACTGCATCGGTGTAAAGGGCACAGTCAAGGAGAGATCCTCCAAGAACTCAAATCTCCCGACAGGAGATATCGAAGTCTTTGCTGATGATCTTGTTATCTATTCAAAGTCCGAGACACCTCCGATCTACATCAAGGATGATGACAACGTAGACGACAACCTGAGACTCAAATACAGATATCTGGATCTCCGCAAGCAGAAGATGCAGAGAAATCTCACCTTCAGACACAAGATCGCAAAGTGCTGCAGAGACTACTTTGATGAGAACGGCTTCACCGAAGTTGAGACTCCTATGCTCATCAAGCCTACACCGGAAGGCGCAAGAGACTACATAGTACCGAGCAGAGTCCACAACGGCAGCTTCTACGCTCTTCCTCAGTCACCTCAGATGTTCAAGCAGCTTCTGATGGTAGGCGGCACAGACAGATACATGCAGATCGTTAAGTGCTTCAGAGATGAGGACCTCAGAGCAGACAGACAGCCTGAGTTCACACAGATCGACCTCGAAATGTCATTCGCAGGCGTTGACGATGTCATCGAGATGCAGGAAGGCTTCCTCAAGAAGGTAATGAAGGAAGTAAAAGGCATTGATGTCGAGACACCGTTCCCTAGAATGACATATGCCGAGGCAATGGAGCGCTACGGCTCAGACAAGCCTGATACCAGATTCGATATCGAGCTCCAGAAGCTCAACGATGTTTTTGAAGGCTGCGGTTTCGAAGTATTCACTAAGACACTTGCAGAAGGCGGAGACATCAGAGGCATCTGCGTACCGGGAGCAGCTAAGGAATTCTCAAGAAAGAAGATCGACAAGCTCGTTGATGAAGTAAAGCACTACGGTGCAAAGGGTCTCGTATGGATCAAGTACGAAGAGTCAGGCATCTCATCATCAGTAGGCAAATTCTTCTCAGAGGATGAGCTCAAGACAGTACTTGACAAGTGCGGAGCGAATGCAGGCGACATCGTCTTCATCGTAAGCGGCACAGCCAAGGTCACATATGACTCACTCGGATTCCTCAGAAGAAGAGTCGCAGGACAGCTCGGACTTCTCGATGACAACCAGTTCAACTTCCTCTGGATCGTTGACTTCCCGATGTTTGAGCAGGATGAAGAAGGAAACATCAAGGCTATGCACCATCCGTTCACACAGCCTAAGCTCGACGAACTTGACAAGCTGGATACCGACATTCTTTCACTTAACGCAGACGCATATGACATCGTTCTGAACGGTGTTGAGCTCGGCGGAGGAAGTGTCAGGATCCACGACAAGGATCTCCAGGCAAGAATGTTCAGAGCACTCGGTCTTACAGACGAAGAGTGTCAGGAGAAATTCGGATTCCTCATCGAGGCATTCAAGTACGGAGCACCTCCTCATGCAGGACTTGCGTACGGTCTTGACAGACTCGTAATGCTTCTCCTCGGTGAGAAGAGCATCAGAGAGGTTATCGCTTTCCCTAAGAATCAGAACGCAGAGTGCCCTGTATGCGAAGCACCGGCACCGGCAGGAGAGGGACAGCTTGAGGAACTCGGTATCGAGCTCGTAACTGCAGAATAACAACAAACCGGTCAGTAAAACATGAATTCAGAGACAAACAGCAGACATTATGCAATATACGGCGGATCTTTTGACCCTATCCATAAGGGCCACATAGCTCTTGCTGACCACGCCGTCAGGGAATGCGGCATTGACAAGCTGATATTCATGCCTGCTTATGTCTCTCCGTTCAAGCAGAACCGCAAGACAGCTCCCGGAAAAGACAGGGCGGCAATGATCGAATCCATCCTCGGATACAACAAGGCCTTCTGTCTTTCAAGATATGAGCTCGGCAAGGAGGGACCGTCATACACATATGACACCGTCATGCACTGGAAGCAGCTCCTTAACGGAAAACTCAGCTTTATTCTCGGTTTTGACTCTGTAATTGAGATCGACACCTGGTACCGAGGCGAGGAAATACTTAAGGAAGTTTCACTTATAACCGCAAGACGCCCTTATGCCAATGACTCAGATGGATGGGACAAGATAAAGTATTACCGCGAGAAGTTCGGGACTGAGACAACCGTCCTTGAGATGGAACCTGTAGACGCATCATCCACAGAGGTAAGAATGAATGTGCATGCAGGCTATCCTATCTCTGACATCGTCGCACCCGAAGTAGAAAGATATATTTCAGAACATGATCTGTACAAAGACTGATGAACTCGAAGCATTCATGAAAGCTCATCTCAAGCCATCGAGATACACTCACTCACTGGGGGTTGAGGTGATGGCTGAAAGGCTTGCCGCTATACATGGAGCAGATGTTGAGAAAGCAGCATTTGCCGGGAGATATCATGATATCGCAAAGTGTTTTACACAGGATGAAATGAATGAATGTGTAAGGAAATACGGACTCCCGGAGATGTATATCGACAACAACCCGCTTGCACACTCAAAGGTCGCTGCAGAGATACTGAAAGATGAATTCGGCGTAACGGATGAGGAAGTCCTTAATGCTGTAAGGAGCCACACAACAGGCAGAGCAGGGATGTCACTTCTCGAGGAGATAGTGTACGTTGCCGATGCCATCGAAGACAACCGGAATTACGAGGGGCTGGAAGAACTTCAGAATCAGGCTGCGCAGGACCTTGACGGAGCCTGCCTGTTCATCATGGACTGGACACTTGAGTCACTTGAGAAGAAGGGCAGAGAACCGGACAGGGATACTATAGAAGCCCGCGAATACATTTTGCAGAGAGTAAGCAATCAATAACACCATAACAATATAAACAGGAGAAAAAATGGAAAGCAAAGAAGTTGCACAGACTATCGCCAATATTCTGAATGAGAAGAAGGCAAGAGATATCGTCATCATCGATATCGCAGAAAAATCATCCTTCGCAGACTACTTTGTAATCGCTACAGGCGGATCCGAAAGACAGCTCGGAGCGCTTGCGGATGATGTTGAAGACAAGTTTGCGGAGCTTGAGATCACACCTAAGAGTAAGGATGGACGCCCTGATACAGGCTGGATCCTCGTAGACGGAGGAGATGTTATCGTCAATCTCTTTACAGAAGCAACCAGAGATAAATACACTCTTGAGAAAATCTGGAGTGACTGCGAGTCGATCCTCGTAGGCTAGAGATAAAACAAACAAGGAGAACTATCGACATGCGTGACAAATACGACTTCACTGCCATCGAAAAGAAGTGGCAGAAGATCTGGGAGGAAGAAAACGCTTTCAGGACAACCGAGGACTATGATAAGGAAAAGTACTATGTACTTGAAATGTTCCCTTATCCTTCAGGCAAACTTCACATGGGGCATGTAAGGAACTACTCGATCGGCGATGTTATTGCCAGATTCAAGAAGATGGACGGCTTCAATGTCCTTCATCCGATGGGCTGGGATTCATTCGGTCTTCCTGCTGAGAATGCTGCTATCAAGAACGGCATCCATCCTTTCACATGGACCAACGAGAACATGAACGACATGAGAGAACAGCTCAAGTCTCTCGGACTCAGCTATGACTGGGACAGGGAAGTTGCCACATGCAAGCCTGACTACTACAGATGGATGCAGTGGATCTTCATCCAGTTCTACAAAAAGGGACTCGCATACAAGAAGGACAACCCGGTCAACTGGTGTCCTGACTGCCAGACAGTACTTGCTAACGAGCAGGTAGTTGACGGCTGCTGTGAGCGCTGCCATACACCTGTTACCAAGAAGCACCTCAGCCAGTGGTATCTCAAGATCACCGACTATGCTGACAGACTTCTGAACAATCTCGATGAGCTTTCTGGATGGCCTGACAAGGTCAAGTCCATGCAGAAGAACTGGATCGGAAGATCAGAAGGTGCTGAAGTCACATTCGCTATCGATGGATTCGACAAGGATCTCGTTGTTTATACAACACGTCCTGACACACTTTTCGGTGTAACATACATGGTAATGTCTCCGGAGCATCCATATGTCTCCGAGCTTACCGAAGGAACAGAATACGAAGCTGCTGTAAAGGCTTATGTTGAGGCAAGTGCTCATAAGTCCGAGCTCGAAAGAACATCACTCACTAAGGAGAAGACAGGTGAATTCATCGGACGCTATGCAGTCAATCCTGTAAACGGCAAGAAGGTTCCTATCTTCATTTCCGACTATGTACTCATGGACTACGGAACAGGTGCGATCATGGCTGTACCTGCTCATGACCAGAGAGACTTTGAATTTGCAAAAGCATTTGATCTGGATATCATCCCTGTAGTCGATGTTCCTGACGTAGATCTTGACAACCTCACAGAAGCTGCCATCGCTGAAGGAACAATGATCAACTCCGGCGAATACAGCGGAATGAACAACAAGGAAGCCATCAAAAAGATAACGGAAGACCTTGAGGAAAAGGGACTCGGTCATAAGACTGTAAATTACAAGCTGAGAGACTGGCTCATCAGCAGGCAGAGATACTGGGGAACACCTATACCTATGATCTACTGCGAGAAGTGCGGATGGGTTCCTGAAGATGAGCACAATCTGCCGGTACTTCTTCCGACAGATGTAGAGTTCACAGGCAAGGGAGATTCTCCTCTCACAACCTCCAAGACATTCCGAGCATGCAAGTGCCCTAAGTGCGGCGGAGATGCTGAGCGTGAGATCGATACCATGGATACATTCCTCGATTCTTCATGGTACTTCCTCAGATACTGCGACGCTCACAATGATGAGACCGCATTCGATAAGAAGAAAGTTGACTACTGGATGAACGTTGACCAGTACATCGGCGGAGTAGAGCACGCTATTCTCCACCTAATGTATGCAAGATTCTTCCAGATGGTACTGCATGATCTCGGACTTACCGACAGCGAAGAACCGTTCAGAAACCTGCTCACACAGGGAATGGTAATCAAGGGATACAATGACAGCGAAGGCAATTATGTCAAGGCCAAAATGTCCAAGTCCCTCGGCAACGTCGTAAGCCCTGCAGAAATTCAGGCTAAATACGGATCAGATACTGCAAGACTCTTCATCCTCTTCGCAGCACCTCCTGAAAAGGAACTCGACTGGTCAGATGAGGGAGTAGAGGGCAGCTACAGATTCCTCAACAGAGTTTACAGACTTGTCTGCGAATATATAAACGACATCAGAGGCGATCAGAGAGAATTCGCTGAACCTGTTGTTGCAAATTCAGACGACAAGAATCTCAACTACATGATCAACGTTACCATCAAGAAGGTAAGCGAGGATGCCGGCGGAAGATTCAACTTCAACACTGCTATCGCATCGATCATGGAACTCGTTAACGAGATGTACAAATACAAACAGAGCGCAGAAATGAACCTGCCTCTGTTCAACAAGGCTATCGAGACACTTCTCGTAGTCCTCAATCCGTTCACTCCTCACATCACTGAGGAAATGTGGAATCAGCTCGGCCACGAAGACAGGCTTTACAGCCATGCATGGCCGGCATGCGATGAATCGGCACTCGTCAAGGATGAGATCGAGATCATCGTTCAGGTAAACGGCAAGCTCAAGGACAAGCTCCTGCTGCCGAACAATTCAAGCAAGGAGGTAACAGAACAGGCCGCCAGAGAACTCGAAAAGGTCAAAGAGGCGACTGAAGGAAAGAACATAGTAAAAGTAATCGTTGTTCCTAACAGAATCGTCAACTTCGTAGTTAAGTAGCGGCCGAAAATAATATGGCAAGACTTAAGAACAACTACAGAAAAAGAAATAACAGAACCGGCGCAGGGAAAGCTGCCGTAAAAAGCAGCGTTCCCGAGCCTCGAAATAAAAAGAAAAGAAACGTAAAGACAAACAACAGTGCAGCAAGAGTCCGCACCAGCGGACCGAGCCGTGTCAAGGAAAACATCGCCAGGACAGACAGAAAGAAGAAACATAAAGTCCAGGAGACCGTTCCTTACAGAGTCATTCCGCTCGGCGGCATGAAAGAGATCGGCAAGAACTGCACACTGATCGAATGCAGGGATGAGATCCTTATAGTCGACTGCGGTTTTGCATTCCCTGAGTATGAGATGTTCGGTATAGATATCGTCATTCCGGACTTCACATATCTCAAGGAGAACAGCAGCAAGATCAAGGGACTCATCATAACGCACGGACATGAGGACCACATCGGCGGAGTACCGTTCCTTCTCAAGGAGCTGAACGTTCCGGTGTATGCATCGCCTCTGGCAATGGGTCTTATCGACCATAAGCTTGAGGAAAACGGTCTCAGTGCAGAAAAGCATATCATCAGAGCCGGAGACATATTCAGTGTAGGATCATTTAAGATAGAGGCTATACAGACCAATCACAGCATAGCTGACTCGATGGCTTTCTCTATCAGATTCCCGGGAGGACACATCATCCATACAGGAGACTTCAAGATCGACTACTCACCGCTTGACGGCAAGGTCATCGATCTCAGAAGACTTGCCCAGCTGGGTGATGAAGGTGTTGATCTTCTTCTCTGCGACAGCACCAATGTAATGAGACAGGGTTATACTCCGTCTGAAGCTGTCGTAAGAAGTTCGATAGATGATATATTCAACAACACCGAGCAGCGTATCATCATCGCTACATTCTCATCGAACGTCCACAGGATCAAGTATTTCATGGAAGCTTCGATGAAGCATCACAGAAGGATCGCTGTTTCCGGAAGATCCATGGAGAACGTTCTCACGCTGGCACGTGAACTCGGATACCTCGATGACATTCCTGACTCGATATTCGTGAAGATCTCAGATATCAAGAACATTCCTGACAGGAATCTCACGATCATCACTACGGGCAGCCAGGGCGAACCGATGTCAGCTCTTACGAGAATGGCTTATGACAATCACAAGTCAGTCAGGCTCAAAAAGAATGACGTAGTCGTATTCTCATCATCACCGATCCCGGGAAACGAGAAGGTAATATCCCAGGTCGTCAACCAGCTGTATGAGAAAAACGTCAAGGTAGTGCTTGCATCCGCGATGGACGTCCACGTATCAGGACACGCATCATCCGAAGAGCTCAAGCTGATACACACTCTCATCAGACCTAAGTTCTTCCTTCCGGCGCACGGTGAGTACAGACATCTCATTGAGCACGCAAGACTTGCACAGTCGCTCGGCCAGCCGTCCAATCACATATTCGTTCTCGCCAACGGGGATGCGCTTGAGATAGACGGCAGGAAGGCAGAGATAAAGAAAGAATTCACTTCAGGTGAAGATGTTCTTGTAGACGGTCTCGGCATCGGAGATGTCGGAAATGCGGTTCTCAGAGAACGTAAGAATCTGTCGCAGTCAGGACTTATCACTGTTGCAGTGGTACTCGATAAGTCGTCAGGTTCTCTTATGGCTGTACCTGAGCTGCGTACGAGGGGATTCGTATATGCACAGGAGCATCAGGACCTTCTTGATGAAGCGCTCAGTATAGTCTACAATACAATAGGCAGGTGTGCTGAGAACGGTTCTGCAGGTGATGAGGCTGCTCTTACCAGAGCTGTCAAATCAGACATGAAGTCTTTCATCTACAAGACGACCGGAAGGTATCCTGTGATAATTCCGATAATACTTTATGTATAGGAGGCACCATGAACGTATATGATGAAGCTCACGGCCTCGCCAGAGCTATCAAGGAATCCAATGAGTTCAAGGAATTCGACAGAATGAGAAAAGAAGTCGAGCAGGATGCTGATGTATCCCAGATGCTCGGCGAGCTGCAGAAGCTTCAGATCTAGCTTCAGACCGCACAGATGACAGGTAATCAGCCGGATGCTGATATGATGTCCAGAATGCAGAGTCTGAGCACTATGCTTGCAACCAAGCCGCTTGCAGCAAAATTCATGCAGACAGAAGCAGCATTCTCTGTTATGATGAATGATGTATTCAGGATCATAGGTGAAGCAGTAGGGCTTCAGTAATGATATTAATAGCTATTTCTAAGAGAGGAAAGGTAATAGATTATGATTTATGCTAGCGATTTCAGAAAAGGCATCACTTTCGAGATGAACGGAGAGCCGCACGTTGTTCTTGACTTTCAGCACGTCAAGCCGGGCAAGGGAGCTGCTTTCGTAAGAACCAAGTACAGAAACATTCTGACTGGTGCTACAAGAGAAGAAGCTTTCAACCCTAACGACAAGTTCCCTAAGGCTCACATCGAGACAAAGCAGATGCAGTATCTGTACAATGACGGCGAGCTGTACTACTTCATGGATCAGGACACATATGATCAGGTTCCGCTGACTGCAGAACTCGTTGCTGAAGCAGTAAAGTATATCCGCGAGAATGACATCGCTACAGTAAAGTTCTACAAGGACAATGCTTTTGACGTTGAGGCTCCTAACTTCGTAGACCTCGAGGTAGTAGAGACTGAGCCGGGTGTCAAGGGAGACACTGCTACAAACGTAACCAAGGCAGCTACAGTAGAGACCGGTGCTGTTATCCAGGTTCCTATCTTCATCAATGAGGGAGAGAGGATCCAGATTGATACCAGAACAGGAGAGTATCTTGGAAGATCCAAGTAATCAGGAAGAGATCCTGGGCAAAACTACCGCTGCAAAGGAACCGGGCATAGCCCGTATCCACAAAAGATTCCACAAACCGCTTCGTATCATAGCTGTGATCATAGCGGTAGTTTTTGCTGTTCTTATTTTTTTCAATATAATGCAGAAGCCGTTTGACAGAACAAGAAATGAGTACACATCTGTCACGATAGAGGAGGGCGATGACCTGAAGGCTGCAGCGGAAAGGCTCGAAGAGGCCGGCATCGTTGAGAGTTCTTCAAGATTCAGCCTTGTATCCAGAATGGCTCTGCAGACGGAAATCAAGCCGGGAACCTATTATCTGTCTCCTTCAATGGATTCTGTATCCATTGCCAAGGCGATATGCAAGGGAAACGTTACCCTTAACGGGTTTATTATCCCGGACGGCTTTACTGAAGACCAGACATTCACGTCGCTTTCAAGAGACGGTTTCGGCGACAAGGATGCGTTCATGAAGGCTGCTTCAGATCCGTTCCTCCAGGATATTGACTTTATCGGAAAAGACGTGGACGGAGCAGCTCAGATCGAAGGCTTCCTTCTTCCGGGAACTTACAGGCTGGATACCGAAGCTGACGAGACGATGATCATCATGACGATGCTGGACAGCTTCAGTAACTTCTTCAACGATGACTACAGGGCCCGAGCAGATGAGCTCGGACTCAGTGTCAGGGAAGTAGTTGTCATTGCTTCGATGATCGAAAAAGAGACATCCGTAGACAATGAGAAGGCAAGAATATCTTCGGTTCTGCACAATCAGCTGAACCTCGAGATGATCGACCTGCCGGAGGTCCCGCTCTGTTCACCGGGCGAGGCATCTATCACTGCAGCACTGTATCCTGAGGACAGTGAAGACATCTACTATGTTCTCAGCAGCAAGCTTGACGGAACCCATGTATTCACTTCAGATGAAGCAGAGTACAATACTCTTCTTGAGGAATACAATCAGGCTGCACAGGCAAGGCAGGAAAAGCTTGACAGCAGGAACCATGAAGCTGCGGAGGATGCGGCTGAGCAGGAGGAAGGCGCTCAGACAGAGTCTTCAGAAGAGGGTCAGGACTGATGAGCTTTACCAGTGATAAAGTTACTGAATATATCAGCTCACACTACAGACCTCTCGATGATGACCTCGGAGCATTCCGCGAATATAACGAGGAAAACAACGTTCCTCTTATACTCAGAGAAACCGAATCGTTTCTGTCTCTTCTTCTCGAGATGACAAAACCGCGGAGGGTTCTGGAGATAGGGACTGCCTATGGTTATTCAGCGCTGTTCTTCGCGCGCAAGCTTCCGGATGCACGCATTACGACCATCGACAGGAACGAGCACATGATCCCTGTTGCCGAGGAGAATTTTGCATCCAGACCTGAAGGCAGCAGGATAGACTTCCGCACAGGTGACGCCGACAAGGTTCTTGACCGGATGATAGAGGAACAGAAGTCAGGCAGCGCAGAGCCGTTTGACTTTGTTTTTATAGACGCAGGGAAGAGCCATTACAGAGAGTTCTTCGACAGAGCTGAGCAGCTTACGAGGCCCGGCTCTATTATCGTATGCGACAATATTCTTATGCATGGATGGACGGTAGACAGGTCATATGAGGGTGCCAGAAGACACCGTACCAACGTCAAGTACATGCGTATGTTCATAGATTATATAAACGAAAGGGAAGACCTGACCGTTTCACTGCTTTCGAGCGGTGACGGACTGGCCGTTATCAGACTAAATGACTGACAGAAAAGATTTGAAACTTGAACTCCTCGCACCTGCAGGAGACATGGAAAAACTCAGGACTGCTATCTTATTCGGTGCCGACGCCGTATACTTCGGCGGACAGATCGGAAGCCTCAGGGCAGGAGCCGGCAATCTCAGTGTTGATGAGATCAGGGAAGCCATGGATTTCATCCACGATCACGGCTGCAAGGGATACATGACACTGAATATATATGCCCACAACGACGATATTCCGGTTCTGAGAGACTATATAGGCAAAATCAAAGATATTCCAATTGACGCATTTCTCGTGTCAGATCCGGGCGTTATGGGGCTTATAAAGGAGCAGATACCGGATGCCGAGATCCATCTCTCAACTCAGGCCAATACCACAAACTACCTCACAGCTGCATTCTGGGTCAATCAGGGTGTAAAGCGCATCGTTGCTGCAAGAGAGATGAGCCTGGCTGAACTTACAGAGATGAGAAGACAGCTCCCTGAAGATATTGAGATAGAAGCATTCATGCACGGGGCAATGTGCATCTCATATTCCGGCAGATGCCTTCTCAGCAACTTCATGGCCGGCAGAGATGCGAACAGGGGTGCCTGCACTCATCCGTGCAGATGGAAATATTCACTCGTTGAAGAGCAGAGACCGGGGGAATACTATCCGATCGAAGAGGATGCACGCGGCAGCTACATCATGAATTCAAGGGATCTGTGCATGATCGACTGCATCCCTGATCTTGTAAACGCCGGAGTCACATCCTTCAAGATCGAGGGCAGGATGAAGTCGATGTACTACGTCGCTACAGTAGTATCTGCCTACAGGTCAGCGATAGACAAGTACCTAGCGGATCCTGATAATTACGTCTATGATCCTACGGATTTTGCCGAGCTCTGCAAGGCAAGCCACCGCGAGTTCACTCACGGCTTCTACTATCACAAGCCGACAGACAAGGATCAGAACTACCTGACGAGCGACTATACAAGAGACTATTCATTCGTCGGTCTTGTCAGGACTACAGATGAGAAGACAGGTCTTACCACTGTAGAGCAGAGAAACAAATTCTCGGTAGGCGACACGATCGAGATATTCGGCCCGATGACACCATACTACGAAGAAGTTATAGAAGAGATGTACGATGAAGAAGGCAACCCGGTTGAGAGCGCACCTCATCCTCAGCAGATACTGAAGATCAGATTCAAACGCGTTCCGGAAGAGAACTTCATCATGCGCAGGAAGAAAGACCAGTAGTCTTAAATAAGAAAGGCAGTAATAACCATGACCGATGACAGTTGGCCGTTATATATACCCGTATGTATGATCGTGGTGATAATGATCATCAACTCTCTGGTAGTAGCTTCCAAGAGAGCTCTTGATTATATCGACCGCAATGCGATCAAGGAAATGCTCGAGGATGAGCCTGAAAACAAAAGGCTTCAGGCCGTTACCGGTTTTCTTGCAAAACCTTCAAAGTATCATTACGCCGATCATGCAGCAAGCTTCATCAGTATCATTGCAGCGTTCATGATCTTCAATGTTGTCATGTATCAGCGCGTAAGCGCACCGCTGCTTGCAGCCTGCAACCTCGGTTTTTACATCATCTACACTTCCCTGAGCGACATTCTTCCGAAGAAGATAGCCGCCCAGTCAAGCGAAGAGACCGGTGTGAAGCTGATCGGCTTTCAGCAGTTCATATATGTGATCACATTCCCGCTCGTATGGATCTGCAAAGGCATTGCCAATGTCTTCCTGAAGATAATGGGAAAGAAAACAGATGTCGATGATTCCTATTTCTCAGAAGACAAAGTCATGTCCATGCTTGACAGAGGTCAGGAATCAGGCGAGATCAAGGAGGAAGGCCGCAGGATGATCGACTCCATATTCGAGTTCGACGACCTGCTTGCTTATGAGATCATGACTCCGCGTACGGACGTATTCATGATCGACCTCGATGATGACAGAAGCGAATACTTCGATGAGATGATGGAGCTGACTCACTCCAGGATCCCTGTCTACAAGGGCGATCCTGACAACATTGTCGGCATACTTCACATCAAGGATTATCTGTACAACGCTACACGGAAGGGTTTTGACAACATCAATCTCAAGAAGCTTCTGAGACCTGCGTATTTCGTACCGGAGACCAAGAATATCGACGCACTGTTCCGTGAGCTTCAGATCAACAGACAGCACCTCGCGATCCTGATCGATGAATACGGCGGATTCAGTGGTATTGTCACAGTTGAGGATATCATCGAGCAGATCGTAGGCGATATCGACGATGAATTTGACGAAGAAGACAGGATAATCGAGAAAATCGACGATAATACATTTATCGTCGACGGCAATGTGTATCTTGACGATCTTGAAGAAGAGACGGATGTTGAGCTTGAATCCGAGACCAGCGAAACGATCGGAGGCTTCATCATCGACCTTATGGGTGAGATTCCTAAGGAACGGGTGAAGTATGAGCCTGTAAGATACGAGGATTATGAGTTCACGATCCTCAAGGTCAAGGACAGAAGAATAGAGAAGATCCGCATAGTGAAGCTCGAACCGAAGGACGAAGAAGATGAATGATGATGTAAAATTCATAGAGCTCATAGAGAAGGAAGTCCTCGCATTTGAAGATGTCAGCCGCTTTGCCGATGCCTCTCTTACGGAGAACATCCAGACAGCTTTCGGCAGAGGACTCATCAATCCGGGAATCAGAGTGACGACGGAAGACGAACTTATAACGATCAATCTGGATATCATCGTATACTTCGGCGTCAACATCCCGCAACTTTGCTATGACATACAGACCAAGGTCAAGAACAATATAGAATCAGAAACAGGACTTGAGATCAGGGCTGTAAACATTACAGTCGAAGGCATAGACGAAAGAGATCCAGGCAACCAGGAGTCATAAATGAACAGAGAAGAAATAAGAGAAAAGACAATGCAGCTCATCTACCAGATGGATATTACCGGAGAGTTCGATTACGGGAAGGCAAGCCCGGTAGATGAAAACGTGAAGATAATGAACAAGCCTCAGGCTGTAGCTACACTCGAGGCTGTAAGAGATCACATAGGGGAGATCGATGATATCATCAAAGCCAACCTCGACAAGTGGTCATTCGACCGTGTGGCACGTACAGACCTTGCCATACTCAGAACGGCTGTAGCGGAGATGATGTATGTCGATTCGATCCCGGGCAGCGTCTCAATCAATGAGGCTGTCAAGATGTCAAAGAGATTCAGTGACGAGAAGTCCTACGCATTCGTAAACTCCGTCCTGAGCAAGATCGACAAGTATCTCAGTTCACAGAATAAGAGTGAGGAGTAAGGCGGCATGCCTGATCTTTATCTCGGCATTGACACATCAAATTACAAGACCTCAGTAGCTGTAACTGACGGGAACAACCGGACGGTATTCGAAAGATCAGAGTATCTGGAAGTACCGCAGGGCAGCAGGGGTCTCAGGCAGTCAGAAGCATTCTTCAGACATTCCAACCGCCTGCCGGAGTATATAGAGGAGATGTCACGTTCAGTTGATGTTTCCGCGATACGCGCGGCAGGTGTTTCATCACGTCCGAGAAGAGTTGAAGGATCATATATGCCTTGCTTTCTTGCAGGCGTCAACGCCGCCAGGGAAATGGCAGCGGTACTCGGTATCCCTCTTCATGAGTTTTCACATCAGGAAGGTCATGCAGCTGCAATAATAGAAAACAGTTCAGATACGGACATCCGGAGATCTGTTCTGTTTCATCTGAGCGGCGGCACCACAGAGTTCCTTATATGTGAGCCTGATGAAGACGGATACAGAATGGAGATATGCGGAGGTACTAAAGACATCTCTGCAGGCCAGCTTATCGACAGAGCCGGCGTAACGATGGGATATCCTTTCCCTTCAGGAGCATATCTTGATGACCTCGCGGAGACATACTATGCAGCGAACGGAAGAGTAAAATCCGGTCTGCCCCGCATAAAGACCACAGACGGTCAGTTCAATCTTTCCGGCACAGAGACACAGGTCATGCGTATGATAGAGGCTTCAGCTGCCGTGGATTACCCGCAGATCGCATACAGCATATTCGAACGGATAGCTGAGCTTCTGGCATCGTCAGCTGTCAGTGCAGCAGCATCTGCCGGAACAGATACCGTCTATATGGCAGGCGGGGTATCATCTAGTTCCTTCATAAGAAGATCGATCGCAGAAAAGACCGGGAGGTATCCTGAGATCATATTCGGTGATCCGGTCCTTTCAGGTGATAATGCTGTGGGCACCGCACGCCTGGCAAGAAGAATCTATAACAGATAGAAACAGATAATGAAACCGGCAACAGTAACACAGGTAAATGAATACATAGCCAAGAAGCTGAGAGACGACTTCCGCCTCCACAATCTTCCAGTGGAAGGAGAGATATCAGGTCTCAGCAGAAGCGGCCAGCATATATACCTCACTCTCAAGGATGCCGGCAGTATGATAAAGTGCGCCATATGGGCATCAAATATACGCAGGATAGACACGGGCCTTCTTGAAAACGGCAGGAAGGTCATAGTGATAGCAGATATAAGTCCATATGCCAAGGGCGGCAGCTATTCACTCAGCATCACCCATATCGAGGATGCCGGGCAGGGAGCTCTGATGGCAGAGTTCAACAGGATCAAAAAGCTGCTTGAAGACGAGGGTCTTTTTGATAAGAAATGGAAGAAGCCAATACCTGAGTTTCCTCTCAGGGTCGGCATCGTTACATCTGCCACAGGTGCAGCCATAGAGGATATCAAGAAGATCATCACATCGAAAAACGACATTACAGACATACTCATATTCCCGACTCAGGTGCAGGGTGAAGGAGCTCCGGCAAGCATCATTCACAATATCGGGCTTGCCAATTCGCTTGCTGCTTCCGGTCTGCGGATCGATACCCTGATAGTAGGCAGGGGAGGCGGATCACCTGAAGACCTGGCAGCCTTCAATGATGAGGGTGTCGCGCGTGCAATATTCGCTTCGCAGATCCCTGTGATCAGCGCCGTCGGTCATGAATCGGACGTTTCAATAAGCGATTTTGTCGCTGACCTTAGAGCAGAGACCCCTACAGCTGCTGCGGATATAGCTGTTATGAACACATACGAGCTCAGAGATGAGATCGTCTACTGCAGACAGATGCTTATGAAAGCGATGCGTCAGAAGATCGAGTCCGAGCGTCTGCTCCTCTCATCGAGAACAGACCTTCTGCACTCCAACATGAGAGGAAAGATCACAGAAGCCCGCAGTGCTGTTGAGAAGGCCATGATCATGATACGTGAGAATGATCCGAGAAATATCTTCTCCAAGGGCTATGCCGCTGTAACAGATACTGAAGGTAACATAATACCTGGTGTGGACAGCATTGAAGAAGGATGCTCCTACACCGTCAGGATGCGCGACGGCAGCTTCACAGCTCTTGCATCAGATGTAACAAAGGAAGGACAGAACAATGGCAGATAAGACTTTTACACAGGCCCTTAATGATCTTCAGAATGCCGCTTCTGAGATCGGCAGACAGGCAACAACGCTCGAGGACTCACTGAAACTCTTTGAGCAGGGAATGAAGGAAGCCGAGTTCTGTAAGGAGATACTCGACAAGGCCGACCAGAAGATCACGGTCTATGAACAGGAGGCAGAAGCAGATGCTTAAGTTCAATGAATATAAAAAGATGATCAACGATCATCTGACGGACTACATACCGTCGCTCGATGACAAGTCCTCCGTTCTTCGCGAGAGCATGGTGTACAGCCTGAGCGTCGGAGGCAAGCGTCTCCGTCCGGTCCTTCTGCTTGCTTCATGCGATCTTGCAGGAGGGGACATTGAGCAGGCTCTTCCATATGCGGCTTCGCTTGAATACATACATACCTATTCACTTATACATGATGATCTTCCGGCAATGGATAACGATGATCTGAGGCGTGGAAAGCCGACCAACCATAAGGTATATGGTGATGACATCGCTATTCTCGCTGGAGACGGTCTTCTGAATACAGCAGCTGAGGTCATGACAGGCGAAGTGCTTAAGTACGCTGATGATCCTTCTGTGATGCTGAGACATGCACGTGCAGCTCATGAGATCATGTCAAGGGCTGGGATACGCGGCATGATAGGCGGCCAGACAGCTGATGTGAAAGGTGAGTATCAGGAAGCGACTGCTGATCTCGTGGAATTCATAGAAGAGCACAAGACTGCAGATCTTCTTACTGCACCTGTAAGAGCAGGTCTCATGCTGGCAGGCGCCGGTGATGAAACGCTCACAGCCATGACATCATATGCACACGATATAGGTGTAGCATTTCAGATACTCGACGACATCCTCGATTTTGAGGGTGACGCTGAACTGATTGGCAAAAACGTCGGAAAGGACCAGGACCTCGGCAAGTGCAACTATGTATGTGTCCACGGAATGGACGCTGCAAAGACTGAACTCCACAGGCTGACCGCTTCCGCTAAGGATGCGGCAAAGTCATGCGGCGAGGGCTCAGAATTCTTCATTGAACTTGCGGAGAGTCTTGAAATCAGGAAATACTAAATGAAATACGATTTATTACACGATGATCTTATAAATATATGCAAGACTGCTTCAGTCTCAGACCTTGAGGACCTGTGTGAACAGATCAGAGTTTTTCTTGTTGAAAAAGTCTCGAAGACAGGAGGACATCTTGCATCCAACCTCGGTATCGTTGAACTGAGCGTTGCTCTCATGCGTGTATTCGACAGCCCGCGTGACCGCATCATCTACGATGTCGGCCACCAGTCATACGTTCATAAGATACTGACAGGAAGAGCTGCAGGTTTTGACACGCTGAGACAGTACGGCGGCATGTCGGGATTCCCGAAGAGCCGTGAGAGCGTGCATGATGCCTATGACACGGGACATTCAAGCACATCTGTAAGCGCAGCCTACGGAATGGCTGTTGCCCGTGACATAAGCGGGGATGACTATAATGTCATCGCAGTCATCGGTGACGGCTCGATCACCAACGGCATCGTCTATGAGGCTCTCAACAACATCGGTTCCAACCAGACGAGAGTCATGACCATCCTCAATGACAACGGGATGTCCATCTCACACAATGTCGGAGCTCTTTCCAAGTACCTCAACAAGGTCAGGGCATCCAGGAAATATGACCAGACCAAGGTGTCTGTAAAGACAGCGCTCGGTACAGTTCCGGTCATCGGAAATCCTCTCCAGAGAGGGATCAAGAAGTCCAAGGAAAAGATCAAGTATTCTGTCATAGGTGAGGAAGGCCACCTGATAGAAGACCTCGGAATTAAGTATTTCGGACCGGTCGACGGATATGACATCAAGCAGATGACAGAGATCCTGAAGGCGGCATCGGAATACAACGGCCCGACTCTCATACATGTCATCACCAAGAAGGGCAAGGGCTATGAGTGGTCTGAAAAGTATCCGAGAAAATTCCACGGTATAGGTCCTTTCGATACCCAGACAGGTCAGACAGCATCCGGCGGTGCGCCGTCATATTCCAAGGTCTTCGGAGAAAAGCTCACCGAGCTTGCGAATAAGGATGACAAAATCATCGCTATCGCAGCTGCAATGGGGACCGCTACCGGACTCCTTCCGTTCTACGATGCGCATGAAGACAGATATTTTGACGTAGGCATAGCAGAAGAGCACGCAGTGGTCTTTGCCGCTGGCCTTGCAAAGTCCGGATACAAGCCTGTCGTGGCGATATACTCGACATTCCTGCAGAGATCATTCGACTTCCTGCTTGAGGATATAGCACTCCAGAATCTGCATGTCGTCTTTGCTGTCGACAGGGCAGGTCTTGTAGGTGCAGACGGAGAGACGCATCACGGCATATTCGACCTGTCGTACCTGTCCATGATACCGGGAATGACAGTGCTGGCGCCTGCAGACGGCTACCAGCTGGATGAGATGCTCGAATTCGCAGTCGACATGGAAGGACCTGTAGCCATCAGATATCCGAGAGGATCGAGTGAGTGCAGGCACCTTCGTCTCAGGAAATTCAGAGGCAGCAACTCTGTTATCAGCGAAGGAAAGGATGTAACTATCATCGCAGCCGGTGCGATGCTTGATGAGTGCATAGATGCAGCAGAGATCCTGAGAGAAAATGGCATAGATGCAGGTATCATAAACGCTGCCGTTATCAAGCCGCTTGACTCAACATGGGCAGACCTTAAGTCAAGGCTTGTTGTCACAGTTGAGGATAATGTACAGCGCGGAGGATTCGGCGAGGGATTCTCAAATGAGTTCAAGGATGCCCCGTATGACATCCTTACAATCGCTATCCCTGATACATTCGTAGAGCACGGAGATATACCTTCACTCAGAAAAGAGTGCGGCATAGATGCAGAGTCCATTGCAATGCGCATTCAGACACAATTAGGCAGCAGTAATTGATATTAGCTGTTCAGATGAAAATGATGTCTTGAGAGAGTATTCCGCAGGAAGCATATATGATATGCTGGCTTCCGAGGACGCGAACGAAAGACTCATTTTCATCAAAAGTATATATACAAGGTTTATTTGTAAGGTGAAAGAAAGATTAGACGTACTTGTAGTTAATAACGGCCTTGCGGAATCAAGGGAAAAAGCCAAGAGGACCATCATGGCCGGCCTTGTGACCGTCGATGGAAGACTTGAAGACAAGCCAGGTTCAAGATTCGATATCGATGCGGATATTCAGGTCGCAGGCAAGGAATGCCCGTATGTAAGCAGGGGAGGCCTCAAGCTCCAGAAGGCTATAGAAGACTGGGGTGTTTCCAGTGAGAACGCAGTATGTGTCGACATGGGTGCTTCTACCGGAGGATTCACCGACTGCATGCTGCAGCATGGTGCTGTCAAGGTCTATGCCATAGATGTCGGATACGGCCAGCTCGACTATAAACTCAGAGTCGACCCGAGAGTCGTCAATATGGAAAAGACCAACATCAGATATCTTGACACGGATCTCATCGAAGAACCGGTCAACCTGATATCCATAGATGTCAGCTTCATATCCGTAAGCCATATGTTTCCTGTCGCATCGAAGATCCTCGCTCCCGGCGGAATGATCCTGTGCCTTGTAAAGCCGCAGTTCGAAGCCGGCAGAGAACAGGTCGGGAAGGGCGGTATCGTAAGGGAACCTGCTGTTCACGAAGAAGTTATCAACAAGGTAATAGGATATGGGGAAGAAAACGGACTATATCCGATTGCGTTAACTTTTTCACCAATTAAGGGAACAAAAGGAAACATTGAATATTTGCTTTTACTTTCCAATAAAAAGTGCGATAATATGATTGGTGTGCGGGAGGTCGTAGCAGCTTCGCACGCCGACCTTTAAACGGTATATTTTAAAGTTAACCCTATATAATCTTTTTAATGTAAGGAGATCAAGAAATGAAAGTATCTGAAAGAGTAGCAGGAATGCAGTTCTCACCGATCAGAAGATTCAATGTTTTCGCATTCGAAGCTGAAGATCAGGGCAAGAAGGTTTACCGTCTGAACATCGGACAGCCTGATATCGAAACACCTCCTTGCTTCAAGGAAGCAATCAATGCTTATGACAAGAAGGTCATTGCATATGCAGAGTCCGGCGGTGTAAACGAACTGCTCGATGCTATGATCTACTACATGAAGAGAGACTATGACATGGAATACGAGAGAAAGGACATCCTCGTAACTAACGGCGGATCCGAAGCTCTTATCCTTGCTTTCACAGCTCTCCTGAACCCTGGTGACGAAGCTCTCATCGCTGAGCCTTTCTACACCAACTACAACACATTCTGCAACGAAGTAAGCGGCAAGCTCGTACCACTTACAACTTCTGCAGAGGACGGATATGACTGGGCTAAGAGAGACCTCATCGAGGCTGCTATCACACCTAAGACCAAGGCTATCTGCTGCCTGTCCCCGGGCAACCCTACAGGAAGAGTTCTTACTCTTGAAGACATGAAGCTCATCGGCGACATCGCTAAGGAGCACGACCTCTGGATCATCTCCGACGAGGTTTACAGAGAGTTCGTATATGACGGCAGAGAAGCTCACTCCTTCGGTCAGCTTCCTGACATCGCAGACAGAGTCGTTATCGTAGACTCCGTATCCAAGAGATGGTCTGCATGCGGCGCAAGAATCGGTGCTGCTATCTCCAAGAATCAGGACTTCATGCAGGCACTGCTGAAGCTCGCTCAGGGCAGACTCTGCGTACCTACACTCGAGCAGGTTGGTGCTGCAGCTCTGTACAGAATGCCAAAGAGCTACTATGATGAGATGAAAGCTGAGTATGAAGCAAGAAGAGATGCTGCATACGAAGAGATCTCCAAGATCCCTGGCGTAGTTTGCCAGAAGCCTGCAGGCGCATTCTACATGACATGCAAGCTCCCAGTAGACAACATCGAGGACTTCCTGATGTTCATGCTCAAGGAATTCGATGACAACGGTGAGACAGCAATGTTCGCACCAGCTCCTGGATTCTATGCAACAAAGGGTCTCGGCGGCAACGAGATGCGTATCGCATACGTTCTCACACCTGACAAGATGAGAAGAGCATGCGAGCTCATCAAGATGGGCGTTGAAGCTTACAACGCAAAGCAGGGCAAGTAGTTGATCAGTATTGATTGAATTACACTTTACAAAGGCGGTAGGGGGAGATACTCCCCCTACAGTTTTTTAGATTAGTTAACACTCGTATTTCAGATGCCGGTCTCTTCTGACCGGAAAGGGGTATTTCAGTGGCACAGGAAAAACTGTCACCGATGATGCAGCAGTATCTCAGGATCAAGGAAGACTATAAGGACACGATCCTTATGTTCCGTCTGGGGGATTTCTACGAAATGTTCTTCGACGATGCCATACTGGTATCGCGTGAACTCGAACTTACGCTCACCGGCCGCAACTGCGGTCTCGAGGAAAGGGCTCCGATGTGCGGAGTTCCTCATCACGCAGCAGAATCATATATAGTAAGACTTGTCAAAAACGGCCACAAAGTCGCCATCTGCGAGCAGATGGAGGACCCTGCGGAGGCAAAAGGCATCGTTAAAAGAGAGATTACCAGAGTATATACACCTGGCACACTCGATCTCAGCGATGCTTCTTCACGTGAAGACAATATCTATATCGCATCCCTCTGCATCAATGACGGACATACCGCCGTCGCGACTGCGGATATCTCCACAGGGGAACTCATTGCAGATGAATTCGATGATGATGAGTCCATGAGCATCCTTGCCAACGAGCTTTCCGTCAACGGGATACGCGAGATCGTTGTTTCAGGTGATATAAGCGAGCAGGTTACTGCTGCTCTCGAAGAGCGCTTCATAACACCTTACATCAATTCAGTAGACCCATCGTATTACCGCTCAGAACCATGCAGAGAGATGGTACTGAGCCATTTTGGCATGACATCGCTCGTACCTCTCGATCTTGAGGGCAGGGATGAGATGATCAGCGCTGTAGGCTCTCTTCTCATGTACCTTACAGACATGCAGAAGGGTGATCCTTCGCAGCTCGGTAACCTCGTCATAAGAGAGCGCGGCAGCCATATGCAGCTCGACCGGTCCACAATGAGAAACCTTGAGCTCCTTGAGACCATCTATGACCACGACGTCAAGGGTTCTCTTCTCGGTGTTCTGGGCAAAACGAAGACCGCAATGGGCGGAAGGCTTCTGAAGCAGTGGCTCAGAGAGCCTCTGAAGGACCCTGTGCTCATTAACAGGCGTCTTGACGCCGTACAGGCTCTTAAGGACTCGCCTGTAATAGCAAACAACATATCCGTAGCACTGAGGAATGTATATGACTTCCAGAGGCTGACAGCGGCGATCGCTGCCGGCAGGGCAAACGCCAGAGACCTCATTGCTCTCAAGACTACGCTCGGACAGCTTCCTGATATAACAGAACAGCTCTCATATCTCGACGCTCCGATGCTTGCGGATATCGCCGGGGATATAGGGGATTTTGACAGCCTCTATCAGATGATAGACAGGGCTATATGTGAAGATCCGCCGCACGTCATTACAGAGGGCGGACTTATTAGAAAAGGATATTCTGAGGAACTTGATGCACTCAAGGACTCCATCGCTGATGCCAAGGCCTGGATCGCAGGGCTTGAGAACAGTGAGAAGGAAAGGACGGGCATCAGGACCCTCAAGGTCGGATACAACAAGGTATTCGGCTACTATATAGATGTCAGCAAGAGTTTTACCGACCAGGTCCCAGAGGACTACATAAGAAAGCAGACTCTTGTCAACAATGAAAGATACATCACTCCTGAGCTCAAGGAGAAGGAGAACCTCGTATTCAGCGCTGAGACCAAGATAAACAAGCTTGAGTATGAGGAGTTCCGCAGGATAAGATCGTCGATCGAGCCGCAGATCCCTGACCTTCAGAAGGCTTCTGCAGCAGTGGCATCGCTTGATGTCCTCATCTCATTCGCTAAAGTCGCTTCAGACAATGGTTATGTCAAGCCGGTCGTGAACGACGGCGATGTGATCGATATCAGGAACGGCAGACATCCTGCTGTGGAGCAGCTGCTCGGTGCAGGCATGTTCGTATCAAATGATACGCTTCTGGATATGGATTCGAGGAGCATGCTGATCATCACCGGTCCTAACATGTCAGGTAAATCAACATATATGAGGCAGACTGCAGTCATCGTACTCATGGCTCAGATAGGCTGCTTCGTGCCGGCCGACTCCGCAGTCATAGGCGCTGTGGACAGGATATTTACTAGGATAGGCGCATCAGACAATCTTTCATACGGACAGTCGACCTTCTATATTGAGATGAGTGAGCTCGCAGGTATCCTCCGCAATTCAACTCACAGGAGCCTAATAATCCTCGATGAGATCGGCAGGGGAACCAGCACTTTCGACGGCCTCTCCATCGCATGGTCGACCGTTGAATATCTGTCCGATCCTGCACACAGAGTAAGGACGATGTTCGCTACTCACTACCATGAGCTGACCGAGCTTGCGGATGACCATGACAACATTAAGAATCTGTCAGTAGCTGTAAGCGAGGACGGTTCTGATGTCATATTCCTCCACAACATCGTGGACGGACCTGCCAGCAAGAGCTACGGAATACATGTTGCAAGAATAGCCGGTGTTCCGGAGGAGATCAGAAAGGCTGCAAGGATCAAACTGAGAGAGCTTGAGTCCGGAAAGGCTCCGGGAGAAGGCACCAGCGTACAGATGTCATTCATCCCGGAAGGATTCAGCATGGCAGAACTGCGTGAGGAGCCTGACAGATACGGCAAGGTGATAGATAAGATCAGAAGCCTTGATATAAACGTGATGACTCCGGTCGCTGCCCTGAACACACTTCAGGACCTTATAGACGAAGTCAGAGATGCAGGAGATACTAAATGATCAGAGTACTCGATAAATTCATTGCGGATAAGATCGCTGCGGGTGAAGTCATTGAGAGACCTGTTTCTGCAGTAAAGGAGCTCGTTGAGAATTCCATCGACGCAGGTGCACACTCTGTCATCGTTGAGATAAGAGGCGGCGGCAAGGCGTATATAAGAGTCACTGATGACGGCTGCGGCATACCCCCGGAAGAAGCTGAAACAGCTTTTCTCAGGCACGCCACCAGCAAGATAAGCAGCATCGCGGATCTTGACAACATACAGTCTCTCGGATTCAGAGGAGAGGCTCTTGCCAGCATCGCTGCAGTCTCGAGGCTCACACTTGTCACCAGGACAGCAGACAACAATGCGGGCATAAGACTCATCATGCACGGCGGCAAAGTCATATCAAAGGAGACTGCCGGTGCCAATAAGGGCACAACTATCGTGGCAGAGGACCTCTTCTACAACACTCCTGCAAGACGTAAGTTCATGGGAACCGATTCACGGGAGGGAAGCGCTGTCATCGAGCTCATACAGCAGTATGCCGTATGTTATCCGGCAGTACGCTTTATGATGATCAGAAACGGCGAGACTGTTTTCACGACTGCGGGAGACGGTGACGCGCTCCACACGATACAGACGCTTTACCCTGATGCCAATCACGCCGGTCTTATCCCGGTTTCCGGTGAGCATGTCAGCGGATATGTATCAGACCCCGGTACGACCAAAAGCACGAGAAGGGGACAGCTCTTCTTCGTCAACGGAAGGCTCGTTGACAGCAAGGTCATCGAAAAAGGTCTTCTTAACGGATACGGCGGACGCATCTTCTCGGGACATCCTGTAGCGATCCTCTTCATAGAGGCTGAGCCTTCAGAGATCGATGTCAACATCCATCCGGGCAAGCGCGAGATCAAGTTCCTTAAGGAAGCAGAGATCGTTTCAGACATCTCAGCTGCAGTCAATGCGGCTATGCTGACAAGGGAGTCAGTTCCGTCAGGGCTGCCTGCAAAGGATGCTGATAATACTCCATCCCAGGTTCTTTCTGCCATGGATAGTGAGGCAGAAGCTTTTACACCTGTCGGTACAGCACCTCTTCATGATGACAGGGGACTTAAAAAGTCAGGTAGTCATGCAGCAAGGCCTTATGCAGGGTCTTCAGAAAAGCCGGGCTACACAGGAGAGCAGTCATCCATAAGAGAATTCCTCGGCAGTATAGTCAGGGAAAAGCCTTCGGCACCAGTACAGGAAAAGGCAGCAGCTGTTTCTGAGACTGCTCCTGACGTTCCGGAGGATACAGGCAGCAAAGAAGAGAGTTCAGCATTCTCATGGATGCCGCATGTCGAAGAGCCTGTCCGTCAGCAGTTCAGTTTTGACGGCCTGGTATATAAGGGATATCTTTTTGACACGTTCATAGTCATGCAGTCGGAGGACACTGTATATCTCTTCGACCAGCACGCGGCTCACGAGAGGATATTCTACGAGAAGTTTACCGGGAATTACCTCAGTGGCGAAAAATTCACCCAGCCAATTCTCACACCTGTCACAATAAATGTGAGTGCTGATGTATACTATATGAGCAGGGAGTGGCTTGAGCCGCTCACACATGCAGGGTTTGATATCGATGACTTCGGTGCAGATACATTTGTCATCCGCGGCATACCTTCATACATGGAGCTGTCAGAAGCCGAGTCCTTTGCCAGAGCCTATCTTGAAGGTCTGGAGGAGCACTCGGGCAGGAATGATACTGTCATCGACAAGCTCATAATGAAGTCGTGCAAATCAGCTGTCAAAGCCAACGAGAAGCTCTCACAGCTTGAGATCGACAGACTCATAAGCGACCTTGCGGCATGCAGCAATCCGTACTGCTGCCCGCACGGCAGACCGACCTTCATAAGATACACAAGATACGAGATCGAAAGATCATTCAGAAGGAAGTAGCAGGGAAGCATTCTATGGAAAAGAATACTGTTTATATAATCGCAGGACCTACCGCAGTCGGCAAAAGCCTCATAGCATTCTATCTGGCCAAGCGCATAAACGGTGAGATCGTCAACTGCGACTCAGTCCAGCTCTACAAATACATGGACGTAGGAAGCGCAAAACCGCCTGAAGAAGAGATGCACAAGATCAGGCACCATCTCTATTCCATTGTTGAGCCTGATTACAACATGACTGTTGCGACATACCAGAAACTCGCTCTCACAGTCATCGACGACATCCTCTCACGCGGCAAGACACCTATCGTCTGCGGCGGCACGGGGCTTTATCTCAACTCCATCCTGTACGACATGAGTTTTGCCGGAAGCAAGGGTAACGCCAGGCGCAGACAGGAGCTTGAGGAGATGGCTGAGTCAAACGGTGCGGAATACATGCACCAGTATCTTGCTGCGCTCGATCCTGAATCCGCAGCAAGGATCCACCCGAACAACACGCGCAAGATAATAAGAGCCATTGAAGCATACGAAGAGGGATACGGCATCGGAGACCTCTCCGAGCTGACACTCAACCCGAAATACGAATTCAGACTGATCGCTCTGAACATGGACCGTGAATGGCTGTATGACAGGATAAACAGGCGCGTCATGAAGCTTGTTGAAAACGGCCTCGTCGACGAGGTGCTGGGACTTCTCGGACGCGGATACAACCTGAATACTCCGGCCATGAAGGCTATCGGATACAAGGAAATGCTCGGATATATCAACGAAGAGTATGACCTTGACACTGCCATTGATGAGATAAGAAAGAACACGCGTCACTACGCAAAACGCCAGATAACATGGCTGAAGCGTTATGATTTTGCCCGCTGGATCGAGATCGGCAAAGGCGATACTGTAGGTCAGATCGTCGACAGGATCCTTGCATCTAAGAAAGTCGGACAGCAGCAGTAATTCAGGCAATGGAAACAAGCAAGGAAAGCAAAAAATTCAGATCCCATAACAAGAGCGGCAAGCCGGACAACATCGTAGAAAAAGAGAACGATATTTATATGGAGTGCGAGAGCATACAGAAGGAGCTTCCTTCTTTTCTCCGTTCCTATTTCATCTATCTGAAGGGTAACGTTCTCCCGATGACAAGGCTTGCTTATCTTCATGATGTGAAGTTTTTCTTCAATTATCTCATCAACGAGACCGACCTGACCGAGGCTGAAGATACGAAGCATATAACATCAGAGGAGCTGAACAATATCGAGGCTGCCGATGTAAACCTCTTCATCGATTACTGCCGCAGGTACAGGGTGGATGACGGGAAAACGGTGACGATATACGAGAACAACAACAAGACGCTCTCACGCAAGAAGTCATCAGTATCCGTTCTGTTCAAACAGCTCTACAGGGACGGGATCATCGAGCGCAATATAACCGATGGTTTTGACCCTATAAGAGTGCAGAAGCCGGGCGAGAGGGAGATCAAGGCTCTTCAGGACAACGAGGTCATGGTCATGCTCGATGCTGTCACCAACGGGACAGGGCTGACCGACCACGAGAAGAGATACTGGGAGAAGACCAGGATGAGAGACAAGGCCATCCTGATGCTCTTCGTGACATACGGTCTCAGACTCAGTGAGCTGCAGCAGCTCAACGTCTCTTCATTCAACTTCACAAGAGGGGAGTTCAAGATATACCGCAAGAGGGGAAAAGAGTCCGTAATGCCTCTTAACCGCTCTGTAGTAATGGCGGTGACTGATTACCTGATAACAGAGAGAAAAGCCGTTATAGCGCAAAATTCGGCCTCTGAAGATGCTCTCTTCCTGTCACTTCAGGGCAGGCGCATCACTGAAAGGGCGATAAGGGAGCTCGTAAAGAAATATACATCCATCGCACTTGGTACATCCCGCGATGCAGGATACAGCCCTCACAAGCTCAGGGCAACAGCTGCGACGTCTCTTATCGGCCGCGGCAATTCAATATATGACGTTCAGGCACTTCTCGACCACGAGCAGGTCACGACGACTCAGCTGTACGCACAGCATAAGATGAATGTAAAGCGTGATCTCGTCAACGACATGGAGTGGGAGATAGAGCGCACGGAAGAATAGTACGTTATTTTTTAAGAACTGAAATCATTGCAACGCTCGCGTCCTCAAAAGCTCATTCTGCAATAGCTGCGCTTTCTGCGGAATACTCGCTTGTGCAAATGATTTCAGTTTAATCAGAATCAAATCAACTATAATGAATAATACTTACAGAAATTATCTAATAAACGAATTTCATATTGCTCCTGAGGTCCTCAATGCTGTAGATGCTGCCGAGGCCAAGCTCGCTGACAGGTTCGCTGAACTTGACGATATCTGCGCCATATGCCAGATGAAGGTTCTGAGAGCCTTTCAGGAGAATCACATAAACGCAACTCATTTTGACTGGAGCACCGGATACGGCTACGACGATCCGGGCAGAGCCGCTGTTGAGAGGGTATACTCCTCGATATTCAACACAGAGGCTGCTCTGGTAAGACCGAATATAGTAAACGGCACACACGCCATCGCAACAACGCTCTTCGGTATCCTCAAGCCGGGAGATGAGCTTCTTGAAGTGACCGGGTCTCCTTACGACACGCTTGAGACTGTTATAGGAAAGTACAGCGACGGCACATTCAACGGGACGCTGCTTGATTACGGGATCCTCTACAACGAGGTAGCTCTGAACGACGATCTCGATGTGGACCTTGATGCCATCAGGGCAGCGATAACAGATAAGACAAAAGTAGTCGCGATGCAGAGATCCACAGGATACGACTGGAGACCGGCTATATCAATAGACAGCATCCGCAAAGTCACTGAGATGGTGCATGAGATAGATCCTTCGATCATTGTCATGCTCGATAACTGCTACGGTGAATTCGTGGATACGATCGAGCCGACAGACTTCGGTGTCGATGTCATGGCGGGCTCACTTATCAAGAATCCGGGCGGCGGAATAGCTCTCTCCGGAGGCTATATCGTAGGAAGGGAAGATCTCATAGAGAAGATCGCATACAGGCTGACATGCCCGGGGATCGGTGCAGAATGCGGCCTTACATACGGTCAGAACCGCCATGTGCTGCAGGGAATGTTCCTCGCTCCTAAAGTCGTAAATGCCGCTGTCAAAGGCGCGATGCTTGCAGGTGTCGTGTATGACAGCCTCGGATTCGAGGTAATGCCGCCTGCAATGGCTCCGAGAAGCGATATCATACAGGCCATCAAGTTCCTTGACCCTGACAGGACAGTCGCTTTCTGCCAGGCTATACAGGCTGCTTCACCGGTTGATGCATACGTATCTCCTGTACCCTGGGACATGCCGGGCTACCAGGATCAGGTCGTCATGGCAGCCGGTGCATTCGTCCAGGGATCATCCATAGAGCTGAGCGCGGATGCTCCTCTGAGAGAGCCGTATATCGCATACTTCCAGGGCGGACTTACATATGAGCACTCGAGATACGGAGTCATCAAGAGTCTCGATACGCTTTATAAGAAGGGCATGCTGAATATTCAGGACTGACACTGTCATGGAGAACAGAAGAAAAAGAATTGCATACATCAAACTGGCAATACTGATCTTCATCATCGTCGGACTTCCGGTGATACTGTTTTTCACATGCAGGGATACACTGTTCAATAAGGAGTGGCTGGCAAATCTGCCTGAATTCATAATGCAGTACAAGGGCTACGCCGCTGCCGTGCTTACCGGGATACAGATAATGCAGGTAATCATCTGCATCATACCGGGGCAGCCGATACAGCTCGCAGCGAGCTATCTCTTCGGAGTTCTGAAGGGATATCTTATCTCGATAGGCGGGGCTTTCATCGGTGCTTTCATAGCATTCTATATAGCCAGAGCTCTGGGAAAAGATTCTCTTGAGGCTATTTTCGGAGAGGAAAAGGTCAATGACTACCACCGCAAGCTGAACAGCGGAAAAGGTCTGACGGCAGTCCTTCTGATATACCTCATACCGGGAGTGCCCAAGGACCTCGTGGCGTATGTGGCAGGAATATCCGACATGCGGTTAAGGCCTTTTCTGATTGTTTCCACGATCGGAAGATCACCGGGGATGCTCGGGAGCCTGCTGACAGGATATTTCATCAGCAGCCGGAATTATGCAGCGATCGGGGTGCTCGCTGTTTTGACAGCAGTCATCCTGATAATTTGCTTCGTCAAGAGAAAGCAGCTTGTGGCAATGCTTGATGATCTCGAAAAGAAGGACGAACAGAATCATCAGTAAAAAGGGGTAATATGGCAAAGAAACAGAAAATAGATAAGACTAATGCGATGAGACAGCTCGATGCTGCCGGGATCGAATATGAAATGGGAGAATACGCTGTAGATGAGTCCGATCTTTCGGGTGTTCACGCCGCTGAAGAGCTCGGAGTGTCCGCAGATGAGGTTTTCAAGACTCTTGTAACGCGAAATGACGATAATAATTTATTCGTTTTCGTCATTCCATCGGCAGCTGAACTCGACCTCAAGAAGGCCGCACACGCATCAGGCAACAAGAAAATCGAGATGATCCATGTCAAGGAGATCTTTGACCTGACAGGATACATCCGCGGAGGCTGCTCTCCTATAGGAATGAAGAAGCAATACCCGACATACATAGATGAGACGGCGGTTCTTTTCGATAAGATCTACTTTTCAGCGGGCAAAAGGGGAGTCCAGATCATTCTCTCGCCTGAAGTTCTCGCTGAATTCATAGGTGCGGAGTTCACTGACCTGACAAAAGAATAGCCCGCTTCACGTAATGTAAAGCCGCCTTTACATTTTCAGTGCTCTCCCGGCAGAGCACTTTTTTCTTGCCCGAAAGTATAGACTGATAACATGATTGATTGTAAAATGTAGAAAATTTTTATACTAGCTGATATCCGGGACAGGAGGTGTCTGAATGGCTAAACAGATGAAGGATATGGGTTTTGAAACAAGATGCGTGCATGGAGCATATAAGGCTGAGAGCGCTCAGCCCCAGAATCTTCCTATAGTCCAGAGCACGACTTACAGATACTATAACGCACATGATGTGGCTGAGCTCTTCGATCTTGAGAGCCCTAATCATATGTATGCAAGACTCGGAAGTCCGACAGTCGACGCTCTTGAGCAGAAAATGGCGCTTCTTGAAGGCGGCACTGCAGGCATGGCTGCTTCTTCCGGCCAGTCGGCCAATATGATCGCTGTTCTCAATATATGCGAAGCCGGCGATCACATTCTCAGCGCGACCAACATCTACGGAGGCACATACAATCTCTTTGATGTCACTCTCCGCAAGCTCGGTATCGATGTCGAATTCTTCGATCAGGATATGCCTCTTGAGGATATAGTGGCGCTGAAAAAGCCTAATACCAAGGTCCTCTTCGGTGAGACGATCGCTAATCCGGCGCTCTCCGTACTGGATCTAGAGAAGTTCGTCAAGGCCGCTTCGGCCATGGAAGTTCCGCTGATCGTTGACAATACATTCCCGACGCCGGCACTGCTTCGTCCGATAGAGTGGGGAGCGAATATAGTCACGCATTCCACGACAAAGTTCGCAGACGGTCACGGCACCAGTATCGGCGGATGTGTTATTGAAGGCGGCAATTTTGACTGGACCGTAAAGAACGAAGACGGCAGTCTCAAATATCCGAGCATGGCGGCTCCCGACGAGAGCTATCACGGGCTCAACTTCTATGAGAGCTTTGGCGACGCGGCATTCTGCACACGCCTGAAGGCTGTTCTCGTAAGAGACCTCGGCTGCACGATGTCACCGATGAATGCCTATCTTACTCATCAGGGACTTCAGACTCTGGATGTCAGGATGGAAAGACACGTGAAGAATGCGCAGGCAGTCGCTGAGTTCCTGTCACAGCACCCTATGGTCGACTGGATCATATATCCGGGGCTCAAGGGAAATAAATACTACGATCTCGCTCAGAAGTACCTGCCTAAGGGCGCAAGCGCTGTCATGAGTTTCGGCGTCAAGGGCGGAAGAGAAGCAGGAGAGAAGTTCCTCGAGAATCTCGAGCTCTGCAGCATCGTAGTCCACGTCGGAGACATTCACACAAGCGTTCTGCATCCTGCAAGCACGACTCACAGGCAGCTTTCTGAAGAAGCTCAGATCGCTGCAGGTATAGATCCGGGACTCATCAGACTCTCTGTCGGACTCGAAAGTGCAGATGACATCATTGCCGATCTCGATCAGGCACTCAACAAAGTCAGGTAACATATCCGGCTGACATGATCAAGGAGGGGTAATATGCCGCTTATAATTCCTGATCGGCTTCCTGCAGCAGGAAGCCTCAAGGACGAGAATATATTCATAATGAACAAGGCCAGGGCGGATTCCCAGGATATCCGTCCGCTTAAGGTGATAATAGTCAATCTCATGCCGACCAAAATAGCTACCGAGACACAGCTGGCGCGCGTTCTCGCCAACAGCCCGCTGCAGATCGAGATGAAGCTCGTCGGCATGGATTCGCATACATCAACGCATGTGTCCCAGGAGCACATGCAGTCGTTTTACACGACACTTGACGAATTCAGGGACGAATACTTCGACGGGATGATCCTGACCGGTTCTCCGGTCGAGAGGATGCCTTTTGAGCAGGTCGACTACTGGGATGAGCTCTGCAGTCTGTTCGAATTCGCGAAGACTCATGTCTACAGCAGCATGTTCATCTGCTGGGGAGCGCAGGCAGCTCTGTACTATTACTACGGGATACAGAAGCATGTTCTCTGCGACAAGGTCTTCGGTGTGTATGAGATGGAGACACTCAGGCCTCACAGTCCGCTTCTGAGAGGATTCGATGAGTTCTTCTGGGCTCCGCATTCAAGGCATACAGAAATCAGGACCGAAGATATAGAAAAGCATCCAGAGCTCAGGATACTTGCAGCATCTCCTGAGGTAGGTCCGCACATAATCGCTACCGACAGCGGCAGACAGATATTCCTGCTCGGACACCAGGAGTATGACAAGAATACTCTTGCAGATGAATACTTCAGGGACATCAGTCTGGGGCGTAAGATCGACGTGCCGAAGAACTACTTCAGGAACGACGATCCGGAGCAGGGGATATTGTTCAGGTGGAGGAGCCACGCCAATCTGTTATTCTCAAACTGGCTCAATTATTATCTGTATCAGGCTACACCGTATAATCTCGACGACCTCAGAGACGGGAAGGAAGATGCCTGGAGAGAGGCTTTTACAGACGAAAAAGTGGAAATATAACGCATATAATATAAATGTGCAAAACGCTCAAAGCGTTGAAAACTCCGGCTTTCAGGGCCGGAGTTTTGTGTTGGGAAAAGCGAAAAATATTTTTAGAACTTTTGTTCATATTTCTCTTGACATCATTCGAACAAACGTTTATAATCCAGATATACCAATTAAGAACAGATGTTTCGAAGTGATTCGGAGCAGCGCAGATAAAGAAAGTTGCAGGTGAACAAAATGAAGACAAGACATCTGAAGATCGTAAATCCGGTAAGGTTTTTCTTATTCGTACTCATCAGCATCATGATCATCGTATTCGCAGGATACAGCATCATCGGTGCAGGCAGAGCTGATGCTGCCGCAGTAAAGACATACAAGCAGGTCGTTATCCATGAAGGAGACAATCTGTGGGACATCGTGGAAGAGTGCAATCCTGATACCAACAGGAGCACAAGGTCTATCATCAGTGAGATCTGTGAGACCAACGATGTGAATGTCAATGATATACAGCCGGGCGACATGATATTCGTCCCTGTATACTGATCAGCTAGCAATATATGTACCTCCGCGGTATGTATTTCTAGGATAGTGTGTTTTATTTGGGACCCCGGTCATACTGCGAATGCATCCCGGCAGTGCTGACCGGGTTTTCAAATAATCCCCGTCCAACAAAAAAAGAACAAAGATTCACATAAAGCTTCAGGCAATATGATCCGCATATACAGAATAAAAAGGAGGCTTATAAAATGATCATTTCAATTAAGCTCACGCCACAGGATGAGAGATATATAAAAGACTTCGCAGCCAGCCGTGATATGAAAGTATCCGATTATATAAGGCAGGCTGTACTTGACAGACTTGATTATGAATCAGATTTCCAGTGCCACAGAAAGAACGTTGCAGCACGCAGTAATAATGTGCCGGTGATATATTCACTGGACAAGTCAGGAAACCTGGTAACGATATAAATGAACAGCACGCATGCAGTGGAAAGGATGCTGTATGTGTGCTGCAGACTATTCTTTAAAATTATATTATTTATATAGTTAAACTTCTCCTGAAAACCGGGAGAGACCTCAAGGCCTTGAAACATGTCAGTTGTCACGAAAAGGTTACATAAAATGCGGGTTCAAAGCCTTGAAACTTCGTTCATTTTTTTTACAATGTAACCACTTTTCTTGACACGAATGAGTTACTCTTTCCGAAAATGCATTTTTGTCTGAAGAAAGGCCGTAATATTTTATTTTGACACGAACAAGTTACATGCACAGCGGAAAATCGTATAAAAGACTTGATAAAAGTCAAAAAAGAATTTGACACGAACAAGTTACATTTGCTAATGTACGCCTTGTAATCAGAAAACCTTTCAATCAATCTTCTCTATTCTTCTATTCTTTTCCATGTTCTTATTGGATCAAGAGCATTTGTAACATTTATCTCTATTTCACCGCTTTCATAGTCAATCTTTCCAGAGGCGACTTAAGGCACTGCAGTTCCGTCCTGAGTTTTTGTTAGATTAGATACTATAAAAGATGTATCGCTCTCAAATTCAAAATTTTCCCAATACATATCATCTGTTGCATAATGATAGTCCTCAAGGTCAGAACCTACTTCAGCGATTCTTCCAATAAGGTTATTGTTATAAGGTACGACCATTCTACATGCGATGGAGAGAGTGATAATCCCTGAAAAAAAGCTTTCGGCTGAAAAACTAGATTCTTATGATAATCCAACTATGCTAAAATAACAGTATTCTTAAAGTCAGTTTATAATAGCCACTCAGGAAAACACGATCATAACAATATGAGAAAAGAATAGTATATACATTCAATGCGGAGTTAATCTATAACAAATAAGGATGCATAATCAACAGACGTTAGTTTAGCGTTAGTTAGATATCTTTATAATGTTATTAACATGTTACTGGCAGCAAATAATGATTCTCAAATGTTTAGTTCTTTTGTCGAAAAACTTAAGGCTCTTGTCAAAGCTGATTGCAGATAAGGGCCTTTTGTTTTTGAAATCATATGATCTACAGATAGGAGACTAGGACGTATATGGAATATGAAATGATAGCAAAAGCATTTTTCGAAGGGTACGAGATCCTTTACGATATAAATCTTATTACTTCTTCATATGTCAGCTTATATGAAAGCGAAGAATTCAAGAAGCTAAGCCATAATTCATCCGGAGATGATTTTTTTATAATGATGAGAGATATAGTTCCTAAGTTAGTACATCCGGACGACGTAGAATATGTGGTAGCAAGGCTTGAGAGAGAGCATCTGGTCAAAGAGCTTGAAAGAGAACAGCATTATTCGTTCCCGTACAAAGCAATAAGAGGCGGAAGAGAACGGCATCATCAGATCAATGCTGTTTTGCAGTCTATGCCGGATGAACCCCATATTATCTTAGGTGTAAAAAACGTTGATCATATAATGCGCAGGGAAAAAGAACACCGCGAAGAGATCCTTTCATATATACAGAAAGAACATAATCATATGAAAGCTATCCTTGCCAGCGCTGAAGCGTATATGGAGGTCAACCTTACAAAAGACTTGGTGCTTGAAAAATCTGACGATAATTTTGAAGCTAATGGAAGGTTCATCCGAAATATTCCGCCAAGAGGTGAGATCCCTTCATATACCGGCCTGCATTTATGGGTTCTGGAGAATCTTGTCGTAGAAAATCATTCAAAATACGAAATAATGGCTAACAGAGAGTATCTGCTTAGATGTTTCAATGACGGGATCTTGAGAACATCGGTGCTGTTTTCGGTAAATACTAGTGAAGGCGTTATTCATCCATGCCGCGAGGTGTTTTATTTGTACAAAAATCAGAATAGTGACGATGTTCATGCTTTCTGCGTGATTTACGATCTTACAGAAATTCAAAAAAAGGAAAAAGAAGTCGAGCAACTGGAGCATGAACTTCAGATGAGTCGAATACACAATTTTGCAAGCCAGATGCAGCCTCACTTCCTGTATAACGCATTAGGCTCGATACAGGAGGTCATACTTATTGACCCTGAATATGCATCATCACTGCTTGGCGATTTCACAGTGCATCTGAGAAGCTGCATAAGGTCGATGAATAGCGACGAACCAATGCCTTTCGAATATGAACTGGAGAATATCAAAGCTTATGTAAACATCGAAAAAATGCGATTTGGGGATAAGCTGCGAGTTCATTACGAAATAGAAAGCCAGGATTTTGATATTTTGCCACTGACAATACAACCTCTTGTTGAAAATGCGATTAGACACGGAATTTATGGTCGAGGAGTAAAAGGGGGTGAAGTGTTCGTTCGCAGCTGGGAGCAGGATGATAAATGGATAGTGCAAATCGAAGATACAGGGATTGGATTTGATGTAAACACTTTTTATTCTAGACTGAATAAAGGGAATGGTGACTCTACCGGTATTAAAAATGTGCAGTTCAGACTTGAGGTGGTAATGAATGCGGGATTGCATCTTTCGAGTGAAGTTGGGAAGGGAACGATTGTAACTGTTGATATACCAAAGAGGGGAAAACAATGAAAGCGATAATAGTAGAAGATGAAGCCTTAATGATGCGTAAATTTGTTAGAATGTGCAGCGATATTGAAGATCTGCATCTAAAAGCACAATTTGAAGATCCGTTTGATGCTCTTGATTATGTAAGGGATAATCAAGTGGAAGTTGCTTTTTTAGACATAGAGCTGCCTCTTATGGATGGAATAACACTTGCAAGGAAAATACGTGAGATAAGGGCAAACATTATTATAGTTTTCGTGACGGCATATGATGAGTACATAAGGGAAAGCAATAATATAGGTGCAGATTATTATCTAGTTAAACCATACACCAAAGAAGCCCTACAGCATATGATGGAAAAAATCCGGGTCCTATCAGACCGACAGAACAAAGAAATATACATTCAAACTTTTGGACGTTTCGTGGTGAAGAATAATGGTGAACCGGTTCGAATCTTGGGAAAAGCAAAGGAAATACTTGCATTGATAGTAACAAAGCAAGGAAAGGAAATAAGCAATGAGGAACTATACAGCGTTATATGGGAAGGAAGACCTTATAGTAATGCCAACATGGCTGTCTATTATAATGCTCTGAGAAGGCTAAAACGATCACTGGCGGATGCCGGAATCGAGAAGATGCTAATATCTACCGCTAGAGGACAGATGGTCGATACTAATTGTTTTGACTGTGACTATTATGCTTGGAAAGAGAATAATTTAAAAAAGGGTGATTCTTTTGAAGGAGAGTTTTTATCTGAATATTCATGGGGCGAAAGTATTTTATCGGAAATGATTTATGGAGATTATTAAGGGAGTATTAGAGCCTTTCCTGGCTTAAATTATTGCGCAGGGAATATGCTTGTCCCCGCAACGTGTAAAAATAAATCTTATTAGGTTAGTGGGGTGTTTGTGCCTGCCTGATATCATCATCTGAGGGAGATCCTCAAGATAAAACCCATATTCAACTATGAGATGCCGATCTTATATAAAAGACGGCATCTTTTTTTGTTTATGTCTATAAATATGCGTAATTATATACGAATTCTCAAAACATAATCGATGGATGGGTTCGTTCGATTGCTGTTTTATTTGAATAAAAATACCGCTGAATAGTTTGTGAGACGTTATTGCGATATTGCTAACATAATCAAAAGTGTCAGTCCTGACACAATAAAAGTGTCAAACCTGACGCAATAATGGATGACAAGGACGCAAGATATGAAAAAGAAACAAAAGAATCTCAGAGCACTTGCTGTCGTATTAACTATGTCTTTACTGATAGCGGAGATTATACCGTCCACTATTTTTTCGTATGCTCAAAATATGAATGAATCAGAAAGTGGAGCCTATGTTGCAGATTATCCTGAACAAACAGAGACTTTGATTCAAGAAGAGGAAGAAGGTGTAGACACAGGTGACGATGCTTTAACTGATGATGCCATTAGTAATGCACCAGAAGAGGAAACTGAGAAGGCTGCAGAGAAGCCTCTACTGAAAGCACCTAGTGCTACAAGAAAGGTGTCTACGGTCTGGTTCGATGGAACGCTAGGACTTGGAACTACAAATTCTCTTGTTCAAGGTGCGACGAATGTCAGTGCCAGCACGGACAGCTATGGATATGTAACTCTTCCAACTAGTGCTGGTAACAATACTAAGTATTCGCTTAATGGTTGGTATGACATCAAAGCAAAAACATGGCATAAGCCTGGTGAGCGTGTGCAGGTAAGCGATAATACTGTATTCTATGCGGATTGGGTAAAAAGCTCATATAACTTGCAGCAAAACGGAACGCTTGCATCTGGGCAGGCCAATACCAGTAACTTTGTTACGACCGAAGTGTTTGACTACAATGAGCTGATCAATACTTATCATGGAGCTACTCTCAGCAGTAACACAATATACAGCAATTCACATAGTGAAACCTGGAAAGACAATGGCGGAACCAGTTTTCTCTTTATGAACTGGTACAACGAGAACCTTCATGGATACGGATCTCTTGGAGCAGCAAACAACCTTACCACAGGTCGGAATGCATACAAAGAAGGACTTGGGGTTACAAAAAATATAGTTACATCAGAATCTAGCCAGCTGATAGATGACTTCTTTAGCAGCGAAGATGCTCTGGGGAAAAAGTATCTTGGAAATGGTAATAATCTGTTTCTTTACGATTCATCAGGGACCACAGAAAGCAGAGGGTTTGGTGAAGGATATTATTACTACGATAGCGATTATAACGGAGCAGATTACAACCAGTCCCAACAAAGATTCTATGTCTATAACACTCAACAATACATCCAGGGACAAAAGCGACAGTACAACAGGTGGGACAATGATCAACGAAGGCCGGGCTTTATGCCGTTTGAGCAAGGAACGGTATATGAAAAAAGCGGTCAGACTGACTACTGGTTTGGCATGAAAACCACTGTTGATTTCTTTTTACCTGACAATGTAGGAAGCAATGGAGGAAATTGCAATAAATCTCACGCAGGAAAAGATATGCGGTTCTACTTCAGTGGAGATGATGACGTATGGGTGTTTGTTGATGATAAGTTGGTGCTGGATCTTGGCGGAATACATGAAAGATGTGCCGGAGACATCAATTTTTCAACAGGCGAGATCAGATACTACACTGTGGATGACAATGGGAATGAAACACTTCTGAGTGTTGACCGTAATACACTAAAGTCCATATCCGCGGGAAATCATAAACTGAAAATCTATTACCTTGAAAGAGGCTCCTCTTGGTCAAATTGCTCTATTTATTTCAATCTTGCACCAAGGTATGACATAAAAATCGTGAAGACTGATGCGGATGAACAGACAGCACTTCTGCCAGGTGCGGAGTTTACCGTTTATCTTGATGAGGCATGTACAGTTCCTGCAATGCTCTATGACAATAAAAATTGTACAGGAACTGCAAAAAGTGTTTTTACAACAAACGAACAGGGAATTATTGAATGTTACGGAATGCTTGCAAACCGTACATATTACTTAAAAGAAACTTGTTCTCCGGCTACTTATCCTTCGGTCAGCGACAAGGTAATTGCTCTGAAGCTCGATGCCAATGGAAATGCATCGTTAGTCAACACAGACGAGAGTTTTGCGGTTGTACCACAAAATGGATCTACAACCGTAAATATGAATGTGAAGAATAAAAAGCCGGAAGAGACTAGCGTGGGAGTTGTGAAAAAATGGTACAACGAAGATGGTACACCTCTTACTGAAAACATTCCTGATAGTGTTCAAGTACAACTGTATCGCAGCGAAACGGCAACTCCACAGCATGGAGGAGGGTCAAGCGGAGCTAGTATCCCAGTGAGCATTACGACACAGTATTTTGGAAGGGCCAACGGTTCAAACAAAGATAACACGTATCTAACAGCCGGTGATCTTTCAAAAAACTTGATTGTGGTTTCTGGAGGCTCCCTGCATCTTAACCTAGATGTTTTGAAAATGACTGGTCAGAATCGATACCAGGCAGGCATCTATTCAGTGACTGTCAATGGCAGCAGAATTGAACCGAGTTCTGTTTCCGGAAGAACTAATCAGGAATGCTATATCGGAGGGAGATGGGGACAATTCCCACCGATTCATGCGGAATATGAAATAAGTAACATAACAAGAGAAACTGATATCAAGATTACGCTGATCGGATATTTGAATTATCAATCTTCAACTCCGCTGGTGAGCAAAACACTTTCAATCGATACAACGGTTATCGCACCGCCAGATCCGGATCCAGGAGAAGAACTGGTAATACCTACTGTAAAACCTGAAGATGCAGTCCCGTTCGGTGATCCTATCACTTTGGATGATAGCAATCAGTGGAAACATGTATGGGAAGGCCTTCCGGTAACAAATGAAGACGGAACTGTCACATATTACTACTACGTAGAAGAACAACCTGTTCCTGGTTATTCAATATCCTATTCGGGAAATGGCACTGTTGGCGGGAACGTTACTGTATCAAACGTACGATTACGAGAAATCGTGGTAAAGAAAGTCTGGAAAAATGCCGCAGGAGATGTAATGCAGAATGGCATGCCGGATTCAATCAATTGTGTTTTGATACAAACTAACAAAACCACAGGAGCAACTCGTGAGATCGATTTTACCCTCAACAATGGCAATGGCTGGAGAAAACAATGGCGGAGTGATGACGCCGAGCTGGCTGAAAACAAAGATCATGAGTATGAGTATGCAGTCAAAGAGATTTCGACTGTAGATGGGTTTGAAGCTCCTGTATATGAGAACAACGAAGGTATCCAGGAAGGAAATATAACAATCACTAATCAGAAGACTTTGTACAAGCTCCCTAATACAGGAGGAATGGGTACGTATATCTTCTGCTTTGTTGGTGGATTCCTTATCACCTTGGCTCTACTCCTGATTAATAAAGATGGAAGGGGTAGATCCGGAAGACGAAGACGCAGAGGACGACATGTTGCTGCAAGCCTTCTCTTAACAATGATCATGGCCAGTATGAGTGTTGGTGCTCATTCTATGAATGCATATGCATCCACTCATAACACCAATATACCTGATATAGAGCAGGCAGCCCCGCTCACACTCACAGTAAATTGTGTATTTGGTGGAGAGAGCAACATATCCGGTGTGGAAATTGAAATTTGTAAAATTGCAGATCTTGTTGTTGAAGACAGTGTAGCTCAATACAGTTTCACGGATGAGTTTGCATCATTTGGAGAATTCCCGCAGGAACTTAGTGCCAGTGAGTCAAGTAATATGGCAAAGAACCTTTACCGGGCGGTGAAAGATCGAAATATTAGTACTATACGTGGCTACTCTGATGCAAATGGACAAATAGCTTACACAGATCTTACCCCGGGGCTATATCTTATAGCACAAGTAACTGACTACAAGATTGAAGATCGAATTTATCAATCCGATCCCTTCCTGGCTTCGATACCACAGCCAGATATAGCAGATGAATCTGGCAGTATCGAATGGCAATATAACGTTGTTGCTCTGCCTAAAGCAGTCAACAGTAAGGAAATTGTGCCACCTGAAAAAGAAAAGCCTACTGAAAATGAAAAGACTGGGAAGGTGAAAACTGGTGACACAAATGATCTTGCAGCTGCAGGGCTGCTGCTGATAATTTCATCAGCTGCCTTGATGCTAACTATTAATCTACAGCAAAGGAGGAGGAACAGATATAGGGATAAGTAAGTAAAACCAATAAACATAATCAAATATTACTTTAGAAAGGAACAACAAATATGAACACAAGTAAAACAAGATTAAAGAAATTCGTAGGAATCATAGTGTCTGTGATGCTTGTTGTAGGTTCGCTTTCCGTTTCTGCGTTTGCAGGAAATAACGGAACGATCACTGCAAACAACATCGAAGCAGGCGCTACAGTTAAGGCCTACAAAATCGTGGGGCAGAATGCTTCCGGTGAGTGGGTTGCAGTCAAGGACGGCAGCATTGCAGATCCATTGAATCCAACAGCTGCTGAGATCACCGCATTGGCTGGTGATACCTCTGGACTAACTGCAATCACTATGGATGCAGGTGAAGATTCAACGACCGTAGATGGAGTTGACTTTGTCGGTTATTCAAAGGAAGGACTTGAAGCGGGAATGTATCTGGTTCTTGTTGAAGATACAGATAATGCATTAGTCTACAATCCGATGATAATCAGCGTTAACTACTACGACGACGGGGCTCTTGAAGGCGGGTCCATCAGTGCAGACAGCAACTTCCAGGTAGGTGAGGAGACTGCATATGCTAAGAGCACAAAGCCTACAATCGATAAGAAAATCACCGGTAAGACTGAGAATGGCAGCGTTACAGGCGATGGAACAACAAATGGTGACACTCTTGCAGTAGGTGATGATGTATCATTTGAGATAACTACCACGATCCCGGCATATTCGGCACTTTATGATAATGATAAGCTTAAGTTCGAGATCTCCGATACATTAAGCAGCGGACTTGATCCGGCAGAAAATATCAAGGTGTTTGAAGGTGAGACCGAGCTGACAGAGGATACAGAGTATACTCTGAGCCAGAATGGCAACAATTTCACGATCTCTTTCGCTAAAAGTTATTTGCTCAGTGGTCAGGCAAAAGACATCAAGGTAACTTATGATTCAAAACTCAATGAGAATGCTACAAGTGGTTTTGATGCGAATACTAATAAAGCTGAGATAGAATATTCAAACACTCCGGACACTACCGAGGACAAGGATAAGACTACTTATAAGTATACATTCGATATCGATGGCAATGTATTCGGAGATAAGACCGGAAAAGAAATTAAGAAAGTTGGAGTAGATGCAACAACTGGTGAGCTGATTACATTGGAGAGCAGCACAACAACATCCAGCCCGCTGTCAGGAGCAGAGTTTACTCTCTATAAGACATCCGACGATAGCGCTGTTGGTTCTGCAACTACTGATGGGGAAGGTCTCATGAACTTTACCGGACTTGATGCAGGTGAATACTATCTCGTAGAAACCAAGGCACCAGCTGGATATAAGACCAACAGCACAAAGGTTCCGGTAAAAATAGAAGCAACACTGAATGCAGATGGTACGCTTGCTTCATATTCTGTTACTATCAACGGACAGAATACTACCACATACACCGGTTCATATGAGGGTGAAGAAATCACTGTTACTGACGATACCAATACATCTCTCTTCAACAACTATAAAGCAGGAGTACTTCCTAGCACAGGCGGAGACGGAATTTACTTCTATATAATCACAGGCGCTGTCTTGATCTGCCTTGCAATACTTCTCTACACAAGAAGTAAGAAGAATGAAAATGCAAGAGAAGATGCGTAGGAGAAAATATCAGGTAAAAAGAACAATTGCAGTTACGGCCCTGTTTATAACAGGGCTGTCTGTTCTTTTGTATCCATTTATTAGCAACAATATTTATCAGTATAAGGCTGATAAGAAAGTTGCAGAATATATGAAAACTGCTCAGAGTAAAAACAACTCAGAAAATGCTGCGGACTTAAAAAAAGCATATAAGTATAATAAGTCCTTGATTGGAGAGACTCCTCCTGACACCTTTTCCGAGAGAGAAGGCATTCACAATGATGAGACTTATGACGGAATTCTTAACCAAATGAATGATGGGATTATGGCTTGCATTGAAATCCCTTCAATTAAAGTTAAATTGCCTATATATCATTACACTTCTAAAGAAACGCTTGAAAAAGGTGCGGGACATCTTTTCGGAAGCAGTCTGCCTGTTGGAGGCGAAGGAACTCATGCAGTAATTACTGCACATAGAGGGCTGCCAAGCGCAAAAATGTTCACCGATCTTGATCTTATGAAGAAGGGAGACCTTGTTTACATATATACATGTGGAAAGCATCTTGTATATGAGGTTGATCAGATCAAAACTGTAAAACCCGAAGATTGTTCTGATCTTGGAATAGAAGAAGAAAAAGATCAGATTACTTTAGTAACATGCACTCCATATGGGAAGAACACCGATAGGCTGCTCGTAAGAGGGCATAGAACAACAGATAAGAAAACTAAAAGCTCTTCTGTTCACCATCGAATACCAGTAAAGCATATATTTATGCTGCTCATTGGATCTGCTACAGCAATCATTTTGGTAATCCTCGTGCGCAGATCAAGGAAAAAAAGTAGAAAAAAAAGAAACCACTCATAATATAGGCTGGAGTACCGACATCACTGATGAATCATTCACCGGAATCACCAAGTTCTGTTGCGAACAGAAAAACAGTGAACGTGATGCCCTGTTCAGCGTCCAGGCAGGAGACCTGCGGTAAGTAGCCGAAAATTTATTAATTATAGCTAACTCAGAACGGTGCCTTCAAGGCACCGTATTATTATGCGCTTACGCTTTTAGCAATAATCAGAAGAAGATTATATTTCTTAACACCGCGTCTGCAAGCGAAGCCGGATGGCATAAATCTTTTGGGAGTGATATCTGGCAGGGAGCCCTTTTCTCCCGTTCGTCGGAACAACATCAACAAAACAGCTTCCGGAAGGATTCTTTTCTCATATATCATTTTTACATGAAGGGGGAAAGCAAACTAAACAATAAAGAACGTTAGTGATCCGTTATCCTTTGATTGCTAACATATTAGTGAGTAAAACGAACTGAAATAAGGCGACATATGCTGATGTCGTTATTGTAATAAAAGGTATGGAGAAATGCTTGACACAACAGGGGCAGAAGATTGTGCTTAGACAGACGTAATATGTTTTTTGATTGTTTAGTTTAGAACTCGCCAATTTGGATGTTTCTTTTATTTACAATCGGTTAATACAAAGGAGATTTGAATAATGCGAAAGAAAAACCTGACATTATTTTTAATAATAATCTTTATATTGGTAAATATTCTGCTGTTACGTATTTACGCATCAAAAACTAACCTTATAATATTTATTCTTTGGGCAGGGATTCTTACCAACCTTTTATTCGGGTTGTTTAACGCAGCACTCGTCAGAAATAGGGAATGGGATAAAAGACGCTTTACATTGTTTGCATCCATCGCCTCTGTTGTTGAATCTGTAATAGTGTTTTTTACGGTGTACCATGATAACGAAATAGTAAATAGAATAATTGAAAATACAGAGAAGATTAATTCTGAATCTATCTCTTTTAGCGATCTGGGAACATCAGGCATAGCTCCATCTTTATTCATGGGATGTATCGTCATAGTTTTCTTTTCGGTACTAGGTAACAATTTGATAGAAGAAGGCAAAAATGTATAAAAACAACTGTAACAAAGGTTTTTCTGTCAATGAATTTAATAATATTGCAAATATGGATAATTCTTAAGCTTCAAAATAAAGACTTATAGCGACATGAAAACAGATTATCCAATTATAACATCTATAGGCATAGCAGTAGGGTCGGCCTGTGTAATGCTATTGTCGATGATCGTGTTCTCTTTTGTAAAACTTGAAAATCAGGCTCTTCAACTCCTGTGCTATTCTAGTTGTCCGATGATAATGGCGACACTTATATTCCCGTTTTTTTGCGCCAAAGTCATTCAGATTAATACAAAGTGTGATAATAATAATTTTAAAAGTGCGATTATTTCGATAACGGGGTTTGTGATCTCCATAGTTATGCTTCTTGCTATAAAAGGAACCTCTGTTGAAAGCAAAACACTAATCATAGCGCTCATAGTTCATTATATTGCCGTGGGTATTTCCGAGGAGTATTTGAGCCGTGTCGTAATACTAAAGCTGATATCTGAGAAATATGGAAAAGTTGCATCTATAGTGATAAGTGCAATGATTTTCTCTTTTATATTACACAATAATGAAAGTTTCATTGTTAATTGTATGGTCCGTACGCCTCTGGGACTCGTCTTCGGATATATTACTAATAAAACAAATTGCTCATATTATACGATGTCCTTACATGCTTTATACGACTTAGTTGTAGTACTATAGAACACTATGTAACACTTCTCCAAAGTTATCTTCTCTTTGAAAAAGAAGACGATGATAATTGAGTGCAGCGTTACACAGCGAAAAGTAGAGTTGTAATCAATCCCTCGGCATAGATGATGAATTTCAAATATGACAGGCGAGGAAATGTGTAAGAGAAGTCTCCTAACGTAGAAATCTTAATCACATACAGTTATGGTGCAAATATCAGGCCGAAGCAAGCCGCCAACTAGAAGTGCTCACTGTATCATCTGTAATAATTTGTTCGTTGAACTCAGATACATCAGAAAGATATATGTCTTGACGCGGAGGATATCCGAACGGCTTGACCGTCACCAGCAGTTCTCCTTGCCTTATCGCTTCTTTGACATTAATTTGATCAATCGGTTTCCTTTTAATTATGCGAAAAACAAACCTGCTCAAAATAATAATACTCTTACTTCTAATAGCCGGGATGTGCTTGCTGGGATATCCCTTCGTGTGCAATGCAATCAATCAGTACAAGAATGATAGAAGCATAAGCGAGTACGAATCTGTTATGGACAGTCTTTCAGAAGTAGAAGCACAGACAATGATCGATGAAGCCAGAGCGTACAATAGGGAGCATCCGTCTATAGTAATAATAGATACATTCGAATATAAGAACTCCGGATCACCAGAAAACAACTATCAGAATATACTTAATCCGATTGGTGATGGATCGATGGGTTATATCCAGATTCCCAAAATAAATGTCAGGCTTGTAATATATCATGGGACCAGCGAGGATATTCTTACACATGGATGTGGTCATCTGCAAGGGTCACATCTGCCTGTCGGCGGAGATAATACTCACTGCATACTAGCAGCTCACAGAGGCCTTCCAACAGCAAAGCTGTTTACTGATATTGATAGAATTGTAAAGGGTGATCAGTTCTATATTAATGTAGCTTATGAAACTATGGCATATGAAGTAGACAGTATTGTAATCGTAAAACCGGAAGATTTGAGCTCCCTCGAAAACAGCAATGATGACAGGGTGACTCTGTTGACATGCACACCATATGGTGTGAATTCCCATCGGCTTCTGGTCAGCGGACATAGAGTGCCTTACGTGGAAGCACAGGAAACGAAACAGAATCACTTAAAAGCATTGATCATAATTGCTGCCGCACTGCTTTTGATGCTCGTAGTTGTTATTGCTTTATGTATCAGGAAGAGGTTAGGTGGTCGTTTCTGAAATAAATCCTACAAATAATGCGTTTGTATGCAGTTAGTATGAATTTGGTATTTTAATAGTGCAATGGTTTTATCGTTCTATGTGATTTGTTTCATCATAATGTTTCTTCATTGTGTAGTCAGTTTACGAAAGAATCAATTTTGCTAAAGTTTGTACTCTCGCAAATCGGGCACATATAGTTACTATATGTGCCTCGATTTTTGGTTAAAATCTACCGGAAGGGCAAAAATGGATTTAATTACAAAAGCTATATAATTGCTTAAGAACCTGCTACCTGAAGATATATAGTTTAATCAGATCTATCTGGTCATGTAAGGAAGTTGAAAAAGAGCAAAGGCACCAAAAGTGTGACGCCGGATGTTTTGCACGAAAAAAGATAAACAATGGAATTAGATCGAATTCTAAGAGACTACTGGAACTGTTGTAAAAACAATGATAAGTGGTACAAAGAAAAACAACCGAAATGCATAGAAAATGCGAAGAAAGCATTAATTGTTGTAATAACTGTAGCGATCATAATCGTAGTATCATCTTTTTTTATTGAGGACCCGGTAAAAAAAGCATTTATAGAAATACCTGCTGCAGGATTTATTAGAGTTGCTTTATTATGCGCACAAAAATATATTAACAGGATTGATGCTTCAGAAGAAAAGAAGCATCTTCAAGACTCAACAAAAGGAGAATTTGCAACAATACAAGAATTAAGATTAAGGCAAATTGAATCATTAAAAAAAATACTTGCAGATAACAAGATTTCAAAAAAAGAGTGTGACAAAGAAGATGTTCAAAAAATTCAAATGTTAATAGAGCTCATTAAGGATCGCAAAATAAATGCGAATTGGATGAATGACTTCCTTGCATTCCTTTCAAAATCAGTAATAGTGTTAGTGATACCGATGATAGTATTATTTCTTGATCACGCGACAGATGGAATTCCACTAACAGATCAATTTAGCTTTTTCCTTACTTTTATTGTAATAGTAATCATTATACATCTTATTGCATATATGATTGTAGATCCCAATTGGCTTCGTGCAGGGCGTAAATATGACAGATTGATAAATGATTTGCAAACACTAATAGTATTTTACAGCAAGTAGAAAGATAAATATGTTCAGACTTAGGGGAAATAACGCAGTTACTTGAAATTAATGCGACAGTCAATAGAACTATGGAAGATAACAAAATAGCACCATAACATACTTGTCAAAAAGAATTCGTGGAAAGGAGTCGGATTGTATGCAGCAATTTGTTTTTCATGAAATGAAAGGCGTTAATTCGATATTATCTAATAAATCGGCTATGAAATTATTGGACTTAGTATACTAACAGATATCGAAAGAAGATATCGGTACCTAAGAATGTTCAGTAAGTCCCGGGTTACGTGGCCATATATTATACAACGCTGAAGGGCGGGCGAAGTGCGTATGCTGAAGACTGCAACTACGTAAGAAAAGAGCGGGACTCCGGTAACGGTGACCCGCTCTCGTTATCATACCACGCAGGAAGCTGTCAACTAAAGTGTACCCTGCGAAATCCATTACAACCATCATGGAGAAAAATCCTCAAATATACAAAGAAGTAACAAAGATGTATTTCCGCCGCGGGACCGGAGCTAACAAAGTACCGAGTAAAGCAAAGGCTTTTCGCAAATTTAAAAATATGCTCAAACAGGCGGGATATACCCATGCAGATTATCCTAATTATCTCGAGGACGGGGGGATGAGAAGCTTTTACAGGTGGCTCGATATGATAGAGCTGACCAACACCGAATTCGCCCTTGCCCGTTCAGATGATGATTCTCGTCAGCGTCATATGTCGACGGGCGGAGAGCTCAAAGCAAAGCCTAGACCTAAGAGACCTTATGAGGTGATAGAGATAGATGCTCATGATTTGGACTTCTTCTGGTGCTGGGAGACACGCGATGAGAAAGGTAATAAGATCTACAAAGCAGCAGGAAGACCGGTGCTCTATATGGCTGTCGATGTAGCTACCAACGCTATAGTAGGTTATAAAACATGCTACGACTATAAGCCTAATCACGGAACTGTGCTGAAACTCATCGAAAGTATAATCAAACCAATGGAATATGAGTCTGATGTTAAAAAGGCAGTTTTGCCGTCCGCTGCGTTTCCAGAAGCGGCGTGGGCAATGCCTGAGGTAATCAAGCTCGACAATGCAACTTATCAGCTTGCAGATCCGATTATGGACTGCATTGATAAATACGGTTTGATCCTGCAATATGGACCAGTGAGCACGCCCACATATAGAGCAAGGATCGAGAGAGCGTTCGGGGCACTTGAAACAACCTCCGGACACATGCTGCCGTCAACGACAGGGTCCAACTCGAAAGATATCAGGAGACAGGATCCGGAGAAAGAGTCAGAAATCTACGGTATTACGCGTGATGTAGTTGAAAATTACGTAAAACTTGCTGTCGCGCAGTATAACAATGCTGCAAAAGCAGGCCAGAATGGACTTTCACCATACCAGGCTATGGGAGCCGCCTTCAATGACGGCATTTTCCCTAACTATCTTCCGGAAGAACAGAGAGGCCCTGACTTTTGCATACGCAAAATGATTGTTCGCACGATTAAAGGCAATAATAAGACTGGCAAAAGACCGCATATCTACTGGATGCAGACAGAGTATACCAGCCCGATAATAGCTAATGATTATAACCTTATTGGAGTAGATGTCATGTGCGAGATAGACACGGATGATGTCAGCTATATGAGGATATATACACTTGACGGAAGTCCGATGGGTGTGATTCATGCCAAAGGCCCCAACGAAGGAGTCAAAATAAGCGAGAGGACACTCAAAGATTTAAATAAAGCCAAAAGAGCCGGATACATCAGAAACAACTCAGATATGACTATATCGGACACATTTGTTGAGAATTTGAAGAAAAACAAGAACAAGTCAATCAAACGATTAGCAAACGCGATTGAAGCAGACGCTGACGGTGTGCTCCCAAGAGCTGCACGCGATCCTGATCTTGAAGCAGACGAAGAGTTTGAAGATTTCGATAATTATCCGGAAGTGATTGTACCCGAAATCGAGAGTACTCGCATAATTGCTGATAAAGAGCGCAAGATGAAAGAAAAGAATAAAGTCAAAGAACTTGTCGCCGGTGATGATGCCACAATAAATCTGTTCAAAATAGCTTTCGGAGATGATTTTTTCGAGCTTGATGATGAGGATGATGAGGCGTAACGAGGAAGTGATATAAAATGGGAACTAAGCATCCTATCGAAGAAAAAAGATACTTTATCCCGATGCCTGAGATGATAGTATTCCACGAGCACGTAATGGATACATATGATCTTGGTCTGTGCGGGACAATATGCTATGCTGCCGGAGGAACAGGGAAAACAACAGCTATCGCATACTCTTCAAATAAAGTAGTGGAAGATCTTGGCGATGACGCTCCGGCAGTACTGGTAAGCATTCTTGGAGAGGGAATAAGCTACCAGCCTAAGGCACTGCTTTGTGAACTCACCAAATTCTGGCCAGACTTCGGAACTCTAAAATCTAATGTAACATTAGAAAGAATGAAAGATGCTGTCATCGCATATCTTTCTGAGGCAGGCGTAAAGCATAACAACGAGATACTGATGTACATCGATGAAGCGCAGTCTATGTCGACGGAAAATCTTACAGTTCTGATGTATATATCGAATATTCTTAGGTTCAATAAGATTTCCATAACTTATATCCTTGTTGGTCAGATGTCACTTAAGTACCTGAGAAACGCTATGATCGGAAAGAAAGGTGAATACGAACATATAATTCGTAGATTTATGAACACCGAACATGAAGTTCATGGTCTCAACGGCTACAACGATATCTACTGTTTCTTCAAGGGGCACGATATCATCAGGTATAACGATCTTACATATACAGGATACTTTTTCCCGAACGGATTCGCAAAAGGGAAGCTGCTGGCTGATGAAGCCCAGGTCTTCTATGATGTTCTCAAGGAAGAGTCAGGATTAGAAGAAATTCCTGAAATGACTATGTTCGAGATAACTACTATTATCAGACATGTCTTTATCCACGGAAAGCGCAGTAAAAAGGAATGGCCGGATAAAGAAGACTGGCGCTGCGTTGTGAAAAAGCTGGACTTTGGCCATAAGCTGCGTGAACGTGCTTCTATGGAGGAAATCGAAGCTCCTGATGAGTTATTTAAAAAATTGAAACAGAATAATACAAAGAAGAAAAAGGCTTCAAATAAAAAGGGGGCATAACTGTAATGAGAATGACAGAGTACATCTCTGGTAATAGCATCGAGCAGACATATAGACTGCATTTGCTTGCTAACAGGGGACTTCAGCTCGAAGGCAAGGTGCGGATGCATACAAGGATACAGTATAACAATTCCAAAACACTCAAAAATTATTTCAATATGCCAGGGACTCTCGTAGATAAGTTCTGCGAGAGTCTTAAGCATAATTTGGGCCCATTTGCTACTGATATAAATTTGTGCAGGGGTTATTCTTTTCTTTTTGATCCGAAGATCAAGATATGTCCGATGTGCATTAAAGAAATGAAGATGCCAATCTATCAGACGCTCAGATGCTTTGACAAATGCCTTGAGCACGATATACCGCTTATTTCAAACTGTCCGGAATGCGGGTCTAAACTTCAGTACAGGACGACATCGCCATTTCTGTTATGTTGTCAGAAGTGCAATACTAATTACGGAGAATGCAAACCTATAGAAGTTATTGTAGGAACGCATCATCAAGATAATGCCGAGCCACTGATAAGTAAACCGAAGACGGATATTAGAGCATGGATTATAGCACCAGAAGAGAAGCCTGAAGAATATAAGGAAATCAAATCCGCCGGATGTTTTCTTAGAAAATATCTGAGTACTGGAAAGCGTGGAAAACCTGACAGGAGACTTTATAAGACGGATATCGATCAGAACATTTCATTTGAACCTTCCAAGCGTGCTGAAATTAGAATAAAGGATAAGATCTCGAACTTTGAAGAGGAAAGCTATGAATATCAAACTCTTAGAATCATGCGAAGCTGCTCCATGAAAGCATATAGAAGAATGCCTCCTTATACATATCAGAGCGTATTAGATATTCATTGGAATGTGCCAAAATTTTCAGTTCTGGATGAAAAGAGTTTTATTACTTCAATGAATCTGTCAAATACTTTGGAAGATATGTACGAGGATGCGTATTATGATTTGTTTTATCCTGTAATACGAAAACACAAATATTATATTGAATATTATAAGAATATTCTTGAAGATTTTCCGAACCTGAGATACACGTTCATCGTGTTTGAAACAAGTGATGCTTTCGATATCTACGAGTTTTACGAACAAATTAGTATTATCTGACTTAATGACACATACATATTTTAGCAGTATTTTTGTAATAGGGTAGGCAGATAGGTCGTATGATAATACAGTAAATCAGGTTGACACGAATTGGTTACATGCGCTGTGAAAAATGACAACAAATAGCAGTAAATCAGGTTGACACGAATTGGTTACATATGCTGACAGAATAGATGCTTTTTGACACGAAGAGGTTATATTGACAATGAGAAAAATCCTATTTTTGACACGCAAAGGTTACATTCCGGAGTAAATATTTATGCAGTATAAGGAATATTTATTGATGATAATAGACGGTAAAAAAGAGAGTATCAGTTTTTCTTATTAATGAAAATCCCATAAATCCCTTGAAAACAGAGAGAATCCATTAATGATCTATGATATCAGGTGAACGGGGGAAAGAAGAATAATATACAGAATATATGTATATTCCATACAACCTAATCGTGTCAAAAAAATACAACCTTTTCGTGACAACTGACAAAACAGCTGAGATTGATCAAATCCGGCTATTTCAGGGGCTTCCGTATTTAACTATTCCGAAAATTATGATTTTAGGAATAGTTGCGTCTCAAAGAAACAGCCTCCCTTGCCATCTATGGTAAACCGGAGGCTGTTCAAATATCACAGTCAATTATTAATTATTTATTACTGGCTCTCTTCTTTTATCTTTTTCAGAGTCTCATACAGAGACGGTTCATAGAAATCAATATACTCGCCGCCTGTCTCATTTTTATATTCAAATGTCCCTATATTGCCTTCCTTGTCCGGATAGTAGATTTTCTTCAGATCGTACTTTCTGGTCTTTCTCTTGTCGCCTTCGTATTCCCGGATCAGATATCCGTCCTCAATGCGGTATGTCGTCCGTTCAAAACCCTTACGCAGAGAATCTTTCAGATTTTTCACATTGTTCGTCGAAGAGAACTTCACAAGTATGATGCTCATTATGACTGCGATCATGGTGAAGCTCAATGCGAATACGGAGGCAAATGCGATCGCGAAAGTGTTATCTCCTATGCTGGTCACCAATATCACGACAGTAAGCGCAATAATGCACATTATAATTATTATGAACAGATAGGCTTTTTTAAATGTACGCTTCTGAGATTCCGTCTGACTGAACGCCTTTTTATCAATATATTCTTCGATCGCGTCGCTGCGGATCTTTTCATTGATTTCAAAATCAACTGTTCTCTTATCGTCCATATCCCTTGTACCTTCTTATCAGATGATCCCGTGGAGTTTCATCCATACAAAAACGTCAATGATCATCAGCACCACAATGATCATTGCAGCAGTCAGTTCCTTGTGTCTGAAGCACCACTGAATCAGTGTGATGCCTAATGCAAAGAGCAGATAAACCGCTATTTCTATAATAAATTCCATGTCTTAGTCTCCCCTATTGTTTAGATTATAACACGGTCATGCATTCGCAGAAATATGTCTCTGAATATGATATACTCGGATTCGTACAGAAAATAATTACTACAGAATATATGCATATATAAGAAGACAGAAAGGTATCAGGCATGAGAAAAATAATTAAAGTCGGGATGCTCGGTATCGGCAATATCGGCAAAGGCACTTACCAGGCTCTTGAGATGAATCATCAGAAGATCGCTGAGACCACAGGCCTGGATATCGAGATCGTAAAGATCCTCAACAGAAATCCAGCTAAAGACAGAGGCATCGACATCCCTAAGGAAAAATATACAACTGATGTAAATGAGATCCTGAGTGATCCGGATATAGACATCGTAGTTGAGCTCATAGGCGGCATAGAACCTGCAACGACATACATGGCACAGGCTCTTTCGAACGGCAAGAGCGTCGTGACCGCCAACAAGGCAGCAATTGCTGCCAACGGGCCAAAGCTCGCATCCCTTGCACAGGAGAACCATGTGCTTCTCAGATTTGAAGCAGCCGTTGCAGGCGGTATCCCAATCCTGACATCTGTCACCACCGCCCTGCTTTCGAACGAGTTCAACGAGGTCCACGGTATACTTAACGGTACTACCAACTACATCCTTACTCAGATGAGTGAATACGGAAAAGACTACGCAGAAGTCCTGAAGGACGCACAGGCTAAGGGATTCGCAGAGGCAGATCCTACCGCAGATGTTGAAGGAATCGACGCGGCGAACAAACTTTCGATCCTCATTTCCCTCATTTTCGGTACATCTGCAGCGCCTGATGTCATCCCTACCCAGGGAATCACCGCTGTAAGCAGCGAAGACATCGCGTTTGCATCGGAGGCCGGCTACAGGATCAAGCTGCTTGCCAGTGCACTGAAATCCGGCGACAAGGTATACGGAAACGTCGAACCTGCCCTCGTCCCTGTCAGCCACCCTCTTGCTTCCGTCAATAATGAATTCAACGCTGTATTCATCAACGGAAATGCAGTTGATGACCTGATGTTCTATGGCCGCGGAGCAGGCCCTCTTCCTACAGGAAGCGCCGTACTCGGCGATGTTATCGGTGTAGCAAGGAAGCTCGAGAAAGACTCTGCATATGACATAGTACCTCAGCTCCGCTACGATTCAGGGCTTGAATTTGCCGGTGAAGGCACCAACAAGTACTACGTCCGCATGACAGTTGCAGATCAGCCGGGCGTACTCGGCAAGATCACTACAGTCCTCGGAGAATACGGTATCAGCATCGAGGTAATACAGCAGAAATACCCTCACGAGCTCGACGGAGAGATCGTGGTTCCGCTCATATTCATCCTCTTCCCTACAGAGAAATCCAACCTTGAGAACGCTCTCGAAAGGATCATGCAGGATGATGTAGTAAAATCGATTGAGAACATCATGCGCGTAGAGTGATACAACCGGGAATTCCGGACACGCAAAATAAATACCGCATTACCTTCACGGTAATGCGGTTTTTTGCCTTCGGTCAGCTGCAGCTATTCTGTGCTTAGTCTATTTTGACTTTGCGCCATACCTTGCGTGTGTACTCAAGCTGCTTCGGGTCTGTTCCCCTCTTCTTCAGCTCGTTGATGTACATGTCTTCTGTCATTCCGAGTTTCTTGTAGTAAGCGATCATCTCGTTCTGTTTGCTTCTGAGATAGAGGTAAGCTCCGCCTACTGCAATAAGACCGACTACGAGTCCGATGAGGAGTCCCCACCATTTCAGTGCAAAGATCAGTGCAATTGTCAGAACCAGCCATACGATGCCGGCAACGATAGCAATTGTTCTGAGCTTCTTCTCTGTCAGAGTGTTCTTAGGAGCCTTGATGTTCTCCTCTTTCAGTCTCTGCTTGTACAGATTCTGCTGATAGCCCTTGGACTGTCTGTTATAGCCGTACTGTGCGGCCTGTCTGTTGTTCTTGTTCCTGCTCATTTATTCTCTCTACTCTCCATTATGTATTAGCACTGCCGGTATTTCAGGCAGGCCTGTATTAACTGTATTTATCTGAACGTCCTGTCAATTGTAGCAGAAACCGTCAGTATTTTCCACATTTATAATAAATAATATCTGATATCGTCTACCAGGTAACAGCTATGTCGATCTGTGTAGGATTTCTCTTTGCAAAACCGCCTGTGTCACAGACGATCGCATCACCAAGAGACGTCTCAACGATGGAACCTCTCGGCCTGAGATTGAGGTTGGCGGCTACCATGATGTAGTCACCGAGCATTTTGCACCCGTCTTCCCTAACCCAGTATTCTCCTGTATAGCCCATGCTGCGCATGATGCTCACAACAGTGCTCATGTTGAGGTTATAGTATGTCTCCTTGCCTGACGGGCCGTAATTGACCCCTCTTCCCTTGGACAGTACCGGGCCCTTCCAGCGGTGTTCTTCCTCCCACCAGATATCATAGGCTTCCTTGCCCTTTGCGACGGCTTCTGTCGGGTCGATAAGATATGAGGTGCTGGTCTCAGTAATAGCGGCTGTACGCCTGTCTATCGTCCTCTCAGTGGATTCTGTGACTATTTCAGTACATGAGAAAGAGACCGCGAACAGCTCCGCGATTATTATGAGTATGAGAAAATCATTCGGCAGTCTGCGTCTTCTCTTCTTCATATATTCCCCTCTACCATGTCAGGACGCTGTATCCCATGAAGTCGGCATTGCCGACCGTAACACTCTGTTCTTCTACTTTGTTCTCCAGAACATTCCAGTAATCTTCATCCTCAGGATCCAGTTCTTCCCATGGAGTATGCGGGCATGCTGTGACACCGGTTACGACAGCCTTGCTTTCATCAGTCGCAAGCCCGTCGCCTTCAAACCTGATTCCCAGCATGTACTTCTTGTCCCCGGATGTGACAAGGAATCTGATAAACCCCTGATCGGGTTCTTCTGAAACAGCGAACCTGTAGTCGCGGACGTATTCAGAGTTCCCCCAGTCAGTAAGACCGATAAGAGCAGCCGCATCGCCTTCTCCTATTTCCGAAAGGCCTTCCTCATCTTCGTCTGTAAGCATCCCGATGATCCTGTCGCATTCATCCTGAAGATACTCATCATCATCGAAGAACGGCGTACCGATCAGACTGCCGTATTCATCAGATGAGTCTTCCGTATATTCTGTATCATAATCATCTGATGCGATGTCGTCATCATAGCTGTCATTTGTCAATAACACTCCGGATATAGCGCCAAGAAGAATAATGGATGATGCAAATATGGCCAGAACGATTCTCAGCACGGTTTTCTCACTGCGGCCCATCACATATTTTGTACGCACAGGAGGTGTGTTAAGAGCTGCTTCAGCCTTTCTAAACAGCTTCTGGTTCTTCCGGAGAGCCTTACTGTAATTGCGCGTATCCTTGCTTTCAAAAGCTCCTGTGTCCGGTATATCCTGGAATTCCTGTGTATCGTCATATGTATTGGCATAGATTGAGGCATTCGAAGAAGTATTTCTGAACGCTGTCGGCTCGGACCCTCTTCTCATAACAAAATTAAGTGCCTCGCAAAGCACAACTATAGCAGTGACTGAGACCAGTGAAGCAATAAATGCAGCCGGGCTTGAGTGTATATGTGAACTTCCACCAGAAAGCCATGGCACTGGAAATCCTCTCAGGCCAAATTCATCAGAATGAAGCAGTCCGAGCGCCATTATTATTATAACGAACGCGAGATCGCGCTCTATTATCGTATTGATTTTCTCCCATGCGAGAGAAAGATTGTTGTTTTTCGGTTTATAACGGTTGTTTTTCATATAACTTTTATCCGTAAATAATGCGTTATAAAAAAGAGCCTTCCGGCTCTTTTATGATACACCAACGATAATTCGGTTGCAAATCAGCGTATTTCGTATCCCAGGTACCCAAGAAAGGCATTCAGGCCCTCTTCTATGTCACTGTATGTGATGTCGAACACTCCTGTATACCACGGATCCGCGATATTCCTCGGATTGTCCGAGAAATCCAGAAGCCTCATGATCTTATTATCCGGATCACCGCCTGTTATGCGGATGGTATTCCTGATATTCCGCTCCTCGGCACAGAGGATATAGTCATATTTGCCATAATCAGCCTTTGAGACCTGCACCGCCCTCTTCTTACTGAAGTCGGTATAAGGTGTTCTTCCGATTCCGTGCATCAGAAGCTCATTCTTTACAGGCGGATATACAGGATTGCCCTGACCGCCCCATATCTCTTCAGTTGAAGTCGCTGCAGAGGCAATATAGAAGTCATCTTTGACTCCCATCTTCTCGACCATGTCTTTCATTATGAATTCCGCCATAGGCGACCGGCAGATATTGCCATGGCAAACGTGAAGTACTTTTATCATCTGCTAAACTATGCTCCTTTGTGCGAAGTTATGCGGAGTTATGCCATTTTCACCGGTATCCTCAATGCCCTGAAAAATGCGGGTTATTTCGCATAATCCGGCATATCTCTGCACATCTCGGTACTTAAAAGTAGTAGAAAAAGTAGTAAAATCGGAAGTTTTACTACTCCATATGCCACGGGTGGCATATGTGCATAATAGTAGTATTACTACGCGGTATTTTACTACTTTTGCATAAAAGAAAGAAGCCTGATGAGGTTTTTCCCCATCAAACTTCCCCATTGCTATATCTATATTAAGTATTCTTTTCTAATGCTTTATAGTCAATTTTTCCACTTGATGTTAAAGGCATTTTTTCAATAATTCTTATCATTTCCGGGCAATAATATGAAGGTAGTTGTTTCTGAATTACAGACTGAATATATGATACATAATCTGAAACAATCACCTCATTTCCTTTTGGTGTTATAAATGCAACTGGTATAGATATTCTGTTTGGATCCTCTTCAATAATAACAGCACATTTCTCTATTTTTTCTAACGACTCTATTAGTTCTTCTAATCGTTGAGGAAACAATCTCATAATAGTTCCGTCTGTTAGGCGTGTATAAAAGATCCTTTTCCTTCTTCCACCGAAGAACAAGAATCCATCTGAGTCAATATATCCAAGATCTCCCGTGCGCATCCATCTCAGCCCATTCGAATCTATACTTATTACTTCATCAGTTGCTTTTTTATTATTATAGTATTCAACCATGAGGTTTGGTGCACTTATATAAATCTCCCCTGTCTGCCCGTATGCTAATTCATCATGTGTTTCGCTATCCACTATTTTTACAATCGCTTTCGGAAAAGGAACACCTAAACTACCTTCTTTGATGGCAGAATGCATGTTATTGCAAACGCTTGATGCAAATTCTGTCATTCCATATCCCATTATCATTTTTGTTCTTGCACCATGATTCAATAAATAATTATTGATTCTATGTTCGTTTTCAAGAGACAAAGATCCTCCACCAGTAGCAAAATTAATAACGTGACTTAAATCACCATGCTTACCATTCATAAAAGCATCAATAAAAGCTACGCCTAACTCTATATGCTGCGGCTTTATACGTTCAATTGCTTCAGATACCTCTACTGGGTCAAGTTGAATCCAAAGAGTAGTATCTAGACCTGCTGCAAAAGCTGTAGCAATCATTCCAATGCCATAACCTAAAAACGTAGGAATAACATGGATGTATGTTTCCCCTCTTCCAAATTTAAAATCTGATGCAAGAAATTGCCACGCAAGTGCATTAATATTATCGTTTGAAAGGACTACGCCTTTTGGATCACCTGTAGTACCGCTGGTGTATACTATGATAGCCGGGGCTTCGTGTTTACATGAAACTGGTATCGATATAATTTCATGTTTCAGGAGTTCTTTCCAGGTATGATAACTGTGCTTATTACTTGATTTCCTTTTAAGATCATAGGCTATTTTAAGATGTAATGGCATTGAATCGGTCACCCCCATTACAATGATTGGTACTCCTAGATCTTCTTCAATTGAACTCACGCGATCTAAAGCTAGATCCAATACAATCAATAACTTAGAATTAGTATCACGAACAGTTGAATACAATTCCTTTTCAGTCAATGTCATGTATACCATATTTGCTACAGCACCAATATAGTTGAGGGCAAACATTGAATAAATGGTTTCTGGTGTATGAATCGACATAATAGTAACTACATCGCCAGGTCTTATGCCCATAGAGTATAAAGATGAGGCAACCCTTTTGACCTTCGAAAAAAAATCGCCATATGTGACTTTTGTCCCATAATAGCGCAGCATAACATTACTAAGATGTTCCTTATTATTGTCCAAAATATATTGATACATTGTCATTTCTGGCAATGGAGCGTTTATAACTTCTTCCGAATAATACTTAAGCCACGGCTTATCTATGCTCGGATATCCCGTCAGTTCACCTGTCTGTCTGTCAGTTAGCATTGTCTTTGTTTTCCCCTCCTGGTCAATAGTTATACGCAACAACTGTATTATACACGATGAATATAGTTTTCAGTGCATGAAAAAAGAAGCCTGATGAGGTTTTGCCCAATCAGGCTTCAATACCATTTACTCTGCCATCTTCTATACCAGCTAGGCCTATTTTAATAGATATCAAATTAAATACTAAGTAACTGTTTCTTCTTTTTTGAGAATTCTTCCTCGGTTATTACTCCTGCATCATATAATTCTTTTAATTCTCTTAAACTATCTGCTGGTATTGATTGTGTTGCATATGAATTCTGGTTTTTGCCATAAACTGCTTGGTTAGATGTTATAGTATCTGGCTGTTCTTTATAGTTTAATTCTGCTTGGTATGCTTCCGCTGTATCAGACATGTCGTTTTCATTTTGTTTATTTGCATTTATACTATTGTTTTCTACTTTGCAATTATCCACAGAACCATTCTTAGCGTTTTCATTACTTTTCTTTCGTTTTGATAAAGCAATTTTTATTACTCCAAATATTAGTGCTACCGGAATAACCGTAATAATAGCAGTTAATGCCGCATTGTTTCTGTCCTCAAATTCGTCAATCTCATCGTCCGCCTTATTACTACTAATGTAATAGCTATTGTCAGCTGAGTATTCAATATCTGAAAGAATGTCTGTAAAAGCGCTATACGTACTATTAGAAACATCTTCTAAAGGATAGAAGGTAAATATATAAAAGAACCCGTTAATTGCAGTTACGGCTTGTTGGCATTGTGTTCTTGTGTTTTCAACAGTTACGAAACCCTCAACTACTGAATATTTTTGTCCGTTATATTCTTTTACAGAGTTATCTGTCTGTTCGAAGCCTTCCACATTAGATCGATCACCCGCATATTTTTTGATTTGTTCATCACTTAGATCAGAAAAATTAAATGATTGTAATTCTTCCTCAGATAATTCAGCAAATTCAGGCGATATATCTGCTATATTAAGTACTGCGAAGGACCAAAACGCATCCTGATTCTTCGATAAGGCAATTAACTTCACATCTACAGAGTCAAGAAATAACTCATATATTTCCCTGTATACTCCATCTGTATTTTCTAAAGACGCCATATCGTAACGGTCATAGATTTCCCATTTACTGTCATCTACATTTACTGTAATGTTTTTATTTCCAAATGGATATTCTTGCATTTCTGCATATGTTAATTGAGTGAAGGAAATAAACAGAAATGCAGATAATAATAACGCAACTAATCTATTCATGGTGTGACCTCACGATTGTACCGATATTAGATATATTAGTAATAACATAATTGAAATACTATCTTACACCGAAATAGAAGCCTGATGAGAAATCTCACCAAGCATCAATATCTTGCGTAATTCTATTTCTCTTCTAGGAGCGATGCCAGTCTGTCGAGCTGTCTGATAATAATGAAGTTCTGCTCCATTATTGCACGAGTGTATTGTGTCTGCGCCCTGTTCATCGCGGTATCGTTATTCGAAAGTAAAGCTCCAAATTCAGACAGTCCTGATCCTGCTAATTCTCTAGCAATTCGCTGCACGCTCTCAATATCTTCTCTATTTGACAGAGTCTGGAGTCCGAATCTCTCAAGAAGCTTCTGCTCTTTCTGCGCCTGCGCCTCAGCTTTTTCTTCTGCCGATTTAAATAATGCCATATTTGTATTACCTCCTTATAAACTTGTTATTATCAGTATATCAAATAGCCTACTCAATACATGGTCAAATAGATGCGCAGATGGCAGATTACTCCGCCATCTTCAGTATCGTGCCTTTCTCCTCTTCTTCGAATTCACCTAGCACTCTCTCCTGCTCCTGCAACCTATGAATCTCCATAACAGCATCGTCCAGGCCTAAGTGTGTATATGTGTTCATTGTGACACCAATGTCGCTGTGGCCCATAAGGTACTGCAGGGTCTTTGGATTCATGCCGGACTTCGCCATGTTGCTGCAGTAGGTGTGCCTGCACACGTGCGGAGTGATATTTGGCAGCTGCTCCTTGTAGATCTGGTTGTGTCTGTGTACAGCATGATTGAATCGCTTCTGCCAGTGATATGCGACCAATGGTCTTCCCTGGTCATCAAGGTACAGGAAACCGCTTACGCCATCGACCATCATTTCCTTTTGGACCTTTCTTCGTTTCTTTATGATTGCTTCGAAGTGCTCTCTTACATCCGGAGTCATCGGGATCACCCTCGTCCCTGAAGAGGACTTTGTCTTCTCTATGTGATAGGTCATATCCGGATACTCCCATTCATTCCTCCAGTTGTCGTACATTGCTTCCAGCCCGTTGAAATTGTCCGGATCGGCTGCTATACCGTAGATCTCAGTCAGCCAGCATTCTTCCAGATCACCGTTAACGCTGCCGCCATTTCTGAATCGAAGAAGCTCTTTGTACGATTCCGGGAGCTTGTACCCCATAGTCTCTTCTGCTCTGCTGATAAGTTCATCTGTCGCATCATCACGTTTTATGAATGCGAAAAAGCCTTCTTTATCCCGGATTACAGCAACTTTTGAATCCGGGATAAGAGGTATAAAATTCATATAACCCGAATATCCGAACAGTTTCTCCTCACCATCTTCAAGGTACAGGTCAGGAGAAATTTTCGAGGAACAAATCACCGGATCATATCATTTCAGATATCCTGCTTCTCCGAGTATTTGTTTCATATATGATGTGTAACGCTGAAGGATGTCTTCTGCCGGTCCCTTTCTCTCCTTCTCCGATGACCTGAGACTTGTCATCTGCGCTATACCTACAAATATATTGCCTGTCGGGATAGTCTGTGCAAGTCCCTCAAATGCTCCGGATGGAGTGTCAGCAGTTGAAAGTATCACTTTATTATCCTTCGAGAATAATCCTCCTGCACTACGCGGATATACGATCGTCATGTATCTCTGTGTAGCAGGCAGCAGAATGTATTCTTCTATCGATGCCTTCGTCGGTCTTCCAACAGTAAATTCGCCGGCTTCATTAACGTCCCAGTGTTCTTTCATGAAGTCATAGAGTTCTTCCAGAATGAATGATCTGTTAGTAAGTATTACCTGCCTTCCTGTCATTTTTCTGTCCTCCCGCCTCAAGTGGCTGAATCAAACAGTACCGGTGTCGTCTCCACTTCCTGTCATTTTCAGGATCCTGTCGATCTGCTCCTGCTGTGCAGCAAGCATGTCATATATCTGCAGGAGAAGCTCCCTGTCAGACAGTCCATCAAGTTCCTCATGCACTTTGGTTGTCGATATTATATTATCATTATCTTCGACAGATTCAGGTTTCCTGTAGCCGTGTGACTCCTCATATCTCTGAACACTTGCCTGTATGCGCTCATGTTTTTTACGTATGAGTCTGTTCATATGCTTACTCCCCTGTCACTTCGTAGAAGTTATAGTAGAAACCTCCTGCAGCGTTCTTTCTGAATGTCATGAATCTGCCATTGTACAGCTGCAAAGCTTTTTCCTCATCGCTTATATCCAGAAGGTAATATCCTCCGTCTTTCTTTTCAGTCTTCCAGATGCCGCTTTCCTCAGAGTCTTTCGAGTCTAAGGAAAGCACTACATTACCGTCAATGTGTGAAAAGGATCTTCCGTTCTGATCCGTAAACGACCAGCTGCCGTCGCCTTCATCGTGAGCTGTAAGTATCAGTGTATTATCCGGAAGAGGTGCAGCGATAGTATTGCCCGATGCAGGGCAGTCTGCCGACACCACACTTCCGTCATCTCCTTCAGAAGTAAATGTGCAGCCCTCGGATTCCTGACGTATCACGTAACGCTTTCCGTCCCTGAGCTCAGCAGAGTATACTGCAGCAGTGTCCCCTTCAGGAAGATCCAGGTTCTCTTTATCTCCAGTATAGTCTATCGACCATTTCCAGTCAGCCATTTCCGGAGTGATGCTCTTGCCCTGTGCCTTCAGGTCTTTTAAATACTTTATGATCAGTTCCTGTACGGAACCCTCATCGCTGTCCCCGTCCATTCCCCAGATAAGGTCATCTTCGGTGTATTCCCTCAGGCCGCAGTTCTCGTTGCCTACAAGATATGTTATGACAGCGACATTGTAAGTGCTGTTATCGTCAAAAGACTTTCCGTCTGAGAATCCGCTGATGATGACGCGGCTGCCCTCAGGCTGTGACATATCATAGGTGAAGTTAAGTCCGCCGGTGATTATATTGGCATAAACATCTCCCTTAGAGTAGTAATATGCCTTGCCTTCAAGTATCCTGGCTGCCAGATGTTCTGCCGCATTTTCCTCAAGTATCGCACGTATCTCGCTCCCCTTCAACGGGAGGATCGCAAGAGTATTGCTGAACTGGTAGAAGCTATATACATCTTTCTGTGAAATATCGCCTGCGGATATCGTGTAGCTCCCGGCCGGTGTTACCGTGCTCATTGACATGTCCGCACCGCCGTGTTCTGACGTTATATCCAGCATAGCACGGGATACAAAATTCATTGTATCCGTCTGGCTTGTAAAGTAAGCAGAGTCATTGTCCCAGCTGCCTTCCGCAGTTCCGACAGGCTTGCTTACCTCCTTTTCAGTACTTTCAGCGTAAGTCCTGAGTGCGGTTTTGAGTTCTTCGTCGGACTCATATTCAGAAAGCTGGAGGTTCTCAGATGAAGTGAGTTCCCACTTGAGGCTTCCCTCACCGTCTTCACTGAATCTGAACACGCACTTCGTCATATCCGTACCGCCGCCGTTGACGACCGGAACTTCCTTTCCGTCCGGACCGGTCACGGCAGTGTTCGAATATCCTGAAAAATGATCATGCCCTGTGATCAGAAGGTCTATTCCTTCTGCCCCTGCTGCGAGACGTTCCCCCTGATTATTAGTGTTTACGAGGGGCTCCAGTTCTCCTTCAGAATCACCCATTCCTCCGTGATACGAGACTATAATGAACTCGCACCCTTCCTTCTTCATCTCAGGAATATACATGGATGCCTCATCAGCTGCGGACAGCTTCTGATTATCAGGATGTGCAAAAGTCATCCCGGGATAGTTCGCAGAATCCGTCCAGCGCGTGATGTCAGTGTTTCCGATCCCGAGTATGCCTATCTTATGTTCGTTGCCGTTTACCTTTATCGTCTTAGTGATATACGGAGTGAATACGGTGTCGCCTTTTTCATGAGTGCCGTCACTTCCGTCATAGCAGACATTGCATGTAACAACAGGGATCCCGTTTTCTTCCAGATCCTTATACACATTGCTCATGATATCCCAGCTGTAATCGAATTCATGATTACCCGGGATAAAGGCATCATATCCGGCCTTCTCAAGGCATACAGACATTGAAGGAACGCTGCTCCCTTCCTTTCCTGTATATTCTGTCAGACTCAGCTGTGAGAATGGTGTTCCCTGATACAGGTCTCCATTGTCTATGAGAATAACATTGTCCTCACCGAATTCCTCTCTGGTCTTCGCTGCAGCAGTCGCCACACTCAGCATGCTGTTTTTCTCCGGCTGATCCGTAAGCAGGTTTATATCCCAGCCCTTTCCGTGCATATCGGTCGTCGACAGGACAGCAACATCGGTATATTTCTCATTGCAGCCAAAACAGAATACGGCAATCCCTATGAGAACAACAGCCGCAAGAGCGAGACATACATATATGCTTTTTCTTCTGTTTGTGCTCATTGCTGTTCCTCACTTCCGGCCGCATTTCCATCAGGCTCTTCCTCATGAGAAGTATCGCCTTCCGCTGCCTCTGAGGATATCACTATCTGCTCTATGTCATCAGGGCCAAGAGTGGTCCCGTCACCTGTATAGCGTGCTCTGATCACCCTGCAGTCGCTGAATCTGCCTGACACGAATATCCTGTAGACATCACCAGCCGCAGCGTCTATAACGACAGCAAAGTCGTGTTCGTTTTCGCTTATTTCCGCACCAGAATCATTGTCATTTCTAAGAGGGAAACCGTCTGCATCATATACAGTCACATCAGGGTTCCCGTCTGATACAGAATAAATCACTGTCAGTCCGTCTTCATCAGCAGTGAATTCGATGACAGACTCATTTGCGATCTGCACTTCGGCAGTACCGTCGAAAGCTGCAGACCCGATCATTCTGCATGAGACATCCGCCTTGGCGGTTTTGCGGATATCATATGCTGCGACCCATACATAGTATTCCTGTCCGGCCTCGAGATGACAGAGCCCGTCTGTCACAGCTTCTTCTGCATTGTTATCAAGGGTCACAGAGTCGATCCCTGCATATCCCGCCTTGCTTCCGGCCACTATCTCTGCATCGAATTTATAATAACCCGTTTCCGCCGGAGTGAACAGAAGACACTTCTTTTCATCAGCTTTCAGGCTTATTCGGACTTTCTGATCAGTGGTTATCTCCGCAGGCGCCTCCTCTTCAGGTGCTTTTGTGACAGTTAAACTGTATTCCCAGGAGTAACGGCTCCTGTTCTCAGACGACTCCGCATCGATTCCTATATAACAGATGCTGTTCTTCTGCAGACTGACTCTGCAGCTGAGAGTACCGTCGCCTGCTTCCTGATCCTGTCCGGACGTATCAGTATCTATTTCTGCATCTGCAGACGATACACCCGCATATTCGGACATGCTTTCATCCATTACGATCATGCTGAGTGAGATATCTTCATCGCAGTTTATGTCACTCAAAGTGAACTGGTACTCCGCGGTTTCAGCCGGTGTGAACACGAACATATTCGTCCTGCCTGAGACAGGCACCATGCTGTTGTACCGCTCGGATACCTGAACTGCCTTCCCTTCCTTTACAGTGACTGCGCTCTTTTTCAGAAGAAAATTCGGATCGCCGTTGAACCTCAGAAAAAGCATCGTCCCTATAAACAGCACCCCTATAGTAATTGCTATACCTGTCAGAACTTTCCTGAACATGATCCGTTACCTCCACAGATTCAGTCTCAGTGCAAGTATCCTGTCAGTCTTGATGACCGGATTGTTCCACCCGCCTGATGCTGATTCAAAGTTGATGAACAGGTCTCCGTTCTCAATGAGGATCTCCTCGTTCATCTTAGGTACTTCTATCCTGCGCAATTCCTTTTTGCTTACATTGATACGGCTTTTGCCGTCAATGAGAGCCTTGATATCATACTTCGTGACAAATGATGACTTAACAGCCCGCACATATCCGTTATATGAGCTGGATACGTACAGATTGTTGCCGTATATATCCGCGCCCTGAGCGCTCGAGTCGATCCCGGTTATTACCGAGTACATGACTGTGTTCAGTTTGCTGTTTCCTGTTCCTGTGACAGGATAGCCGTAGATATATCCTTCATGGGTCCCTTTCTTTCCGACATAGGTGCCTACCCACAGAGTCCCCCTTGCATATGAGAGGAAGGAAGGCTTGTTTCTGATGTATATCTTTCCTGAGATCTCATCATCTGTGATCTCATGCAGAGGATCCCTGATCATCTCAAGGAAAGTCTCATACTCTATGTAATGCAGAAACGGATATCCGTCGTAGTTGTCAGATGTCGAGCCCGTGAGCCATACACGCTCACCGTCAAATGCGATCCCGCCCGAATGATAGCGGTACGGCTGAGTCAGTGTCGATACAAGTGTGTCAGTCTCCTTGTCGATGACATATATTACAGAATTGTTCTCCTTTTCCGCATCATAGGCAGTTACAAGCCAGTAATCGTCAGCACGGCAGAGCCCCTGAGGAACATATTTTTCCGAAACGTTCTTCTCATTTCCGTCAACTGTATATGTCTCGATGATCCCCGGAACAGGCACGATCTTCGTATCATCGGTATATGCCTCAAGTCCGTTGTATACCCTTTCCATCCTCCATCTGAGGTCCCTCATGTATTCGGTCTGTGTGCTGTATTTTTTGTACGAAAAAGACGACTGCGGGCCTTTATATATCGCAGTCCTGCCTGCTGCAGCTGCCGCGGTCTCTGCGTTATACGCAGGAACTGCAGTAAGCAGCATCAGTATTGCTGCAATAGATACCATTATTAAGGTCCTTAGTCGTCTGCTGTTTCTTTTCATCTGTCAGTCGTGCATCATCCTGTCTGAATGTTCTGAGAAAAGTATACCGCACTTCTCTCAGAACTGAAAGATTTCAGGGATTCATTGCAGTCTGACTGACACGCTTCTACTTTTTCCCGTTCCAGATCCTGTGTATCTTGTCGAGCAGAGCGCCTACGTAGTATACGCCTACAAGCATTGCCACTGCGATCTGTACTGTCAGGCTCATGACAGGCGTCGTCTTGTCGAGATTCATGGTCAGCATACCGATCGCCCATCCTGCAAGCCATGACGGCATATGGATTATATGCGGGATTCTCATCGAAATTATGACAACAAGGAATCCGAGTACTGCGAGCAGGCAAAACAGCGTCAGATCGGCGTTAAACGGCGTATGAGCCATTACCAGAGTGCATATAAGAGCCCATATGTCTCCCGCGAGATATCCGAGAGCTATCTTGTGCGCATCTTCGAACTTGTTGCCGTTGGTCCCGTAGATACCTGCTGCGATAAGAGCGATAGGTCCTACCGTATTTCCGAGGTACGGGCTTGCAACCGCCCATATAGGCGGAAGTATGGCTATCAGAACTGCCAGTGTAAGTACTTCCTTTTTCTTGCTGTCCATTTTTGATTACCTTAATATCAGTTTTTCTGTCTGTATTTCTCCGCAAATTGATCCGGAATGGTCATTTCTATAATCCTAAAAATTTGCGGCAGCCCGAAAGCTGCCGCTTCTTAAGTGATAAACGGTATCGGAATACCCCTTTTATCAATCGTCATGACCAGTCCTCAAACGGATTATATCTGACTAGTCCTCGTATGTCTTTCTGAGGATGTAGAATCCGTCGCTGTTAGCATCGATGATGATGTTGCCTCTGTCGTCTACGACAACGTCCTCTGTCATTGCCATCATAGGGCCAGGGAACGGGAAGCACTTCTTGGTCGGATTCGGAGGAATGAAGTATGCCTTCTCCTTGATGTAGAAAGGATCGGAAACGTCATAGATCCTGAGTCCGGCTGCGAAATAGCAGTCATAAACTACATCGTTTCTCTGCTCAAGCCATGGCTTGTTGCTCATAGGCTCGTGAACGTTGTGAGGTCCGAAAGGTCCGCCCTTTGATCCTTCAGCAAGCATGTATGTGTTGAAGTTCGGTGCAGGGAAATCCTCAGGAACTTCAGGATACGGGAACTCTGCGATCAGCACAGGGTTGGTCGGATCACTTACATCTACCATGTGCAGGTTGTTCATGGCCTGCGCCTGTGTTACAACGCCGTCCTTTATGAAGCCGAATCTCTCTCCTTCATTGGTGACTACTACGAGGTCTCTTCCGACAAGAGGAAGTGCAGTATGAGTCCTTGCTCCTGCGAGTCTGCTCGAGAAAGCAGGCATGAACTTCAGGTTGCCAAGTGCCTTAGGATGATGGATATCTGAAATATCCAGAACATACAGTCCGTCTCCGCAGTATCCGCAGTATACCTTGTCGCCTACTACGAACGGAGGTCCGTGCAGCCAGCCTTTGTCCATGAAGTCAGGATTGTGAGGTGCTGAGTGGTCTACCTCTCTTCCAGGTACACCGTAGATGTACTGATGAGGTGCCCACCAGCGGCCTACCTCGACCGGATTGGCCGGGTCCTTGATGCTCACGATCCTGTAGATGAGTCCTTCGAACTCGTCAGCTTCTGATGACAGATGTACGTAGTCCCCTCCGTTGTACATGAATCTGTGAACGCCCATCGAATAAGGAACTCCGCAGTCCCAGTAGCCGAGGTATTCAGGGTTCTCAGGATCATTCTTGAGGTCATAGATCATGATGCCCTGAAGGCTCTTCATCTTATCTCTGTCGCCAACCAGAACGGCAGGGCCGGATCCGGATGTAAGAGCGAAGATGAGCTTGTCATCTGCTATCTGGAGCTTAGGGATAGATGTTGTAGGATACTCCTCGATATCGAACGGGCGCCACTTCTTGATGAAGACCGGATTCCTCGGATCAGTAACATCACTGATCATGATACCTACGCCTTCAGGACCTGCTGCGAAGCAGGCTCCATAAAGCAGATATCTTCCGGCTTCTGTACGGTAAAGTCCCATCTGGAACATTCCGCATGTGCCGTCCATATCGCAGTATGAGAGCACCTCAAGGTTCTTGATGTAACCGTCGTTTCCCTCACCCTTCGAATAGAAATATTTTCCTTTGCCCATTTAAGTCTCCTTTGTGTTCGGAGGCAAAACCTCCGGAAATACTTTATCTCATTGTGATGTATCCGTGATACTGGTTGAGATTGTCTGATCTTGCATAGTCTGACAGGAAGATGCCGCTGATGCCGTAGGACTTCTTGAAGTACGGGAAGTCCTCTGTCTCAGCCCATGCAGGCTTAGCGCACTTCTCAGCAGCTGCAGCAACAGCTTCACACCATGCAGTCTGGCACTCGAACCACATCTCTACGACACGGTCAAAGTCACATCCGTTGACTTCCTTCTTAATAAGGCTGGATACGCAGCGTGTGCATCCTTCGTGCTCATAGATAGAAGGCAGGAACTCTTCCTTGAGCCATTTGTCGCCCTCTTCCTTGCTGACGCCTTCAGGATACCTGACCATGAACTGCCATCTGTAGTTAGGTCCGTCCTCTACTGTGCGGCCTTCGCCCTTGAAGTCGTCTTCCCACCATACAGGTACGAATGCAAAGATGAAAGGAACTGTTCCCATTGACTCATCGCCCTTTGTCGATCTTGCATCATCTCCCTCGATGTTTACTTCCTCGGCCTTGTCGATGCCGTGGGAATGTCCCATGTCAGGAATGTTGTTCTGCCATACGAGTACGTCTGTAGGGAAGTACTCAGTCAGGACCTTGTGATGATCCTTGGCAAAACCTACATCATTAGGATTTGCAAGCCAGTAGTGCTCAGTCAGCTGCATCCTTACTGTTCCGAATCTCTCTCCGCCCGGAGGTGTCGGGAGTGCAGGATAGAAAGCGTACTTGCTTACATATGGTCCGAACTGTGAGATGCTGTCTGGCACATGGTATCTGTACAGCCAGTTCTCAAGCTTGATTCTGTAATCCTCATGAGCGAGGTCAACATAGATAAGGCTTCTTACCGGATAGAACTCAGGTCTGTTCATTAGATGATTCTCCTTTCGATCTGAGCGCTGTGAAATCCCAGTCACGGCACTCTGAAAATGATGGTATAAAAGCAGGCAGGGGCAATTCATCCCCCTGCCTGATCTTATCTTGTATAAACTACTGTGCCTTTGAAGGGGATGGTGTAGGAGCAATCACGCTTGTGTAGTGCTCTTTTCTTGCCTTGAACTCAGGATCCTTGAAGAGGTTCATGAGTCTGCCCTCATTCTCGAAGATGTCCTTGCCGTGTGCAGCCTTGCCGGAAAGCAGATCGTGGCAGTGTTCGATAGTTCCGTTTTCGCCAAGTTCAGGATCGTTTACCAGCTTCATGCCGTTGTCTGTCATTTCAAGGTGACCCTCAAGACCGCAGAGCTCGCATACAGCATGATTTGTGCCAGGGAAAATGTAGAAGTTGTTGCCGTGGCAGTGCGGGCATCCGCCTGCTTCGCCCTTCCAGAGATCAAGATTCTCTGAACCAGGAATCATAACATGGTTGTCGATGATGTACTGAGCAGCCTCAACAAGGTTTCTGCCGATTTCCTTCATGCGCTCTACCTTATCGTCCTGCATGAGAACATCCTTACTCCAGGAGAAGAAATCATTGTTGATAACCTTCCAGCCCGGGGACATAGCAAGCATTGCATGGTCAGTCTCTACGCGGCAAGCCCAGTCAGAACCGCCGATACCAACGAATGAAATAGCCTTCTGCATGAAGTAACGAGGATTCAGGCCTTCCTTGCCCTGCTCTTTGAGTTTTCCGTCGAGCATCATGAGCATACCTGTATCGTGTCCAGGACCCATACGGTCGCAGCAGATATGGAAGAGGCCGGATCCGCCGGATTCATAAATAGGGTCTACTATGAGAACGCCGTCAGCTTCTACCATCTTCTCATAAAGAGCCTTGAAATCGTCTTTTCTTGTGCAGATCATGCCCTTGCCCATTACAAGTCCTCTTGAGCATGCAACGCAGCCTGTGCATGTCTGAAGATCCCAGTCAAAAGCGTGTATGAATTCGATCTCAGCACCCATCTTCTGGCACTCTTCAAGTGCTACTCTGCACATGGTGTCATTGTTACCGTTCTTGGTTCCGTAAGAAATTCCCAGAATTTTCATATTATCCCTCCTGAAAATATAAATATGAAATATCTACTATTGTTTCGATGATAACATCGGAAAAACCTGTTTTTGAGTCGGTTCTGTGAATTATTAAGTTAACCTCATTAACAAGTGGTCACTGTCAGATTACTCGTGCTTCTGAGCCATTGGATCAGGCTCGTTGCAGATGTTTCTGGACAGCTTGTCTGCAACCGGATTCCAGATGAATGCTACGATGAAAGATGCAATGTAGCATGGGATGAATCCGCCGAGTACAGCCTTGAAGTATTCGCTCATCGGTGCGTGTGCAGTAAGTACTACTCCGAAGAATGTCATGATGAGGTCGAGCACTATTGTGAATACGAGTGCGATGACAGCATTGACGAGAAGTCCGAACTTAAGAGTTCCAGGCTGTGAATGCTTCATTGCGAAATCAACGCCCCACTTTCCTACAGGCAGGAAATTAAGGATGAATGTAACTACGTAAGCCAGGATGCAGCTTGGTACAAAGGACTGCATATTAAGATTGCCACCGAGTGCAAGCGCAACGACAGTTACGATGATACTGAGTGGCAGGTCCATGATAAGTGCGTATACAGCTGTGAGTTTCTTACTCTTCATAATAGTTTCTCCCTTCAAAAAACTTTTGAATTAATTGTGCTGTGAAATAATTCTGTTAAAAAAAGAACAGATATCCTGGATAGAATTCTATCCTATGATACCTGTTAAGTATAATTGATATTATGCACGTATATTCATAACGATTTGGTTATGAATCAGTATTTTCAATGGTTAGCGGCTTGTTCCCTTTTGTTTTTCCTGCTCGTCTATAACTTCTTTAAGGATCCGCTCCATTGCAAGTACAGGCTCGCTCTCCCTCGCGCTCATTCTGGCAACAGATATCGCATCCATTGCCCTGAAAGGGATCCACCTCAGGTCAGCTGCGTTCTTGGCCCATACCCATTCATCGACGATGGCCACACCCATGTTATTTCGTACGCATGTGATGGTCGATTCATGATTTTTTACGAATCTGAGTTTAGGTATGAATCCATACGGTCTTGTATATGAGGCAATAGTCTCGACGATCATCTTGTCGACTATTTCCCACGGAGCGATGAATACTTCGTCGCTGAAGTCCTTGAGCGTAAGACCGCTTCTTCCTGCAAGTCTGTGATTGCTTGAGAACAGAAGCAGTTTTCTTACCTCGGCAACAGGTGCTGTAGTGAATTCACTGAAAGAGCTCAGCGAGTTCGACATGGTCACGACAACATCCAGAGTGTCATTGAGAAGCGAAGTCGTAAGTTCCTTGACTCCGCAGCAGTTGATGACAACCTCTATGTCCGGATACTCCTCATTGAACCTCTCGATCATCGGGGGAATTATGCCGAACAGATCCCAGCCCTCGAGGAATCCTACTCTCATCATGCCCTTCTTCTTTCCGAGTATCCTGTCAGCCTCGACCTTGGTGTTTATAAGGTCTGCCTTGTATCTTGAGAACAGTTCAAAATAGAGCCTGCCGACTTCGGTAAGCTCTGTCTTCTGATTGTTCCTCACGAAAAGCCTGGCTCCGAGCTCCTTTTCAAGCTGAGATATCTGCCTGGATATCGCAGGCTGTGATACGAAAAGTTCCTCGGATGTCCTGGTAAAACTGAGATTGGTGGCAACGGCCATGAAATAATCTATCTGCAGGTCGTTCATATCTTTTCCTCTGCCGGCATTCTGTCAAGATAACGCTGGAGTATGACGATCGCCGCCTGGCGGTCGATGATCTTCTTTCTGTCTTCCCGGCTCATGTTGGCTTCGATAAGCACTTCTTCAGCTTCTGCTGTCGAATATCTCTCATCCTGCCACTCGATCGTGACCTTGGAGAGCGGTCCGGAGCTCTTTAGCTTGTTCTCCAGCATCCTTCTGAACTCTCTCACCTTCTCCGTCTGAACAGAATCCGAATCATCAAGATTAAGCGGCAGGCCCATGACAACTTTAGAGCAGTCATACTCGCGGATATAGTCTATAACTTTGCCCGTATCCTTGCGGATGCCTACTCTTTCGATAGTCGTAACGCCTGTCGCAATTATACCAAGAGGGTCGCTTACCGCGACCCCCACTGTTCTGTCTCCTACATCAAGTCCGAGAATGCGCATTACTTTTTGCTGATTCCGAGGTAGCTTGTAAGGATCTCTTCAAGAAGCTCGTCTCTGTCGATCTTGAGAATGAGGTTTCTTGCATTATTGTGGCTTGTGATATAAGAAGGATCTCCTGAAGTAAGATATCCTACGATCTGATCAACTGCGTTGTATCCGCGGTCTGTCAGAGCTGTGTAGATCTCTACAAGAGCTTCTTTCTTATCAAGCTGGCTGTCCTTGAATCCTTCGAACATGATAGTGTTCTTGCTCATTTCAATCCTCCATATATAAGTTATTACTGTTGATTAGCCATTATCTGCTCAGCTACTGCGAATGCGTCATCTACCTTGGATGCATCTTTTGCGCCGGCCTGTGCCATGTTGGCTTTTCCGCCGCCGCCGCCACCTGCAGCCTTTGCTACTTCCTTGATGATCTTTCCTGCGTTGTAGCCCTTGCCTACCAGGTCATCACTTACTGCAGTGATGAATGTGACTCTGCCGTCATTTACGGAAGCAAATACCATAACGACGTTGTTCATCTTTTCCTTGACTGCATCGCAGATGCTGCGCAGCTGGTCTGCATCGGTGTCTTCGAACTTTCTGGTAATGAGGTTCGCTCCGCCGATCTCTTTCGCTGAGTCAATTATATCACCAATCGCACCTGTAATCTCATCCGATTTGAATGATTTTATGGTATTTTCGAGTTCCTTGATATCCGACATTACCTGAGAAGCCTTGCGTGTCAGGTCAGACTCACTGGACTTGAGTGTCTGAGCGAGTGTGCTGATGACTGCTTCCTTATCTGTCAGGTACTTGATGACATTGGATCCGGTGATAGCTTCGATACGTCTTACTCCGGCAGCGATTCCGCCTTCGCTGATGATCTTGAAGCCTCCTACCTTACCTGTGTTGTCAATATGTGTACCGCCGCAGAACTCTACGCTGTAGTCGCCCATGCTGACAACTCTTACGATATCGCCGTACTTCTCACCGAACAGAGCCATAGCTCCGAGCTTCTTAGCCTCTTCGATAGGCATCTCTTCCATTTTGATAGGAAGATACTCGTCTACCTTATCATTGACGATGTCTTCGATCTTTCTGATCTCTTCAGGTGTTACTGCCTGGAAGTGGTTGAAGTCGAATCTCAGATAGTTGTCATCTACATATGATCCTGCCTGCATGACATGATCTCCGAGTACATCTCTGAGAGCCTGCTGCAGCAGGTGTGTAGCTGAGTGTGATCTTGCGATCCTGTGTCTTCTTACCGAGTCGATAGCCAGTGATACTGTTTCACCTACTTCGAGCTGGTCAGCAAGTCCGGAGTCATCCGCGTGGATGACGTGGAGATAAATACCATTGTCCTTCTCTACGTCAACTACTCTCAGAACATCGCTGCCTCTTGTGATGCAGCCTGTATCGTAGATCTGTCCGCCGCTTGTAGCATAGAACGGCGTAGCCTCGGTGATGACGAACTTGCGGTCCTTATCATAATTTCCGACATACAGGACTTTGGACTCTGCCGATTCCTCTGTATATCCGAGGAAATCAGTAGGCTCGAAGTGGCTGTATTCCGAAGCGTCTCTCCATGCATCGTCTGAAGTATCTCTCTGATTGGCTCTTGCGAGATCCTTCTGTGCCTTCATGTGAGCGTTGAAGCCGTCAACGTCAGCTGTCTTGCCGTTCTCCTCGAGGATCTCCTGTGTAACTTCCAGAGGGAATCCGTATGTATCGTACAGCTTGAATGTCAGCTCACCTGCGAGTTCAGTCTCGCCCTTTGCATCCATGTCGGCCATGTATCCGTCAAGGATCTCAACTCCTCTGTCAAGGGTCTTGGCAAAATTGTCTTCCTCGACCTTGATAATCTTCATTATATAGTCGTGCTTCTCAACGAGCTCAGGATAAGCTCCGCCGGATGTCTGTACAACGCTCTCAGCGAGCTCAACAAGCGGATTGGCCTGTGTGATACCGAGCAGCTTGCAGTGTCTTGCAGCACGTCTGATGATCCTCTTGAGGATGTATCCTCTTCCCTCGTTACTTGGAAGGATACCGTCCGCGATCATGAATGTCATAGATCTCAGGTGGTCTGTGACGATCCTGACGCTGACATCGACCTTGTGGTTGCCTGCCTGATATTCAACTCCTGCCATGTCTGTGATGGCGTCTCTTGTGAACTTGACAGTATCTACGTCGAAGATGGAATCCACATCCTGGAGGATGCATGCGAGTCTCTCAAGACCCATTCCTGTATCGATGTTAGGATGAGCGAGTCTCGGATATGATCCGTCCTCCTGTCTGTCGAACTGTGTGAATACGTGGTTCCAGAACTCAAGGTATCTGTCACACTCACATCCCGGCTTGCAGTCAGGCTTGCCGCATCCCCACTCAGGTCCGCGGTCGTAGTAGATCTCTGAACATGGTCCGCAAGGTCCGAGTCCGATTTCCCAGAAGTTGTCTTCCTTACCGAGTCTTACGATCCTCTCTTCAGGCATTCCGATGATATCTCTCCAGATCTCAAATGCCTCGTCATCGTCTTCATATATAGTAGCCCAGAGCTTTTCCTTAGGCATCTTGAGCCATTCAGTACAGAATTCCCAGCCCCACTGCAGTGATTCCTTCTTGAAGTAGTCGCCAAAACTGAAGTTGCCGAGCATTTCGAAGAATGTACCGTGACGGGCGGTCTTTCCTACGTTATCTATATCATTAGTCCTTATGCACTTCTGGCATGTTGTCATCCTCTTGCTCGGAGGAGTCTCGACTCCTGCGAAATAAGGCTTGAGCGGTGCCATACCGGAGTTTATGATCAGAAGGCTCTTGTCATTACGCGGGATCAGCGAAGCGCTGCCGCCTGCATAATGTCCCTTGCTGACGAAAAAGTCTCTGAACATATCTCTAAGTTCATTTACCCCGAGTTTTTCCATGAATAGTCTCCTTATCTAACAAAACTTCCACTCATTATATCACTCAGCAGTGACTTCTTCAACGAATTCAATGGATTCGAGTGAAGCCTTTACGTCAGCTCTGATTTCCGCAAGAAACTCAGCTCTCAGTACTGCCTGTTCAGCCTTTTCTTCAGGTGTCAGTCCTTCTGCTTTCGACTTGTGAGCAAGCTCGTTGATTCTGTCAAGTTTGATTTTTTCCATTATGATATTTCCTTCTCTTCTCATTAACTGTGCGGGTCTTCTTAAAGACCCGCACGGCAATGCTAACATATACTTCCTGCTCAAATCAACTCAGGCTGTCAAGCTTGTTTACACACAGTTTTTTGAACACCTCATCTGCAGCATAAATAATGAACTGCTTGTTTGTCGGCTTCTTCGGAAAGAGCTCCATGCTGTTGCACCCCGGCTGTTTCAGCTGATCCTCATAAGCGGTATTTATCGCATTTCTTATGCTGTGTTCCACCGGGTCACATCTTTTCAGGCCGTGCTTTACAGCGATCAGCGGGTATACATCGGTTTTCATCCTCACATCATATCTCTCCCTGTCTATGATGATCTTAAGAGCTTCTATCAGATATGAATATCCGTTGGTTCCTATATGTATGCCGAATTCATTAAGTACCGATGTGCTGCTGTTAAGAAATTCATAGTAGGCCGCAAGCTCTTCGACTGTCGGTTTTGCTGTGATATCACTTCCGAACATAAACAGTCCGCGGGACTCTGTGTTTGCTGATTTGATCTGGTCTTTTCTCATCACGATCCACCTCCTTATACAGTTATGGAATCCTTGATGCTGTTGTAGACAGCATCTCCTATACCGTTTACGGACTTGATGTCCTCTTTCTTCCTGAATCTGGTACTGCTCCTGTAATCAATGATTTTCTGCGCCTTTGCTTCTCCTATGCCCGGAAGTGTCATAAGCTCCTCCTTGTCAGCATAGTTGATATTGACAAGCCCTGTGCCGGATACTGCTGCCGCAGCCTCAGAGGCCTGAGACGCCGCAGATGTGCTGCCGGTTCCTGCAGCGTCCGCCCCGCCGCTGTCTCCTTCACCTGCTCCGCTTCCATCTGCTGCCTCATTTCCGGTCTGCTGAGGACGAACGGGGATGATTATCTTCTGACCGTCCTCAACATATTCGGCGCGGTTAATGGAATCCGTGTCGGCATTACTGATAAGGCCTCCTGCAAGATCGATGACTTCATACAGTCTTGTTCCGGAGCTGACTGTATAGACACCGGGAGTTACAACAGCACCTCCGATATCAACGCATATTTCCCCTTCTGCTTTTACGTCCATGCTGCTGTCAACTGTTATATCCGACTTGCTGTTTTCATACAGACGCAGCATAAGCGCAAGAAGCAGAATAAAAACAATAAGCAGTATTCTGATCAGTCTCTTTTTATCCCTGAAGATATCTTCTGCATATGACTTAAGTCTCTTTAAAGCGTTCTCAGACATAGCCGTTTCCTTTCTTAAGGTATATTGCGATGTATGGGTCGCTTCAAACTATAATATAGGCCTGTTTAGATGTGAAATAATGATGTTTTTACATTTTTTCACTGATAATCGACCTATTTTTTACGCTTTTCATCATATTTTCAACGAATTGCGTGTTTTCTGAAACTATTGAATCTATATGTTGTATGATCTGGTGAATTTTTTGCACGAAAAAGGGAAGCTGTAGGCTTCCCTTACTGTCAAATAATTATCTATTCTGATGAAAATATTCATCTACTCCTCAGTGTACTCAAACTCGAAGTCCTTGATACGTACAGTATCGCCCTCTTTGAGGCCGAGATCGAACAGCAGCTTCATGCCTCCGTTCTTCTCGATATAGTTGTACAGATATCTGATGGAACCGCTGTCCGTGAAGTTGGTCGAGTTGAATATCTTGGTAAGATGCTTCCCTTCAAGCACAAATGCGCCGTCTTCATCGACATACGCACTGATCTTCTTGTAATCAGCATCATATTCATCTGCCTCGAAATCAAACATCTGAACCGGCTCTTCGTCAGGCTCTTCGTATGTCTCTATTTCATGGAGAGTCTCATTCAGCAGCTCGGTTATTCCCTGGCGTGTTGCGGCACTGATCGGGAATACCTTGCGGCCCTCCTCTTCCATGAGTTTCATGAACTCATCAAGCTTGTCCTGATCAGTCACGATATCCATCTTGTTGGCTGCAACGATCTGCGGCTTTTTGAGAAGCTTCGGGTCGTACTGTTCAAGTTCTGCCATGATCTTCCTGTAGTCTTCGACAGGATCACGGCCTTCTGAGCCGGAGACATCAACCACGTGGATGAGGACCTTGGTTCTCTCAATGTGCTTGAGGAACTTGAATCCAAGACCTGCGCCCTGTGCAGCGCCTTCAATGATGCCGGCAATATCTGCCATTACAAAGCTTGTATCGTGCAGGTACACGACACCCAGATTAGGGTCTATAGTGGTGAAATGATATCCTGCGATCTTAGGTCTTGAATTGGTGCATACGGACAGAAGTGTCGACTTTCCGACATTCGGGAATCCGAGAAGACCTACGTCTGCTATCAGCTTGAGCTCAAGTATGACTTCTCTTTCCTTCGCAAAGCCGCCTGCCTCAGCAAAATTAGGAGCCTGACGGATACTGCTCTTGTAATGAACGTTACCGCGTCCGCCTCTGCCGCCCTTTGCCGCAACAAGCTCATCTCCGTCATTGCAGAGATCCTTCATCAGAAGCCCTGACTCCTTATCGATGATAAGAGTACCGACCGGCACCTTGATATACAGGTCCTGACCCTTCTTGCCGTAGCGTTTTCTCTTCATTCCGTCCTGGCCGTTCTCAGCCTGATACTTCCTCTTGTACTTGAAGTCCATCAGAGTCCTGAGATTGCGGTCGGCAACAAAAATAACGCTGCCGCCATCACCGCCGTCGCCTCCGTCCGGACCGCCGTCCGGAACGTACGGGTCGCGCCTGAATGTGACTGCGCCGTTGCCGCCCTTACCGGATACTATTGTGATTTCCGCTCTGTCTACGAACATATCTTTTCTCCGAAAAAATCAGCCCCTACAATGTAGGGGCTTGATGCGAATAACCGGAATTATGCTTCCTTGCTGTAAACGCTTACTTTCTTTCTCTTCTTGTCGTATCTCTCGAACTTTACAGTTCCGTCGATCTTTGCGAACAGAGTGTCGTCTCCACCGATACCAACATTGTTGCCAGGGTGAAGCTTAGTGCCTCTCTGTCTCATGATGATGCTTCCAGCGCTTACATATTCACCGGCACCTACCTTAAGTCCAAGTCTCTTGGACTCGGAATCTCTGCCGTTTTTGGAACTTCCTACTCCCTTTTTACTTGACATCGAATATTACCTCCTGTTCCTTATTAGTTAGCCTCGATAGCTGCAAGGATGTCAGCCTTTGTTGCCTTAGCAGCAACCTCGATGCCCATTTTCTTAGCGATAGCGAGCAGCTCATCCTTCTTCATGGATGCGCTTGCCTTTGGTGCTTCTGCTGCAGGAGCCTCAGCCTTAGCTGCGGATTCCTTCTTAGCGGCCTTCTTGCCAGCGCCGATACCTGTAACCTTTACGAGTGTGTATGGCTGTCTGTGACCGTTCTTACGTCTGTAATCTTTCTTAGCCTTGTACTTGTAGATGATAACCTTGTCAGCCTTGCCCTGCTCGAGAACCTCAGCCTCTACTGCGTATCCCTCTACAAAAGGTGTTCCTACTACAAGCTCATCTCCGCCTACTGCTACTACTTCGTCGAAAACGACCTTGTCGCCTACCTGTGCGTCAAGCTTCTCTACTCTGAACTCATCGTTCTCCTGAACTCTGTACTGCTTGCCGCCTGTCTTGATAATTGCGTACATTGTTTAATTTTCCTCCTTAAACCAGACTCGCCGTTGAGGGTGCACCGCCAAAATATTACTGTAGCTGCGATGCTTAACAATCACCCTTTTCGTGCGGTTGACCGCGTTCAAGTATAACAAAACGCAATATGTCCGTCAAGCACTATTTTTACTCAATTACTACGCCGTCCTCGTCGACGCGGATGCCTCCGTCCTTGGCGTCTGCAGGCTGTTTGCTGTCCTCGAAGTGCTTCATAACTCTGGCTCTTACATCTTCGAGAACATCAGGATGCTCTTCGAGATAAGTCTTGACATTCTCTCTGCCCTGTCCGATCCTCTCTCCGTTGTAGCTGTACCAGGATCCTGCCTTCTCGATTATGCCGATATCCGTAGCTGTATCGAGAATGTCTCCCGGAAGAGATATTCCTGTTCCGTACATGATGTCGAATTCAGCCTTCTTGAACGGAGGAGCGACCTTGTTCTTGACGATCTTGACTCTCGTCCTGTTTCCGAGCATGTCCTCGCCCTTCTTGATAGTCTCGACTCTTCTTACATCAAGTCTCATGGAAGCATAGAACTTCAGAGCCCTTCCGCCTGTAGTTGTCTCAGGGTTTCCGAACATGATGCCGATCTTCTCTCTCAGCTGGTTGATGAAGATGACACAGGTGTTGGACTTGTTGACCGCACCTGCGATCTTACGCAGAGCCTGTGACATGAGTCTGGCCTGAAGACCTACATGTGAGTCTCCCATCTCGCCCTGGATCTCGGCCTTCGGTACGAGAGCTGCGACCGAGTCGATGACGATGATATCAAGAGCTCCGCTCCTTGCCAGCATCTCGCAGATCTCGAGAGCCTGCTCTCCTGTATCCGGCTGGGATACGAGAAGCTCGTCAACATTGACACCGAGGTTCTTCGCATAGACAGGATCGAGCGCGTGCTCTGCATCGATAAATGCCGCCTGTCCGCCTTTCTTCTGAGCCTCAGCAATGGCATGGAGAGTCAGAGTTGTCTTACCTGAAGATTCAGGTCCGTAGATCTCTATGATCCTGCCCTTAGGGTAGCCGCCTACTCCTGTGGCGAGGTCAAGGCTCAGCGAACCGGTCGAGATGACCTCGAGATTGGTCACCGGGCCGGCATCTCCGAGCTTCATGATAGCTCCCTTGCCGTACTGTTTCTGTATCTGTTCAAGGGCCTGATTGAGGGCCTTTTCTTTTGCTGCATTGTCTGTATTATTAGTAGCCATGGTTCCTCCTGGATGTATTCAGAACAAGTGTTCGAATACATAATACTGCTCTTTTTTCCGGTTGTCAATGCCTGGGATGCTATTTTTCCGGGTCAGTATAATTATATTGTTTTCACTGATTTCTGTCGAACGGCGGATGCATGATATCCTGCAGAAGATCCACCCTCCGGATGTTTTCCTGTATTATTTCAGTGCAAAACCGGCGCTATTCTGCGGTCAGCAGCTGATATGCGGTTCTCAGCATCCTCAGTCTGAAGTAATTGCGGTTCCAGTTTCTGAAGTTTCTGTGTGTGAAGACCGGCACCGATCCGGACTTGTCGCCGAAGGCATATCCGATATGCGCCTCGCCTGCTTCGTGTCCTTCATCTGCTTCAGGTCCGGCAAATCCGGTAACAGAGATAGCCATATCCGCACCTGATGCAGCCTTTGCGGCCAGTGCCATAGCCTCAGCAGTCTGAGGGCTTACCACGCCGTATGTATCTATCGTTTCTGCCGGTACCCCGAGTGCGATCTTTGCTTCATTACTATATGTGACATATGCATACCTCAGGGACTCCGAAGCACCCGGGACCTCTGCTATGGAAGAAGCGAACAGTCCCGCTGTTGCTGACTCAGCAGATGTTATTTTAAGATGCTTCTCCTTCAGAAGTCTTACGACGACTTCATCAAGCTCTTCATCATCATAGCTGTATATGTATTCGCCGATCAGCTCGTTGACTTTGAGTATCATCTCATCAACAGCCGCTCTGGCCTCTTCGATGGTGTCACGCTGGGAAGCGATCCTGATCGTGCACTCGCCTTCCTTGGCGTAGGTCGCGATCGTCGGGTCGGTCTGACCGTCGATCAGAGGCATCAGGTCCATCTCGAGATCCGACTCACCTCTTCCGATAGTTCTGATGACCTTGTAGTACATCTTCTTGTCCATGAACTGCTCGAGATACTGGCGTCCGCCGTTTTCGAAGAGCCACTTCAGCTCGCGCGGCGGTCCAGGGAAGCACATGACGACTTTGCCGTTCTTCTCATAGGCAAAACCGGGTGCTGTTCCCGACGCATTGTAGAGCGGTGTGCAGCCTTCCGGAAGATACGCCTGCTTGAGGTTGTTCTCAGGCATTTTGCCCCCGCGGCTCGCGTAGAACGCCCTGATCTCATCAGCGGCTCTCTCATCAAAATACATCTCAGCGCCGAAGTAGTCTGCGACCATCTCCTTGGTCAGGTCATCCTGTGTAGGTCCTAGGCCTCCTGTGAGTATCACGAGGTCCGTGTCCTCATAAGCCTGTCCGATCTTCTCTCTGAGCCTTGCAGGGTTATCTCCTACGACAAAATGGTACATGACGTCGAATCCCATGAGATTGAGATTCTTCGAAAGATAAGTCGCATTGGTATTGACTGTCTGACCGAAAAGGAGCTCCGTCCCGACGGCGATTATGGAAGTCTTCATATATATTCTGCCTTTCCCACCTTACATCGAGAAAACGTCCTTGTTCTGAATCACATATTCACAGCCTGAGTAGATCGTCATGATCAGCGAAGCTATGAAGATGTAGTATCCGACAGTCATTATGACCGGATAATCGCTGAGCCACAGTCCCGCCATCATCACGATGACAGAGATCATCTGAAGGACAGTCTTGATTTTGCCCGACATGCCGGCAGCAAGTACTCTGCCCTCTGATGCAGCTACGGTCCTCATTCCTGCAACGATGAACTCTCTTGCTAGGATGATGATCAGCATCCATGCCTCGATGGTATCCGTCTCTATGAAGAGACAGAGCGCCGAATATACCAGGATCTTGTCAGCGAGCGGGTCCATAATCTTGCCGAAATTGGTAACGAGGTTCTGAGACCTTGCTATCTTGCCGTCAAAGTAGTCCGTGATGGATGCTGCGCAGAAGATCACAAGTGCCGCAGGATACATTCCGAGCATGAAAGCAGCGATGAAAAATGGTACAGCGATCATTCTCGCGATGGTGAGTTTGTTAGGAAGATTCATCTCTAATACTCCTTTTTATTTCTGAAATGGTTATTATCAACGCCCCTGATGCAGAAGGTTCACATCAGAACTATAGGACTTCTTCTCCCTCAAGGTCGTATTCATAAGCGTTGTCGATACGCACGTTCACGATATCCCCCGGATACAGGTCACGGGTGCTTCTGAACGCTACATTGCAGTCGATCTCAGGCGAATCATATCTCGTTCTGCCTGAATATACATCTTCATCGATCATCTCGTCGACGATGACTTCATACACTTTGCCTATCTTCTTCTCGTTGAGTTCCTCGCTGACCCTGAGCTGGTGCTCCATGACAGCGTTGCGTCTGGCCTGCTTGGTCTCTTCGTCAAGCTTGCCGTCGAGCTCATACGATGGAGTTCCTTCTTCATCGGAAAATGCAAAAGCTCCGAGGCGGTCGATCTTCATTGTGTCGATGAAACCGAGGAGTTCGTCCATGTCCTCTTCTGTCTCTCCCGGGAATCCGACGAGAAGTGTCGTCCTGATGTGTACTTCAGGGATCCTCTCTCTGAGCATGGTGATAGCTGCCCTGATGGACGCACCGGTCGACTGCCTTCTCATGCGGTGAAGCACGTTGTCTGATACGTGCTGGATAGGCATGTCTATGTATTTGCAGATCTTAGGCTCGTTTGCGATGGTCTCGACAAGTTCATCGGTAATACCGTTATCGTAAACATACATGAGTCTGATCCATTCGATGCCGTCTATTGCGCAGAGCTTCTTCAGAAGCTCAGGCAGGCAGAGCTTTCCATACAAGTCGCGGCCGTACTGGGATGTATCCTGAGCGATCAGGATCAGTTCCCTGATCCCTGCGTCCGCCATGTCCTGCGCCTCGCGGACGCAGTCCTCGATACGCTTGGACCTGTAGTGCCCGCGTATCGATGGGATCGCGCAGAAGCTGCACGCATTGTTGCATCCTTCAGCGATCTTGAGATAGCCCGTATAGGCACCCTCGTCAAAATCCCTCTTCCTGTATCTGAGATCATCAAGCACATCACCGACCATGTCAGAGCTGCGTGCAGCCACCTCCGGAGCGGCCGCTTTATCTGCAGCCTCCTCCCGGTCACCGGTAAGGATATCCGGCAGCCTGTCATAGTCATTGACGCCGAAGAACATGTCCACCTCAGGCATCTCCTCAGCCAGCTCAGAGTGATAGCGCTCAGACAGGCAGCCGGTAACTACCAGCTTCATCCCGCGGCCCTTCTCCTCAGCCAGCTCGAATATCCTTGCGATGGATTCCTTCTTGGCATCCTCAATAAAGCCGCAGGTGTTGACGATCATGATGTCAGCATCCTCCGGCTCAAACACGATGCTGCAGCCCCTCTCGACAAGAGCGGCTGCCAGCATCTGCGAATCATATTCATTCTTGGCACATCCAAGCGTGTCTATATATACGTTCTTTCTACTCATCTGAATTCAGTATCATCTTTCTTACGCTCTCAGGCAGCGAGTTGAAGTAATCAACTGCATCATTGCCTGTCGGCGCCATTACAGTCTCACTGCCTGCTGCAGGCTCCTCATACGGATCCTCAAAGTTGTCATACTCCTCAGTCCGGCGTGACTCATAGAAGTCTTCAGGTTCCGGTTCAGGCTCAGGCATTCTCTGCGGTGCCTGAGGCTCAGCAGGCCTTGATCCCATGAGGTTCATGTGAGGCTTGCCTTTCACCTTTGCCTCGAGGTCAGCCTTCTCCTGAGGCGAGATCTCGTCTATCGTCTCCTGAGCTGCGGCGGCATTGGAGCTGCCGTTATAGTATTCATCTTCAGTCACGAGCACCTGTCTTGGTCTTGATCCGTCCGAAGGTCCGATGATGCCCTTTTCCTCGATCTCATCGATGATCCTTGCAGCGCGGTTGTATCCGATGCGGAATCTTCTCTGCAGCATGGATACCGAAGCCTGCTTGGACTTGAGGATGAACGCGATGGCATCTTCAGTCAGCTCATCCTGCGGCTCTGAAGAACCTCTCTTGTCAGCATTCTCGATGGCATTCTTGAGTTCTTCATCATATACAGGGCCGCCGCCTTCCTTCTTGACGAACTTGATGACCTTGTCGATCTCGCTGTCTGAGATGTACGGTCCCTGTACTCTGTAAGGCTTGCTCGAACCGACCGGTGAGAAGAGCATGTCGCCCTTTCCGAGCAGCTTCTCAGCGCCAGCCATGTCGAGGATGGTCCTCGAGTCGACCTGTGAAGCGACGCTGAACGCGATCCTTGAAGGGATGTTGGCCTTGATAAGACCGGTGACAACGTCTACAGAAGGCCTCTGGGTCGCAACGATCAGATGCATTCCTGCAGCTCTTGCCTTCTGTGCCAGTCTGCAGATCGAGTTCTCGACTTCAGACGGTGCCGCCATCATGAGGTCAGCCAGCTCGTCGATGATGATGACGACCTGCGGCTTGCAGCTTGCAAATTCATGATTGGCCTTCATCAGCTCGTTATATGACTCGAGATCCTTGACGCCCTCCTTGGCGAAGAGCTCATATCTCTTGTCCATTTCCTCAACAGCGATCGCCAGAGCTCTTGAAGCCTTTCTCGCATCAGTCACGACCGGAGTCAGGAGGTGCGGGATGCCGTTGTAGTTGGCAAGCTCGACGACCTTAGGGTCGATCATGATCAGCTTCAGCTCGGACGGCTTTGCCTTGTAGAGGAAGCTTGTGATTATTGTATTGATGCAGACCGACTTTCCGGAACCTGTCGCACCGGCAATCAGAAGGTGCGGCATTCCCTTGAGGTCCGCGACTATGTTGTTGCCCGAGATATCCTTTCCGACAACGAATGTGATCCTGGATGAGGAATTCTCGAATTCCTCCGACTCGATCAGTTCTCTGACCAGCACAGGTGACGGCTTGTCGTTCTCCACCTCGATACCGACAGCCGCTTTGCCCGGGATAGGCGCCTCTATACGCAGGTTCTTGGCCCTCAGGTTGAGCGCGATATCATCTGCCAGCCTTGTGATGCTGGACACCTTTACGCCTGTTGCAGGCTGCACTTCGTATCTTGTTACGGATGCACCCTGTGTTACTGTCAGCACCTTGGCATCGACGCCGAAGTCATTGAGAGTCTTCTCAAGCAGCTCAGCCTTCTGCTCAAGCTGATAGTCCGATGCCATCTGCTTGTTCCCTGCAGGCTTCTTGAGCAGTGCCGGTGAAGGCAAAACATATGACGTGTCTTCGGAGTTCTGGTTGAAGCTCTCGGCAAGCGCTTCGTCTTCAGCAGTCCTCTGAGGCTCTTCCTCAAGGCCTTTCTTTCCTCTCTTGCGGCTGGCTGCCGCTTCCTGTTCCTCTTCTCCGAGGCCCTTGACCTCGCCTGCGGATATGCCCGCAAGCTTCCTTCTGTGAGCGTTCTCTGCATCGTAGCTTCCGTCAAGGCCGCTGCCCGAAACACCGAATTCTCTCATCTCGCGCTGCATGATAGAAGCAACGCCTGCTCCTGCAGCATTTCCGCCGGCGTAACCGATATCATCTTCAAGGCCGCGTCCGGCAGAGGATTTCTTTCTTCCGTCAAGACCGTATCCTCCCGAATGTCCGAATTCATCCGGATCACCTAGGCCGTACTGTCTTCCGGCTTTGCCCCTGTAAGGTTCAGCTGCTCCCATTCCTCTCTGCTTTTCAGGTGCGCTCTTAGTGGTCTGCGCTGTCCTTCCGCGATAGCCGTAATCGCCCTCGTCGACACCTTCAAAGTTCATGTCAACGGTGACCGGCCTGTCGCCCTCGTTCTGTACTGCGTTGGACGGTCCGGCGATCCTGTCAGCCGGTCTGTCGAAAATAGTATCCTTACCGAGGACTCTGGTGTATTCGATCTGACTCTCATCGGTCAGGTTGTTGATCTTATGTTCAGGCGCATCAAGAGGCTGCACAGTGTTGTCGGCAGCGCCGTTCTTCCTTGCAGCTGCATACTGGTCTCTCTGAGTCGGCACATTCTCCGGATCATCATCGATCTTTGCTATGCCGTTCAGGATGGATCTCCACAGGGATTTTGCACCGCCGGCGATCGCGGATTCCTTATGTTCAGGCTCTGCACCGTTTCTGACGATCCCGGTCTCAGGATCAGCGCCTGGAGTGGCTGCTCTCGCAACAGCCATCTGCACCTTGGCGGTTTCCGCCTCTTCGAATTCCTTGATGATCCTCTTCTGCTCATGCTTGAGGAACAGATTGTCGAAAAATCTTGAGATAGGCGTATTTGCAACGAGGAATACTGATATAAGGATGACAGCCGAAGATATGATCAGAAGTCCCGGCATTCCGAACAGCTTGACAACTATGGATCCGAGTTCCATTCCGATGACTCCGCCGCCAAGCTTGTTGACGCCGTCGTTATAGTACTGGATCATGTCGCTCAGTCCGAACAGAGGCATCCTTTCATCGATGAACCTGTATGAGTTCAGCATGCACATATTTATGAAGATAAGTATGCTGAATATGGCCGTACGTCCGCCTACGTGCTGCATCTTCCTTGCAAGGAGCAGCACTGCGAATATAAGAATGAAGAAAGGCAGAACATATGCCATTGAACCGAACAGTCCGAGACAGATGTCGTGCACCGTGCTTCCGAACGCTCCGGTCGAGTCCATTACAACCGTAAAGAACAGGAACAGCCCCAGAGCAAACAGAGTGATACTCCATATGACATCCAGGTTCCTTCTTTCGTGGTCGTACTGCGCCTGCATCTCCCTTATCTTCTCAAGTCTTGCCTCCTCAGCGGAAACAGCCTGCTTCTGAGAAGACTTGCTCCCGGATGAGCTCTTGGACTTGTTCTTGCTCCCCGGCGGTCTGCCCGGCCCTCTTTTCTTCTGTGTATTATTACTGTTCTGATTATTTGCTGCCATTGATCGTCTCCTGCGAACAAAACCACAATATGATGCGATAATGCATAGTAAATCAAGTTATTATACTACAATATGATGTGTTTTAGGAACTTTTCTTGACAAAATAATAGTGCAAGCTGTTACACTTGCACCCTTCCATCGATTATTACCGATACGTATCCGTGATTATTCAGCGTTTACAACGTCTTTGCCGTCATAGTAACCGCAGTTAGGACATACTCTGTGTGGAAGCTTTGGCTCATGGCACTGAGGACAGATCGAAAGTCCGGTCATGCTCTTCTTCATGTTAGCAGCCTTTCTGCCGCTTGTCTTAGCCTGTGATGTTTTCCTCTTAGGTACTGCCACTGTCGACACCTCCTTATATATAAAATCTGATTGTAAACTCGTTCATATGTGCGCGCAAAATCTCCGTCGCACCCGCTTATTATATTCATGCGCAATGCTGTTGTCAACGACTTTTCAGAGTTTTTCGCACTTTTACATAAGTAAAAGGGATTGCGTCCGCAATCCCTTAAATGGTCGGGGTGACGAGATTTGAACACGCGACCTCTTCGTCCCGAACGAAGCGCTCTACCAAGCTGAGCCACACCCCGGCGCGCATTAATAAAATAACTCTTTTACAGCTCTATTGCAAGATATTTTTTAATTTAATACATCCTGCAGCTGCTATAGACAGCTCACATAATCCTGCGGCCGTAAAACACATCTCACAGGATGCGCACGGACTGCCTGTGGTCAGACAGGTCAGATACAGAGCCTCCCGTGATGAGGTTGTATATGTCAGATGCATGTATATCGAGCCTCAGGAGGGCTTCCGCGTCTCCTGTGATGAGTTCTTTTTCCTTATTTATATTCGTAATGACCGGCAGCAGGCATTCATTCTTTTCACAGTCAGCATGTGCTGCTGCACTCTTTTCTTTCCTGAGTCCGGACAGGATCTTCCGCCCTGTCTCAGTGAACCCAAGCACCCGTATATATCCGGGACCGTCTGCCCCTGCAAACTCCGCTCTTCGTATGCCAAGCAGCACCTGCATGCACAGCCTGGATATCCTTGTGTATGTATATCGCTTTGACTTGGTTCTGAGTATGAGATCGTCAAGGTCACCGGCCTTCCCGGCCTCAGCGCGGAGCAGATTGCCGAGTCCTTCTCCACCCGACGGACAGTCGTCTATGACATCTGCCGGTGTAGTCAGAACGGCATATCTGACAAGATCGAACAGTCTCTGTTCCCTCTCAGACAGCTCATCTGCTCGCGGCACATCCCGCGTCACACATTCCGGAACGAACTCCGCTGCAAATTCGGCACCGCTGCGATGCATCCGGCTTCCGCCAATGCTCAGAAGATCCCTTATCCCCGTTGCGCTCATGAATCTGTGTCCGCCGCCGGCAGTATCATTGTAGCCGGCTCCTTCTCTTTTGACAGGCACAGGCACAGCCTTATCCATGGCCATGATATATTCAGCTGCAAGTATGTCATTAGGGCTGCTCAGAACAGCCTGTCCCTCCGGACTTCCGCCAAGTTCTTCAAAAGCTTTAGCCCTTGCCACCGGATAGCTCATCCCTTCCTTTGAATAAGCGGAAATAAGAGCATCCATCTCAGCCCGGTGTTCTTTTATAAATCTCGCAGTACCTGCAAGGGCCTCAGCATCACCCGACTCGCTTCCGAAAGATATGCAGCTCACACCTGCAGCTTCGAGGAGCTTGACCCCTGCAGCCGCATACTGACCTGCATTTCCGAGACAGTAAAGTGCAGGTATCTCGATCACGAGATCCGCTCCGCACCTCAGAGCATGTTCCGCCCTGGTCCATTTATCCATGACAGCCGGTGCACCTCTCTGAACGAAGTCTCCGCTCATTGCGACAACCAGCGCATCACAGCCGGACAGTTCTTTTGCCCTGGCTATATGATACGCATGCCCGTTATGAAGAGGATTGTATTCAGCTGTTATTCCTGCTGCTTTCACAGTATATTCCCTTTCCTGTTACGAAAAACGGGATCTGCAGGACACCTGCAGACCCCGCGGTCTTGATTCCTTATGTTCCGTAAGTCTGATGCTCCGGACTATTCCTCTGTATTCTGAGGTGGAACAGCAGCATCACCGAGCTGTACTCTCTCTGCAAGTGTCTTCATCTCCTGACGGTTCTGGTTGACTCTTGCATTGATGTTGTTGAGCATCTCGTTGAAGTACTCTGTCATTGGCTGGATGTACGAAGCACTGACGCCTGCGATATCGTTCTGCATATCATAAAGCAGCTGGTCAATGTATTCATAGGATCTGTACTTCATGTAATTGGAGTGGTTCTCTGCTTCCTTGAGAAGTGCATCTGCTCTCTTCTGAGCGTCCTTGTAGATGCTGTTGTTGTTGACGAGATACTCCACCTGATCCTTAGCCTCATTGATCATACGGTTGTACTCTCTCTTGGCATCGCTGATGATCCTGTCTTTCTCCTGTCCGAGCCATTTTGCCTGCTGGATATCTCTAGGCAGGTTAAGTCTCATATCCTCGATGATCTTCTGTGCTACATCAAGGTCTATGATTCCTTTTTCGGAAAATGGCATCTTTCCCGAAGAAGCAATAAGTTCCTCGAGCTCATCAAGAAGCGACATGATTTTGATGCTGTCATCGTTCATTGTTTTATTCCTCCTCCAATTTTGATCTGATCCTCGAAACGACATATTCCGGTACAAGCCCGTCCACCGAGCCGCCGTATGAAGCGACTTCCTTGATGAGGCTCGAGCTTATGAATGAATACTCGGGGTCAGTCATGAGGAATACAGTTTCTGTGTCCCCATTGAACAGCCTGGCATTCATCTGCGCCATCTGCAGTTCGTTCTCAAAATCAGTTGTTACTCTCAGTCCCCTTACTACTGCTGCAAATCCGTTGCTGTTTACGTAATCTGCGAGAAGACCGTCAAATTTATCGACTGACACATTAGGAATATGCTCTGTTACCCTGCGGATGATCTCAACTCTTTCGTCAATCGTAAAGAGACCCTTCTTGTTAGGGTTGACCACAACTGCAACAGTGAAAGAGTCATACATCTTGGCAGCTCTTTCGATTATGTTGAGATGTCCGTTGGTGATCGGATCGAATGATCCTGCGTACAGAGCTTTTCTTTCCATAATATGTAACTTCCTTACCATAAAAGTGTAACAGAGTTAAAGCGTTTTCGCAATAATCATATATACATCGACACCTATTGATCCGTACTTTTTCTCCTTGATCCTGGTAAGGTCACCGTAGGTTTCCTGTAATTTGTTATCGTAAAGATGTTCCGCCACAACGATGCTTCCCTCATCAAGAAGGCCTCTTTCCTGCAGTATTTCCATGGCCTGCGGGTAATAATCAAGCTGATCATACGGCGGATCCATGATAACTACGTCAAGAGTGGTGTCGATCCTTGCCAGGGCCGTCTTGAAGTCGCAGTTCATCGGAACGGACTTCTCTCCCGCTTTGCAGTTATCTATATTCCCAAGCAGTATCCTGAAATTCTGCCTGTTCAGCTCAGAAAACCAGCATTTATCCGCACCTCTCGAAAGAGCTTCGAGTCCCATGGCACCGCTTCCGGCAAAGAGGTCACATACGGCAGCGCCCGGTATCCACTCCCTTATCATGCTGAAAACAGCCTCTCTGACCTTCTCAGTCGTCGGTCTGATGCCCCTTGGCACGTCTATGTTTCTGTATTTATAATCGCCTGAAGTGATTTTCATTTATGATTCCCTTCTCTTTTACTATCTCATAATATATCGGAATTATCGCTCTCTGCGGCCGAAAGCATGTATTCCTCCACATGCCTTAGATCAGTTCCGTCCGGCTCCTCCATGATCCGGTCGGCATCCTGTATCGCCGCCTCAAGTATATCCGTATATCTGCACAGCGCAAGTATATCTCTGCTGTAATTGCCCGACTGCATCGTGCCCATCACGTCTCCCGGGCCTCTCAGTTTATAGTCGACTTCACTTATCTCGAACCCGTCGCTTATTTCGGCCATAGCCTTTGCTCTCGCAACGGCGCTTTCTGATCTGCTGTAGTTAATGAGGCAGCAGTAGGACTGTTTTGCGCTTCTGCCGACTCTTCCCCTCAGCTGATGCAGCTGTGCCAGGCCGAATCTCTCGGAATTCTCTATCACTATGACCGTGGCATCAGGCACGTCGATGCCTACTTCTATTACGACAGTGGCAACAAGGATGTGCACCTTGTGGGAACGGAAGTCCTCCATTATGGATTCCTTCTCTTCCTTGCCGAGCCGCCCGTGCAGAAGTTCTGCCTTATGCCCCGGATATCTCTGCCTTATCTCCTCAAAGAGCTGCATCACCGATGACAGGTCCTCATCCTCGCTGTCTATGCTCGGTGCGATTATATATGCCAGATTGCCCTTGTCAAGCTCATCCCTGACGATCCTGTAGGCTCTCTCCCTGCTGGTCCTGTCGAATGCTCTTGTGATGATCTCACGCCTTCCTTCAGGCCGTGTCCTTATGATGCTGAAATCCATGTCGCCGAACACCGTAGCAGCCATTGTCCTCGGGATAGGCGTAGCGGACATGACCAGTACGTTGACGCCGCGGCCCTTGCGGACCAGCGTTTTGCGCTGATTGACGCCGAATCTGTGCTGCTCGTCAGTTACGACCAGTGCGAGATCGCTGAACTCAACATCCTTCTGAATGACAGCGTGAGTTCCGACGATGATGTCAGCCGCGCCCGAGGCGATCTCCTCAAGAGTCTCTCTCCTCTCTGCAGCCTTCATCCCGCTTATAAGCAGGCAGACTTTTATTCCGAAAGGTGCAAAATCCGCTCTCAGCCTCTCATAATGCTGTCTTGCGAGTATCTCCGTCGGTGCCATCATAGCTGCCTGGTGGCCGCTGAGGACGCATTTGTACATCGCAGCCTCCGCAACGACAGTCTTTCCGCACCCGACATCGCCCTGCACCAGCCTGTTCATAGGCCTCGGGGATATCAGGTCGCCCTCGATCTCCCTTATGCAGCTCAGCTGTCCGTCTGTCAGAGTGAAAGGAAGGCTGTCTATAAAATCATCGATCGGCTTCGGCTCTATCGAAGCATCCTCCGATGCAGACTCGATCTTCTGCCTGCTCATCCTGATGGCAAGCTGGTACATCAGGAGCTGCTCGTATACAAGTCTGTATCTTGCAGTCTTGTAGTGCTGCTCGCTTTCAGGAAAGTGGATGCTGCGCAGGGCAAAACCTCTCCCGCACAGTCTCCGGTCAGCTGTCGTCCTGCTGCCGATCCAGTCTTCGTCCACATCCGCGGTCTCAAGAGCAGTCCTTATCCACTTTGTGAAATTGGTTCCGGTGATCCCCGGTATATTTCTGTACACAGGGATTATGCCTCTTGCATCCCTGTCACTACCGGGCTGGGACATCTCAGGATTGGTCCACACTCTCATGCCGTTTCTCATTCTCATGCGCCCGAACAGGACATATTTCGCGCCTGTCTTAAGCGTCTTCCTGAGGTAAGGCATATTGAAGAACACCGCGCTGAACACCGTGCTTTCATCTTTCAGCACGCACTCGACCATCGGCCGTCTGCCTCCGAAGGACCGCACATTCATACGGATAAGTTCTCCGCAAACCAAAGAATCCCGGTCCTCCTGGGCCCGGGCTGCTGGTACTAGGTTCCTCCTGTCCTTATACCTGACAGGATAATAGGCAAGAAGATCATCGATGGTGTTTATGCCTGCCGCAGCGAGCGTCTCCTTCTTCTTGCCTCCTATTCCTTTTATTCTTGAAACATCATCACTCAGCCTCAGTCTGTCAGACATTCTTTCTGATAACCTCGATGTTTCTCCTGACTATCTGATCTTCCGACATAACGCCCTTGATGTTGACCGTGATGATTCCCGGATTGTTCAGCTTCAGGATGGCAAAATCATTTTCAATGCGTCTGAATATCTCATCAGTCAGTTCGGATATGCTGCTTCCGAAGGTCGTGATTATGAAGACCTTGACCCGCACCTGCTGCTTCTTCTCATATACTTCGAGCGCATCAAAATAATCAGGGTCAGTGAACCTCGACGGATCATAGAACCTTGAAGGCTTGTCTTTGATAGGCTTGCCCTTCTTGCTGCACAGGATGATATCCTCTCCCATGTCCAGGAGGTCATCGATTATCATCCTTTTTATTACGCCCTTGTTTACAGCAATGGCACCGTAGTCATTTCTGAGAATTACAGACATAAGATGTATCCCTGAGATTATTTCCTTATAAAGCAAAAAGCCTTAAGCGCAATGCTTAAGACTTCCGGTTCGATATGCTATCAGACGGCACGGTTGACCTTGCCCGATCTGAGGCAGCTTGTGCATACGGATGCTTTTCTTACTCTGCCGTTGTCGTTGATCCTTACAGTCTGGATATTAGCGTTCCATTTTCTTCTTGTATGGATATTAGAGTGAGAAACTGCATTGCCAGAAGTCTGACCCTTGCCGCATACTTCACATTTTCTGGACATTTGCCGCACCTCCTTCATTGTTGGAATTAATGTGTGTTTTTTTCACACGCTTGAATAATATACCACAACGGTATGAGGCAATGCAAGAACTTTTTTGTTCTTTAACTCATCACAATTGCATAGTATAATATTTCGGTGACTTTTTTAACGAAAGGCAAGAAACATGATCGATTTTATCAGAAAACATCCTCTGCCGGTAGCAGGCGTTATCCTGTTTATCTGCATGGCCGTAGGACTCTCATTTTACGGCGCGAGGAGCACCGATATTCTGAACAGATCCGAATACAGTGCGTTCTATAAAGATATAAAAGCAAAAGCGGAAGACGGCTATTTCACCGACCAGAGTGTCCTCTCGGGCTACATCACCTCCTGGGCGGATGAGAAAGGCCTCGAATACACCATTGACGACTCAGGAAATATCATTTTCATTGACGAAGCTGTCGAGCGCAAGAAGAACGTTTCCCCTACTGTTATATGTGCAAGCTATAACTATGAAACTGTTGAGGATAACACAAGGCTTCTGACATCCGCAGCCATGATCGCCGGGACTGACACCAATGCGGGGCGAAAAACCGTCGTATTCGTAAACGATAAGCAGAACACCGGCAGCGGATACAGACATCTCAGCAAGAAGCTGTTCAAGAACAAGGCCAAGGTCATCTACATGGACTACGCCAGCTCTGCCTATATGTCCAACTCCTCTTTTGCAAAAAAGAAGAGTTCGATCAGCGTAAAGGCCGGCCGGTATGAACCTTCATGCGACAGTGCGGTCAGGATCCATATATCAGGTCTTGACTCCGGTATCATCGGAACCGGCATCACCAAGCATCCCGATCCGGTCAGCGCTCTCAGCACCCTGCTCACAAGGCTCAAGAGCAAGTCAGCTATATATCAGCTGGCGGACTTTGAGATAGGCACCAACGGCGACATGTATCCTGTATCTCTTGATGCAACGATCATGCTCAACTCTTATGCCGTTCCGTCGTTCACCAAGTATCTGGATAAACGCATCAAGGCATGGGACAAGGCTTACGGCGGCGACTACGAAGAGCTTTCCTATACATATGAGCTGATAGAAGATCCTGAGCAGATGCCTCAGGAGGCGTACTCACGCAAAGCGACCGAGAAACTCACCAACGTACTGTACACGATCCAGAGCGGTCTGTATAAATATGAAGCAGACGATTCCATTCCGGAAGGCCGTGCCGAGGGCGACGTATACGGTATAAATGCTGTAACAGGCATCCGGGCGGCTGACGGTGCAATCGTCATCGATATCATGACTCAGGCATATGATGACGAATACATGCAGAAGATCATGGATGATAACGCTGCGGCAGCCGAACTGTTTGACTGCACTTTCACAGACGGCGAATCCGTTCCGCGGTTCCTCAATGAAAAGGATTCTCTTTACAGGACTTTCCGCACAACATTCTACAAGGTGAACCGCACGATCAGCGCCAATACAGTGCTCACGACAGATTCCGACAATTACTTCACACCATGCTCATATCTGGCGACGAAGAATGAGAACGCAGACATCATACACCTGCGCCTCAACTCGGATCAGGCCCGTATGATAACCAACACAATACTCTGCTACATCGCGTATAAGGGCAATATGCTGTTCTGATAACAGGTTGAGCGGTCCGGACCGATGTGTTAGAATATCCATAAGTATGTTCACTTCAGAACAGATAATCAGGAGGGTACAGAATAAATGAGATCAGACAGAGATAAGAGAACTGACAGTGAGCGCGAGATAGACGACTTTCTGTCACAGTTCGAAACTCCTGTTGATGAGCTGTCAGCAGATATCAACTCATATCTCGAGACAGCAGATACAACCAAAATGACTGCCGCACGTACATTCTATGGTGCAAAATACAGGGAAGTAACGAGAGATCAGGCTCCGGCTTCCCTTTCTTCCGTTGAGGAAAGTCCTGCAGCAGCTGTGGCACCTGCAGCAGAAAAGGCAGCACCGGCAGCAGCCGCTGCACCTGCAGAGAAGCCTGCAGCAGAGAAAACCGCACCGGCGTCTGACGGAGTCAAGAAGAAAAAGAAAAAAAAGAAGAAGAAAAAGACTTCTGCAGCCAAGTCTGAACTCCACAAGGCAGAAGCTGCTGTTTCTGCAGGTGTCAACAAGGTCAAAAACATCGACAGAGACAAGCTTAAAAAAGAGCTCTTCTATAAGGTCAACAAGGCTTATGACCCTGATAAGAAATCTGCATTTGTTAAATATAAAGGAAAGAAAGTCAAGAACAAGCCTTACCTTTTCAGCATAGGCAAGCTATTCCGCGATTTCGTACTTCTCGGAGTCGCTATGGTGCTCTGCTTCATGCTCTATGCGGTAGGATGCATTACTTTTGCCCCTCACATCGATCCTAAGGACATCTATTCAGCAGTAGATACTTCCTCACTGATCTATGACGACGAGGGCAAGGAAGTTGACAGCGTCTTCTATACACAGAACAGGCAGGTAATCAAATATGATGAAATGCCTGAAGACCTGATCAATTCATTCGTCGCTATCGAGGACAAGACCTTCTGGAAGCACCACGGATTCAACTGGACGCGTATGTTCGGAGCTGTTCTCTCCTCTTTCGGAGGCGGCGGACGTATCAGCGGTACCAGTACCATCACGCAGCAGCTTGCGAGAAACGTATATCTCTCGGATATCAAGAGCCAGCGAAGCCTTCGCCGTAAGATCATAGAGATGCACTACGCAAGCAAGATAGAGCGTGCACTCAGCAAGGAAGAGATCATTGAGGCTTACCTCAACTCCATCTATCTGGGATACGGATGCTATGGAGTTGACGCAGCGGCAAGGACCTACTTCTCCAAGGAGGTCAAGGACCTTGATCTTATTGAGTGCGCTGCGCTTGCTGCACTGCCGCAGGCACCGGAGGATTATGCTCTTCTTAAGATCGCAGACGGAACATATCAGGTGGCTGACGATGCCAAGATCGTCCAGAAGGATCCGGATACCGTCGTTACAAACGATACAGCAAGAGCTAGACGTGACCTCACTCTCGGCCTTATGAAGGAGCAGGGATATATCACAGAAGATGAATACACCAGCTGTGTTGACAAGTCGATCAACTCGTTCATCAACCCGACTATCACCTCGGGCAACGGCAACTACTCGTATTATCATGAGTATCTTGTAGATACGGTCATAAACGACCTCATGGATCAGTACGGCATGGAATATGCTGACGCCGAGCGCATGGTATATACCAAGGGACTCAAGATATACTCGACGATGGACAGCACTGCGCAGAATGTCATCGCGAATGAGTTCAAGGATTCGTCCAACTTCCCTACCGTCTCAGCTATCCATAAGACAGACGCTGACGGCAACATGCTCAATAACGACGGAGATATCGCTCTCTACAACTATGAGCATTTCTTCGACGAGGATGGAAACTTTACCCTCGGTTCAGACGAAGTCAGCATCAACGGCGACGGATCTGTAACGATCTACAAGGGCAAGAACCTGAACATTTACGAGACACAGGTAGCCGAAGGAACAGACTACAGCCTCGAGTTCAAGAATTACTATGTTATCGAAGACGATCAGGTATATTCGATCCAGGGCGGTTACATCAACATCCCTGCGACATACAAGTCGCTTGATTCGAACGGCAATCTCGTGATCTCTGCTGATTACTTCAATGACTATGAAGGCGACATGAAGAAGGACGGCGACAGCCTCATCATCACTGATGATGCATACTCCCTGTCCACAAAGACTCTGCAGCCTCAGGGCGCAATGGTAGTCGTCGGTGTCGGTACCGGTGAAGTCAAGGCAATGGTCGGCGGAAGAACATTCAGAGGACAGAAACTCCTGAACCGTGCTCTCAATACACGTCAGCCTGGTTCCTCGATCAAGCCTCTCGCTGTATACGGAGCGGCTCTCCAGAAGAGTTATGAGCTCGCAAGCAGAGGAAAGAAATGGCCTTTCATCGACTTCGGAATCGACAAACAGGGCTCCAAGGGCTGGGGAGACTACGTAACAGTACACTCCTCCATCCAGGACGAGAGATGCCACATCGAAAACAGAGACTGGCCTGAGAACGTTACAAGAACATATTCAGGAAAGAATACGTTCAAGACAGCTATCCAGCAGTCCATCAATACCTGCGCAGTCAAGCTGCAGCTGCAGGTCGGAAATGAGTATTCAATGGATACTCTCAAGAAGTTCGGTATTACCACTGCAGTGGATGATGAAAGCCAGTACGCTAACGACATGAACCCTGCCGCACTCGGACTCGGTGCCATGGTTCAGGGCGTACAGCCGATAGAGATGGCTCTCGCATATGCATCCTTCCCTGCTCTCGGCAAGGTGAACACGCCTATCTGCTACACCAAGGTGCTCGACAGAAACGGTGAAGTCCTCCTCGAAGGAAAGTCTGAGCAGTCAGAGTCACTCAATGAAGGTGTTGCCTTCATCATGATGGATGTACTTCAGTCCGTAGTAAAGGCCAACAGATACTCCATCAGTCAGGTCGTTACAGGCGGAAAGACCGGAACGACCAACGACAAGTACGATATCTGGTTCGACGGATTTACACCGACATACGCGGCATCCCTCTGGATCGGAACAGACCAGAACGTCGAGATGTCTGACCTCTCATGGGTAGCAGCAAGACTCTGGGGCAAGATCATCGGCCAGATCCCTAAGGCATGCCAGGGTTCCTACCCTGCAGCTCCTTCCAACGTTGTAAAGAGAGGCAGCGACTACTATACAACAGGTACAGACACAGGACTGACAACTTATAAGAGTCCGGAAGACATCAAGAAGGAAAAGGAAGAAAAGGCCAGAAAGGAAGAAGAAGAACGTCTGAAGAAAGAAGAAGAAGAACGGCTCAAAGCTGAAGCTGAAGCTGCCAAAAATAATCCGAGCGGCGGTTCCAGCTCCGCCGGTACAACACCTGTAGTACCTGATACCGGTGACGGCGGTGAACAAGGCGGTGGCCAAGGCGGCGACAGCGGCGGCCAGGGCGGTGACAGTGGCGGCCAAGGCGGCGACAGCGGTGGCCAAGGCGGCGACAGCGGCGGCCAGGGCGGCGACAGCGGCGGTTCCGGTGAACCTGCACCATAATCATCCGATCCGGCATTCAATCCGCTTTATCATCATGAACAAATAACATAAGGGCTGTCGCATTTAGATAAAATGTGGCAGCCTCTTAACGTAAACAGCAGACAGCCTCAGACAGAGAGCAAGCTCTCAGTCATCAGCAGTCTGCTGT
>OMZI01000016.1 GCA_900315485.1 uncultured Eubacteriales bacterium | reverse complement strand
AATCATAACCACCAGTTGAACTGGTGGTATGCACAAGCCCTAAAAGGGCCTCGTACTTGCAAGCGTCTTAAGACGCGCCGAATAGACTGCCAACCGCATCTCTATTCTCAGGCGGCGCCTAAAGGCGCTTTTCTATTGCCTACGTATTCTTGCTACCCGTGAACGGGTCTATGTATTCTTTCAGCGATATCTGATCATTGGCAATGTCTTCCTGAAGCTGGTTCCTTATGTATTCCTGTATCGCTTTTTTGTTCCGTCCCACAGTGTCAACATAGTAGCCCCTGCACCAGAAATGCCTGTTGCCATACCTGTATTTCATATTTGCATGCCGGTCAAAAATCATGAGCGAACTTTTGCCCTTTATATATCCCATGATTTGAGCAACGCTATACTTTGGAGGTATGCTGATCAACATGTGGATATGATCCGGACACAACTCCGCCTCGATTATTTCTATTCCCTTTTGATCGCACAGCTGTCGTATGATCTTTCCTATGTCGCCTTTGATCTTTCCGTAAATTGCTTGTCTTCTATACTTCGGTGCAAATACTACGTAGCCACTCTCATGTTAGCATTGGAGGTATTATTCTTGAAGCTAAAGCCCTTAATTCTCACCGGCATAGCCGGTGGTTTAATCACGCTGAAGCTACAATTAAAAAGGCCCCTCTGTTGCAACACAGAGAGGCCTGTAAATCATTGTCGGCAACGCCGTATGATCCGAAGGAAACCTTATTTGCCGTACTTCTCGATCAGTCTCTTGAATCCAGGCATCGAGTTCTTGATCATCTCGTTGGATACGCAGTAGGAAAGTCTGAGGTATCCAGGGCACTGGAATCCTGAACCAGGTACGATCAGGATGTTCTCTTCGAGCTTAGCTGCCTCGGAGAATGCAAAGTCATCTCCGTTAGGTGCCTTCATGAACAGATAGAAAGCACCGTCAGGCTTAGCGCACTCATAGCCCATCTCAGTCAGACCGTTGTAAAGGTCGTTTCTGTTCTCGTCATAAGCTACAAGGTCAGGCATGCAGCCTACGCACTCCTGTACGACTCTCTGGATAAGTGTCGGAGGGCAGACCGAGCCGATCTCTCTTGCAGCACCGGCAACAGCAGCGTAAACAGCCTTGCCGTCTTCGCACTTTGCAGGTACATATACATAACCGATACGCTCACCAGGCAGAGACAGGCTCTTGGACCAGGAGTAGCATACGATAGTATTGTCATATACTTCAGGGATGAAGGTAACCTTGGCATCTCCGTAAACGAGTTCTCTGTATGGCTCGTCTGCGACGATGTAGATAGGATGTCCGTACTCAGCTTCCTTTTCTTTGAGGAAAGCGCCGATCTTCTCCAGAGTCTCCTTGGTGTAAACGACTCCGGACGGGTTGTTAGGCGAGTTGATTACTACAGCGACGGAATTCTCATCTACTGTTGCTTCGAGTGCCTCGAGGTTGATCTGGAAATCAGGAACGTCGGCAGCTACTACTTTGACCTTGCCGCCGCCTGCTGTGAAGAATACATTGTATTCCGGGAAGTATGGAGCAATGCAGACAAAATTGTCTTCAGGCTTGCATGTAAGAGCGCAGGCTACAGATACGAGTGCAGGTGCACATCCGCATGTCATGAAAATCTCACTTGCCTGTGCGTTAGTGTTGAATCTCTCTCTGAGATTTGCTGCGATAGCTTCTCTTGTGCTCTCAAATCCAGGAGCCATTGAGTAGCCGTGCAGAAGGATGGAACTTTCTTCATCAACGAGCTTCTTGATTGTCTCGTTTACTTTTACAGGAGCAGGTATACTCGGGTTCCCAAGGGAGTAGTCATAGACCTTGTCCTTGCCGATTTTCTTGGCCTGCTCCAGTCCGTAGGCGAACAGCTCACGGATGATGCTTGGCGCTGTGCCATAGCCGTAATACTTCTCATTTACCATAACGTTGTCTCCTTTTGAAAAAGTTATTCGCAAATGCGTCTGCAGCCCGTGCGTATGGTCCCCACTGCTGCAGCATGAATATGCCGGCTTGCATGAAAAAATATAAGTGTAGTTAGTAGTTAGGCGTCATTCAGCATCGTCAGCAAGATGCATTGGATGCAAGTCAGCATGAATGTCCCATACACCTGATAAAATTATAACACCATTCATTCTGAGCTATTGTATTTATTTAGTGAAAAATGTATTTAGGTCAGTCTGCACCGGTCTGAACTGCACAAAAAAGCGCGCACTTCCATGCGCACCTTATGTTACACTCATTATTCGTCAAAACTGATCACTGCAGTCACCGGGCAGTGGTCGCTTCCCATGACGTCAGTAAGTATCTCCGCCTCCTTCAGTCTGTCCCTCAGCCTGTCCGATATGATGAAGTAGTCGATCCTCCATCCCGCATTCTTCTCTCTTGCGCGGAATCTGTATGACCACCAGGAATATGTCACCTGCTCAGGATACAGATAACGGAAAGTGTCAGTGAACCCCGCTCCGAGGAGCTCGGTCATCTTCCCCCTCTCTTCGTCCGAGAATCCCGCATTCCCTCTGTTGGTCTTAGGGTTCTTGAGGTCGATCTCGTTATGAGCGACATTGAGGTCGCCGCAGTAAACGACAGGTTTGACCTGATCCAGCTCCTGCAGGTATGCCCTCATCGCATCCTCGAACTCGCACCGGTAATCGATCCTTGCCAGTCCGTCCTTTGCATTAGGCACATAGCAGGTTATAAGGTAAAATTCAGGATACTCGAGAGTTATGACGCGGCCCTCATCGTCGTGCTCACCGTGTATGCCGTATGCGGCAGACAGCGGTTCGCCGAGCGTTTTGCGTGCGAAGACCGCCGTGCCCGAGTACCCCTTCTTCTCAGCATAATTGTAGAATTCGTAATAGTCTTCAGGATGAAAGTCCGCCTGTCCCTCCTGCATCTTGGTCTCCTGCAGGCAGAAGAAATCCGCATCGATCGCGGCAAATGCATCCTCAAAACCTTTATTCAGCACGGCTCTGAAGCCGTTAACATTCCAGCTTGCAAATTTCATATGTTCTCTCCTGTTATTTTCATTGGAAAAGACAGGCGGCCATCAGGCCGCCGGCTTTTATTCGATCTCAAACGGATACATGATCCAGTCTTTGTACTTTCCTATTCCTCTGACAATGACGTACCCTGTGCCCGACTGTGTATTGTGTACCACCGAGCTTATGTAGTCACGGCCCTCTCTCATGCCCTTGCCCTCATATGTCATGTCGAACTTAGGCACGGCACGGAAGTTGCGCAGTCTTGTTACGCTCTTCCTGAAGGATATACGGCACTCCCTTACAGAGACAGCACTCTTCTTGTGCCTGGCTCTTGTCTCATAGACCTTCTCCGGCTGTACATACCAGAAATTCTGATCCACGCTGCCTTCGATGCCTCCGGCCCTTCCGTTCTCCGAGCACTGCCAGAACCAGTAGTCCGCATCAAAGTCAGCTGTCCTGTCGTACTTGGCCAGCCATATCGTAGCCATGTCGTCGATGAGGTCTGCCTGCATGTAGTTGGTCAGCATGCTGCGGTTCGCATATACTGCCGACTCGTATCCGGCTGCCTCCACCGTGTTAGTGAAGCCCAGCACTATATCATGATAGAACGATGCTGCGTACAGCTCCCCGGCCTGTATCTTCTTATCCAGTCTGCCGCCTTCATATATCTCATAGTCGATGACGAGCGGCATGGTTATGTCATAATCCTTAACAAGGTCGAGAACATATTCGGCCTCCTCCTTGGCTTCTCCCGGAGTCAGTGCCTGCGAGTAGAAATATGCGCCTACCATCAGGCCTGCCTTCTCTGCCCCCTTCATGTTGGCATCGAAGTTCTCATCCTTATGCAGGCTGCCGTTGTCAGCAGCTCTGTATCCCGCACGCACGAATACAAAATCCACTCCGCTGGACTTTACGCGTTCCCAGTTGATCTCGCCCTCCTGGTGGACTGACACATCTATACCGTTCAGCGGAACGCAACCGTCGAACTTATCCGCGTGGCTGAAACCTTCATCTGTGACTATGAACTCAGGCTTTTTGTCGAGATAGTCAGCGATCTCGAGAGCTCCCCACACTATACCGATCAGAACGAGCAGTGCGAAAGCACTCGCCGCTATTAACTTAGGCGTCCATCTGAAGCCGCCTCCGTTTCTTTTATTCCCGCTCCGGTTGAAAATCGACAGCCTCCTGCTCTGCGCATCTGTCTGCACCGGCGGAGCAGCCTTCACCGCAGGTTCAACTGTCCTTCCAGCTCTCTGCTCAGCCAGCTTCCGCCGTTTTGCCTCTATCCTGGCATCACGCTTCGCATCTTTTCTGCTCTGTTTTGAATCGCTGTTGTTCCCGGCCATATCGTTTCCTCTTTCCCAAGTCCGCCTTAGTAATATGCACCTAGATATAGTTATTGTAGCACAAATATACGCACACTACATCCCATATGTTGTGGCTATTGAATAAACCGGCTGCGGAGATCCGGCAAACAGGCAAAATAGATTTCTTAACGGGTGTTTTTTTCGAAGAGATAGGCTATAATTAATGTGTATGAGTTATTTTGTCAGCAATTTTACAGTACCGGGATAATGGAGGATCCACAAGATGATTAACACCTTACTTGTAGCAGCATCCCTTAAAGCTTTGGAAGAGATTCTGCAGGACAATGATATTCCTTACGAAATATATAAAGACGAAGCATCAGATATGTATCAGAAGCTGTGGGAAACCGCTGATGCCGGTGAAAAGGCTCTCAAGATGAGACAGGCAAGACCGGCTATAAAGCGCATCATCAACAAAGAGCCGTATGTTTTCATCAAGAGCGGCGGTCCGCTTGCTCTCAAATTCAATGACGCTTCCCGCAGAATGAGGGATTCTTTCGGTGAAATGCTCATTGAGCGCGAAGATCTTGACTGGCGCATAGCATTTTCCATCAAGAACGACGCGAGGATCATTGCATCAGCGGCAGTAGCAGACAGACACGATGCAGAATATGATGATCACACCGTCAACGTTTACAACGTGATCGATGATTTCGGCGAGAGGATCTTCGGTGTTCCGTGCACGAATGACTACTTCCAGGATATGAACGCTATCCTGGAGCAGATCTCACATGACGGGCACCAGGAATGGGTCGAGCGTTTCAAGGATGATGATTTTGCATATAACAGACTGATCACCCCGATGCTCAGCGCCATCGCAAGAGAGATCCCTAGGATCTGCAAGGATCACCCTGAAGCACCTGCCAAGCTGCTCGACTTCTTCTACAGCAAGTATGACTATTACTTCATCAACCCTATAGACGAGCTTGAGATCACACGTATAGGTGCTATCAACGTACATCACGGTCTCGGATGCATACCGAACAACAAGAACCACTACACAGCAACAGTCGATGCTCCGACTCAGCTGCTTGAGGTAAGATTCGCTACCGGTCCTCACGGAGAGATCTCAAGAGATACCATCCAGCTCAACTTTGACGGAGGCTGGGCTGTATGTCTCACGATCATCCGCAACGAGAACGAGAAATACGGTCGTTTCTTCGCAGTCAAGGCTTATCTGCCTGTGACTCCGTTCGGAAGCTACAGAGATCAGGTCAAGTGGGATCCTGAAGCATAAACCCCCATCAGCACACAGCAGGCGGTCAGATGACCGCCTGTTTTTTTAATGCAAAACGCCCTCAGCGTATGCGTCTGCTCAAGATGCTTACGCTGAGGGCGTTGTTATTATAAAGTATATCAGATTACATCACGTAATGCCTCTACCGATCGCATATCGGTTGCCCAGCTGGTGCACAGCCTTATGATGGAATGCTCATCGTCATACTTATCCATGAATCCGCACGCCACTTTGCTGTACAGCTCAGGCACCTTGCTGTTCTCTATAATGAAGAACTGCTGGTTGGTCGGAGAGTCGAGGTAGAGCCTGAAGCCCTTCTCCTTCATGATCTCCTTCATCCGCATCGCAGTATCAATGGCGCGCCTGCCTATCCTGAAATACAGGTCATCTGTAAACAGAGCATCGAACTGCACTCCCGTCAGCCTTCCCTTGGCACCGAGCGCCAGATGGCTCTTGATCAGAGTCGTGAAGTGCTCAGGCATATTGTTCTTCGTGAACACCAGAGCCTCTCCGCAGAGAGCTCCGCACTTTGTCCCTCCTATATAGAAGACATCGCACAGCCTTGCTATATCCGGCAGTGTCAGGTCGGTATCGCGGCTGGCAAGCGCATATGCGAGCCTTGCGCCGTCGATATACAGAGGTATATCCCACTTGCGGCAGACAGAGTATATTTCTTCCAGCTCAGCCTTCGTATACAGTGTTCCGTATTCTGTAGGATGGGAAATGTATATCATCCCCGGGAATACCATGTGCTCATGATTCTCATCATTGTAGAAGTCAGCGATGAGTCTGTCGGCATCAGCCGCGTGCAGCTTCCCTTCAGTGTGAGGGACAGTCAGCACCTTGTGACCGCTTGCCTCTACCGCACCGGCCTCATGGACACTTACGTGGCCGGTCTCAGCTGCGATAACGCCTTCATAGCTCTTCAGCATCGAATCGATCACCAGCACATTGGTCTGGGTCCCGCCTGCAATGAATCTCACTTCAGCCTCAGGACACTCACATGCATCACGTATCTTCTCTGCAGCGGACAGAGAGTACTTGTCCTCCCCGTAACCCGGCAGCGGCTCAAAATTAGTGTCTATCAGCTTCTTAAGTACCTCGGGATGTGCTCCCTCCTGGTAGTCGTTGAGAAAATGCAGCATAGTTGTCCCCCTTGTTGTGTGTTTCTGCTGTTTGCGGTCACCTTATCCGGTAATCCCGTATATTCTATCACAGGCAGCTGCTGAGGAATACATCATTTACCTGTTCCGCTCACAGATAAGCAGCCTTTATGCCTTTACCTGCACGGAATCAAGTATCCCCGTTGCCTTGAGGACATCCATTACGTGGCTTACAGGAGTGATCTCTATCTTCTCCTTCACCTCGTCAGCAACATCCTTGAGGTCGAATTCATTGTCCTCAGGAATGAACGCACGGGTTATCCCGGCTCTCTCGGCCGCCATCAGCTTTTCAGGCAGTCCGCCTATAGGCGTTACAGCGCCGCGGAGTGCGACCTCGCCTGTCATCGCTATGTGCGTATCAACGGCATGTCCCGTGACAAGAGATGCCAGAGCTGTAGTCAGTGCTATACCTGCCGAAGGACCATCCTTAGGGACTGCACCTTCAGGTACATGTATGTGAAGGTCATTCTCGCTGAACTTCTTCTCTGAATCAGGGAAGATAGCCTTGACGAGACTGATCGCTATCCTTGCGGATTCCTTCATGACATCGCCCAGCTGTCCGGTGATGATCAGTTCCCCCTTGCCTCTTGTGAACATCGTCTCGATATACAGTATCTCGCCGCCTACAGGCGTCCATGCAAGTCCTGTCACCACACCCGGCCTCGGCTGCGGCAGTATCTTGTCGTGATGCACCGGCCTTGTATCCATCTCCTCGCGCACTTCATCAGGCGTGACCACCTGCTTTACATCCGAATCCGTAGACACTCTGACCGCATAGCTTCTGCAGATGTTGTCTATTCTCTTTCTGAGGCCTCTTACTCCTGCCTCCATTGTGTAATCGGAGATCAGAGTTTCGAGAGCTTCATCCGTTATCTCAAGCTGCTCAGGGAGTATGCCCATGTTCTCCATCGACTTAGGCACGAGATGCCTCTTTGCAATGGACAGCTTCTCTATAGGTGTGTATCCGCTGAACTGTATAACTTCCATTCTGTTGAGAAGCGGTTCAGGGATCGTATCTGTCGTGTTCGCGGTACATATGAACAGCACATCCGAGAGGTCGTACGGTACGTTCATGTAGTGATCCGTGAATGTGTTGTTCTGCTCAGGGTCGAGTACTTCAAGCAAAGCGCTCGCAGGGCTCCCGTTGTATGATGCCGACAGTTTGTCCACTTCGTCGAGGACCATTACAGGATTCGACACGCCGCTCTTCTGGATGCCGTCCATGATCCTTCCCGGCATAGCGCCTATGTATGTCCTTCTGTGACCGCGGATATCCGACTCGTCATGGACACCGCCGAGACTGACTCTTACATACTCACGGCCGAGAGCTCTCGCTATGCTTCTTCCGATGCTCGTTTTGCCCGTACCCGGAGCTCCGACGAAGAGGAGTATGGATCCGGACTGCTGCTTTTTCAGATTCATCACTGCGATCTGCTGGATGATCCTGTCCTTGACCTTGCTGAGTCCGTAGTGGTCTTCATCGAGGATGGCTCTCGCGTCATCGAGATCGATGCCGACCATATCCTCCTTCTTCCACGACAGGCCCGTCACGAAGTCGAGATAGTCGTACAGAAGGCCTGATTCAGCGCTCTGGCTGCCCTCCTGCTTGAGACGGTTGAGGACCTTCTCTGCCTCCTTGCGTGCAGTTTCGTTCATCCCCGACTCAGCTATCTTCTGCTCGAACTTCTGGATATCCGTCATATCCTCAGGATGCATATCGTTGAGCTCCTGCTGGAGGCGCTCTATCTGACGCTTGATCGCAGACTCACGGAACATCTGCTGCTGCTCCTTCTGCTGTGAGCTCATGGCTTCATTGGTGATACGGCCTACCTCGAGGAAGTCGTACAGGATCTCCTCGATCATTTCGGCTCTCTTCTTCCTGCTGTCCTCAGCAAGAATCGCGTATCGCCTCTCATTATCTATCTCAAGCCATGGCGACAGAGCGCAGGCAGCTCTCTCGACAGTATCGATCTGGTTCAGCCAGTACTCTATCGAATCCGCCCATTCGAAACCTGCGGCAAAATCTCTCATCTCCTGCTTGAGGTTCTTGATCTTCTCAGCCTCGACATCCGCCTTCAGGTCCTCTATGTCGCTTCTTCTGGTTATCTGCAGGCTTATGGTGTGATTAGGATGTATCGTAACGCTTTCAACATCCACTCTGTACTCAGTGCGGATCGCTACATAGCCCTGCTGATTGACCTCTGTAATGCTGCCTGAGACTGCGACAGGATAGAAGCTGTGCTCAGTCATGTCGGAGAAATTCTCATTCTCCTTCGCAATGATCATGATGACTCTTTCGCCCGGGAGTATTATCCTTTCCCCCGCGCTTCTCTGCACCTGATCAAGGCCCATGAATACTTTTGCCTTAGGGGCAAGTATCACGTTATATACAGGTATTACTATCATTCTGTTTTCCCCCGATTACATTCATTGATTATGAAAACGCACTGCACAGGACCGCTTCCGGTCTTTTCTGCAGTGCGCCATGTTTTCTGTCAGTTCAGCTTACAGGAGCCTGCCGGAGACCTCCGGCTCTCTCTGCTGTATTAGAATTTGAGCTTGCTGAATTTGTTCTTCTTAGGATATGCATCGTCTCCGAGCTTTCCTGCCATCTCTTCGATAGCCTTCTTTTCCTTGCGTGAAAGCTTGGTAGGAACTTCTACTACCACCCTTACGTACAGGTCGCCCTTACGTCCTGTTCTTACATCAGGCACGCCCTTGCCCTTGAGTCTGAAAGAGCTGCCTGTCTGTGTACCGGGTGTGATGGTGTAGCTGTATGTCTCGCCGAATCCCGGCACCTGTACCTTGGCTCCGAGTGCTGCCTGGTCGAATGTGATAGGCAGGTCGAGATAGAGGTCGTTTCCTCTTCTCTTATATGTGCTGTGAGCCTTGACATTGACTACGATGTAGAGATCGCCGTCCGGTCCGCCGTTGATGCCCGGTTCGCCCTGTCCTCTGACAGTTACGATGCTGTCCGTATCGACGCCTGCAGGAATGTCCACATTTATCTTGACTGTCTTTCTGATCCTTCCGCTGCCTCCGCAGTCTGAGCACGGTGACTCAACTACCTGGCCTGTTCCGCCGCACTTTGAACACGTGGTGACGTTCTGGAATCTTCCGAAAGGAGTGCTGCTGACCTGTGAGATCTGGCCTGTTCCGCCGCAGGCATCGCATGTTCTGCGTCCTGTTCCCGGACGGGCTCCGGATCCGCCACACGTCTTGCACTTGACATCCTTGCTGAGCTCAATTGTCTTCTTGCATCCGAAGAGAGCGTCAGTAAAGTCGATCGTTACAGTCTTCTGAAGGTCACGGCCTTTCTGAGGACCGTTTCTTCTGGAGCTGCGTCTGCCCCCGCCGAATCCTCCGAACATGTCGAAGATATCGTCGAAGTTCATGCCGCCTGCACCACCGAATCCTCCGAAACCGCCGAAGTCTCCGAATCCGCCTGCACCGCCGCCATAGCTCGGGTCGACTCCCGCAAATCCGAATCTGTCATATTTACTTTTCTTGTCCGGGTCGGAGAGCACCTCGTAAGCCTCATTCAGCTCCTTGAATTTCTCCTCTGCGGCCTTATCACCGGGGTTCCTGTCAGGATGATACTTCATAGCCAGCTTTCTGTAAGCTTTCTTGATCTCATCCTCACTTGCGCTCTTCTGAACGCCCAGGACCTCGTAATAATCTCTCTTGTCTGCCATTATCTTATGCTTCCTTTGTATTGAATGTAGTCAGGGTGCGCCTCTGCGGCGCACCCGTGAACTATATCACATAGACTAGTCTTCGTCTACAACTTCATAGTCTGCGTCAACTGTTCCGTCGTTTGAAGGACCGTTGTTTGCTCCGCCGGCATTTCCGCCGAATCCGCCCATGTTAGGGTTGAAGCCTGCGCCGCCCATGTTGTTAGGGTCGAATCCTGCGCCTGCACCTGCGCCCTGTGCTCCTGCCTGAGCCTGAGCTTCCTGATAGATTCTGGTGGAGATCGGATAGAACGCATTTGTGAGTGCTTCCATCTTAGTCTTCATGCCCTCGATGTCGTTTGCATCGATAGCGCTCTGCAGGTCACTCTTTGCAGCCTCTACAGTGGACTTCTCCTGCTCAGTTACCTTGTCGCCGAGATCCTTCAGCTGTCTCTCGATCTCGAAGATCATGCCTTCAGCCTGGTTCTTGGTCTCAACTGCTTCCTTCTGCTTCTTGTCTTCCTCTGCATACTGTTCAGCTTCCTTGATCTTGGCATTGATCTCGTCCTCAGACAGCTTTGTGGAAGAAGTGATAGTGATCTTCTGCTCTTTGCCTGTTGCCATATCCTTGGCGCTTACGTTTACGATACCGTTTGCATCGATATCGAATGTAACCTCGATCTGAGGGATTCCACGTGGAGCAGGTGCGATACCTGTGAGCTGGAATCTGCCGAGTGTGATGTTGCCGGCAGCCATTTCTCTTTCACCCTGCATTACATGGATGTCTACTGCAGTCTGGTTGTCAGCAGCAGTTGAGAAGATCTGGCTCTTCTTGGTAGGAATTGTTGTATTTCTCTCGATCAGCTTTGTAGCTACTCCGCCGAGTGTCTCGATGGACAGTGAAAGCGGTGTTACGTCGAGAAGCAGGATGTCGTTTACTTCACCTGTAAGTACTCCGGCCTGAATGCTAGCTCCGATAGCTACGCACTCATCAGGGTTGATGCCCTTGAACGGCTCCTTGCCTGTGACTCTCTTAACAGCTTCCTGAACTGCAGGGATTCTTGTGGAACCACCTACGAGGATGACCTTGGCGAGGTCAGCAGATGTAACGCCTGCGTCTCTCATAGCCTTGTGCATAGGCTCGATAGTTCTCTCAACGAGGTCCTTGGTCAGCTGCTCAAATCTTGCTCTTGTAATGTCCATATCCATGTGGAGAGGACCTTCTGCAGATACTGTGATGAACGGCAGGTTGACCTTGGTTGTCTGAGCGCTTGAGAGTTCCTTCTTAGCCTTCTCTGCAGCTTCCTTCAGTCTCTGGAGAGCCATCTTGTCAGCTCTCAGGTCGATTCCGTGCTCCTTCTGGAAGGAGTCTGCGAGGAAGTTCATCAGTGCGTTATCGAAGTCATCTCCGCCGAGGTGTGTGTCACCGTTGGTTGCGAGTACTTCGAATACTCCGTCACCAAGCTCGAGTACGGATACATCGAATGTACCGCCGCCCAGGTCGTATACCAGGATCTTCTGGCTTCCGTTATCCTTGTCAAGTCCGTATGCCAGGGAAGCAGCTGTAGGCTCGTTGATGATTCTCTTGACATCGAGTCCTGCGATCTTACCTGCGTCCTTGGTTGCCTGCTTCTGTGCATCTGAGAAGTAAGCCGGTACAGTGATAACAGCCTCTGTTACCTTCTCTCCGAGATATGCCTCTGCATCAGCCTTCAGCTTTGCGAGGATCATAGCGGAGATATCCTGAGGTGTATAAGCTTTGCCGTCGATGTCTACGGTGTAAGCTTCACCCATGTGTCTCTTGATGGATGCGATAGTTCTGTCAGGGTTTGTGATTGCTTGTCTCTTGGCTGTCTCGCCGACAAGTCTCTCGCCCTTATTTGTGAATGCTACTACAGAAGGAGTTGTTCTTGCACCCTCTGCATTGGTGATAACTGTTGGCTCGCCGCCTTCAAGTACAGCGACGCAGCTGTTTGTTGTTCCGAGATCGATTCCGATTACCTTGCTCATTGTATTTCCTCCTATTGTGAAAATAGATTATTTAACATATTTATTTGCGGACAACCGCTACCATTGAAGGTCTTATGACCTTGTCATTCAGCTTGTAACCCTTCTGCAGGACCTTGCTGATGTGATTGTCTTCGATTTCTTCACTGTCCTCAGTCATGACTGCATTATGGACATTAGGGTCGAACTCCTCTCCCAATGCAGGTATTTCTGCGAGTCCCGCATGCTCAAGCGCTGTCCTGAGCTGTGTGAATATAAGTTCCATACCCTTGGCGTAACCCTCGACGTCTTCCGACTTCGTATCAAGGGCTCTTTCAAAATTGTCGAGTACCGGCAGCAGCTCTCCGATGATCTTCTCATTGGCATAAGCATGTATGTCGGATTTCTCTCTGGCGGCCCTTCTCTTGAAGTTCTGGAATTCAGCCATGAGTCTCATGTAGCGTTCAGACTCCTGTTCCTCAGCCTTTTTCTCTTCCTCTGCAGCCTTGTCTTCCCCTGCTTCTGCTGTTTCTTCAGCTCCGCTCTCTTCAGCTGCTTCTGCCTCTTCTGCGGCAGCGGCTTCTTCAGCTTCCGGACTTTCAGTCTTCTGCTCTTCAGCTTCATCCGCATCCTCGATGTGGATGTGCTTTACATTGTCTTCAGCCATTACTTGTTGTTCCTTTCAGTTTTATCGTCACCGTCAGTGAGCCTGAAAGACTCGCTGAGGTTGTAGGTCAGGTATTCCATGAGTGACGTCACTTCGCCGTACTTCATTCTCGTAGGTCCGATGACTCCGATCTTTCCGACGAGTTTGCCGTCCACATGGTAGGTCGCTGTTATCAGCGAGCAGTCCTTCATCTTCGTGTTCTCGTCACCGATCGTGACTACGACACCGTCTGCACGCTGAAGTATCTTCTGGGTGAACCAGTCCTTCTGAGCGAAGAGCTGCATGAAGTCTCTGGCTCTGTCTATGCTTGAATACTCAGGCAGATTGAAGATATTGGTCATACCCTCCATATACAGGTTGACATTGAGCATGTCCTCGAGCGTCCTGAGGAATCCCGGCATTACGCCTGCCTCAAGAGCATTCAGTGCTGCGATGTCCGTGCCCACATCCTCTATGATGTGGCTCTTGAGAACATCATCAAGAGTCCTGCCCTTGTATGTTACTGTCATGTTCTTGCTCAGCAGATCCAGTCCCTCCTGAGTGTACGGCACCTTGAGACGCAGCGTAGTGTTGGTCACATTGCCGCTCTCTCCTACGATCATCAGGATGATCGTTCTCTCATCGACCGGCAGCAGTCTAATGAACGAGATCGTCTCTTCATTGGTAGCCGGCGTCAGTGCGAAGGATGTCAGATGAGTGATCTCAGAGAGGAGCTCAGCAGCATGTCTGATGGTAGCATCGAATTCATCTCTGCTTGCTGCAAGTCTCTCATTGATGAGTCTCTTGTCCCTGGCGCTGAGGTTCTTCTTCTTCATCAGGTTGTTGACGTACAGTCTGTAAGCCTTATCCGACGGGACTCTGCCTGCTGAAGTATGAGGGTGTGTCAGGTAACCCATTTCCTCAAGGTCTGACATCTCGTTACGTATGGTTGCAGGGCTGACGCCAAGGTCATATTTTTTTGCGATCGATCTCGAGCCTACCGGCTCAGCGTTCTCAACATAATCATTGATGATCGCCTGAAGTATCTGCAATTGTCTTTCGCTCAGATCCATGGCGTGCCTCCTTGTCTCTAATTTTTTGTTTGTTAGCACTCACCCAATCAGAGTGCTAATCACTGTGCATAATATACTCTTATTCCCCCTCTCTGTCAACAGTTATTTTATACAAAAGAAAACAAGATTTTCTGCACGCAAAAAACAGGGCCCTGAGGCCCTGCTGCATGTGTGATCAGGCACGCTTTATGCCGCGCGTTTATGCTTCTCCGAGCACAGTTCCGACAAAATACGGGAGTTGCTTGCGCCACCACGGCCAGTCGTGGTTGACGTCATATCCCCAGAAGTCCACCCAGCCCGGGATGCCCTTGGCTTCCATGATGTCTCTCATGCGGGCTGCATCATAACGCATCTCGTCTTCCCATGCGCCCTGGCCTACGCAGATTATGATGTTGCTCTTTCTGTACCAGTCCATCCACGGATGATCCTCCGGCATGTTAGGCAGGAAGTGGATAGGTGAATTTTCGTATACCAGGTCGTCCATGTAGTCACGGAAGAAGAACTGTGCATCGAAAAGTCCGCTCAGGGAGATCATAGTGTCGAACAGATCAGGTCTGCGGAAGAAGAATACTCCTGCATGAAGTCCTCCCATGCTGCATCCGGTGACGATGCCGCGGTTCTCACTGCTTACGAACTTAGGTGCAAGTTCATCTGTCACATAGTGGAACCACTTCTCCTGCATCTCGATGCGGTATCTCGGATCCCCGTACTGATCTGACCAGGACTCTGCATCAATACTGTCAACGCAGACTACCATGAGCTTGCCCGCCTCGATCCACGGTCTTACTGTCTCGACCATGCCGAAGCTTGCAAAGTCATATGTGTGTCCGTTCTGAGGAGCGAATGCGAACATCACTTTGCCGCTCTCTCCGAACACCGCGTACTCCATGTCGCGGTCCATTATCCAGCTGTATTCCTTATTATATGTTTCTTTCATCGTTTCCTTGTCCCTTCCTTGAAATGTTCCCGAATACCCCGCGTGCTATTCAGCTCTTGCGTGGATGAATTCGTTGTAAGCCTCGACCTCTTCGATCGAATCGAGCACTGCAGTGTACATCTGGTTGCCCATAGCTCCCGACAGCACATCAGGCATGCGCTCGCACATCTTCATGCGGTCGCCGTACTTCTCCATGATCTCCTCATGGGTGTGGACGTATTTGTGAATATCTCTTCTCGAAGCATAAGCGCAGAATCTGTCACCGCCTATGTCAGGCAGCCTGCGTTCATTATATGCTACCATCTCAGCCCATATCTCATACACATCCGTGTTGTGAGCGTAATCCATCATGTCCGGAGTATAACCGCCTGCAGGCCTCATGTTGACCTCAAGTCCGACGAAGTCTCCGACTTCACCGAGGTTCTTTCTCGCCTGCGTGAGGCGGAAGAACTCAAAATGCACGAATCTGCTTCTGACCTTGAATGCCTTGAGTGCGGCACGGCCGTACTTCTTCAGCTGCTCAGGAACATAGTCTGTCGTATAGTACGCAAGGTCAAGTCCCTTGTTGACCATGTCAGCGATCGAAGGCGGGAACCAGTTCGATGATTCGAAGAGAACATCGCCGTTCAAGTCGCAGATAGCATCATATGAATAGATGTTGCCGTAAACGAACTCCTCCATTACATACGGATGTTCAGGAAGATTGTTATAGAACCATTCGAGATCCTTCTCATTCTCGAGCTTCCATGTGTCCGCCGCGCCGACGCCTACATCCGGCTTGACGATGACCGGGAAGCCTCCGATCTCATCGAGGAATTCCCTGGCTGCAGCGATGTCTGTTACCTTGTGGTTGCGGGCAGTAGGAATGCCTGCTTCCTTGTATACAGGCTTCATTGCCGACTTGCTCTTCCACAGAGCAAGCTCATGCGGCTGGACTCCTGTCTGAATGTTGAAGTCCTCACGCAGTCTCGCATCCTGTTCAAGCCAGTATTCAGTGTTGGACTCGAGCCAGTCTATCTTTCCGTATTTAAATGCAAAATACGCGACAGCACGGTACATCTCGTCATAGTTCTCCATGTTGCCGACTTTGTAGTATTCAGTCAGAGCCGCCTTCAGAGGCTCCTCAAGACTGTCGTAAGGCGCATCTCCTATGCCCAGTACATTGACCCCGTTTTTCTTCAGGCGGTCGCAGAAGTTCCAGTATGTATGCGGAAAATTAGGTGATACGAATATAAAGTTCATTTTTTCCCCCCTTTATATCTTTCATATCATGATGAGGGCTCTGCCCTGCGTATTATGTTTACAGTACGACCTTTCCCTCGAGCACTGCCATCAGGCGATCTCCGTACGGGCTCTTGCCGTACTTCTGTGCGCTTTCCTTAAGCTGCTCGTCACTGATCCATCCGAAATGGTATGCGATCTCTTCAGGTGCGGAAATAGTCATGCCCTGATACTGCTCGATCATGCTGACGAAATCCGTAGCTCTCTGCAGGCTGTCGAATGTGCCGGCATCCATCCATGTATATCCTCTTCCGAGAAGCTGTGCAGACAGCCTGCCCTCCTGGAGATACATGTCGTTGAGTGTGGTGATCTCAAGCTCTCCTCTTGCGCTCGGCCTGACGTTGTCCGCCATGTCGCTTACGCCCTTAGGATAGAAATACAGTCCGACGATCGCGTAGTTGCTCTTAGGCTGTTTTGGTTTTTCCTCGACGGAAATGACCTTTACTCCGTGCTCATCATCTGCGTCCTTGTCGAACTCCATGATGCCGAATCTTTCAGGATCCTCTACATAGTACCCGAAAATGGTAGCTCTGCCGGCCTCTGCTGCCCTGTATGCATCCATGAGCTTGTGGTTGAGACCGTTTCCGTAGAAAATGTTGTCTCCGAGCACCATAGCGCATGCATCATCGCCGATGAACTCGCGGCCGATCATGAAGGCCTGTGCAAGTCCCTCAGGCTTCTCCTGAACAGCATATGAGAGCTCCATGCCGAACTGCGAGCCGTCACCGAGGAGTGTTTTTATCCTCGGGGTGTCCTCAGGTGTGCTTATGATCAGCACCTCGCGGATCTTGGCAAGCATAAGTGTTGACAGCGGATAGTAGATCATCGGCTTGTCATACACCGGCAGAAGCTGCTTGGATGTAACGATCGTAAGCGGATACAGCCTTGTGCCGGCTCCGCCTGCAAGTATTATTCCCTTCATGTCAGTTTCCTCAGTCCTTGGTTATGTGCCGTCTCAGCGGCTGATTGGTTATATCCTGATAATTGTACCATTTATTCCGGCCTTACATCAAACCCGCCGGCTTATTCCCACGGGAATGTGTAGTCCAGTCCAAGCTTGTCGCGTACTGCGGTAAGGTCGCTTCTCTCGGAAGCGTTCAGAGGAACTCCCTTGTCCTTGCGCTCAAGCCACTTGTCGTGCTCCTTCTCGCCTGCGGTCCAGATGCGGTCCTGTCCCGGAGCCTTCTTCGATGCTCTCAGAGCCCTGCATATCTCTCCTGCAGTCTTTCTGAACTCTTCCTGTCCCATGAATGCGTCAGGATCGACTACGAAGAAGAAATGTCCGAGGTGGTACATCTGAGGGCTTCCGTCAGGAGCTCTTCCTGTCAGAGCCTTCATGTACTGTCCGCCCGCGAGAGCTGCTGACAGGATCTCAACTACTGCAGCGTATCCGTATCCCTTGTAGCCGCACATCTCATCTCCTGCTCCTCCGAGAGGTGCGAGAGCTGCAGTGCCGTTTACGAGAGCCTTCAGGATCTCATTGCTGTCAGTCATGTATGATCCGTCGTTTCTGATGACCATGCCGGACGGAGTATCCATTCCCTGGCGGGCATAGTACTCTATCTTGCCGCGCTGTACAACAGATGTAGCGCAGTCTATGCAGAACGGGAACTCCTCATCTGTAGGCAGTGCAAAGGTCAGAGGGTTGGTTCCCATCATGTTGTCGACTCCGAATGTAGGAGCGATCGATGGTCTTGCGTTGGTGCCTGTGATGCCGATGAGGCCTTCCTTGCTTGCCATCATAGCCCAGTAGGCAGCCATGCCGTAGTGTGTGGAGTTGCGGATCGCTCCGCCTGCCATGCCGCAGATCTTTGCCTTCTCAATAAGGCTCTTCATCATCCTGTAGCTGGCGACCATGCCCATGCCGTCATGCGCATCCATGACAAGTGTGGTCGGAGTCTCCTTCAGAATCTCTATCTCGGTCTTCGGCAGAAGTGTTCCGTTCTCAAATCTGTCAATATATATAGGCTTGAAGCGGTTGCAGCCATGGCTGTCAACTCCCCTCCTGTCCGCTTCAGCAAGCACATCGGCACAGATGGCAGCGTCCTCTGCCGGCACTCCGTAGCCAACGAACGCATCCGTCATGAACGATGTGATAATGTCCCAGTCAAGATATACGATTTTGTCTTTACTTTCCATTTGAATCTGCTCCTTTGATAACATACTTCATTTATTATACACGATACCGGTGGTTTTAGCTTGCGAAATACAAAATGCCGCACATAATGTGCGGCACATGTTGTCTTTCATTCATTATTATGTTCAGGCTGCTGCCCTGTCCTGCCGGCTCTGCCTCAGGTTCACGGTTATGAGCACCACGAGCGCGACGACGAATACTATCGTCGACAGCGCGAACAGACTCGGCCTGATACCGATCTTGACCTCACTGTATATGAGTGTGGAGATGGTATTGATGCCTGCGCCTCTTGTGAAGTATGTGATGATGAAGTCATCTACAGACATCGTAAAGGAAAGCAGGAAGCCCGACATTATTCCCGGCCTGAGTTCAGGCAAAACGATCTTTCTGAACGCGTACCTTTCAGATGCTCCGAGATCCAGTGCAGCCTCGAAGAGCTTGTCCGTATTCTTGTTGAGCCTCGGCTTGACCGAGAGGATTACGTACGGGATGCAGAATACCGTGTGTGCGAACAGGATCGACATGTATCCCCTTGGCCATCTTACCATGAGGAAGAACAGCATGAGAGCTATTCCTGTGACTATGTCAGCATTGAGCATCGGGATGTTGTTGAGTCCCATCAGCACGTTTTCCTGTCTCTGCTTCATCGCTGCCATTCCGAGCACACCCATCGTACCGATGACTGTCGCGATGAGGGCTGCGAGTATAGCAATGGAGAACGTATTTACTACCGCTCCCATCATGAGCCTGCTCTGGAACAGCTCCTGATACCAGTGGAGGCTGAACCCTGTCCATACCGACATCGATTTTGCGTCATTGAAAGACAGCACGATAAGCGTCAGTATCGGCATATACAGGAAAAGCAGGATTATTAATACATATATGTTTCCCAGTGTTTTCTTCATTTCCAGCCCTGCCTTTTAAATAAGATTGGCTCCGCCGGTCTTATCGAACTTCTGAAGGAGCACCATGCTGAGTATTATGAATACCATCATGACCAGCGACAGTCCGCTGCCCAGATACCAGTTGGAGTTGACCGTGAACTCCTGCTCGATGATGTTTCCTATGAGGTTGATCTTGCCTCCGCCCAGCATGTTCGAGATAACGAATGTGGTGAGGGCCGGTATGAACACCATAGTGATACCGCTTACTATTCCCGGTACCGACAGCGGCAGTACGACTTTTGCAAAAGTCATTGCCTTGCTGGCACCGAGGTCATAGGCCGCCTCGATGAGGTGGTTGTCTATCTTGGATACCGTGTTGTATATAGGCAGGATCATGAACGGAAGGAAGTCATAGACCATGCCGAGGACTATCGCTCCCGGTGTGTTCATCATTTCCTGTCTCGGAAGTCCTACAGCTGCAAGAAGTCCGTTGATTACGCCCTGTCTTTCAAGCAGCACCTGCCACGCCATCGTCCTCAGAAGGAAGTTCATCCACATCGGAAGTATGATGACGAATATGAGGAAGCCCTGCTTGCCGTACTTGCTGTCCCTCAGAACCATTGCCATCGGGAACGCAAGAAGAAGGCATATGATCGTGCTGATCACCGCGAGAAGCAGTGACAGACCGAGTGCCTGCATGTGGTCATGCTGGAACATCGCAGTGATGTTGGAGAATGTGAACCCTCCGTCTCTCGATGAGAATCCGTAATATGCAATCGAAGCGAGCGGGATGACTGTTCCCGCTATGATCCACACTATGAACGGAGCTGCAAAACGCTTCTTTGCTATCATATGTCGATCTCCATCGCCGATTCGGCTTCACTCTTGGGCTTGTGCATGATCTGGATGTTCTCCGGATCTACCTTCATTCCTATCTTCTCGCCTACTTCATGCTGGTCGTAGTTCTGAAGCAGCCATTCCACCTTGCCGTTCTCGCTCTGCACCAGCATCTCATAGTGGACGCCGATGAACAGCTTGGAGATGATGGTACCGTTGAACTGTCCCTGTCCGTAAGGCATGATGTCTATGTCCTCAGGCCTTATGACCACGTCGACCTTGCGGCGCGGAGGGAAGCCCTGCTCAGTACCGTCGATACACGGATAGTCGATGCCGTTGATGCGTACGACCTTCTCATCGACCATCTGTCCCGGAAGGATGTTGCTGTCTCCGATAAAGTCGGCAACGAAAGCGTTTACCGGCTCATCATAGATCTGCTCCGGAGTGCCTTCCTGCTGGATGTACCCCTCGTTCATGACGACGACCTTGTCGGACATCGTCAGAGCTTCTTCCTGATCATGTGTTATGTACAGGAAAGTGATGCCGAGCTCCTTTTTGAGTCTTACCAGCTCGTACTGCATTTCCTGTCTGAGTTTGAGATCGAGCGCGCCAAGAGGCTCGTCAAGCAGCAGCACACGCGGCTCGTTTACAATAGCCCTTGCCATCGCGATCCTCTGCTGCTGTCCTCCGGACATCTGATCGATCTTTCTGTTCTCGAATCCGTCCAGGTTGACGAGCTTAAGTGCGTATTTGATTTTGTCCTTTATATACTGTTCAGACTTGTTCTTGACCCTCAGTCCGAAAGCTATGTTTTCACCTACACTCATGTGCGGGAAAAGAGCATAGTTCTGGAATACAGTGTTCAGATGTCTCTGATTGGCAGGAAGATCAGTGATGTCCTTTCCGTCGAAGTACACCCTTCCCTCGTCAGGCTTTTCGAACCCGCCGATTATCCTCAGAGTAGTTGTTTTGCCGCAGCCCGAAGGCCCCAGAAGTGTTACGAACTCATTTTCCGCAACACTAAGGTCGATGCCGTTAAGCACCACAGTATCGTCAAAACTTTTGACAATATGTTCAAGCCTGATCAGTTCGCTCAATAAAGTCTCCTCCCGAATTACTCTGCTTTAAGTCCCAGCTCATCAAGAACTCCGAGGATGGATTCCATCTGAGTTCCTTCGTTGAATTCAATTTTGCCCTGGTCTGCTTCCTGCGAAAGAACAGGATCGATCGGAAGCCTCTCAAGAAGCCTGATGCCGTTTGCAGCTGCTACTGCCTCTGCCTGGCTAGGTCCGAACATCTCGATCTTGCGTCCGCAGTCAGGACATGTGATATAGCTCATATTTTCTACAAGTCCGAGGACAGGAATGTTCATGAGGTTGGCCATGTTTACAGCCTTGGCAACGATCATGCTTACCAGATCCTGCGGGGATGTTACTACGATGATTCCGTCGATAGGAAGTGACTGGAAAACAGTCAGCGGAACGTCGCCTGTCCCCGGAGGCATGTCGATGAAGAGTACATCGAGGTCTCCCCAGCATACATCTGTCCAGAACTGCTCGACAACACCGCCGATGACCGGACCTCTCCATACTACAGGGTCAGTCTCGTTCTCAACCAGAAGGTTGATGGACATGAGGCTGATCTCGGTAGGAGTGACCGCCGGCATGATACCGAAATCGGAACCGAATGCCTTGCTGTGTACGCCGAACATCTTAGGAATGGAAGGTCCTGTGATATCCGCATCCATGATACCTGTCTTATAACCGTTTCTTGTTGCTGCCAGTGCGCTGAGTGCAGTCACCATTGACTTTCCGACTCCGCCCTTGCCGCTGACAACTCCGATCACCTTCTTGATCGAGCTGTGCTCATTCAGCTGAGCCTTCTGGATACCGCCGCTTCTTGAAGGGCAGTCTGCTCCGCAGCTGCTGCAGTCATGAGTACAGTTTTCATCCGGTGCACCCTGGTCATCTGCCTGGTGCATCATAGGCATCATTCTTTCTACCTTAAGCATTTTTTCATCTCCTCCAACTTGTTTTTTTGCTCAGTTTGAACATTATATATACTTTACTGTGTAAAATCTATCTATATTGGTAAATAATATGTGTAATTTCAGGAATATTCCATGATCATACCGTTACAGACCCGCAAGGCTGCTCATCTCGGACAGCATCCCGCCGAGAATGGCATCTCTCAGCGCTGCATTGACTGCTGCATCAGTATGCCATTTGCCGTTTTCCTCTTCGCAGTTTATATCCACATCCGCGATGTATTTCTTCTCCGTGATCCTGCTGAGATTCCTGAAAAGAGTCTCGTACAGCTGTGCTGAATCGAAGTTCTCCTTCCCGTCTCCTTCCTTTTTGCTTTCATCATTCTCATACGGCTCAAGGAACTCCGTCCAGGACTTCAGGTATTCGCTGGCAAAATCATATGTCGTTATGCGAACATGTACCACCGTTCCGTTATCCGTCCTGTCGGCTCCTGTGATGGCATAGTCGAATTCGCCCGCCTTGCCGAGAAACATCTCATAGTATTCCCTGCCCTGATCACTCAGCAGACCCTCAAGCTCAGCATTGATCTCAGGATCGAGCTCGACATAGCGCATCGACTCTAGATCCTCGCTGACCTTGAGTTCTGCACCGCTCTGCCCGCTGCATCCTGCAAAAATGACCGCAAGTATCATTATTGCCGACATAAGGGCCGCCGCTGTTCTGTTTTTCTTTCTTCCTGTAATCATAAGCTTCACTTGCCGCTACTTTCTTACAACGGTACGGGTCGTACCGTTGAATACTGTAATGCCCGCCTTATCCAGAGCCGGGAGGAACTCGGCAGCATACTTACGCGATGTGCCTATCCTGTCTCTGAACTCAGCCAGCGTGAATTCTCCCTCGAATGACTTGACGCATCTGTTGACTTCATCCCAGGCATCCGCTGAGATGTAATATGACGGATTGACCTTGACGATGCAGCCTTCAGCAGTCAGATCCGAGAGTATAGCATTTATAACACCCTTGTTCCTGTCAAGAGCCATCACATCCTCAGTTCTGATCATCTCAAGACCGGCCTCTGCATACATCTTTGCTATGCGGTTCTTCAGAGCCAGCTGCTCCTGAGTATACTCGATCCTGAATCCGCTGAGTGCTATCGACTTGCCGTGATCTTCGATGACTCCGTTATCCATGAGATACTTCACAGCTCCCTGAATGAGTTTGTCATCATCGGTGTGCCATGCTTCCCTCAGCCTTGAGAGAAGTTCCTGTCTCGGAATACCGTCTGCAAGAGGATTCGCATCGTGATATACGTTGATGATATCCTCGAGCCCCGACTTCATCTTTTCGTATTTTGCCCTGCTCAGGAGAGTCCTGTCAGGGAGTCTTACGAGCGGGCAGTTTCCGCCCTCATCCGCAGTCATCCCGGCTGTGATCTTCTCCATCTCGTCAGGGAGGAGTCCCAACTCATGAGCGAGCTCTTCCTGCCTTACGAATCTGTGCTCACCCGACTTGGCTGCGATTATATCCTCAGTGCTTCCGCCAGCAAGGATCTCCATGCCGGCGAGCACTTCCTCACGGTTTCTCTTATGCTTGAGCGGCAGAGTATCCAGTACAGTACCGCCTCCGACGGTTATTATCGGTGAATAGAATCTTACTATGAATTTGTCCCCGCGCCTCAGAGCCATCGGCTCCTCGAGCCTCAGCTGGGCATAGCATTCCTCGCCCGCCGACAGAGCGTCCCTGTCAAGGAGAATGACCTTGGCAAGCACTTCGGCAGCTCCCGAATACAGATGCACGCGGCTGTTGTTCAGCACTATACGGTCAGACGAGCTGAACATCCTGAGCTTTACATCGATCATGGATGTTACTGTTACAGCATCCTTAGCAGCGAGCACATCGCCTCTCGACACATCCTCCTTGCCTATGGCTGCGAGGTTGATCGCTGTCCTCTGTCCCGCTAGAGCCATATCAGTCTCTTTGCCGTAAGTCTCGATGCCGCGCACCTTGACTTTGCGTCCGTCTGTACCGCCCTGGCCCTCACCGGCGTGCGGGTATATGACGATCTCATCTCCGACTCTGACAGTGCCGTCGACAAGAGTTCCTGTCACGACCGTACCGAAGCCCGACATCGTGAACACCCTGTCCACAGGCAGTCTGAAGAGTTCCTTCTCCTCGCGGCGCTTGTTCTCCCTGTCGCACTTCTCAACGATGGCTTCTCTCAGGACTTCGATATTCTCTCCTGTTGCCGCGCTGACCGGAATGACAGGCTTGCCCTCAAGGAAGGTCCCCTTGAAGTACTCATTTACCTCATCAAGAAGAAGCTCCATCCACTCCTCTTCGACCATGTCCGTCTTGGTCACGGCGATGATACCGTCGTCAATGCCGAGAGCGTTCAGGATCTCAAAGTGCTCCCTCGTCTGAGGCATGATGCCCTCGTCCGCAGCGACTACGAACAGCACAAAATCTATGCCGCCTATGCCGGCGAGCATGTTCTTGATGAACTTCTCGTGTCCCGGAACATCGATGACGCCGATGTTGTATCCTGCGTCATTGGGAATGTGGGCAAAACCGAGTTCGATCGTGATGCCGCGCTTCTTCTCCTCCATCAGGCGGTCGGTGTCGATGCCGGAGAGTGCTTTTATCAGAGTTGTCTTGCCGTGGTCTACGTGCCCGGCAGTACCTATAATAATGTTCTTCATATATCCTTTTATCTTCTGTGATGACCGGCAGTTATGACTGCGCACTATCTCAGCGCGTCAGCTATAAGGCCGAATTCGTCTTCAAATACCGTGCGTACGCACAGGAGCAGCATGTCATCATGTATCCTTGCTACGACAGGCACTTTGCCCTTGCGCAGGCGGCGCTCGATGCTGTCCGCCGATCTGCTGCCGTCGCGGACAGAAACTGCCCATCCGGGCAGGCGCACCATAGGTGCCGAGCCGCCGCCGATCTGATCCTTAACGGCAACGATCTCAAGTTCCAGTCCGCTGTTCGCCTTGGCGATCTCATCAGCGAGCCTCTTCGCTTTGGCCTTCATCTCATCCCCGGATGCCGAGATCATGTTCAGCACAGGGATGTCTCTGAGCGCGATCTTAGGGTCCTTATACTTGGCCAGTGTCGCCTCGAGTGCGGCAAAAGTCATCTTGTCGACTCTCATTGCACGCGCCAGAGGATGCTTCTTCATCCTGCTTATATATTTCTTCTTTCCTACTATGATGCCGGCCTGCGGTCCTCCGAGGAGCTTGTCTCCGCTGAACAGCATGACGTCTATTCCCGTAGCCAGTGAAGCCGGGATGTTAGGCTCTCTCAGTCCGTATTCCGACATGTCCAGCATCAGGCCGTTGCCCATATCGAAGATCACAGGCAGATCATGCTTCTTTCCTATCTCTACGAGATCCTCAAGGCTCGCCTCTTCGGTGAATCCGAGGATGTCATAGTTGGACTTGTGCACCTTCATGAGCGCTCCGGTCTCAAATCTCCTGGTCCCTCTCGGGTCGTTCTTCCACGGCTCTTCAGCGAGCATTTCCTTAGTCATTATCGCCTTCTCATAATCGGACGGCTTGGTCTTGTTGCTGGTGCCGACCTCCTGAAGGAATGCGCCCGACTGCGACATGATGTCAGGGATCCTGAAGGCTCCGCCGATCTCAACGAGCTCGCTTCTGCTGACGATTATCTCTTTGCCTGCTCCCATGGATGCAAGAACTATCATCGTTGCGGCAGCGTTGTTGTTTACGACCATCGCGTCCTCAGCTCCTGTAAGCTCCGCTATCAGGTTGCCGACAAGATCATGTCTGGAGCCGCGGGCACCCTTCGCCACATTGTACTCAAGATCAGAGTAGCTGCGGGACACCTTAGCCACATTCTCTACAGCGTCAGCGCACAGCGGTGCTCTTCCGAGATTGGTGTGCAGGATCGTTCCGGTGGCATTTACCACAGGATACAGATTGAGGGATTCGTCTTCAGCGAGCCTTGCAGCAGCCCTGGCTGCCACATTGGCAGGCTCGAACTGGCTGAAGAAGGAAGCCAGAGCACTCTTGCTCTCATTGCTTCCGTGCAGGGCTCCGTCTGCCGCGGAATCCAGCACTGCCAGCCTCTCCTCATCTATGTCAAGGATGTTCTTTCTCATATCCGCTATGACGCCGCGCACGGCCTCGGTTACGAGAAGCGATCCCTTTTCTTCAGATAAAACAACAAGAGACCCCTCTTTCAGAACTTCATCGATCTTAGGGAGTCTCCTCAGCAATTCATTCTTATTCATCTATCCGACCTCCGGTTAAATGCAGCCATACTGCCGCATGTCAGGCAGTACAGGAAACAGTTAATAATTAAGTGGCGGGAGTATGTGGGAATCGAACCCACCCGGGAGGCTACTAACCCCCTGCAAACGGTTTTGAAGACCGCGAGGCACACCAGCACCTATCTACCCCCAGGTCGCCTTTTTCACATGCGTTCATTGAGAACGCACTTATAAGATTTTAGCAAAAAAACAGCAGAGTATCAACCGGATTTCTGATCCTCTGCTGTGTGTTATTATGTCCGTCCTTTAACGCCGGGCCGCAGTCTGACTCTGTATGCTATATGAACAGTGCCGAGTTGCCCGGTTCGAGAGTGATATTACCGCTCTCGATCTCGTGCCTTCCCTGCCACAGCTGCTGGCCTGAAGACTTGTTGGTAACAGTCTTGCCCGCCTCAATCGAATGAGTGAGCCATACGTTACCGCCGATGACGCAGTCATCTCCGATGTACGTATCTCCTCCGAGGATCGTGGCTCCTGCATATATGACCACATTGTTGCCGATGTTAGGATGTCTCTTGACGCCCTTGACAGGAGTGCCGTCCTCAGCAAGGTCAAAGCTCTTCGCTCCGAGTGTCACATGCTGGTACAGCTTGACGTGCTCGCCTATGACCGTGGTCTCTCCTACTACTACACCGGTGCCGTGGTCGATAAAGAAATACTTCCCTATCGCTGCACCCGGATGGATGTCTATGCCTGTCGCCTGATGAGCCAGCTCGGTCATCACGCGCGGTATCATCGGTACGCCCAGCTCGTACAGCCTGTGCGCGATGCGGTAGGTGGCGATCGCCTTGAACGAAGGATATGTGATTATGACCTCATCAAGGCTGGCGGCTGCCGGGTCTCCCTCGTAGCCTGCCTGGACATCGGTCTTCAGCACTTCCAGTATTTCCGGCAGAGCATCGATCAGCTGCTCCGCCTTGTATGCAGCGCCGTCAGTACAGTCGCACACAAAGCTCAGCGCCTGGGTCAGAGCATCATAGGCGCGCATAAGTTCCCATGTCCTCTTTTCAGTCTCAACGAATCTGCCTCTCGCCTTTCCCATATGATAAGGGAACATAGCCGTAAGCAGATGCTCGACCGCTTCAGCGACGATCTCCTCGACTCCGAGGAATCTTCCCTCATCCGGTCTTGTGTCGATCTCAGTCATTGCAGCTGCTATTTCTTCAAGATGAGCTGCACCTGTCCACCTGTTGTGTACTGTCATATCTCCGGTCCTCCGCAGTAATATCTGCGACTGTGCATTATGTATTCCTACGCGTTCTGCTCAGCCATCGCAGCTCTCAGAGCCTTGCTCAGCTGGTCAGGACATGATGTGTCCTTGAACCCGCATCTGGTTCCCTCGAGTCTCTCGATGACATCCTCAGCATCCATGCCTTTGATCAGCTTGGAAATGCCGTTCAGGTTGCCGTTGCATCCGCCTGTGAATACGACGTCTTTGATCTTGTTTCCGTCAAGCTCGATCTCGATCATCTGTGAGCATGTGCCTTCAGGATAAAATGTAAACATTTTCTGCATTGATATAACCTTCTTTACTACTATAGATTTCTGTGCCGGTGTGCCGGCAGTGTCACTACAGACCGATCTTGTCTGCGATCTCTGTCATCGACTCAAGTGCGATATCGATGAACTCGTCCCATGTGAGTCCCGTCTTCTCGATCTCCATCATGTACTGTCTGTTGGCGCCTGCAGCGAATCTTGACTCCTTGTATCTCTTGTTGACAGACTTGTGCTTGACGCTTGCGACCTTCTTGTCAGGATAGATCTGTGCGATGGCCTTGATGAATCCGGACATCGGGTCAGCTGCTATAAGAGCATACTCGAGTGTTGTCTCAGGATTCTTTCCGCATACAGGGTTGTGGGACATGATGGCATTCTCCATCACCGGATCGCCGTATCCTTCTTCCTGAAGGATCTTAGCTGATGTAGGACCGTGTGTGGCAAAATCGTCTCTCCATGGTGCAGTCTCTTCATCGAGGTCGTGAAGGAGTCCGCAGATGCCCCAGTACTCAACATCATCCGGTGCAAGACGCTTTGCAAGTCCGCGCATGATCGCCTCTACAGCCAGACTGTGAGTGATGTAGTGTTCTCCTTTTACATATTTGCGAAGCAGTGCTTCAGCTTCGTCTCTTGTCAGTTTTGCTTCCATTATAATAACTCCGTTTATTGATGATAGTGCAGTGTCCCGTTTCAGGGTCAATCACAGCATATTCTACTACAAAACACCAGGATTGCAAGCAAGCAGTTTTCATTTTCATTTTGGCGCGGCATTGTCCGGCCTGCTGTTTTGTTTCCGCAGAAACGCGGTTTTGTAGTAAACTGTAAGAAGAGCTAAAAGAACAGATATTGCAGAACAGGAGCATTTATGGGTCCGGTCAATATTTATACAGTCACAAGAGTCCGCGACGAGGAGCTCTTCAATATAGTGGAAAAGCACGAGGCCGGTGTTCACGATACGCACAGGATCCGCATACACGAGATCGACTCTCTCCGGATCCTGGTAGACGGTCTTACAGAATGCGGCATGACAGTATCGGAAGCCGACGGTTTTTACTTCGGTTTCACGATCCCTCAGATCGGCAAGGAGTTCGACCTTCTCAAGGTAACGGACAAGCACTGCCTCAACATTGAGCTGAAGTCCCAGGATGTATCCGAAGAAGCCATACTGGCCCAGCTGCGCAAGAACAGGCACTATCTCACCCACCTCGGCAAGAGAGTCATCCTGTTCACCGTGGTAACGGATACCCTGACCTGCTACAGACTCACGCTCAGCGATAACCTTGTACGTTCAGACCTGCGTGAGATCGCTGACATGCTTAAGAAATGCGATGTACCGTATGATGATGACATAGGCAAGTCATTCAGGGCATCTGAATATCTGATATCTCCTATGAACACTCCGGACAAGTTCATACGGGGCAAATACTTCCTGACGCCTGCCCAGGAATATGTCAAGACCGAGCTCATAAGGAGCATTGACAGTGCGGAAAGCTCAGCCGCTTCAGACGGAGACCGCAGCGGCTCATTCTTCCACATTACCGGAAGGCCGGGCACCGGCAAGACGCTCCTTCTGTACGACCTCGCACGGACTCTTTCAGACAGCGGGAATACTGTCATAATCCGCTGCGGCGAGCTGACCGAAGGCGAGCGTATCATCAGCCGTGAGATCAGCAATCTCGACATAATATCTGCAGATGATCTCGGCATCAGCAGCGACATAGGCTCATATGACTTCGTGCTTTGCGATGAAGCGCAGCGTCTCAGCATCAGCGCCTTCGAAATGATCCGCAGGTCCGCTGATGCGGGCGGGCAGATATGCATATTCTCATCAGACCCCGAGGCCGTTCTCACGAAAGCGGAACACGGCCGCAATATCCCGGGCCGCATCCACGCTCTTCCGCCAGACGGCGAGTTCGAGCTGTCCGAACGCCTGCGCATGAACAGAGAACTGTATCATTTCATACTGACTCTCAGGAACCTGGGTCACAAGGCTGACAAGCCATATGCATATGAAGATGTTTCCGTCAACTACGCCAACGATATACCTGAAGCGGTCAGGCTCATTACCTACTTCCGCAGCAAGGGATATGTGTTCATAAACGCATGCGCACCCCGGCATTCCGACGGTGAAGACGGCAGTGATCCTTTCGCTGAACTCGCCGAGGAATTCGATGTCCAGCACATAATAGGCAGAGAGTACGACAAGGTCGTGATGCTCATGGACAGCTCCTTCTACTATGATGAGAACGGCTACCTCAAGGGCGTCCCTGAGCCTGATCCGGATTACATATACCCTAACCTTTTCTACCAGGGTATCACCCGCGTCCGCGAAAAGCTCTCCCTCGTAGTGCTTGACGCACCGGTACTTCTTAGAAACATACTCGGAATAATCGGCAATTGACGATACACTAAAAAATTGAGTGCCGTGAAGGCACTCATTTTGCATGTGTCATATCTCTGTATCTACAGTTCGACCGCGAGGTCTACGACCTTCCGGAAATCATTGTAGACATGCTTGCTCGCCTCAGTTACCTCCTCATTGGAGAGCGGCTGGTCAAGCACGCCTGCAGCCATGTTGGACAGGAATGAGATACCTATTATCTCAAGACCTGCATGATTGGCTATGATGACTTCAGGCACGGTGGACATTCCGACAGCATCGCCGCCGATAGTCCTTACGAATCTTATCTCAGCCGGTGTCTCAAAGGTCGGACCCGACATCATTGTGTATACACCTTCCACGACATTAACTCCTTCTTTTCTCGCCTTGTCGAAGAGCTTCTCACGGAGTTCCTTATTGTATGTGTACGACATATCCGGGAATCTCGGGCCGTACTCGTCAAGGTTCGGTCCCATCAGCGGGTTCATCCCCGACAGATTGATGTGATCTCTGATGATCATCAGCTGCCCCGGATGCCAGTTCTCGTTGACGCAGCCTGCTGCATTGGTGACTATGAATCTCTTGATCCCCAGCTCAACCAGCACTCTTGTCGGGAATACAGCTTCACGGATATCCATCGACTCATAGTAATGATATCTGCCGGCCATGATGACGACATTCTTGCCGTGCACCTTTCCGAATACCATCTGGCCCTTGTGGCTGTCGACCTTGCCTGTGTGGAAATTCGGGATCTCCGAATAAGGAATGATCAGAGCATCATCAATGCTCTCGGAGTAGTCATTCAGGCCTGTTCCCAGCACCATGCCGACTTCCGGATCCCTGACGCCTCTAGCCCTGAGGTAATTCGCCGTGTCCAGTATCTTGGCTCTCAGTTCATCTGCTGTCATATATGCACACCTCCATGTTCAGATAGTGATATTCTCCCTTCTGCATGTTTATTATAGCAGAAACCCGCCGGATGTTACTCTCCATAACGCATTAAACGTGCCGGAAATCAGGCGGACAAGTCTGTGAACCAGCGTTTGCAAGGCTTTCATGTATTTTGTTGTTTTTATTTTGTATTCTTTTAGAACAAGGATTGTATTGATTTTTGATCAACGTTGTATTAAAATTTAAACAACCTAAAGGAAAGAAACAAGCCGACAGGTACACAGGATTTCAACAGATGCTACAACGTATGATAACACTACGCAAAAGGGCATCCGGGTACTGAAGCCGTATAATCGCATTACGGGATAGGTGCTGAGAAATACTGAACCAACCCCGCACTGGATATATGAACATATGACCAGCCGTGGAAGAAGAAAGCTGATGAAGAAGTACCAGGATGGAAGAAGTACAGAAGCACAGCCGGCAGAGAGCTACACACAGGGATGTTGATGGGGCCTCAGACAAGCGCAGGTGCAATGGAAAAAGTACACAAGGGGAAAAAGTAACCGGCTAAGAAAGTACACAGGTGACGGTCAGATCATAGAATAAGTACAGCGGGAGGTCAGGAAGGGAACCGGAAAAGAAATCAAAGTACAGGAGAAGGTCGGAGACGAGATTGCGCCAGGCGCAGAAACGGAGGACGGACCAATGGGAGCTTCATTTAGAGAGGTTGATCCGGCGTAACCACTGCAAGGCAAGCCTGCTTACAGGCTAAATAAAAAACAGACAGTAAAGGTTGCCGGGTATATCAACAGAGAAGAAACAAGCCAACGCTTAAATCTTGATACGTAAGATTACCCACAACTTAATAATAAGAAGATATAGAAATAACAGCCCCGCACAGGATGCGGGGCTTTCTATTTGTCCCGCCTTCCCTGCGCATAAGAAAACCCCGCCCTTTTATGGAGCGGGGTGATGTGAACAGTCAGCTGCGGTCACTTAAGATCATTACTTAAGAAGCAGCTCTGCGATCTGTACCGCATTGGTAGCAGCGCCCTTTCTTACCTGGTCGCCGCAGCACCAGAGGTTGATGCCGTTCTCGCATACGAGGTCGCGTCTGATACGGCCGACATATACGATATCCTGGTTGGATGTAACGATCGGCATCGGATATAACTTGTTTTCTCTGTCATCATAGAGTTTTGCTCCCGGAGCCTCAGCGATAGCCTTGCGTACGTCATCAAGATCAAGCTTCTCTTCAGTGATGACATTTACAGAGATAGCATGTGATCTTTCTACCGGTACTCTTACGCATGTGCAGGACACATTCATTTCAGGCAGATGCATGATCTTGCGGCCCTCGTTCTGAAGCTTCATCTCTTCTGATGTGTACAGATTCTCGCCGAATCCGCCGATCTGAGGGATAACGTTGTACGCGATCTGATGCTGGAATACCTTAGGCTCGATCTCTGCGCCGTATGAATTGCCCTTTCCGCCTGCAGCTCTTGCAGCGAGGATCTTCTCGGATTCGTCATACATCTCGACCGGGCCGGCTGCTCCTGCTCCGCTTGTTGCCTGATATGTCGAAGCGTACATTGCCTTGATCGGTGAAAGCTTGTTGATCGCATTGACAGCGACAACAGTGATGATCGTCGAGCAGTTAGGATTGCTGATGATCCCCTTGTTCCACTCTACATCCTCAGGGTTGATTTCAGGAACTACCAGTGGTACCTCAGGATCCATTCTGAATGCGGATGAGTTGTCCACGAATACTGCGCCTGCTGCCTTGATGTGAGGAGCCATTGCCATTGCGATATCATTCTCGGAAGCGCCCAGCACGATATCAAGTCCGTCAAAAGCAGTCTCACATGTTCTCTGAACCGTTACGTCACCGAACGGAGTCGAGAGCACTTTGCCCTCTGATCTTGCACTGGCAAGACATCTCAGCTCACCGACAGGGAAATTCCTCTCTCCCAGGACCTTGATCATTTCCTGTCCTACAGCACCTGTAGCACCCATTACGCCTATGTTTACTTTTTTCATCTCTATACCTCTTTTTTAATTATTATCTGTTATTTGGCAAAGCTTTCATACAGCACTCTTATTGCCGTGTTGAAATCCTCATCAAATACTCCGACCATGATGTTGATCTCGTCAGAGCCCTGCTGTATCGTCCTGATGTTGACGTGGTTTTCTCCCAGCGCCTTGAATATCTTGCCCGAGACACCGGTCCTGTATGCCATCTGTCTTCCAACAATGGCTATGAGGCTGATCCCCTCGGTCAGAGAGCAGTTATCTATCATTTCGTTCTCGCTGAGTTCATGCATCAGATCATATTTCTTTACCCTGATGCTGTCACTTGGGAACACTACCGAGAAGCTGTCGACTCCGCTCGGTATCTGTTCGACCGGAACGCCGTAGCGGGCGAATACCTCGAGCACCTGCCTCAGCAGTCCGAGCTTATCTTCTCCTATCCTGCTCTTGTATATGTTGATGATCGAGAAATTCCTCTTTCCGGCAATACCGGTGATGAATCTTTCGTGCTCTTCTTCAAGCTCATCATCAAAGTTCTCTCTGATGATAGTGCCCGCATCGTCCGGAGCATTGGTGTTCCTTATATTTACAGGTATGTCCTTGAGTCTGACCGGGAATACCGTGTCTTCGTGCAGAACGGAAGCTCCCATGTAGCTGAGCTCTCTCAGCTCGTCGTAAGTGACTCTCGCGATCGTCTTAGGATCAGGTACGATCCTCGGGTCTACCATCAGTATTCCGGATACGTCAGTCCAGTTCTCATATACATCCGCATTGAGAGCTGCAGCTGCGATCGCTCCTGTGATATCCGATCCGCCTCTCGGGAACACTCTTACATCGCCGTTAGGCATTGCCCCATAGAATCCCGGAGTTACGATCGTTCCGTAACTGTCCTTGTACTCTCTGAGCTTTTTCTCTGTAGCAGCTGAATCGACCTTGCCCTCGTAATCGAACATGAGCCAGTCAGCAGCATCGACAAAGTGATATCCGAGGTATTCTGCCATGAGCCTCGCGCAGAAGTACTCTCCTCTTGATACGATGAAGTCCACCGGAGTCTTCTTATCTATTCCGGCAAATGTATCATCGATGATCTTCTCGATGCCGGTCGTAAGTCCGAGCGTCTCTCTTATCTCTGCATATCTGTCCATGATCATGACAAGTATGCTGTCGTAAGATACTCCGTACTTGAGATGGGCATGTATAAGATACAGAAGATCAGTTATCTTGTTGTCATCGCTGTGCCTTTTGCCCGGAGCACTGACTACGACTACCTGTCTTGAATCATCGTTGTCTACTATGCCCTTTACCTTTTTGAACTGGCTGCTGTCAGCCAGACTTGATCCGCCGAATTTAAGTACTTTCAGCATCAGCTGCCCCTCCTATTCTGCAAGCGCCGCGAAGAACATCGGCTTGCCCTTTTCTTTACGGTGCTGTCCCATTTTATGCATCTCTGTTACGGAAACAGGTTTCGAAATGCAGTAGAAAATGCCGTCCTTCTCTTCGTATGTGTCTATTATCGGCTCGATGTGCTCGCACATTCTGTTGTGCCTGATGTAGTATCTGTGAACTGCGGCATCGTTGTCAACTCTGCACTCTGCATCTGCCGGAGGGATCGGGAGCACTCTTCCGTCCCTTATATCGAGAACATCCTGGATGACCGACTCGCCGGTAGGCATTTTGCCGGCACCCTGTCCGTAGAAGCTGAGAGTTCCGACCTTGTCTCCGACAAGAGTGATGAGGTTGTTGTTGGTCTTTACGTTGGCCTCGAGGCTTGTTGCCGGGAATGCGACAGGCTCCACATAAGCTGTGATGACATCGCCTTCCTTTCTGGAGTTCATCATCAGCTTGCATACGCGGCCCTGCTCCTTAAGGTAAGCAACATCAGCAGCTGTGATGGTATCGATGCCGTAGCAAGGCACGTCAGCTTCCTCTATTACGGTTCCGAATGCGAGGTTCGAGGAGATGACTGTCTTTCTGAGAGTATCTGTACCCTCGATGTCTGCAGCCGGATTAGCCTCTGCATAGCCGAGCTCCTTGGCGGTCTGGAGCATTTCGTCAAAATCAGCTCCGCTGTCATACATCGCATCGAGTATGAAGTTGCATGTGCCGTTGACGATTCCTCTTACTTCCTGGATGTTATCTGTTCTTCTTGTCCTGAGGAGGCTGTACAGCCAAGGGATACCGCCGCCGGCAGCCGGAGTGAATCTCAGCTCTGCCCCGTTCTCCTTTGCTGTCTTCATCAGCTCGCCGTAGCAGGCGCTGATGAGGTTCTTGTTAGGTGTCACAACGCTCTTGCCGGCCTTCAGACACTCAAGGACGAACTTCCTCGGTGTGTCGACGCCGCCCATTGCCTCTACAACGAGTTCTATCTCAGGATCACCGGTAATTTCTGTAAGATCCTGTGTAAAACGGTCTGCTATGTCCTCATAGCCCTTTCTTACTACCAGATCGAGGATCTTGACTACCTCGATGCCGCCGGCAGCCATTGCAACATCATACGCTCCGCTTCCGACTGTTCCGAATCCCATAATGGCGATCTTCATACTTTTACCTCCGAATATATTTTGTACTTTTAGAAAAGCAATCCGCTTCTTTTGTGTTTTCGCGACAGTGCGCCCCGTATATTTTTGTGAATAATCACAAACATTTCTGAAAATTTTTTTCATTTTCCGTTGACTGCGGACAAGACTCGCAGCTGTGTCCGCGACACGAAAACACTTGTCTTTGACGCAAAAATAATGTAACATAATTGCGGACAATTTTCAACATAAAGAGAGGACAGCATTATGATCAACTACATAAGCACAAGAAATCCGTCCCACAAGGTCAGTTCAAGCCGCGCCATACTCAGCGGTCAGGCTCCTGACGGAGGTCTGTATATACCTGAGCATCTTGAGGATATCAGATGTGACTACCACGATATTATAAGTAAGGATTTCCGCGGAATGGCCAGGGCCGTATGGAACATCTTCTTCCCTGACTACGGCGATGCTCTTATAGAAGAGCTCGTCACAAGAAGCTACGAGGGAAAGTTCTCGGCACCTGAGATAACACCTGTAGTAAAAGTAGGCGGCAGCCACGTTCTCGAGCTGTATCACGGTCCTACCTCAGCATTCAAGGATGTAGCTCTTTCAGCACTTCCTAACCTGCTGACTGCAGCACGTGACATGAACGACTTCAGGGATGAGATCATGATCCTCACTGCAACATCAGGTGACACGGGCAGCGCTGCACTCTGCGGATTCAGCGATGTCCCGGGAACAAGGATCGTAGTCTTCTACCCTCACGGCGGAGTATCCGAGACACAGCGTCTCCAGATGGTAACAGCTCCGGGCTCAAATACATGCGCATGTGCTATACGCGGCAACTTCGATGATGCACAGACAGGAGTCAAGGCCCTCTTCCGTGAGATCCCGCATCCTGTGGAAGGAGTTTCTCTTTCAAGTGCAAATTCCATAAATATAGGAAGACTTGTTCCGCAGGTCGTATACTATTTTGCCGCATACAGCCAGCTTCTCGCTTCAGGTGAGATCAGCGACGGAGACAAGGTCGACTACATCGTACCTACCGGCAACTTCGGCGACATCATGGCCGGATATTTTGCCCTGAAGATGGGACTGCCTGTCGGAAGACTCGTATGCGCATCCAACCGCAATGATGTACTGACTGAGTTCCTTGAGACAGGTCACTATAACAGAAAGAGGCCGTTCCACAAGACGACATCTCCTTCCATGGATATTCTCGTTTCAAGCAACCTCGAAAGACTGCTGTACTACGTATGCGGTGCAGAGCACACAGCTGAGTATATGAAGGCTCTTTCGGAGAACGGTGAGTATCAAATCACTGCTGAGGAGCTCGCTGAGATCACTTCGGTATTCGCCGGAGTCTGCGCTGATGATGATGAAGGCGCAGCAGCTATCAGGGACGTTTTCAACAGAGAGCACTATCTGATGGACACTCACACATCCATAGCGTGGGCCTGCATGGAGAAACTGGATGCAGGACATGCAGCATCAGGAGCATCTGAGCACGGTGCAGCATCAGTCGTCCTGTCGACGGCTTCCCCGTACAAGTTCTCACGCGCAGTCCTTGAAGCTCTCGGCGAGGAGCTCTCGGAAAGTGACGAAGCCAACATGAACAGAGTACATGAGGTCACAGGCGCGCCTGTACCTGAAGGCCTTGCCGGGATATTCTCGCGCGAGGTAAGGCACGGGGATGTCATTGAGATCTCTGACATGAAGGACTATGTGATCGGAAAATCAGAATAAGACCGGCGCACCTGAGTTAATCTGCGATACATATCGCATTAAACAATTGTTAACAGGTGCCCGCCTGTCCATTATTGAAAAATCTAATAATAAAGGTTATCATTACTATGCAAAGCAAATACTTGATCGTAGACAAAGCATTACTGCCTCCGTATTTCGAAAAGGTCGTCCAGGCCAGAGAACTGCTGGATGACGGCCAGGCAAGAGATGTCAGTGAAGCAGTAAAAATGGTCGGGATATCCCGCAGTACTTACTATAAGTACAAAGACCTGGTGAGAAACATAAGCACAGTCTCAATGGGCCGTCACGCTATCATCAGCATGATGATCAGCCACAAGGTAGGTATCCTTTCAACCGTTATCGGAGTCATCTCCGGCTACGATTACAGTGTCTGGACAATCACTCAGAATCCTCCCGTAGACGCCAAGGCCAACGTAGTTATCACACTCGAGCTTGGTGAGGATGCCGGTGCTCTGGACGATATGATCAGAGATATCAGCAATATTCCAGGAGTGACCAAAGTACAGCTCCTGGGTATGGATTAGGAGGAGTTTTTTAATGGATTTCAAACAGATAGAAGCTTTCGTAAACGTAGTAAGATACAAGAGCTTCAGCAAGGCCGCAGACGCGACTTTCTTCACCCAGCCCACGATCAGCACACATATACGCAATCTTGAGAAGGAACTCGGAGTCAAGCTCCTGGACCGCAAGAGCCGTGCTGTGGAAATGACCCCTCAGGGCGCCAAGTTCTATAAATATGCAGTCGAGATGATCAATGCGAGAGCCCAGGCTTTCGACGCGCTCGATAACAGCAGCGACAGAGTTGAAGGTATCCTTGAGATCCAGAGCTCTTCGATTCCGGCAGTCACATTCCTTCCGGATCTTCTTGCAGGTTTCCGGATGGAGCATAGCGGCATCCAGTATTATGTTTCTTCTTCGGATACACAGACTGTTATCGATAACATCACAGAGCGCCGCGGTGAGATAGGATTCATCGGAGATGAACCCGGGGGCGGAGGCATTGAATCGGTCAAGGTCTTTACCGACAAGGTCGTAATGATAGCACCGGCCTCTTCAGATATCCCGGACAGGATCACCATGTCTGAGGCTGTTACCTATCCTTTCATCTGGCGCGAGACAGGCTCAGCTACACGCAAGTCGTTTGAGGATGCGGCTGTTGCCATGGGCTACGATAAGGAAGTCTTTGATGTCGCCGCTCTTTTCGACGATATGGATTCAGTGATCCGTGCCGTAGAAGCCGGACTTGGCGTGGCGATCATTTCAGAAAAAGTCGCATCAACTATCGGAAGCCGCACAAGGATAATCCAGATAGAGGATTTTGACGAAGAGCGTTCATTCTACATGATCACTCTCAGAAGCAGTTCTCTGTCCCCTGCTGCAGAGGCCTTCATGGAATACGTAAGGTCCAGACTGCAGAACTGAGCGGAATAGGATACAGAAAAACAGCATGGAAGCCTCCGGCTCCATGCTGTTATTATTTTGCCTGATTATGCTAATCGTGGATCTCTATAGAGAATTTTCCCTTCTTCTGCTTGAATGCGCCGATCACATCAGTCTCGCAGCCCTTCTCACCGAGCTGCTCTATCAGCCTCGGCAGTTCCTTTTCCTTGACGGCTATCAGAAGTCCGCCTGATGACTGCGGATCGTAGAGGCAGTCGAGTCTTGCTCTCAGCATCGCATCGCGCATCGGGTCCCTGGAGAGGAACTCCATGACTTCGCCTTCTGTGTAGTCCCTGTTTCTGTATGCACCGGCAGGTATTATGCCCATCGTCGCCATCTCTATGGCTTTAGGGAATACCGGCACCTTATGGCTGTACAGCTCGAGCGTGACATTTCCCGCACGTGCCATCTCGGCAGCATGACCTATGAGTCCGAACCCGGTGATATCTGTACATCCGTCGACCTTCACGCCCTTCATGGCCTCCCATGCATACCTGTTCAGGAATGCCATCGTTGCTTCCATCTCAGCATTCTCTTCATCAGTCAGGAGGTCTACCTTGGCTGCTGTAGTCAGAATACCTGTTCCGATCTTCTTGGTTATGACCAGCAGATCCCCCTCACATGCGCTGTTGCTGAGGATATCATCAGGATGTGCAAAACCGGTCACAGACAGTCCGTACTTCGGCTCCTTGTCGTCGATGCTGTGCCCGCCGACGATCGTTGCACCCGCTTCATTGACCTTGTCATTTCCGCCCTCGAGGATAGCTTTGACCACATCAAGCGGCAGCTTATTATTAGGGAATGTCAGCAGGTTCATGGCGAGCTTCGGCTCTCCGCCCATAGCATAGACATCGCTGAGCGAGTTTGCAGCAGCTATCTGTCCGAACATGTACGGATCGTCAACTATAGGCGGGAAGAAGTCCACCGTGTTGATCAGTGCAACATCATCAGACACCTTGTACACGCACGCATCGTCGCTGCTTTCAAATCCCACAAGGATCCTCGGGTCGCTGATCTTAGGCAGACCCGAAAGTATATCTGACAGGACACCCGGTCCTATTTTGGCGCCTCATCCGCCGGCACTGGTCATCTCTGTCAGACGTATCTTCTCACCCTGTACAGGGGCCGCCGTTCCGCATGATGATACAGTCTCTTCCGGGGCATCAGAATCAAGCCCGCTCTGAGCGAGCATTTCTGCATAAGGGCTCCCCTTCGGCGGTTCAATATGGCACGCAAGCTTAGCCTTCGCTTCTCTTAATTTTTCATCATCTATTGTCTTACTCATGAGTAAATATTACCACAATATGCAAGTGAGTCAATCATTCCCCATACCACTTCTGCGGGCTCTTTTTGCCCGTTTTTTAGTGCGAACAACTCTTTCTTCAAATTATTGCACGTTCGGCTTTTTGATAGTTTTTCACGCTTTATCTCAAAAAATACAAAATGACTATCCTCAAATCGTTGTGGCCTTCTCTGCGCGACAGTATAATGTTCGTGGAAATTTTATAGTTTAAATGAAAGAGGTAATTATGGCTAAGCAACAGAGAAAAATCATTGGGATCCAGGAAAGAGTCCCTTTGAGCAAAGGTATCCCGCTTTCGATCCAGCACACTTTCGCTATGTTCAGCGCATCAGTGCTTGTACCGTACATCCTCGGGATCAATCCTTCCATCGCCCTTCTCATGAACGGCATCGGAACATTCATCTTCATTATCTGCACCAAGGGCAAAGCTCCTGCATATCTCGGTTCCTCATTCGCCTTCATCTCCCCTGCACTTCTTGTCATCGGAACTGAAGGTCTCGGATACAGATATGCACTCGGCGGATTCGTTGTGACCGGTCTCCTGATGTGCGCGATCGCAATTCTGATCAAGTTCGTAGGGACCAAGTGGATCGACGCCATCCTCCCTCCGGCTGCTATGGGACCTGTTGTCGCTCTCATCGGTCTTGAGCTCGCAGGCAACGCAGCACAGACAGGCGGCATCCTGAATTCTGACGGAACCATGGTAGAGAATCTTGACCCTAAGGTCCTCACCGTTTTCCTGGTCACACTTCTCCTTGCTGTATTCGGCGGAGTACTGTACAGAGGATTTGCAAGCGCCATCGCCATCCTGATCTCGATCATTGCAGGATACTGCCTTGCACTTGCATTCGGACTTGTTGACTTCTCGTCTGTTGGCCAGTCTCCTGTATTCGAGCTTCCTGCATTCCAGACACCGCAGTGGAGCCTGCAGGCTATCCTGATCATCATTCCTGCAACTCTCGTAGTTGTTTCCGAGCACATCGGACATCAGGTCGTTACATCCGAGGTCGTAGGTAAGGATCTTCTGAAGGATCCGGGACTCCACAGATCCATGTTCGCTGACGGTTTCTCGACAGCACTCTCCGGATTCTGCGGTTCATGCCCTACTACGACTTACGGTGAGAACATCGGTGTCATGGCCATCACCAAGGTATACAGCGTATGGGTCATCGGCGGCGCAGCTGCATTCTCGATCCTTCTTTCATTCATCGGCAAGGCATCGGCTCTCATCCAGACCATCCCTGGTCCTGTAATGGGCGGCGTCAGCTTCCTGCTTTACGGAATGATCGGAGCAAGCGGTATCCGTCTGATGGTAGATGCCAAGATCGACTACTCCAAGCCTCGCAACCTTGCAATGACTTCCGTAGTATTCGTTGTCGGTCTCTCAGGTATCGCTATCAAGCTTGGTTCAGCTCAGCTCTCCGGAATGAGCCTGGCTGCACTTACAGGCATGGCACTCGGACTGGTCATGTACCTGCTCGACAAGTTCCATCTCACCAATGAGTATGATGGCGCTGAGGACAGCAGCGAAGCAGCTGAGATCGAAGCTGAGGCAGCAGATCTCTAGAACATAATTACTGACTGATAATATAGAAAAGTGAGCACCCGGGGTTTTTCCTTGAAATGCTCACTTTTTCTGTAATTCAATATGATAATATATCTTGTGGATGTTCTGCGGATACATGAGGGGCAGCAGCCTGGAAGTCCGGCAGGCACATTTCAAGACCACGCTTCAGATTTTTTCAGATATAACAGCAAAGGAGAACATTTATGGGCACAGAGAGAATTCTCGTAATGAACCTCGGATCGACTTCCAGCAAGATCGCAGTTTACGACGACGACAAAGAAGTATTCAACGACACCATCCGCCATACAACAGAGGAGCTCGCACCTTTTGGCGATGTTACAGAGCAGTATGAGTTCAGATACAACAAAATCAGGGAATCAATGGCTGCCAACGGCGTCAGCATGGATTCACTGACAGCTGCCGTTTCAAGAGGCGGCAATATCCTGCCTTGTCCTCACGGGGCAATAAGTATCGACCAGGCAATGATCGACTTCCTGACAAGGCCTGAGGATCTCGCCAAGCATCCTTCCCTGATCGGAAGCATGATCGCATTCGACCTCAACAAGGAATACGGTATCCCTGTATGCATTTATGATGCTATCGGAACGGATGAGAAGATCCCTCTCTGCAGAGTAAGCGGTGTTCCTGAACTTCCTCATTTCACAGTCGGCCACACACTCAACACAAGAGCCATGGCTATCAAATGCGCAGAGGAAAAGCTCGGAAAGAAGTTTGAGGAGTGCACATTCATCGTTGCCCATCTCGGCGGCGGCAGCTCCATCAGGCTGTACAAGGACGGTGTCAACATCGATTCCGTCAACGATGATGAGGGCAACTTCACACCTGAAAGAGGCGGCGGAGTCAGCGCAAAGCGTCTTGTAGACCTCTGCTACAGCGGCAAGTATTCATACAAGGAAGCCATGAAGCTCTTCCACGGCAAGGGCGGTCTCATCGCTCATCTCGGCACAGCAGATGCACGTGACGTAGAGAAAATGATCGCTGACGGAGACAAGTATGCAGCAATCGTATATGAAGCAATGTGCCTCAGCGTTGCCAAGGATATCGCCAAGCTCGCAGCAACAGTATGCGGCAAGGTTGACCGCATCATCCTGACAGGCGGCATCTCATACTCCAAGTATGTATCCGAATATATCACTGATCACGTATCATTCATCTGCCCTGTTGAAGTCATGGCAGGCGAATACGAGATGGAAGCTCTCGCAGCAGGCTGCCTCAGAGTCCTCAGAGGCGAAGAAGTCCTTCAGGACTTCGGCGAGATCGCAGCAGCAGCTGAAGACAGGATCAGTATCGTACCGGGAGTAAAGCCGGGCACAGTACCACAGAGATAAAGTGATGCCGGGGACGGTTCTCACTGTCATGTTTTACGGATAACTGAATATCATACGAAACAAAGCAGCATTTCCTATTGCGTCAGACAATGAAAAATGCTGCTTTTGATTTGCATTATTGAAATATGACAGAGAGAACCGTCCCCGGTGTCACATTATTTCATGAGACCGTATTTCTTTCCGAGGTTATGCCAGGATTCGGTTGATCTCAGAATCGTCTCGTTGGCTATGCAGAAGGATGCCCTTACCCATCCCGGACCTGCGAAGGAGCTTCCCGGTACGATCAGGATTCTCTCTTCCTTGGCAGCCTGAACGAATTCTTTTTCGTCTTCCACAGGTGACTTGATCCACATGTAGAAAGCGCCCTGCGGATAGATGCATTCAAAACCTGCTTCTTCATGAACGATTCTGTACAGATCCTGAGCGTTTCTCTTGTAATAGTCAAGATCAGACCTCTCCTTGAGGCATCTTTCAACTATCAGTTCCTGGATCGTCGGAGCATTGGTCCCGCCGAGTACTCTGCCGGCTACGACAAGGGCCTGTGCGAGCTCTTCGTGTCCTTCAGCGAACTTCGGAACGGCTACGTATCCGATTCTGTCTCCAGGCATAGACAGGGATTTGGACCATGAATAAGCGATCAGTGAATCCTTGTAGTAGTCGCCAGGGAACGGAACGTCAGAGCCGTCATAAACCAGTTCTCTGTACGGCTCATCGCAGATCAGATAGATAGTATGTCCGAATTTCTCCTCTGCCTCTCTGAGAACATCAGCTACAGCATCGAGAGCTTCTCTTGAATAGATCTTGCCTGTAGGGTTGTTAGGGTTGTTGAGCATTACCGCCTTGACCTCAGGTACGAGGATCTCTCTCAGGGCCTCAGCATCAGGGTCAAATTTAAGTTCAGGATTAGCAGGTACCACGAGAGTATCAGCGCCCCAGTTGCGTGCCCAGTTGCCGTATTCAACGAAATAAGGAGCAAATACTACAAGCTTGTCGCCAGGATCGAAAATGCACTTGTTTATGATGTTGATAGCATATCCGGCACCGCATGTCATGATGATGTGGTCTGCATCGAAATAATCTCCACCGGCTCTCTCGTTCAGGTCATCAGCGACAGCTTTTCTTGTTGATTCATATCCGGCATTGGACGGATAGCTGTGTACATAGTGAGGATCAAGCTTGTGGTTGATCTCGTCTATGGCATCAAACACTTCCTGTGGCGGATTGAGCCCCGGATTGCCTATGCTGAAGTCATAGACATTCTCTTCGCCGTAAACCTTAGCCATTCTCTTTCCTTCTTCGAACATGGCTCTGATAGTCGAGCTTCCTGCCAGGAAAGGTTTCATTGCATTGGAAATCATTTTTTCATTACCTCCGTTAGCTTTACTTCTGTTCAGACTAAAAAAGCATTCGTCCACGCAGGACACGTATGCATAGAATCTCTGTGTCCTTAATGTTGAATGCTGTTCTGATGAATATACCCTGCCGCAGCCTTTATTTCACGCCATCGAAGGAGCCCCCCATAGTATTTATACATAACTGATCTCCTTTCAGGAAAACTATCGGTCCAGGACCGGATGCTGCGGCTGTGTCTGAGAAGATCACAGTCTCTCAGACATCATTATTATAGCATATTAGTCCTTGAATTATAACGGGATTTATTCGATAATTAGATGAATGGTCTTCGGGCAGATTTCTGCCGGAAAGTACATCCTCGCGGACGGTTCCGGAGACCACAAAACAACACTTTTGCTTTACACAATGCATAATCAACCGGAGGTTAAATTATGGCAACTTATGATTGGAGTAAATTCGGTCTTCATATCCCTGAAATGATGCTGCCGAAGGAAGGCACCGACTACTTTAAATGGGCAGTCGTAGCCTGCGACCAGTACACATCCGAGCCGGAGTACTGGGACAAAGTCGAAGAGATCGTCGGTGACAGCCCGTCTGCTCTCCGCCTTATGCTCCCTGAGCTCTATCTCGACGGACCTGACGAAGCAGACCGCATCAAGGCAGTCCGCGCTGCAATGGACAAGTATCTTGCAGACGGTACACTGCGCAAAATGGAGCCTGGATGCATGCTCATCAAGAGGACCGCTGAAGGACGTACACGTATGGGTCTTGTTATTGCAACAGACCTTGAAGCATATGATTTCAACAAGGGTTCCACATCACTCACAAGAGCTACTGAGGGTACAGTAGTAGAGAGGATCCCGCCTCGTCTCAGGATCAGAGGTGACGCGCCTATCGAGATGCCTCACATCATCATCCTGATCGATGATCCGGGCAAAACAGTTATCGAGCCGCTCGTTGATCAGCCGAGAGAGGTCATTTATGACACAGACCTCATGATGAACGGCGGACATATCACAGGTTCGTTCATCAAGGAAGAGAATCTCGCAGGAATGCAGGAAGCTCTCTCCGCACTCTATGATGAGGCTGAGAAGAAGTACGGAGCAGGAAATGTAATCTTCCAGGCTATGGGAGACGGTAACCACTCACTCGCTACAGCCAAGACCGCATGGGAGAACATCAAGAAGACTCTTACTCCTGAGGAGATCGAGAACCACCCTGCAAGATACGCTCTCTGCGAGATCGAGAACATCCACGATGAGGGTATCGTATTCGAGCCTATCCACAGAGTGATCTTCGCTAAGGAAGGACAGAGCGGAATGGATATGGTAAACAAAGTCGTTTCGCTTCTGAATGAGTTCAACGGCAAGGCATATCTCGCTGATGCAGATGCAGAAGTACCTGCCGGCGCATTCCAGATCCCTTACATCACAGGTGCACAGAGAGGCAAGATCGTAGTTGAGGATCCTTCCAACAAGCTCGAGGTAGGATGCCTCCAGCACGTACTTGACATCATGGTCAAGGAGAACAAGGAATGCGATATCGACTACATCCATGGTACAGATGCAGTCGAGAAGCTGTCAGCAAGAGACGGCAATGCAGGATTCATGCTCCCTGCAATGGACAAGTTCATGCTCTTCCCTGCAGTAGCAGCAGACGGAGCACTGCCTCGCAAGACCTTCTCCATGGGCGAAGCCAACGAGAAGAGATACTACATCGAGACACGCTACATCGCAAAATAAAGCTCTCTGAGCTTCGTTCCTGTTATTGAGGAACGGGAAGAAAACACAGACAAAGGCTCCTGCGCTTTAAACGCGCAGGAGCCCTTTTGTATGGTCAGCTGATTTTGCCTGATTTATGCTGCAGAGTCACTTCCCGGCTTTGCAGGCGGATTCCCTGATGGCTTTCCGCTGCTGTCTCCTGAGCCCGGTCCTCCCTGACCGCCGTCAGGAGGAGTCTGTCCGCCTCCCGGCATGCCTTCAGGAGCTCCGGATCCGCTTGATTCTGTCTTCACTTCAAAAGCTGTTCCCTCTGATGCTGAGCCCTCAGTATATTCCTTTCCGTCTACATAGAGTTTGTGTCCGTTGAGATCTATTGCTGACCCCTTTCCTACGGTAAGCCCGCTTACATATGAGTCCGCAGTCAGTGTCCATGTGCTTCCGTCTTCGATCTCCACATACACATCGCCCTTCTGACCGTCTGTATTGATCGCACCACTGAAGGAGGACTTGTCCTTCAGATACATGTTGAGTACAGATACATCATCAACGATTATGTTTCCTTCGATCGTCTGTGCTGATGCATTCAGATTGACCTTGCCGCCGTTGGAGCCTTCATTTCCCCAGCCTGCTGCTTCAGCTCTCAGGAAGTTCCCTTCTGCGTCCTCGTTAGTGATGCTGACTCCCGTGAGGTTTATGTCTGTTGCAGTGTTGTTTACGAAGAATATGTCTCCGTTCTTGTTGGTGATGCTGCCGCCTTCTGCGGTAAATGATGAATTTCCCTCTGCGGCGTCTCCGGACATGGACTGATAGATCATGACCGCCTGATAGTAGTCAGACTTGTCTCCATTCTTGGTGTTGTTGTCAGCCACCAGAGTATCATTCTTCAGTGTTACTGAGTTCTTCCCCTCTACTACGACACCCTGTGACGCAGTGGATTCCATGTACGAATCACTGACAGTGATATCTGCTGTCGAATAGATGACAGGAGAACCTGTTCCGGTCGTCTTGTAGTAGCCCTTTGTGACATTTACTGTACCGCCGCCTCTGTCTGATCTGATGGCTGCGGAGGAGTTGCCTGATGTGTTGATCGTCAGGTTCTCAGCGTTCATGGTACCGCCGCCCGTTGTCATGAGTCCGCCGGAACAGTTCCCGCTTGTTTCGATCACCGAATCGGCGATGTTGACCACAGTGCCCTCTCCGTATGAGAATACCGCATTGGCGTGTGTTCCGTTTGTCTCGATCAGTGAATCCTTTATAGTAAGTGTTCCTTTTTCTGTGGCGAAGATCGCTGAATTCTCACCGTAGAAGTCTGCTTCATCCCCGTCTGAATCACCGGTCTTGGTAACTCCGGTATTCGAGTATTCTGCTTCCTCCCCGCTTACCTCAATGGCATGTTCCCCGTCAGCGCTGTTTTCGATCGTCTCGTTGACGGTTATATCTTCCTTAGTCAGATAATCTGCGGCCGTCTCAGCCGCTTCAGCAGCCTCCTGTGAGCAGGCTGCCGCTGACATCATCAGAAGTGCCGCAAGACCTATTGCAATGTATTTTTTTCCTCTTGTTTTCAGTGACATGTTTTCCCCTCTTTTTCTTAGTGTCTTCTGTCAGTACCTTAACTGCTTGCAGGTATAAGATAGCTCCCGAAGTTTAAACCATCCTTAAACCTGCCGAAAAAACAGCGGACCGGAATGTACCGGTCCGCTGTCCTGTCTTACGTCAGTGCTCCTGTCTCCTGTCAGCTGTTCCCTAGTAGATAGTGAAGCCCTGTTCAACCAGAGTCTCCCAGCCGCGTGATGTCTGAGCCTTCACCTTGTACGTATATGTACCCCTCTTGAGTTTTCTGAACTTGACTCTTCTGTCAAGCTTTTTGAGGTTGTAGTAAGCTCTGTTCGGCTTGGTAGTTACAGATATAGCAGTCTTTCCTGATGCCCTGAGTATCTGTACTCTGACGCGCTTCATCTTTCTGAGGGAATAGATCTTTCCCTTGATACTGAATGATCTGCCCTTCTTTATCGACTGCGGCGCTCTCACATTGATAATGTGTACCAGCGGATCAGGCTTTACATAGCCTGCCTGCGTAGCTGCGCTGCCTGACTGAGGGGTCTTCTGGGATACTCCGTTGATCTTGCTTATATACCAGATATCCGTACACTTGGATATGGATTTCATCGAAGTATCATTCCACGCTCTGATGCCGTAATTACGTCCGTTTGTGTTGTAAACTGAATCAGCTGCATACAATACACCACGCGTGCAGCCTGTAACAAGGACTGCATGAGGGCCTGCGCTGTTTGCATTGCTTCCCCATACGATGATGCCCTCAGGGTGATTCAGCAGCATATTTGCAACCGTATTGATTTTGGCTGCTTCTGTTCCCTTAAGGTCCATGATCGACACAGTATATGTTATTCCGTCATTAGTGTAATCAAAAGAATGGCGGAAAAGTCCGGACTTATTGGTCGCGATTCCCCTGAGCGCTGTGTTCGTTATGGTGTCCCACTCGTGTGACCCTCTCATTATTGCTGCTCTTCTGAACATGCATTTACATGAAGAGAGAATACACTCTCCGCTCTTGTAGTCAGGAGTGTAGTAAACGCTCTTGTCATTCAGATCCGGAAGAGCGGCACTTGCCCCGGCTTCAAACGGCATGATCCCGAGCACCAGCGTCAGTGCGAGGACCAGCAGCAGGGCCTTTCTTCTGAATGTCTTTCTGTCTGTTCGCATCCGCAATCACCTCTCTTTTTTTGCATCGCTAACAGAGAATACGCATCTGCGTATTTCTGATATTCCGGCCGGCAAGCCTGCAAAATAAAAGACAGGCATCCGGTCAGGGCGCTTGTCTGAATACTACTCCCGCATGGAGCTTTTTTGAACTTTTCTATACAGATTTTATGACGCGAAAACGTTGAAATTTCAACATGTAAAGCGTTTTTTACATCAGCGGCGGCAAGTGTGTAAAACGCCTTTTACACCGGCCCCTTCCGTGGTCATTTAAGACAAAAAGTGAGGTGCACACCTTACGGTATGCACCTCTATAACCCGAACCGATCATTATTGATATAGTGATCAGTCTAAAGTATTAGTCAGCGATAGCATCTCTTTCTCTTGCCTTGTCGAATACTGCTCTTTCCTTATCGAGAGTCGGTGTGGCCTTGGCAACGATGAATGCTACAAGTGCGCCGCAGATGAATCCAGGCAGCAGCTCGTATACGCCTGTGCTTGCTGAGAGACCGCCGAACAGCCATCCGAGGTCAACTACGAAACCTGCGATGATACCTGCAATAGCTCCCTTGTAGTTGAACTCTCTCCAGAAGAGTGACAGGATGATTACAGGTCCGAATGAAGCACCGAATGCGCCCCATGCGTTCTCTACCAGGTTCATGATAGCCTGAGCACCTGCTCCCTTTGAAGAAGCGATCAGGTAAGCGATAACAGCGATAACTACTACTACGATACGTCCTACCATTACGGCTTCCTTCTCACTTACATTCTTCTTGAACAGTGTGTACAGGTCAGCTGTGAATGAGCTGGAAGCTACGAGCAGCTGAGAGTCCGCTGTCGATACTGAAGCAGCGATGATAGCTGCGAGCAGCAGTCCTGAAAGTGCTGGTGGGAAGAACTTTCTTGCCATTGTGATGAATACCAGCTTCTGCATTCCATAAGGGAGAAGCTCATCAGCAACGAGCATTCTGCCGAAGTAAGCGATGAGGCATGCACTTCCGAGTGAGATCAGTACCCATATGATAGCGATGGTTGAAGACTTCTTGATCTGTGAAGGCTTCTCGATTGACATGAATCTTACGATGATGTGCGGCATACCGAAGTATCCGAGGCCCCAAGCAAGACCTGTTGCAATATCCTGCCAGCTTGCGCTGAAGATTCCGCTACCGAAGTCACATGTCACTACTGCACCGTTGGCATCTGTGTACTCATATACCTTGGTAAGAAGTGATGTATCGAGGTTCTGATGTGTAGCAATTACTACGATAGGAACTGCCATCAGAGCGATCATCATCAGCATGCCCTGGAAGAAGTCTGTCCAGCATACAGCAGTGAATCCGCCGAAAATAGTATAGAATACGATCAGCAGTGCGAAGATCACCATAGCAAGTGTTGTTGAGATTCCCGGGAACAGTGTTCCGAATACTGTAGTACCTGCTACGAATGCGGATGCAACGTAGATGGTGTAAGCAAACAGGAAGATAACAGCACAGATTACCTGCAGTGTCTTGGTGTCAGCATCGAATCTGTTTGCGAGGAACTGCGGGATAGTGATGGAGTCATCAGCTTCCTCTGAGAATACTCTCAGTCTTCTCGCACAGAGGATCCAGTTGAGAGCAGTACCGAGAGCAAGTCCGATACCGATCCAGATCTGACCGAATCCGAATGCGAGGATCGATCCAGGAAGTCCCATCAGCAGCCAGGCTGACATATCTGAAGCCTGTGCTGAGAGAGCTGTTACCCAAGGTCCCATTGCACGGCCGCCGAGGAAGTAGTCTTCCTGGCTTCTCTGCTTGTCCTTGATGTAGAAGTAGATTACTACTCCCATCAGAGCGACGAAGTAAAGTATAAAGGTTAACATTTCAGAACTCATATAAAACTCCTTTTCTATTGCCACCCTACAGCGCTTATTTTGATTTAAAACTGGTAAATTTTACCTTACGTCCGGCGTGGATCCTCACGACCTGTCCGGTCCGATTTCGTGGTTACTTTTTACGGCATTTTCGATATCCAGAATAGTTTCGGGTTATTTTGATACGAATTGTCGCAATAAGATGATAAATTGGTGACAATATTTAACATACACTAATTATTGACCAATTCTCATGTTAAGTCAATCTTAAATTGATATTAACTTCACATTAATGAGCTTGTTCACAGCCGTTCACGCATTCACTTCAAAGAGTAAAACCTTGATTTTCAAGGCTTTGAGCGATTAGTTATTAATGTAACAAGAGCCTGAACTTCGTTAATTAATTGTCAATATCACCCCTTTTCGAGCCATTTCCCACAATTATTGTCCCGGTTTATTGTTGCTCAGCCCAAATAATAATTGTTGGTCATGCATTTTTATGCATACAATCCCTGCATTTCAGCTGATGTAAAGCTCTCTTTACATCATTTTTTGTTAAATGATTATCAAAGTTTTGCCTCCCTACTCATTCTGCTGCTGCGCGGTTTCCGCTATAGTCAAATAATAAACTTAGGCATCCACAGGACTTGGCGTACAGATGGCAAGACAATGATCCCTGCAGAGAGATACGGTAACGAAGGCGAGCTCCTCCTATAGAACCCAGATAAACAAAAACTGGCGGATATATGGTCCGCCAGTTTTTTCGTATTTGATGACAGTAAGAGCCATTTCAATTGTGATATCAGTTGAGGTTGAGTCTTTTTTCCATCAGGTACTTGCAGATGAAGAAGTATATCGCCATGAATGCCAGAGTGATTATCAGCGCTCCGAAGAAGATTTTATGGAAATCATATATGTCGAATGTCATGATGAGATCCGGATATAATCCTGCACATGCCCTTCCGACGATCGCCTCGAACCACAGTACAGCTATATATGCTCCGATCGAAGCAAGCGTAGTATGTTTCTGAGCCTGGTGTCCTATGGTGATGGCTGCATATATTGCCATCACGCTCTTGGTGATGCTTAAAGCAAACAGGATCAGGAATTCAAGGATTATAAGCCATTCAGAGCCTTTTATACCTCTGAAGATATCCGGCAGGATTCCGAAAAATTCTTTCAGGCTCCCGCTGAAAATGGCTATGAGAAGACCGGTCAGAAGCATTGCCGCTCCTGAGAGAAGCACCCATATCAGGGCAGCAACGGCTTTGCTGACTATGTGTTCTGATGCTGTTACCGGCAACACCTGATAGAAATACGCTTCATCTCCGAGAAGGCTTTTGCTGTATCTCTGAATGATCATGACGACTGCCATCACCAGAACTGCAGCAGCAACTGCCGAATACAGCATAGCGGATATCACGACCATGAAGTCCGACTTTGAAGATGCCGGCCCTACCGCCAGTCCAAGCAGCGCTGCGGTGACCGCCCATCCTATGTATAAAGGTACAAGTTTGCGTCCCAGTGCAGGGATCTCATATTTTAACAGTTTGCCTAACATCTGAACACCTCCCTGAACAGCAGATCTATGCTTTCGCCCTTCTCCTCACGTATCTCATCTGCAGGACCGTGGAGTACCACTCTGCCCTCCTTAAGGAAGATAACATCATCAAGCACCGACTCAACATCTGAAATGAGATGGGTGGAGATCACAACGACAGCGTCTTCGTTGTAATTTGAAATGATAGTTCTGAGTATGTAATCTCTTGTCGCCGGATCGACTCCGCCGATAGGCTCATCGAGAAGATACACTTCAGCTTCTCTTGCCATTACCAGGCACAGCTGCAGTTTTTCCTTGGTTCCCTTGGACATATTCTTCATCTGCTGTTTCATATCTATGCCGAGGTCAGCGATCATGTTCTCTGCTTTCTCCCTGTTGAAATCTGCGAAGAAGTCCTGGTACATATC
>OMZI01000021.1 GCA_900315485.1 uncultured Eubacteriales bacterium | reverse complement strand
GTCTATTGGTTTAACCTTCGATGCGCACCCGCATAGCGGGTGGTTTATTTGTCTCGGACTCTTCGAGCCCTCGACGGGGCTCATAGCCCCACAATAAAACTGCATATCTCAGAGCGAGATATGCAGTTTTTTTAAAATGCGAAGTTTCCGTTTACGAATACAGGCACTTCCTCTCCGTCATGAGTGATCCCGGTGATAGTCATATCCGAGGAGCCTACCATAAAATCGACGTGTGTCATCGAGAAGTTGGCGCCCCTTTCCTTCAGCTCCTCCTCGCTCATGTTCTCCGCTCCGTAGATGTTAGGATAAGCCTCGCCGAATGCAAAATGGCAGGAAGCGTTCTCATCGAATAGTGTGTTCATGAACAGGATCCCGGAATTGGAAATAGGCGAGTCATACGGTACGAGGGCTACTTCTCCGAAGTATGACGCACCTTCGTCAACGGATATAGCATCTCTCAGTATCTGTTCGCCCTTTTCAGCATGGACATCGGTGATTTTGCCGTCCTTCACCTCAAAGCTGAATCCTTCTATCAGCGTTCCGTTGTGAGCAAGCGGCCTGGTCGCGACGATCGTACCGTTGATGCTGTCTCTCTTAGGCAGAGTGAAGACCTCTTCGGTCGGGATGTTTGCGGAGAAAGGTCTGCCGTCCGCGCCGTTTTCTTCTCCTCCTGCCCAGAAGTGTCCTTCAGGCAGTCCGACAGTCACGTCAGTTCCTGCGGAATTCTTATATCTCAGTTCTTTGAAATTGTACTCATTCAGTATCTGCACGTGTCTCTGCAGCTCATCCGAGTGATCCTTCCAGTTCTGTACAGCATCGCCGCCGTCCACTCTGCAGGCTGCGAGTATCTCCTCCCACAGGCACGCCTTGGCGTCTTCCTTATCCATGTCAGGAAAGACCGCCTTCGCCCATGCGTCTGTAGGCACCGAGCATACGCACCACGGGAATTCGCTTCTCATCTCCCTCTGGCGGAATTTCTCCATAGCTTTGCCATGGGCCTTCTGTGCGCGAGAGATGCGGTCCGGGTCCACGCCCCTCAGGTTCTCCGGATCCTCTGCATAGATGGCCAGCCATCCGGCGCCCTCTTCCGAGACGATATCCCTGAAGTCCTTCTCCCACGGATTGACTGAATCGAAGACATCGTCCTCCGCGTGCAGGTATTTGAGCCTTGTCAGCGCATCATCATTCCATGACATGATGACCTCCCTGCAGCCTGCCTCATACGCAGCCTCAGCACACAGCCTTGCAAAGTCAGCACATTCCACAGGACAGCTTATGGCAAGCCTCTGTCCCTTCCTGAGATTGAGACCGGATCTTATAAGAAGATCAGCGTAATCTTTTTTCAGTTCTTCAACATTCTTAGTCATTATGTACTCCACTCCCTTACGGTTCTACCGTAATAATCGATGAGACTATTCTACACCATCATGTCTGTTTCTGTATGTTTTTGTCCGTTTTTTCTTCCTTTCCCAACAGCAAATAACGTATAATAAAAGTACTATGAAAATGACTGATTTACTGGACAAAGACAAAAGCAATCTCATAACCGAGCTCTCAAATGCAGCCATCCCTGAGAAGGCCATAAAAGTACTCGAAAATGAGACTGACAAGCTGGTGCTCAAGTATAACGAGCAAAGCGACAGTGAGCGCGAAAGAGAGACTGCGGCATATCTGATGCAGGCGGTCCGTCTTGCGCTGCCTCTGATCGATTCGACCGGTACCACCAAGGTATGGGAGCATGACAAGGAGCCTAAGAAGGCAAAATCCTCATCCGACAGGATCTCCATTCCGTCAGCTCTTCTCATGTTTGCCGGTATCGTCCTCTGCATCTACGCGATGTTCCCGCTGATAATAGCCGGAATGGAAGCATCCGAGCCGGCTACCACAAGGGAGCTTGTGATCCGTATGATCGCCGTGTTCGGCGGCCTTGCGGCAGGCATCCTGGGCGGTCTTCTGGTCCGCCGCGGCCCTGTCAGAACCGTCAAGGAGCAGCAGGTCGAGATCCACGTAGACGCAGACAAGCTCTACAGGTACTACAGGACAGTTATCCTTTCCGTCGATCAGAGTCTTGAGGAAGTCAGCGCAAGAGAGCGCTGGGATAAGAGAGAACAGGCTGGCAATATTGACGGCAGACCGGCAACGACGCCTGAGCTTGATCTCTTCTCAGACCTTCTTGCAGCCTCCTACAGCGGAGACCCTGAGTATGCTCTCGAGAAGATCGAAGCCATCAAGTACTATCTGCACAGGCAGCAGATCGAGGTGGTGGACTACAGCGACAGCACCAAGCAGTACTTCGACATGATGCCGGGCACTAAGACAGGCACTATCCGTCCTGCCATGGTAGCTGACGGCAATCTTCTCAAGAAGGGACTGGCCTCCACTCGCAAATAAGGTGTTTTGATATGGACAGATTTTTCGGTTTTGACCTCGGTGACGCTGAAAGCGCCATCGCGAGACTAAGTAAAGACGATCAGGTTGCTCCTGAAATGCTCACCGTAGTCGGTGAGCAGAGTTTTATTACGGCTTATGCCCAGCTCCAGTCCGGAGAGCTTCTCATCGGCGAAAAAGCCTGCTACGCAGACAGCGTAGTCAAGCGCAAGCTGAGGTTCAAGAGCAGGTTCCTGAGTGACAGAGGCGTCGCAGCAGACGTCAAGAGTTTTGCTGCAGGCGTGCTCGGCGAGCTGTACGGAAGCGGCGACCTTATAAGGAATGAGGAATGCTCATTCTATATAGGCTGCCCTGCCGGATGGGACAGGAATACCAGGGAGCACTACCGTGAGATATTCGAAAGCGCGGGTTATCCGCCTGCCAAGATCATCTCGGAATCAAGAGCCGCGATGGTCAGCGCATGCCAGTCACGCCACCTGCAGGTGGGCGTTGACATCCTTTCCAAACCTGTGCTCGTAATAGATATCGGATCATCCACCACGGATTTTGCATATATCATGGGCGGCAAGGAAGTCGAGATGCAGACAGCCGGTGAAGTCGTACTCGGCGGAGGTCTCATGGATGAGATCCTGCTGGAGGAATCCGTTGCTGCAGCAGGATTCGGCAAGAAGAAGATCCAGTCAGTATTTGATGCCAGCGAGGCGTGGCGCACATATGCGGAATTTGCCGCACGTCGTCTCAAGGAGAAGTACTACTCCGACGAGGATTACTGGAGCACTCATGAGTGTAAGGAAAGCGTTGTTCTCCACTATGACAGACCTGTCAAGCTGACCCTGAAGATGGACAGGAAGATCGCAGACAGGCTGGTCAACAAGAAGATCGCAAAGCTCGGAAACAAGTCATTCCGCGACGTATTCATCGCTTCGCTCAAGGACGTGAGAGATCATATAACAGGCTCACAGCCTGAGCTCATATTCCTCACAGGCGGCGTCAGCAAGCTGCCTGCTGTAAGAGACTGGTGCACCAGCGTATTCACGGAGGCCGTTATAATCTCCGCTTCAGATCCTGAGTTCTCTGTTGCAAAGGGACTCGCTTACTGCGGGCGCATCGACGAGGACCTCAAGGAGTTCAAGGAGGATCTCGATCAGCTGATCAGGTCCACCGCGATCGAAGACATAGTTGAAAAACACACTCCGGAGCTCTACAGAAGTGCTGTTGACTGTCTCGTAAGACCTATACTCGAAGACGTGGCTGCGCCTGTTTTCGACAGATGGAGATCGGGCGAGATAAGAAAGCTGGAGGATACTGACGCGATCCTTCAGACTGAGATAGAAGCTTACCTGAGAGAGGACAAAACGAGAGAGCTGCTGGCAGGCCCTGTCACCGCATGGCTCAAGCCTGTCATTGAGGAGCTTGAGGAGCTGACCGTTCCTATCTGCCTCAGACATAGAGTACCATATACAGCACTGAGCCTGAAGTCGTATCTCTCGGCTTCGGATATAGATATCAAGGTCGATGCGAAGAATATCTTCGCCGTTGAGGAAATGACTTTCCTGATCGACTCCATCGTTACAGCCGTTGTCGCTATTCTTGTTGCGGCAGTCGACATCATACCGTTCATGGCAGGCCCTGAAGGCGTGCTGATCGGCGTAGTCGCCGCAGTCGTCGTTCTCTTCCTCGGAAAGGAGAAGATGCAGGACAAAATGCTCTCCGCAGAGCTGCCTAAGGCCGTAAGGATGCTGATTCCTAAGAACACATTCAGATCGAGACTGGACAGCATTGCCGATGATGTCAAGGCTTCGTTCTATGAGAGCCTGCAGAAAGAAAAGGACGACCAGATCACTCAGAGGATGGTCGAAGAGATCTCAGGCCAGATCGAACAGACGCTCATCAAGATGGCTGAGGTCGTAGAGATCCCGCTTGGCTAGGATGCACGGGACTGAGTCCGGGAAGGAATCCTGAATTTAACAAACTAATCTATCAAGGTGAACATATATGCTTAAAGTAAACAGACACGATACGATCATGCGCCTTCTCAGCGAGAACGGAAGCCTTCTGGTTTCGGATGCCTGCGATATACTCGGATGCAGCGATCAGACCATAAGAAGAGACTTTCAGGAACTTGAGGAGCAGGGCCGCCTCAAGAGGATACACGGCGGCGCCTTTATTCCTACAGCTGAGGACAGGGGCGTGCCTGTCGACCTGCGTGCAAAACTGATAGTCAGGGAAAAGCTTCAGATGGCACAGGTCACTGCTTCGGCATATATCAAGAACAACGATGTCATCATGCTCGATTCCAGCACCACCTGCAACACCCTTGCAAGGCACCTGATGGATTCGCTGCTTCACGTCACCATAATTACCAATTCCATTGCCACGGTCAGTGCCTTCTCATCCGGCTCTCCGTCGGCACATCTCATCTGCACGGGCGGAAGATATAAAGAGCGCCTCGGAGCATTCATCGGCACAGATGCTGTAGAGAGCATCTCCACTTACGTGGCAGACAAGGCTTTCATCAGCTGCAGCGCCATCAGTATGGAACACGGCATGCTCGACAACTACGAGAGCCAGATGGACGTACGCCGCGCGATGCTTGCGCACGCCAGGGAAAAATATCTGCTCGTGGACCACACCAAATTCGATGACCAGGCCAACTTCATCATCGGAGATTTTTCCAGTATAAACGGGATAATCACCGATCAGGAACCTGACGAAGTCTGGCTCGGTTTCTTCCGTGAACACGGAATCAACGTGATCTGGTAACTACCCCGTTTATACTTTGGTTATCTATTGGAGTTATCTATTCTGTCCCCTTTATATCTTGTGAAATAGTGCTTTGCTTTCTTATTACTTCTTGGCCTTGACCTGTCCGTATGACTGGAACTTGACCATTACTCTTTCCATCTCTTCTCTGTCGAGGATGTTAGGCTTTCCTACGCACATGGTTCTCCACTGGATCTGAGCGACCCACTCGCACTCTCTTGCGATTCCGAATGCATCGTTGATGTCCTTGCCGATGGAGATGAATCCGTGGTTAGCCAGGAGTGTAGCTTTGCCTTCGCCGATAGTCTCAGTTGCTGCAAGAGCGAGCTCCTTGGTTCCGTATGTTACATAAGGTGTAACAGGAACTACGTCTGTTGCTGCGTCAGCAAGTACATAGTGTACGGAATAGATCGGTGTTCCCATGCATGCAAGTGTTGTGCAGAACATAGCGTGTGTATGTACAGCAGCTGTCATGCCCGGCTTAGCCTTGTACATCTCGATGTGAAGATCCTTCTCGCTTGAAGGCTTTCTGTCTCCGTCTACGATCTCGCCGTCGAGATTCATGATTACGATATCCTCAGGCTGGATCTTGAAGTAGTCCATTCCGGATGGGCTGATAGCCATAAGTCCTGTCTCAGGATCATAGATGCTGATGTTTCCGCCTGTTCCGTCTGTAAGATTTTCTGTTATGAGCTTCTTGCCGTATTCAACAACAAGATTTCTTTCCTTTTCCATTAACATAGTTGTCAGTTCTCCTTTTCTCTTTTGCCGTTGTCTCTCTACCCTTGGTGTTTTCTGAATCAATTATTAATAAGTTCCTCTGAGTGCATCTGCCTCTTCGTGAAGCTTCTCAATGATCTCATCGCTGAGCAGGCAGGACTTCAAGCCTACCTCTTCAGGTGAGAATGTGATCTTTCCGTCTTCGACTGTCAGGTTATTCTGTTGTAAATTATTTTCAGCGTCAGCTGCCTTCTTTTCTTCTCTTGGCTTGTAAACCATCTTAGGGAATCCGATCAGGATTGAAGATGATTCCGAGTTGGTATATATTTTCTTCCACAAATCAACAAATGTCAACTATTATGTGTCGCTTTTTGTTGATATTCCTATACATTTTGTCGATATTTCTGTTGGTTTTAGTATAGGTTTCTCTATTACTGGGAATTATTTCCAATATGTAGGTACCTCAAACGGACAAAATCCAACATCTTGGCCACAGAAAAACGGCCGCCCTCTCCGGGCGGCCGCATTATTTTTCATTATGTCCGGCAAAAGCCGTTTCTGCTTATCCTGCGCTACTGAACTTTGATCTCCCCTGCGAGAACTTTCTTGTAGTCTTCAATATTTTCCTTAAGCAGTCTCGGTGTATCCAGTCCGTACGGACACTTGGTCCTGCACATGCCGCACTCGATGCAGGTCTCCGCTTTCTTCATTTCGTTCTGCCAGTATTCTGTCAGCCACGCTTCAGACGGTGCTCTTCTCAGCATTAGTCCCATCCTTGCACACTGGTTTATAGTGATGTGCTGAGGACATGTCGGTACACAGTATGCGCAGCCTCTGCAGAACTCCCCGGACAGTTCCTCTCTGTCTCTGGCGATAACAGCACGCGCCTCGTCATCCATCTCAGGATCCTTATGCATGTATGACAGCCACTCATCAAGCTCGCTTTCCTTCTGGATGCCCCAGATAGGAAGTACGTGTTCCTGCTGATTCATGAAAGCCATTGCAACACGCGAGTCTGTTATGAGGCCTCCGGCAAGGGATTTCATGGCTATATAGCCCATGTTTTTCTCAGCGCAGAGCTTTACCAGATCGAACTCCTTATCCATTGAGAGATAGCTGAACGGATACTGCATCGTCTCATACAGTCCTGACTCGGCGGCCTCAGTTGCAACATGCAGAAGATGTGCCGTGACTCCGAAATGCCTTATTTTGCCTGCCTTCTTAGCTTCCTCAAGAGCTTCATATACCCCCGTTCCGTCATCCGGCCTGTATACCTGAGCGATCTGATGCAGCTGGTACACATCGATATAGTCTGTCTGCAGCATCTTAAGTGATGTGTCGAGATCCTTTCTGACGTCATCGCCGGTTTTGCCTGCAGTCTTGGTTGCAATAAATACCTTGTCACGCATTCCTTTGAATGCGTTGCCGAGTTTCTCCTCACTGTCACTGTATGCACGGGCTGTATCGAAATATGTCATGCCGCCTTCATACGCTTTGCGCAGGATCTTTACAGCTTCATCCATGCTGACACGCTGGATCGGCAGCGCGCCGAATGCATTCTTCGGTGTTTTGATTCCGGTTGAACCGAGTACCAGATCTTTCATATATATTCTCCCTCTTTCTGCATGCAGATAACACATCTGCAGATCAGTGAACGTCTTTAATGCTATGTGTCATATTATACAATATCATTTCCATCATTTATATATAAATCTGTACCGGTGAAAAAAGGCCGCATCACATCCGGATACAGCCTTTGAAAAAGAGGATATGTATTATGTCGGTATATCAGCATACTATGCGGTGATACAGCCTCTGCAGTATCACGGATGATACTGTTATGAGCACCAGCATTATAATATAGGAAATAACGTAGCTGTCTGTTCTGTCGGCTATTATTCCCGGTATTGTTGTAAAAATCAGGCCTCCGAGAGTGTGTGATGTCTGGAACTTCGACAGGATCCCCGGATAGTCTTCTTCAGTCGCTACTCTCAGCGCAAAAGAAGTAGGCGCGATGGAGGCGACCGCCATCCCGAAACCTATGAGTATTACAGCTGTTGAGGCGACAGTGAGCCCTGTGATCCCTGCAGTGCAGCACATAGCGCAGCCTGCAATGGAGATGATGAACAGGATCCCACATGATTTATAAGGCCCGACCTTGTCGACCACCAGGCCGCTGACGCATTTTCCGATAGCAAGGCTGATCCCGAAGAAAGCAACAACGCTTGCGATCCTGTCACTGTCAAAACCTACCGACTGATACAGAAGCGAAAGATTGCTCGCCACGTTATTGGCAGCCATTCCGAGCATCAGGAAGCCTGCAGTCATGATCGCGATCTGTGTTCCGGATGCGGTTTTGCTCGCGTACGATACAGCTGTCTCTTCTCCGGATCCAAGCGGCTCGAGGTCAAGGCAGGACGGCATGCTTCTGAGCAAAGTCCATACCAGGATGCACATGACCGCAACGAAAGCCGCCTCCGCAAGATACGATGTCCGGAGCGAGAATGTATCGACAGCCCATGTTATTACAGGTGAGGCAATGAACGTCGAGACGCCCGTCGACGCCATGCAGATTCCGAGAGCAAGACCTCTGTGCTCATTGAACCATCTGGAGATCAGGATGGATACAGGTATCATGCTGCCGAATCCGTAAGCAGCGCCGGACAGAGCTGATGCTGCAAGGCACCCGGCATACGACGTGCTGAGGCCGTAAATAACGAACGAGACAGCCGCCATCAGCAGAGCAACAGATACGACTCTTCTTATCTCATACTTCTTCAGGAATCTGTTTACGAACGTCATTCCGATAACGCTCAGCAGACTTCTTACGAAAAGAAGCACTGACACCTGAGTATTGGTAAAGTTGAGTATGCTTCTCATGTAAGGCAGATATACCGAAAAGCCGGTAAAGCAAAGACCGCCCGTGCAGAACAGGAGCAGAGCACATCCGAAACATATCAGCCATGAATAGTGAATTTTCCTAAACACGTAATCTCCTTATTATCTCTGACAATTATTATTACATTCAAATGATAAAATCTGCGGACCTCAAAGTCTAATATATGAATCTGCGGGTCATTAACGGTTTTTTCTATTGCAGTATATTCCTTACAAAACAAGAGACGGCATAAGCCGTCTCTGTAAGATTCATTGCTCCAGTGATCTTTTCACCTAGAAAGTATTGCGCTGCAGATATGCCACTGCTTCATCCACGAGATATGTGGCATTCATGCCGTCTGATCTGATGACTTCCTGATGCGGAAGCTCACCATGGATATCGAGGTGGGATACCTCAGCCAGTTTATTCTTGAAGTAGTTGTTATCATCGATGCAGGTCGGATCAGGCTGTACGAGGCAGATGCTGTATGCCTGGAGAATGGAATATACGGACACTCCGTTCCAGGTGAGGCCTCTGTACTTCTCGAGCTCTGCAGGCGGGAACGGTGTGCAGTCTCTGTAAATTGCCATCGCCTTCCAGAGTGCTGCTGTCTCCTCCTCGCTGAACGCTTCTGCTTCGTTTGCTGTCCTGGTATTATCCATGACCTGCTCAAGTGTCGACATTCCGGAGAGAACTGCGATAACGCCTTCAAGCTGGGATGCGAATCTTATCGACCATGATGCGATCGACTTATCAGGGCACACTGCCTTGAGCACTTCTTCTGCAGGTACCGGCAGTTTTGCCAGTCCGCCGCCCTTTACAGCTTCCATTACGATGACTTCTTTGCCGTGCTTACGGATTATCTCGTAGCACTCCTTGGCTGCGACCCAGTCGCTGTCCCAGTCGATAGGGTTGAGCGCGATCTGTACGAACTCGATCTCAGGATGAGTGTCCAGAACTCTGTCGAGCAGCGCCGGCGATGAATGGAACGAGATGCCGAGATGCTTGATCTTGCCCTGCTCCTTCCAGCCCTTTGCATGGTCGAAAAGATGCTCGGACAGGAAAAGCCCGTCGCCTTTTCCCTCAATGCCGTCATACCATACAGTCTGGAGGTTGTGCAGCAGGTAGTAGTCGATGTAGTCTACGCCGAGATTCTCGAGCTGCTGAGCGAAGGTCTTCTCAACATCCTCCTCAGACATCGGAATGAACGAAGGGAACTTTGTAGCTACACGGAACGACTCTCTCGGGTGCCTCTCAACCAGAGCCTTTCTTGTGGCCTCTTCACTCTTTCCGTTGTGATATACATAGCTTGTGTCAAAATAGTTGTAGCCTGCCTCGAGGAAAGCATCTACCATTTTGTTCAGCTCTTCATAGTTAAAGTTAGTCGGATCGCCACCGATTACCGGCAGTCTCATCATACCGAATCCAAGATTCTTCATAGGTCATGTCCCCTCTCTGTTCTTCTGTTCAATAATAATCAGCTCAAAATGCTATATGCTGTCCCTTACGTCAGCTTCTGAATCAGCAACTTCTCCTCCACGGATCGAGAGCCCCTCAGTTACGGTCGCATCCGGCTCCAGCTCCTTTATAGTGTCGACTGTGCCTGAGAAGCGGCTGCCCTCGTGTGTGCAGTACAGGATCACGTTCTTGCCGCTGAGGTCATACTCTTCCAGGAATGAGTATACTGCCATAGGCAGGTCTCCCCACCAGTTAGGATATACGAGCACTACAGTGCTGTACTTATCCATTTCTTCGACCTTGGTCGTAAGCTCAGGGCGGATATTCTTGCTCTGATCCTCACTGGCCTTGTCCACTGTCGCATTGTAGTCTGCCGGATAGATCTCAGACGACTGTATTGCAAACAGCTCACCGCCGGTCTCATCTGCTACCCACTCTGCGATCATCTGGGCATTGCCCTTCTTACCGTCATCTGTTACCTGGATGCTGGCGCTTGTCTCGGCGTCCACGCCCTCAGGGAAATCGCCGTCAGTGTTGCCGATTCTTGTATAGTAGGCAACCAGCGTACTGCCGTCAGCTGCTGCAGATCCTGTTTCTTCTGCCTGCTCTTCTGCTGCTTCCGTCTGGTTCTCTTCAGGAGCTGCCTCTTCGGAACTGCCGCACCCTGCAAGAGCGGTTATCGACATCATTGCAATCATCAGGATCGCGAGATATTTCTTTATCATCTTAAGTCCCCTCGTATCAATATGTGCTTTTACTGCAATACCGTTCTGATAACTAATTTCCTAGTTGAAGCTGTCTGCCCACTTTGCAAGCTCGTTCTCAGATACTCCCGACGAAAATCTCTTGCCGGCACCGAGCTTTGCTCCCGGTGCGAGTGCAAGCATGTTGTCACCTGCAGGGCCGAGTCCGCTTCCGCCCGATGTGCAGAAAGGTACGATCATTTTGCCCGCAAAATCATATGACTCCATGAAAGTGTCTATGATAGAAGGCTCTCTGTACCACCATACAGGGAATCCGATGAATACGACATCATAGTCTGCCATGTTCTCAACCTTGCTCGCGATAGCAGGCCTCGAGGATGTGTCGTTCATCTCTTTAGAGCTTCTGCTGTTTCTGTTCATATAGTTCAAATCTGCGCTTGTATATGGAATCTCAGGCTTGATTTCAAAGAGATCCGCTCCTGCTGCAGATGCGAGCCTAGCTGCTACTTTGGATGTAACTCCGCTTGCGCTGAAGTATGCTACGAGTTTCTTGCCCATTCTGTTTGCCTCCTTTACCGTTCTACGGACCTGAGTATTCTCCTTATTCCTTCATATGCGAATTCTTTCAGTGTGTATTCTTCGTATGCGATGCCGACTGCATCCATAGCTTCTTTCTGTTTAGGCGTTGCATGCGCATACGGATATATCCCGTGAAGGAATTCGAAAAGTGTCAGAAGGGTCAGCCGTCTGTCTATGTCACTGAGGGACGGGTAACCGGCCGCCAGGATCCTGTCCATGGCTGCACTGGATTCAAAGTATGCCTGTTTGAATTCGATAAGCCTCTCCATCCGGCTGTTGTCTTCAAGGTCATACAGGTTTGCTGACAGAAGCCTCAGCATGAGCTCACGCCGGCTGAGCGTGTCCGCTATCTCTGCTGCGAGCTCATCCGGAGCATGTGTGACCGGAGCAGCTGCGATCCTTTCAAGATCCTCAGTCCATTCTCTGTATTCCCTCTCAAAAAGAGCCAGGAATATCTCTTCCTTGCTGTGGAAATAGTTGTATATGGATGTGCGCGTAAAAGAAGTTACCGTGCCGATTTCCTTCAGGGTGATATCCTTGAAATTCATCGTGCGGTACAGAGACTCGCAGGCATCCATTATTTCCTCTCTTCTCGCAGCTGTTAATTCCGCTGAACCCTTAGGCATAATTACCTCCAAATGCATTCTGACACCATGTCACAATGCAACTATACGCTTATTCTGACACGGTGTCAATATAAATATCTATTCTGCAGTGATAGTGATCACAACATTGCCTCTGCTCAGCAGATCCTGCAGCTCTGCCTTGCTCTTGTCTTCAATATGACCAAGCCTCGTGTATGCCCAGGAGTTGTTTCCGTAGAAAACTACTATGCTGTCACTTGTATACAGCACTATGTCACCCGGCTTCGTCTTGGTATTCTGGTCATTGCTCGGGAGTGTCGTGCCAAGAGATCCGACCTGCTCGAATCCGCCGTACATGGACATGTTCACAACGACCGGCTCCTCAGCCGCCATCTTCATCAGAGCCTTCACAGACTCATTGTTTTCCCACGTTACATTTACGATTTCGTCGTTGATCTTCATAGTCATATTGATTACCTCTTCTTCATTCTTTTCCGGGGCTGCATCTTCGTTATCAGACCCGTTTTCTGTTTCATCTGTCATCTCTTCTGTCTCTGTCCCGGCCCCGCCGCCTGCAGTCTCATCTGTCTTCTCATTATCTGAGCATGCGCTCAGGCAGCTGATCATCAGCGTAAGGGACATTATCAGAATCGTTGTAAGCAATCTATTCTTCATGGCTCTTCTCCGCTCACCGGTTACAGGCTTCGCGCCATCTCCCTTATTGCCTCAAGAGTTTCCTCCGTCACTTCTTTAGGCGCAGTGAAGAATCCCTTGTCCTCAAGTCCGAGGTATCCGAGGAAGTCCCCGTCGAAGGAGAATCTTGCTCCTGTATACTGGTCCTTGTCACCTGATGTCAGGAACATGGAGACATACTTCAGACACTCAGGTGCCTTAGGGTAAAGCGCAGAATAGAATCTGTCTATCGCGCACTTCAGCTGCCCGCTGATCCCGTGATAGTAGATCGGTGATGCAAGCACGAGCATCTCTGTGTCCTTGAGTTCTGCATATATCTGATGCATGTCATCTTTCTGTACGCAGGTGCCCTCGCCCTTGCCGTGGCAGTATTCGCACGCCAGGCATCCATGGATATTCATTTTGCACACGTTGAATTCCTTCACTGTATGGCCTGCTGCTTCAGCTGCCTCTCTGAATGCTGCTGTCATCTTTGCTGTATTGCCCTGCGGACGCGGGCTGCCGTTTAATACTGTGATTTTCATTTTCCCTCTTTTGTACGTTTTATTAGCGTTTTAGTTGTAATAATATTGCGAAAATTCCCGGGATATTATAATTCCGGGAATTTTCAGTATTTATCAGTCTTCTGTCTTTACAGATATTTCTCAAAGAATGCCTGAACCTTATCGAACGGGATGGCATTATAATTGCCGCCGTCATAGAGGTCTGTGTGTACGGCACCCGGAATGACGAGAAGTTCCTTGTTGTCGGTATACTTGTTACCGTTGATCATGTTCTCGTAAGCATCCTTACCGAAGTAGAACGAGTGAGCCTTGTCACCGTGCATTACCATGACAGCGCTTCTGATCTCGTTGCTGTACTTCAGGATCGGCTGGTTCATGAATGACTCACATCCGATAACATTCCAGCCGCCGTTGGAGTTGAGTGATCTTGCGTGATAGCCTCTGTCAGTCTTGTAGTAATCATAGTAATCAGCTACGAAGAATGGAGCATCTTCAGGCAGCGGATCAACTACGCCTCCGCCGAGTGTGTACTCGCCCGCCTTGAGGTCAGCAAGTCTCTGCGCACACATTGCTTTTCTCTTCTCGTATCTCTGTTCTTCGCTGTCCTCGGAGTCAAAGTATCCGTTGGCGTTGACTCTGGTCATGTCATACATTGTTGATGCGACTGTAGCCTTGACTCTTGTGTCGAGCGCTGCAGTGTTGATGGCCATTCCGCCCCATCCGCAGATGCCGATGATGCCGATACGCTCAGGATCTACCTTGTCGCAAAGTGACAGGAAATCTACGGCAGCCATGAAGTCCTCTGTATTGATGTCAGGAGATGCCATGTATCTTACATTTCCGCCGCTTTCGCCTGTGAATGAAGGATCGAATGCGATAGTGATGAATCCTCTCTCAGCCATTGTCTGGGCGTAGAGTCCGGAGCACTGCTCCTTGACTGCGCCGAAAGGACCGCAAACTGCGATCGCAGGCATTTTGCCCTCTGCATCCTTAGGCACGTACATGTCTGCCGCCAGTGTGATGCCGTAGCGGTTGACGAAAGTTACCTTGCAGTGGTCGACCTTCTCGCTCTTTGCAAAAGTCTTGTCCCATTCCTGTACGAGTGTGAGCTCTTCTTTCTTTATCATCTCTGATTCTCCTTTTTCAATTGTGCTTAAGTGATTTCTTTCGTGCAAAACGATCATCTATGCGTGCTGCTCAGACGCTTCCGAAGCCATCTTTACGGCTGAACGGATCAGGCTGTCCATGCGGTCCACATTACGCTGCTTATCGTGCAGCTCGTCGAGGAGTGTGCACCTGCAGCTTCTGAGGCACCGGATGATCTCATTATCCATCCCCGCCTCATGCATGCGCCTGACCTTGCCAGCATCTGCATCGCTGCACCCCGCAGCCATCATATTCGCGATGATCATTTCAATGTCTTTATCTTTCATGGCTATATACTATGCCATTGCAAAGTTATTCGCTAATGGTAAAATAGAATATGTGATATTCGTTTATAGAATGTCATGCAGAAGCTATTCGTAATCTGAATTACTAGGGTTTTTCCGGAATCGACCGGTATCGTTCATTGGAGATCAGTGCTATGGAAATAAGACATTTAAGATACTTCCTCGCAGTCGCGAGAGAGGAGAATATGACAAAGGCGGCAGAGCTGCTGCACCTATCGCAGCCTACTCTGTCCAAGACTCTCAAAGCTCTGGAGGAAGAGCTCGGCAAGAAGCTTTTCACAAGGCACAGCTTCAGCATCGAGCTGACTGATGAGGGTATGCTGCTCAGAGACCGCGCCGCTGACCTTGTTGCCATGGCCGATAAGATTGAGCAGGAATTCATCTCACTCGATGACATCACCGGAGGAGACCTCTATCTCGGCCTGGCGGAGTCGTATCAGATAAGGTATCTGGCGCGTGAGCTCGGCAGGCTGAAGTCCGTATATCCGGGTATCAATTACCACTTGACGAGCGGCGACACCGAGCAGGTAACAGAAAAGCTCGACAAGGGCCTCCTTGACTTCGCAGTCATCTGCGAGCCCCCTGACGAGCTTAAGTATGATTATATTGTATTTCCTGAAGTGGATATCTGGGGCGCAGTCATGCCGTCCGGTCACGCACTTGCCTCAAAGTCTGCTGTTACAGTGCAGGATCTCATAGGCCAGCCTCTCTTCGCATCCGAGCAGAGCTGGAACTTCGAAATAAAGGAATGGGCCGGTGACAAGTTCCCGGAACTGAACCTTGAAGGTTCATCCCGTCTTTCCTATAACGGGTCAATGTTCGCGCTGGAAGGACTCGGTGTCCTGCTGACTTTCAGGAATCTCGTTAACTGTTCTGAAGGCAGCGGACTCACATTCAGACCGCTTGATCCGCAGCTTGAAACGCACCTGTATCTCATCTGGAATAAGTATCAGACATTCACGCCATTGGCGCAGAAGTTCCTGGATCAGATACAGTCATCTTTTACCACGCTTCATCGCCCGCTACATCATAAATGATTTCTTTTCATTCGTTTTAATACCTCAACTTCCCGCAAATATCCTCTAGCAGTTCTGCGTACTTATGGTGCTTCATCTGCGGGAAAGCACGCAGCAGTCTGCCCGCTCCGAAATGCCTGCTACTGAGTATGCGCTCTTCGAGTGCTTTACGCTTAGCCGTAAGTTCGGCACGTGATGCCGCCATCTGAGCGATAGTCTCAGCCTTGCTTGTCTCGATCGCCTCTCTGGCTTCAGTTCTGGCAGCTGAAATATGCTCTATTGCCTCAGCTTCCGCAAGCGAAGCCTGAACTTTGGCTTCATCAACGCGCTGCTTGGTCTCAAGGGTTCTGGTACCGATCTGCGTGCTCAGCTCATTACTGACAACACGCATGCGTCTCTGCATCTCATCGATTTCAGCCATGCGCTTGTTGAGGCCTATCATTACACTGACTGAAACAGCAAAGTCTGCGATGTATGTTACTGAAAAGATTCCTATCAGCGCCCATCCTATATTCTGCGGAATAGAGGCAGATATATCCGTTCAGATTGAAAGGCCTGTCCGAATAGTCCCACCATCTCGCGTGGAATGCCTTATCCAGGATCCACCCGCCGAACAGTTCAACTGCCGTCGCGAGGACGACTCCGAAGATGAAAACCTTGAGAGCGTTTTGCTCATAGAATTCTCCGTCACCTGTTATCTGAAGCAGGAAAAACACCGCCAGCACTCCAAATCCGTATATCGGGCAGACCGGGCCGTTCAGGAACCCTCTGTTGACAACCAGTCCCTTGCTCACCGCCTGATATGCCACCTCGACGCACCAGCCGAGGAATGAGAATACGAGAAAATATTCAAGAATCGTATAAATAATCTGTAATGTCATCTTTCAAATGAAAAGATGCCGGCCGCCTGTCAGGAGTGTCGGCATCATATGTGTAGTCTCTGTCTCTGATCAGCTGTTGAGAATATTCATGAACTCCTCGCCTGTGATCGTTTCCTTCTCATACAGGTGAGCTGCGAGTTCGTCGAGCTTCTCTCTGTTCTCGGTCAGGATCTGTACAGCCTTCTCATGCTGCTGCTTGACAAGTTCAACGACCTTCTCATCGATCTTAGCCTGTGTCTCTGCCGAGCACGCAAGCGAAGTGTCTCCGCCGAGATACTGGTTCTGAACCGTCTCCATAGCGACCATGTCAAAGTCATCGCTCATTCCGTAGCGGGTGATCATCGCTCTCGCCAGCTTGGTCGCCTGCTCGATATCGTTCGAAGCGCCTGTTGTCACTGATCCGAAAGCAACTTCCTCTGCAGCACGGCCGCCGGTAAGAGTTGCTATCTTGTTCTCGAGCTCTTCCTTGTTCATGAGGTAGTGGTTGCCCTCATCGACCTGGAGAGTATAGCCGAGTGCTCCCGAAGTACGCGGGATGATCGTGATCTTCTGGACCGGCGCTGAATTAGTCTGCTTTGCAGCGACCAGCGCGTGACCGATCTCGTGATAAGCAACTATTTTCTTCTCCTTATCTGTGAGGATCGCATTCTTCTTCTGGTATCCCGCAATGACTACCTCGATACTTTCCTCAAAGTCTGTCTGATTTGCAGCCTTACGTCCGTCACGGACCGCTCTGAGAGCTGCCTCGTTTACTATATTGGCAAGCTCAGCTCCGGATGCGCCGGATGCCATTCTTGCGATAGCGCTGTAGTCGATATCCTTCTCGACCTTGACATTCTTCGCATGAACCTTGAGGATGGCTTCTCTTCCCTGCAGGTCAGGTAGCTCGACAGGTACTCTTCTGTCAAAACGTCCCGGTCTTGTGAGCGCAGGATCTAGTGATTCCGGACGGTTGGTCGCAGCGAGGATGATTACGCCGCTGTTGCCCTCGAATCCGTCCATCTCAGTCAGAAGCTGGTTCAGAGTCTGTTCTCTCTCGTCATTGCCGCCGAGATTTCCGCTGTTTCTCTTCTGACCGATAGCATCGATCTCATCTATGAATACGATACACGGAGCTTTCTCCTTGGCCTGCCTGAAGAGGTCACGTACTTTGGATGCTCCCATGCCGACGAACATCTCAACGAACTCAGAGCCGGACATCGAGAAGAACGGTACATCAGCTTCGCCGGCTACAGCCTTGGCGAGCATGGTCTTACCTGTTCCCGGAGGGCCAACGAGCAGTACGCCCTTAGGCATCGAAGCTCCGATCTCACGGTACTTCTCCGGGTTGTGGAGGTAGTCTACGATCTCCTGCAGGTTTTCCTCTGCCTCATCGACACCCTCGACATCGCTGAATTTGATTCCGTCAGATGATTTTACATACACCTTGGCATTGCTCTTGCCCAGGTTGAACATCATCGATCCAGGGCCGCCGCCTGCCTTGTCCATCATCCTTCTGCTCAGATACTGACCGAGCACAACGAAAATGATGATCGGCAGTATCCAGTTCAGGAAGAAGCTTGCCGCAGGCGACATCTCCTCAACGATCTCGCTGGTGAACTCCGCTCCGGATGCGTGGAGTCTGTTGACGAGATCCGGGTCATTCATCACTCCGGTCTTGTACGTCTTAGAGCCGTCCTTGTTTGTGAAAAGTATCTTGTTGCTCTCTATCTGCACCTTGCCGACCTGCTGTTTCTCGGTCATGGTCATGAAGGTGCCGTAGTCAACTTCCTTAATTTCCTGTTCGGCCACCATCGGGGCGATCATGGAGTTCCACATGAACAGGATAAGGAGAACTGCTATATAGAAGATAAGCAGCGGTTTCCGCGGTCTGTTAACCTCGTTCATAAAGTATTTCCTCTCTTATACATTTATTATCTAGTTGTCCTATTACTGAAAAACACAGGGCTGAATTGTGCCCCGGCTCATAGTCAGCTGTCTGATACAGATGAATGATAGCACCCGGTTCCACACTCTTCAATCGTCACGGGCCAATATACACATAATCTTCTTAATAAAAAGTAGCCTGTATATATATCCGGAAGGCTATCTGTCATAAGGAATCCACCGCAAGCGGTTCCCCTTGTGACTGGTTCGCAGAAGAGCGGGCAACCCGTAAGGATGCAAAAATGATGCGAAAAGCTCTTCGAGAATTATAGCCTGAAGGATATATATACAGGCCGCTATATTATCTAGAATGAATATTTCTCCTTGTACTCACTGAAGTACTTCTGGAATTCCTCATCCGATCTGTAATCGTGCTTCATGTGATACTCATGAAGCTTGATACCTTCCGGACCGGATTCGATAATATCCACGGCGATATTGCTGCAGTGATCTGAGATTCTCTCGTAGTCAGTCAGAAGATCGTTGAATACAAATCCGTTCTCAAGAGTACATTCCTGACGGCTGACTCTCTCTATGTGGTTAGCCTTGATTTCGTCACAGAGGTCATCGACTACCTCTTCAAGCGGCTCTATTCTCAAAGCCAGAGTTCTGTCATTGTTGATAAACGCCTTGATAGTCATATCTGTGATATCACCGATCGCGTTTTCAAGAACACGGAGCTCCTTATCAGCCATTGCAGAGAAATTGACCTTCTTGTCCTGGATCTCCTGAACCGCTTCGCCGATATTTCTCGCGTGGTCGGACATTCTCTCAAAATCCGAAAGTACTCTGAGATACTTGTTGACGTCTCTTGACTGTTCATCATCGAGGTTTGCTGAAGTGATCTTGAAAATATATGTTCCCAGCTTGTCTTCATATCTGTCGATCACGCCTTCAAGTTCGAGTACTCTCTTGAGACCTGTCTTGCTGAATTCCTGTCTGATGGCCAGAGCCTCTTTAACGCTCTCGAGCGTCTTCTCAGCCATTGAGTCGATTACGGTTCTGCTCTGAGCGATAGCCAGTGCAGGGTGGTTAAGGAATCTGGACTCGAGTCTGTCCATGTCTGCCTGCTCGGCAGCCGCCTCCTCGCTCTCCGGAAATATTGCGATAACGATCTTTTCGAGCAGTCCGATAGCAGGTGCAAGAATTATCACGACAGCCAGCCTGTAGAGAGTGTTGGTAAGAGCGATCGCAACCATCGTCATTGTCTGGTGCATGAAGCTGAATCCGATTATCGCATTAAGAATATAGAAAAGCGATCCGACTATTACTGCACCGAGTACATCTATGATGAGATATACAAACGCTGTTCTCTTGCCGTTGGTGCTGGCTCCGAGAGCACTGAGCATTACCGGTACAGATGCACCGATTCCGATACCCATCAGGATCGGAAACGCCATGTCGAACTGTACAGCTCCGGTCATGGCAAGTGCCTGAAGAATACCTACAGCAGCACTTGCGCTCTGGATCACTGCAGTGATCAGAAGACCTACAAGAACACCCAGGATAGGGTTGGAAAAGCTTGTCAGCATATCGATAAATTTCGGATCCTCTCTCAGAGGTGCGATAGAGCCTGACATCATGCTCATTCCATACATCAGGACCGCAAAGCCCATCATGATCCCGCCTACATTCTTGGAGGAAGTCTTCTTGGCGAACATCCACAGAATGATACCGAAGAGAGCCACAACTCCTGTAAGCACTTCAGTGCTGAAGTAGGATGCTACGCTCGATCCGCCGCCGATGCTGTTCAGTGCGAGGATCCATCCGGTGATACTCGTACCGAGGATGGCTCCGAGAACGACGCCTATGGCCTGACGGACTTTCATCATCCCCGAGTTGACGAAGCCGACGACCATGACAGATGTCGCAGATGAAGACTGGATAACTGCTGTTACTCCTGTTCCGAGCAGGATACCCTTGACAGGGTTGCCTGCCAGTTTGTACAGGACCATCTCCATCTTGCTTCCGGCTACTTTCTTGAGCGAGTCTCCCATTACGGACATTCCGAAGAGGAAGCACGCTACTCCGCCGAGAAGCGAAATAATGTTAGTAAAATCCATATATTACTTAAACCCTTTTTATACCTTTCTGCAGCCTTCGATCCCGGCATACGCACCGGACAGGCGCTGTTTATAAAAAGAGACTTTCACCGCAAAACGACGGCAAAAGTCTCGCTACTTCGAACATATTCCGGGGTATCTTTCCCGTATTGACGAAATATGTCACGCATTTCTGCGCCAGCTACTCCCTATTTGGTCGTTTACAACTTAATCATATACAACCAGTGATGTCAAGCAGTTCGTTGATATTGTCTGACATATTTTTCAGTACAATTCAGTGTTTTTAGCACATCCTAAACAGTCTGCAGGAATCTCAGGAAAGCCTCTCTTCCGGCTTCATCCCTCTTATATACGCCGGCGTGCTCAAGGACCTTCGAGAATACGATTCCGGTCTCCTTCTGCACGATATCCAGAGCATTGTCTGCAGTTATTTCGTATCTGCCGCTGAACTCCTCAGCCCAGTCAGCGTGCTTGGCTGTCATCTCATCAGCTCTGAGGTCTCCGCCGGCTGCAAGACAGTCAGCGACAGCCCTCAGCTCGTCCTTAAGCCTTGCCGGCAGCACAGCCAGTCCCATTACCTCGATGAGGCCGATGTTCTCCTTCTTGATGTGATGGAGCTCTGCGTGTGGGTGATATACGCCGAGCGGATGCTCTTCCGTCGTGATGTTGTTTCTGAGCACCAGGTCGAGCTCATACTTGTCACCGCGTCTTCTTGCGATCGGTGTGATCGTGTTGTGCGGAGTCCCGTCTGTCTCAGCGTAGATGAAGGCCTCTTCATCGGTGTATGCTCTCCACTTTCCGAGGACCTTATCTGCCAGGTCTATAAGTCTTTCAGGGTCTTCCGAGCTGATCCTTACGACAGACATCGGCCACTTTACGATCCCGGCCTCAACATCTTCGTAGCCGCTGAACACGAACGGTGTCTCAACAGGCGCTTTTGCCATCGCAAAAGTATAGTGTCCTCCCTGGAAGTGATCATGCGCAAGAATGGATCCGCCTACGATCGGCAGGTCAGCGTTCGAGCCTACGAAGTAGTGCGGGAACTGGCGGACAAAGTCGAGCAACTTGGAGAAGCACGCGCGGTCTATCTTCATCGGTGTATGCTCACGGTTGAAACAGATGCAGTGCTCGTTGTAGTAAACGTAAGGCGAATACTGAAGGAACCAGTCCGATCCGTTGATCGTGATAGGAACTATCCTGTGGTTCTGTCTTGCAGGGTGATTGACTCTGCCTGCGTAGCCCTCATTTTCAGCGCACAGCTGGCATCTCGGATAGACGGATGCAGGCATGTTGCGGGCAGCAGCTATAGCCTTCGGGTCCTTCTCCGGCTTGGACAGGTTGATCGTTATATCGAGGTCGCCGTACTCTGTCGGAGCGACCCACTTCACATCCTTGCGGATGCGGTCTCTTCTTATATAGTTGGTATCCTGACTGAACTCATAGTACCACTCAGTAGCAGTCTCAGGACTCTCAGCGTATTTTGCCCCGAACTCACTTATTACCTGTGCCGGCCTCGGTGTGAGCCTGCCCATGATCTCTGTATCGAAGAGGTCTCTGTAGACAACTGAGTTCTCCTTCAGAGTGCCGTTCTCATATGCAAAATCCGTCAGTGCATCGAGGATGACGCTGAGCTCTGCATCGTCAGGAACTTCTATTTCCGGTACGTCATCAGCTCCGAGAACATCGATGATCGTGTTCATCGCCCAGATGCATTCGCATTCTTCGATCAGTCCTCTGGACAATGCATAACCGGTAAGTGCTTTTACTGCGTTCATTTCCGTTTCCCTTCTCTGTATGATCTGCAGGCTCACCGCATTCAGCCGGTTCGTGCCCGCAGTGCAAATCGTTTCAAGACGGGTTAATCATATCATAAGCCGCTCTGTATTTCTGCACATATTGCAATCATCTTACCTCGGCCCCTAATCTTCCTACATCTCGCCATATTCCGTCTGCCGGAACCTGTTTGTGGTTTTTGCCAAATACCGTCCTCTTTTTTGCCTCTTTCCGGCGGATATTTGTGTATTTGTGCAAAAACTTGCCCAAATTGTATTGACAGCCCCTCTTTCCGATGCTAATGTATGTATCAACTTAATACTGAACAAACCAGAGATGGAGAGTGAGTAGGCTTCGATGCTTGCATATGAGCGAGCTGCCGGCGGTGAGAGGGCAGCATGCGGAGGCGGAGCTGAATGGACTCCTGAGGGCGACAGGAAAGGGACGCAGGTCAGTATGGGAGACGGAGAGAAAACTTCGTTAACAAATGATGCGTATGTTGGTACGCAGTGAGTGGGCAGAGGCGACTCTGTCAAGCCGGGTGGCACCGCAAGAGATAAATTTATGTTGATTTGATATGACATACTCTTGTCCCAGCAAAACTATTTTGCCGGGACAGGAGTATTTTTTATAGAAAGTCTCCTTTCCGGGCAGTAAACCGATTCATGAAAGGAGAACTACAGCAATGGAAAATTACCGCACCTATCTGACAGAGGAAGAACTCCCTACACATTACTACAACCTGAGAGCAGACATGGAGAAGAAACCTGCTCCGCTGCTCAATCCGGGAACAATGCAGCCTATGACAGCTGAAGAGCTGGAAGGTGTATTCTGTTCAGAACTTGTAAAGCAGGAACTCGACAACGATACAAGATTCTTTGAGATTCCTGAAGAAATTAGAGATTACTACAAGACCTTCAGACCGTCGCCGCTGGTCCGTGCTTACAATCTGGAGAAGGTGCTCGGAACACCTGCTAAGATCTATTTCAAGTTCGAGGGAAACAACACTTCCGGAAGTCACAAGCTCAACTCAGCCGCTGCGCAGGCATACTATGCTAAGAAGCAGGGACTCAAGGGCGTGACAACCGAAACAGGCGCAGGACAGTGGGGAACAGCTCTGTCGATGGCGTGCGCATATTTCGGCCTCGACTGCAAGGTATTCATGGTCAAGACTTCATACGAGCAGAAGCCTTTCCGCCGTGAGGTAATGAGAACATACGGCGCCGAGGTAACAGCATCCCCTTCGGATACAACTGAAGTAGGAAAGAAGATCCTCGCAGAGTTCCCGGGAACAGGTGGAAGCCTTGGCTGCGCCATCTCGGAAGCCGTTGAAGCCGCAGTTACAAGAGAAGGTTACAGATACGTCCTCGGAAGCGTGCTGAATCAGGTGCTTCTTCACCAGAGCGTGATCGGACTCGAAGCCCACAAGGCTCTTGAGAAGCTCGGCGTCACCCCTGACATAATCATCGGATGTACAGGCGGCGGATCCAATCTCGGCGGTCTGATCGCACCATTTATGGGAGAGAAGCTCAGAGGCGAGAAGGATTACAGAATCATCGGAGCTGAGCCTGCATCCTGTCCGAGCTTTACAAGAGGAAAATACCTGTACGACTTCTGCGACACCGGCAAAGTATGCCCGCTCGCAAAGATGTACACCCTCGGAAACGGCTTCATGCCTTCGCCTATACACGCAGGCGGTCTGAGATTCCACGGAATGAGCACTATCCTTTCAGAGCTGTACGATCAGGGACTGATGGAAGCTGTCGCCTATGAGCAGACCGAGGTGTTCGAAGCAGCTGAAGTATTTGCCCGCGCAGAAGGCATCCTGCCTGCTCCTGAAAGCAGCCATGCCATCAAGGCAACTATAGATGAGGCCCTGAAGTGCAAGGAATCAGGTGAAGAAAAAGTCATCCTCTTTGGCCTCTCCGGAACAGGATACTTCGACCTGCTGGCTTATCAGCAGTTCAACGACGGTACGATGACTGACTACATCCCTACCGATGAAGACCTGGCAAAGGGACTCGCATTCGTTCCGCCGCAGCCTGAAGAATAATATACATAATCCAGAGTAATTACCTTTCTGATACACGGAAAAGCATCTGCCCTTCTCACTGCCATCGCAGGAGGGAGCAGATGCTTTCCGTTTATTCATATTTTATTCATTATTAAGGCATCACCTTACGGCATCTGCCTGTTCCTCTGTTTACTTCTTAGGCTTAAGCACTACTTCTCCGGACTTTCCTCCTACGTACTTTCCTTCTTCCAGTACAGGCTGACCGTTTACGTATACGTACTCGATACCCTCAGGTCTGAAGTCAGGCTTGTCCTCATTGACCTTCATGTGGTCGAGGTCGATGACAGTGATGTCTGCCTTATATCCCGGCTTCAGGTATCCTCTCTCAGGGATCTGGTAGCGGTCAGCAGTGAGACCGGTCATCTTGCGGACAACCTTCTGGATAGGGATCCCATCCTTCATAGCCAGCAGGAAGAACTGCGGGAAGGTCTGGAATGCAGCTATGTTCTGAAGGCCCTTCTCCTCTACCCACGCATCAGTCATGAATACGGAGAGTTCATCGTTCATCAGGCGGCGTACGATATCCGCATTGTAGTACTTGCCGAGGTAGATGCTGCCTGCTCTGTCAGACAGGTCTACGAGCTTGAGGTACATGTCGAGATTATCGAGGCCCTCTTCAGCAGCGCACTGCGGGATCGTTTTGCCCTCATATTCAGGATGTTCATCAGAAATATATGCAACTACCATGTCGTCCCAGTCGATGCCGAGCACCTTGCGGTACATGAGTATCGTCATCTCGAGCTTCTTTCTGTTGGCAGGCTTTGCCGCCTCCTCCTTGCTGAGCTGTGCATACCACTCAGGGAAAACGACCGTGATTACCGATGCTCCGTAGTGGAACGCATAGTTGTCGAACGCGATCGGGTTGCCCTTCATGCGCTCACGGTAGAATGTAGTGAGCATCTTGTCGAGAAGCTTCCAGCTCCTCTGACCGGTGAAGATGAGGTGGCTGTATTCCATCCTGCAGCCCGTCTCGTGCATGATCTCGACTGCCTCGTCGAGTCCCATTTCGAGGTGGGACTTCCTGGTGATCAGTGGATAATCCGCACTTACGATGGAGCATGCCCTCGGATGGATGGTGACAATACCGTCATACTTCGCTATCTCACGGGCAAAAGCATATATCTCATCCTTCTGTGCATAGCGGTCAGGCTCATACATGAACCCGAGCGAGCCTCCGAATGCGCCGCCCTCCATGGCCTCACGCACATGTGCGAGCTCCTTCTCGATCTGCTCCGGTGTATACGGCGCCGGATCATATCCTGTCATTCCTGCACGGACCGAGCCCTGTCCGATCAGCGGGACCATGTTCACAAACAGGTTGCCTTCCGCGCGCTTCTTGAATTCAGCAAAGCTGCACGGCGCCTTGGCGTCGAAGAGACCGCCGCCGACCTTGTCCCTGAACGGTGTGTCCGGATCGATGCCGAACGGAGAGAAGCTGCAGTTGCCTGTTATCTGTGTCGTGATTCCCTGCTCGATGAAAGGCTTATAGTACTTCTCCGCATCCTCATAGTCATAGAAGAAATCATTGTGTGAATGAGCGTCTATAAGGCCCGGGCATATCTGCTTGCCCTTAAGGTCGATGACCTTGTCCGCCTTGCTCCTGAGGTTCTTTCCGACCTTCAGTATCCTGTCGTCCTCGATAAGCACATCGCCGGTATACGGCCTTGCGCCGGTTCCGTCATAGATAGTTCCGCCTTTAAACAACGTCTTCATTATTTGCCTCCTCGTTCAGCATACGGCGTATGCCTATCGCTGTTTCAATAGATCAGTTGACACTATCTCAGCATCATCTCCGGTTGATTACATCATTATTATATCATCATGCCGCAGTTCTTTTCGATGTGACATGGCATACCTCCGAAGGACTTTTTTGTTTTGTTGTTCATTTTAATGATATTTTGCTGATACTCTTCTGGTTTTGGTGTACATTTTTTGAGGTTATTTCAAAAAATGCACACCAATCACAAAAACTCCCCCTCACGCAAGCAGCTTAAGCCCGATGATCCCGCCTGCGATCATAAGCACGCAGCCTGCCTGCGCAAGGCTCATACTCTCTTTGAACAGCAGCATTATCCATTCCATATCATTTTCCTCCTAAAAAATATGCACCGGCTTCCATGTCTTCTATGGCCTAACGACATGGAGGCAGATGCATTATCTGTCTGTTACCCGGCGGCAACGCGCATATATTATTTCATACCCGGATACATCCGGAGCTATATACTTCTACTTATTTATCTGATCTCTGACTTTTTCCTGCAGCTCGCGGCTGAATTCACGGACCTTCTCTGTCTGCGTGCGGCTCTGCTCTCTAAGCCACGCCGCCTGATCATGGGCGACATTCTTCACACCGGTGTGCTTAACATCGCTTCCCTTGACTATATCCTTGACTGCGGAGTACTTGTCCGCAGCAGAGACGATAACACCTTCAAGGGAATTCGGCGCTTTGCTCTGTCCCGCCGGCCACATGTGGCGCTCGATGATATCTGCAGAGTGCTCGGTCAGATCAGGGATCAGCTCTCTTGCGACCTTTACCGACTCGCCCGGATGCTCCCTGCTGCATTCCTTATTGTTCTCGAACTTGGTATCTCTTCCGAGTATGCCGAGGTCATGGCAGAGTGCACCGATTATTACGGCAGGTATGTTGACCTTGATATTCAGCTTGCGCAAAGCGTAGCTGATCATCACGCTCGAGGCTGCGACTCTGAGAGTATGCTCACCGACGGTCGACCAGGTGTGGTGTGTCTGCTCAAAAGCCTGCTTCAGCTCATCCGAAGCAAGGACATCTTTGCCGTAACGGTCAATGTCCTTACCAATGCGGCGCTTTCTGTCAGAGCGCTTGTCCCTTATCTGTCTGTGCATCGTGCTTTCGTACCAGAGGTTGCGCATGATCACCTTTCCTTCTGACTCTCTCCGGCGATCCGTATGAACTCCTTCATAACAGGATTGAGCCACCTGTCTCTGCTGTATATTAAATACGAATACAGCTCAATGTCAATATCTTCCGTGTCCAGCCTGGCCAGTTCCCCTGTCTGCAGATATTTTGAAACTGCGAATTCCGGCAGGAATGAGACGCCAAAGCCTCTGAGGAGCATGTTTACGATCGCTCCCACGGAGCCGATCTCCATGGCCGGCCTGAACTCAACGCCCCTGCCTCTCAGCTGTTTTTCAAGAACAGCACAGTAGCTTATTGACCGGTCCGACTATGTTCGTTCCGTACAGGTACAGGGCAAAGGCCATCGCTGCTCCCGGCACTTCAGGGCACTCTATCTCTCGAATATCCTTATGACTTTGTCCTTATATGCATTTGCAGCTCCGCTGTACGGATGCACTCTCAGCGGCAGATTGAATTTAGTCTGTCCGAAGAGAACTGTCTGCGGATGGGTGAACTCTCTGAAGCCCCACTCTCCGTGATAAGCTCCCATGCCCGAGTGTCCTGTGCCGTTGAACGGTACACCCTTGACCATCATGTGTATGCACACCTCATTGACGCAGCCTCCTCCGTACTGCTGTGTTCTCATGACTTTGTCTGCCCATCTTACGTCACTCGTAAATATATACAACGCCAGCCCGTGTTCTCTCGATGCTATGACCTCGAGCACTTTATCTATGTCTGCGTCCTTATACGGGACTACCGGAAGGAGCGGACAGAAGAGCTCATGCGTGACTATCTCCTCATCGATGCCCACCGGATAGATGACAGTCGTGTCATACTTGCGGGCAGCCTGGTCTCCCATGCCGCCGAATACGATACGATCTCTGTATCTATCTGCTTCATCAGCGCATTTCTTATATGCTGCATCTGTAATGAGGCACGGATACTCAGGATTCATACACGGATGCTCTCCGACCTGCCTGACTATCTCCGCCTTGAGGCATTCAAGGAATTCGTCTGCAACCTCTTCAGCAACTGCCACCTGATTAATGTTGATGCACACCTGTCCGCTGTTGCATATCTTGAAGAAAGCGATCTTGCGCGCTGCATCCTTAAGGTCGGCATCCTTTCTGATGATGCACCAGTTGCCGGTCTCTCCGCCGAGCTCGAGAGCTACTGGAGTAAGGTTGACAGACGCTCTCTCCATTACGTGCTTTGCCACTTTAGGCGACCCTGTGTAGAAGATCTTGTCGAACCTCTCGTCCAGGCACATGTCAGCTACATCGTGTCCGCCGTCAACTACGGTTATGTAGTTCTCAGGGAATGTGTCCTTAATGAGTTCCTTCAGAACTCTGGTGCAGCTTACGGACTTGGAGCTCGCCTTGATCACGGCTGTATTTCCGCCTGCGATGCTTGCAGCCAGCACTCCGAGTGAAAGCGTGAACGGGAAGTTGAACGGGCTGATGATAAGACTCACTCCGTAAGGCATCTTGTATACCTTGGTCTTCACACTCGGGAAGCACAGAGGTCCGCTGTAGTGGAGTTCAGGACGGGCCCATTTTCTGAGACCGCTGATCATCTCATTGATCTCAAGGATGACTGTCCCGACATCGCAGAAGTAACCTTCCACCGGATGCCTGCCGAGGTCCTCATTCAGCGCTCTCAGTATCTGCGCCTCGTGCGACTTTACTGCACCTCTGAGTGCCTTGAGCTGCTCTATCCTCCAGCTTACATCCAGCGTCTTTCCCGTCTGAAAGAATGCTCTCTGATCGAGCACCATCTGATGCACTTTATTCTGATCCCATTTTCCGTTAGCCATGATAATCACTCCTCTAAGCATATGTTGTTCAGCTGATAACTGATCTCTTATTACTGATTACTTATTTACTGATTACACTCAGATTTTACCATACTGCCGGCCTTCTGGCTTGCGCGGAATGTAAAAAGGACCGCAACAGCAGTCCTTCAGTTCAAGCTATTGAAGATAGAATTCTTTCAGGCTTTCCATGTCCGTGATGCCGTAATCCGCGAGCATCAGCTTATCATTGATGATAGCTATGCTGTCGTACCAGTCAAGCAGCATGTCTATGTTCGGCATGCTGACCCCGGCAATATCTCCTATCTGCTTTATGACCATCAGTCCATACGGGAAATCGGCTGTGAAATATCTTGAGTGCAGGTCAGGAATAAAGGCATCCCGTCCTGTCGTGCGGCTGAGGTATTCCTCGTGCCGTCTCTGTGCTATTGCCCTCCATCTGCTTCGTTTGTCAGCATGAATTTCAAGGGCGGCCCTCCGCTGGCGTCTCCGTGACCTGAATCCGTCGAGGCCTCTGCTTCTGGCTGCAACAGGCTCCGCTTTAACAGAAGGTGTAGTCAGGCCGAGAAGTGATTCTTCAGTGCAGATAGCCTTTGTCATCTCCTCCGGTGTATCTGCTTTATAGAATTCACGCTCAGAGATCACATATTCGAGTCCGAAGTCCGGAAGCGCCCTGCATATCTCCTGTATTTCATCGTCACATGCCAGCAGGAGCTCTGATGACTCGTCATCCCATTCCTCATAGAAGAGCGGGATGTTATCGTATGTCACGCCGGGCTTATAGTCCTTGAAGATTGAATAGAGCCTTGCAGTATGAAGTATCGGGTTGGACGGCGTCAGCGTCAGCGCCATGAACCCCGGCAGCCTGACGCACGGTATCTCATATATGTTCTCTATGATCAGGCTGCATTCTTCAGTCTTCTCAGCAGGAAGCGCTGCTATATACAGCCTGTCCTTGTATCCCGAGCAGCAGACAGTCTTTCCCCTCTCTGTCAGCCTTGCAATTGCAGGGACTCTGTCGATGCCGAAGAAAGTATTGCCTCTGTCTATGCACTTTCTGAATGCAAACTCAAAGCCTCCGTTTCCCGGAACGAAACCTATCAGGGTGTTAGCACCGGTATGTTCATAGATGATCTCCGCCAGCGGGATCATCATCGTAGGCGGCATGGTGATCATGATCATGTCCGCGTCGTGAAAAGCCTCATGCGGGTCGTTGGTTGCCCAGCATATGTCTCCCTCGTGAATGGCGTTTCCGTCATGATCAACTACAGATATGTGCTTGCGGAACCGGGCGGGATTGGAGGTGAACATCCACACCTCATGGCCCTTTTCAGCACTGTGAACAGCGAACTGCGTCCCTATATTCCCCCCTCCGACAATCGTGATCTTCATAATGGTTCCTCCTGCAGGCAGCCGTTTTCAAGCGGCTGTCCCGGTTCCTTTGTGACGATTCGAAATTGCCCCTCAGAAAAGTAATATAGGGTAAATTTTACACCATTTTATTGTTTATTGTACATTGGTCATTTTCATCAGGCGGTCTACTCCTGGTTTAGCCTGCTGTCATGACACCGCCGGAATCCTGAAGATGAACTCGCTGCCGCGTCCTTCCGTGCTTTCCGCAGTTACTGATCCTCCGTGCAGCTCAGCTATCTCTTTCACCATCGCCAGGCCCAGGCCGTTGCCTCCTTCAGATCCGCGGGAACTGTCAGCCTGCCAGAACCTCTGCCATATCTTGTCCAGATCTTCCTTCTTTATTCCTATGCCGTTATCTTTTACTCTGATCACAGCATCATTGTTCTCTTTGACAAGGGACAGCCTTACATACCCGTTGTCCCTGCCGTACTTGTACGCATTCTGCAGGAGATTGTATATGACGCGGGACATGAGAGATGCATTGAAGCTGCACTCTATCCCCGGCTCGATCTCAGTCTCCATACGGATGCCGCGGTCATCCGCCGGCACGAACTCCTCACATGACAGCGTCACAAATTCACTGAGGTCTCCCTTGCTCAGCGGATATCTCTCAGTTCCCTGCTGCAGTCTCGTGATCCCGAGCAGTTCGTCGATAAGCGCTGACATACGCTTGCCCTGCTCGCTTATATTGTCTATCGACTCGCGGTAATCTTCCGGAGTCTCAGCCTTGCGTTTTGCCCTGTCGCACTCCGCGAGAATGATCGCCGTCGGGGTTCTGAGTTCATGCGATGCATCGGATGTGAACTGCCGCTCGGCGTCGAAGACTTTTTCGAGCCTCTCAAACATCCTGTCGAATGCTCCCGCCAGCTGCTTCATCTCCTTAGGTCCCTTCTTCAGTGCGATCCTGTCTGTCAGGTCATCCGCGTCGTTGATGGAGTTGGCCGTTGCGACGATCTTCTCGATCGGCCTGAATGTCCTCGAGGATATCCAGAGTGCGCCGAGGAATGTAACGATGAGTATGACCGGAAGGATTACTATGGTAAGTCTCAGTATTATATCTGTGATTCCCTGATGGCTGTCGGTCAGGACAACTCCTCTTATCCACAGGCCGGAGACTTCCATGTCCACATAATAATCGTAGAGATAGAATTCCTTATCACCGGAACGCACCGTCCTTATCTTATTGGCTATAAACGGCTCTCCTGAGAAATCCATATCTTCCTTATCCGCAGAGAGCAGCAGATCGCCGTTCGTATTGTAGAACGAGCAGTAAACACCTCTCTTATATACTGACATTTCATTCCACTCGAATTTGCCTCTGTCATACTCAACGTCGTTGGCATTGTCAATGACAACGTCCACCAGATACGCCGCCGGGTCCTCAGGCAGAGAGTGCCTGTTTATGACCAGGACGAAAACGAGGACCATGACAGATACCAGCAGCACCATGGAAGTGACCCACAGGGCCAGTCTAAGCTTTGCAGACATATCCTACTCCTCTCTCAGCACCCAGCCGGTACCCCATACGGTGTGTATCAGCCTGGTATCGTGCCCTTTGTCAATTTTGCGTCTCAGATAACCGATGTAGACATCCACTACGTTGGTGCCTCCCTCGTAGTCGTAGTTCCACAGGTTGTTCTCGATCATCTCGCGCGAGAGCACGACGCCTTTGTTTCTTATCATGTATTCGAGCAAAGCGAATTCTTTGCTGGTGAGGTCTACCGGCTCTCCGCCGCGTGTCACCGTGCGCGAGTCAGTGTCCACGACGAGGTCTCCTACGCTGTACTCGTTTGTCTTATTGCCTGTATATTTCCTGGCCATTACCTTGACCACGGCGCGCAGCTCATCAAAGCTGAACGGCTTGGTCAGATAATAGTCCCCGCCGGCATTCAGCCCTGTCACCTTGTCCATAACGCTGTCGCGCGCCGTCAGGAACAGCACAGGTGATGCGCACCCTCTGTCCCTCAGTTTCTCCACCACAGTGAATCCATCCATTTTAGGCAGATTCACGTCGAGTATGATCACGTCGTAATCGGCTGCCAGTGCATAGTCGAGAGCCTCCGCTCCGTCAAAACAGCTGTCGACGCTGTATTTCTCATCCTCCATCGCCTCGCTTATGAGGCGGTTCATGTTCTTCTCGTCTTCTACTACAAGGATCCTCATTATCTCCTCCGTCTCAGCCGGCTGCACCGGCGCCCCTCTTTACTGTACTAAAAATATGGTAGCAGACATTTATAAGAATTCAATTAGGGTCTTTTCGAAAATTTTATAATTCTTAGAATTTCTAATAATTTTCTTAATTTTGCCCCCTATACTACAGACATCAGCTAAGGAAAACGGCCGGACGCAGGAAGGCAGCCGGCAGCAGATAGAAAACTTTACACAGCTAAAAACATCATTCATATAAATAAGGAGGAAACAACAATGAAGACTATCAATACAGTAAACGCAGCAGTTATCGCTAAGGCAGCAGCAGAGGCAGGGATCAGAGATAACGAGAATTACAACGTATACATCATCGCATCCGAAGACATCCTCGCAGGAATCATTCTCGAGACAGAGTGGAACAGGATCGAGTGCTGGATCGATACAGAGACTGAAGAAGTTCTCGGCATCATGGCACAGCCTAAGAGCATCAACGAGCTCCTGACAGAGGGATACGTCAGAGTCAGCGCTGCATCTGCAGTACGCAAAGCTGCATAACACAATCACAGGTCACACATCGCAGTCACGCACAATATTGGAAAACGCTCTGTGAAAGTTCATTGCGAACTTCACAGAGCGTTTTTCTTTGGTTTTAACCAGCCTGCCCATCTGCAGACTGCTGTCATCCTTCGGATATGCTGCTACAGCATGATGATCTCAGGCTTGTGTCCCTCTGCAGGGAGGAAGTTGTTGATCAGCTGCTTAGTCTTAAATCTGATGTGCGTAGTATTTGCTCCCGGATTGCAGGCAAACCACTCAGCATCGGCAACAGCCTTGTCTATGACGACCTGGACTTTGCCCTCCGGGTCGTTGAGTATACCCATTACCGAAGCCTCACCCGGAGTCAGGCCGATCAGGTTCTCCATGTCTTCAGCAGATGCAAACGAGACTCTCGCGGTCCTCATCATCGCAGCGAAGAGCTTGGAATCGAACCTCTTGTTAGCCGGCAGTATCACGAGATAGAAATCCGTCTTCTGCCTGTTGCAGCACACGATGGTCTTTCTTATCTCAGCACCGAGCTTGTCAGAAATCTCGACGCACTCATCCATCGATTCGACTGAATCATTGTCGACTCTCTCATAGCTGATGTTCAGCTTCTCAAGCTCCTGATATACCCTGGTCTCAAGCGCACCTCTCTCGTCCTCCGGTGCAGTAGTCATGATGTCACTTATATACATCCTTCTTCCCCCTTATTATTATGAATCAGAGCTGCCTTGGTGACAGCGTGCTTCCCCTCATTTACTGTTAAAGTATACCATGAACTTTCCTGTTATGCTCTCCTCTGAGGCTCTGATCTCAGCAGGTGTGCCGCTGGCTACGACCCTGCCGCCCTCAAGTCCGCCGCCGGGTCCCATGTCGATGATGTAGTCGGCATTTCTGATGACATCGAGGTCATGCTCGATGACGACTACCGTGGCGCCGTTGTCTATGAGTGTCGAAAAAACTCCGAGCAAAGTCTGTACATCCAGGGGATGCAGTCCTATCGTAGGCTCATCGAAGACGAAGACGGAATCCGTCTGCAGGTGGCCCATCTCGCTCGCAAGCTTGAGCCTCTGCGCCTCTCCGCCTGACAGGCTCGGCGTCTCCTCGCCAAGTGTCAGATATCCGAGTCCGAGGCTTTTCAGAACTTCCAGTTTTGGATAAACATTCTTCATGTTCCTGCAGAAACCTATCGCTGTATTTATATCCATCGCCATCAGCTCAGGAAGCGACAGAGCTTCTCCGTCCTTGTTGAAATGTCTGATGCGGTACGCTTCCTTCGAATACCTCGAGCCCCTGCACTCCGGACAGGCTATGTCCACGTCCGACAGGAACTGCACATCAAGGCTGATACTTCCTGTTCCGTCGCATACAGAGCATCTGAGGTCTCCTGTGTTGTATGAGAAAGCGCCCGCCTTGTACCCCTTCTCCCTGGCATCCGCCGTCCTTGCATATATCTTGCGGAGCTCGTCATGCACGTTCGCGTATGTCGCAACGGTCGAGCGTATGTTGATCCCGATCGGAGAAGCGTCTATGAGCTTGACGTGCTCTATGCCCGGCGCACAGATGCTTCTGACGTGTTCAGGCAGCTTCTTTCCCCTGGTCTTAGCATCAAGTCCAGGCACCAGACTCTCAAGCACCATTGTCGTTTTGCCCGAACCGGACACTCCCGTGACCACGGTGAGCCTGCCCTTAGGTATCCGGATATCCAGCGGCTTAACCGTATGTATCTCTCCGGTCTCAAGGTGAATGGTCCCCTCTTCAAAGAGTCTGTCTTCAGGGACAGCTTCTCTGAGCCTTACCGAATCCCTGCCTGAAAGGAACCCGCCTATCCTTGATTCGCTGTTATTCTCTATGTCTTTGATCGTTCCTTCTGCGATCACTGTGCCGCCGGCAGCACCTGCCTCCGGTCCCAGCTCAATAAGCCAGTCTGACTCTCTCAGAATCTGTGTATCGTGGTCGACCAGGATGACCGAGTTGCCGTCATCGACCAGGTCGTGCATCACTCCGTTGAGTCCTGTTATGTTCGAAGGATGAAGTCCTATTGAAGGCTCGTCCAGAACATAGAGGACGCCTGTTGTACGGTTTCTTACAGCGCGGGCAAGCTGCATCCTCTGCCTCTCGCCGGTCGACAGTGTAGAACTTGCACGGTCGAGCGAGAGATACGACAGTCCGAGGTCCATAAGCCTCTTTGCCACCGTACGGAATGACTCGCATATGCTCTCTGCCATCGGTCTCATCTCATCAGGCAGTGACGCCGGCACGCCGTCGACCCACACGGTCAGCTCTCCCAATGTCATTTTGCACGCATCCGCAAGGGATATCCCGCGGAGCAGCGGTGCTCTTGCTGCACCGGACAGCCTTGTGCCTCCGCATTCAGGACAGGTCTCTTCCTTGAGAAACTTCTCGACCCGCTTCATCCCCTTCTCATCCTTGACCTTGTTCAGTGCGTTGAGAACGGTTGCTGTCGCAGAGTAATATGTAAAATCCATCTCGCCTGCGGTAGCAGTGGTCGCCTTCTTAGGTCTGTAAAAGATGTGCTTCTTGACCATCGGTCCGTCATACACGATTTCTTTCTCTTCGTCAGTAAGCTCGCGGAAAGGCACGTCCGTCCTGACGCCCATCTCTCTGCACACATCGGTCATCAGGGACCACATCAGAGAGTTCCACGGAGCTACAGCGCCGTCGTCTATAGTCAGGTTCTCGTCCGGAACCAGCGTTGAACGGTCTACAGTCCTTACGGTACCTGTTCCGCCGCAGCACTTGCATGCACCCTGGCTGTTGAAGGCGAGTTCCTCTGCTCCCGGTGCGTAGAAGTGCTCACCGCACTCAGGGCATACCAGCTCCTGCTCAGCAGCTACTGCCAGAGTCGGCTTCAGATAGTGCCCATTAGGGCAGCGGTGATTCGCAAGTCTTGAGTACATGAGACGGAGGCTGTTAAGAAGCTCTGTTCCCGTCCCGAAGGTCGACCTTATCCCGCCTGCTCCCGGTCTCTGATGAAGAGCCAGCGCTGCAGGCACGTATCTTACCTCGTCGACATCCGCCTTGGCCGCCTGTGTCATACGGCGCCTTGTGTATGTAGAGAGCGACTCAAGATAACGCCTCGAGCCCTCTGCATACAGTACGCCAAGAGCGAGTGAGGACTTACCCGAGCCGGATACGCCTGCTATTCCTACTATCTCTCCAAGCGGAATGTCCACATCGATATTCTTGAGATTGTGCACTCTTGCACCGCGGATCATTATCTTATCCTGCATAATCTGCCATCCTTTATTTTCAATGTCCTGTTGATTGTATCACCTGCAGAGAAGCCGTGCCATCCGTAATCACTATACAAAAGGCATAACCTCAAAAATAAAAGCTGTCCCTGCCGCAGAACTTCAAGTATAATTAGGCAACGGCCAGATAACCGGTCAATATGGGTATACATGAAATCGAGGGGAAGCAAAATGAAAAGACCTTCAGGGTTTTTCCTGAAGATCTTTGCTTGCATCATCTATATTTTTTCCGGAAACCATACACTTATTTCGGTCCCTACTCCCGGTGCACTGTTCATTTCAATGTCCGCGTTGTGGATCTCTGCGATATGTTTTACCAGCGCCAACCCGAGCCCCGTTCCTCCGCTGCTGCGGGATCTGCTCTTGTCCACTCTGTAGAACCTTTCAAATACGCGGCTCTGCTTTTCCTTCGCTATGCCTATGCCGTTATCCCTGACAGTGAGAACTGCGTGCCCGTCTTCACGTCTGACACTTACCCTGACGTATCCGCCAGCATTGTTGTAGCGGATCCCGTTCTGCACCAGGTTCTCGATCAGTTCTTTGATCTGCTCCTCATCTCCCCTGATGACTGCAGACCTGCCGTCACATGTCAGGAGTATGTTGTTCTTCTCTGCGCTGACCTTCAGGTTCCTGCAGCATTCCGCGGCTGCCTCGTACAGGTCGATTTCTTCTTTGCTGCTGCCTGTCTCACCGTGATCGAGCCTGGACAGCTGGATGGTGTCGTTGATAAGCTGCAGCAGTCTGTCTGAATTTGCCCTTATCTGCTGCGCGATATGCTTCTCGGATTCAGGATCCGCCAGTCCGTTTTCGATGAGCTCTGCATATCCGGAGATGGCAGTCAGCGGAGTCTTGAGTTCGTGCGAAACGTTTGCCGTAAAATCCTGCCGGGTCTTTACGGCCTCGAGGAGGTTCTCATGCTGAGACCTGATCTTCTCTGCAAAAGGCTCGAGCTCCTTATACGGCGGTTCGCTCGTCGGCTTATCGATTTCCTCAGCCATCTTCTCTATAGGCTGGATTATCTGCCGTGACAAAGCATGCCCGAGAACGATGCAGATGCCGAAGATCAGGAGCGCTACGACCGCTACGATAGGAAGGGATCTGAAGAACACTCCTGCGATCGCGTGAGCCTGTGTCGATACCCTGAGAACGGTCCCGTTCTCCAGCCTGAGCGCATAGTAATATGTATCCATTCCCAGTGTCTGTGAGGACCTGATGCTCTCACCTTCCCCTGAAGCCATCGCCTCCTGTATCTCAGGTCTGTCCAGATGATTTGCCAGGCCCGATGCGCCGGCATCGTTATCAAAGAGAACAGTGCCGTCCTCCGCTATCCATGTGAGCCTCACATCACCGGTTTTCAGTTTATTCAGTGTTGAGCTGCTGAGTTTTTCCGGATCATTGCCGAGCGAATCGTACTCTCTCTGGAAAATCTCTGTTTCCATAAGAAGCCGCGCATTCATCTTCAGATCGCTGGTTATCTGTGTACGGAAAAGATTATAGAAAACCAGAAGATTGGCAGCCGTTACGAAAACGACTGCCAGCAGTGCGATGAATGAAAGTCTTATATTTATCTTCTGTTCCACGCTATTCCCTCTCTGTCCCGTCCAGGACATATCCTACATTCCGGACAGTCCTTATATATCTGCCGCTCTCCCCCAGCTTGCGCCGCAGCGACCTGATATGCATATCCAGCGTTCTGGACTCGCCTTCGAAGTCTGTCCCCCATACATTCTGCATTATCGATTCTCTTGTCAGCACGATATTCAGATTGATCAGCAGGTATCTCAGTAGCTCATATTCCTTGAATGTAAGCTCGATCAGAGTCCCGGCTGCGGTTACCGTATGCCTTTCATGATCGAGACATATATCGCCTGCAGTTATGATCTGAGATTCATCGCTCATCGTACGCCTCAGAAGAGCACGGATACGCGACAGCAGTTCCATGACAGAGAACGGCTTCATGACGTAGTCATCCGCTCCGTAATCGAACCCCTTCAGGAGATCCATCTCCGTATTCCTTGCGGTGATCATTATGACCGGCAGATTCTTCAGTCTGCTGTCATTCCTGATTCTGCGAAGTATGCTGTATCCGTCCTCGTCGGGAAGCATCACATCGAGAAGAAGCAGATCGGGCTGCCCGCTTTCAAGCGCAGCATATAATTCCGCGGCTTTTTCGAAGGCTTCGACAGTATAATTACTGTTCCTCAGAGCCATCTCTTCGATTTCGCGTATTCCCGGATCATCTTCTACGATATAGATAAGTGCCATTATCCGACCATTCCTTCCTGTATCTTAGGCAGTGTATACCTGTTTCTCATTCTGGTATAAGTGCTCTGGAATTCAGGGTCACTGCCCTTTGTTCTTTCGCTGGCGTATTCATGACGGCCGAACGAATCCTCTCCTATCTCTATGAGGCAAAGTGCGATATTGGAGCAGTGATCAGAGACTCTCTCAAAGTATATCAGAATGTCTTCCAGTATAATGCCTGCTTCCATTGAGCACAGGCCTTTGCGGAGACGGTCGATATGTCTCTGACGCATCTCGGCACTGAGATTATCTACCACCTCTTCAAGAGGTTCGATCTGTCTGGCTTTATTCCGGTCAGATGCGATAAACGCCTCATCCGTTATCATGAGTATATCCCTGATCGCTTTACCGAATGCATCGAGCTCCAGACTTCCGTATGATGTCATGCTGATTCCTTTGCTCTGCATCTCCTGTGCAGCCTCCACCACGTTGATCGCGTGATCGGATATGCGCTCGTAGTCATTGATAGCATGGAGCACCAGCGACATCAGCTGTCCGTCTTCCCTCGACAGATCACGGCCCGACAGTTTTACCAGATATGTGCCTATGATGTCCTCATACTCATCGCATTCCTGCTCGAGTCTGATGACCGCTTCGGCCTTTTCTTTATCGTACTTTTTCAGGACGTCCATCGCAAGCATAAATGCATCGCTTGCCTTATCCGCCATCTCATTGGCGGCTGCTTTGCACCTCTGGATCGCAAAGGACGGTCTCTCAAGAAATCTCTCATCAAGTCCCATCTCGGATGCTCTGTTAGCCTTGATTTCAGCCTCAGTAGCCTCAGTCTCCGGTACGGTTCTGATCGCGAGCTTGACCAGCTTGTCTCCGAACGGGAACAGCATTGCTGTGCAGCATATATTGAACACGCTGTGTATCAGGGCTATTCCTGCCGCGGTAGCCGGCTGATTCACAAATGACAGATCCAGGAAGCCATGAGCCACATAGAAAAGTGTCGTGAACACTATAGTGCCTATCAGGTTGAAGTACAGGTGTATGAACGATGCTCTTCTGGCATTGGTTCCCGCTCCCATCGATGACAGAAGCGCTGTGACGCAGGTACCGATGTTCTGGCCCATTATGATCGGAATTGCAGATGAGTAGTTGATAGCGCCTGAGATGCACAGAGCCTGCAGTATTCCGACGGATGCCGATGAACTCTGGATAGCTGCTGTGACGATCGCTCCTGCAGCGATTCCAAAGAGCGGATTGGAGAACAGGGTCAGGATATTTACGAAGGCAGGACTTTCACTGAGAGGTGCCACAGCTCCGCTCATTGTCTCCATGCCGAACATCAGGACAGCAAAGCCAAGCAGGATCATGCCGATATTCTTTCCCTTGCTGCCGTCCTTTCCCTTCATATACATGTATATGCCGATCGCTGCAACGACAGGTGAAAAAGCACTCGGCTTGAGAAGGCTCAGAAGCATGCTGTCGCTCTGAATGCCTGTCAGCGACAGTATCCATGATGTGACCGTAGTACCGATGTTGGCTCCCATGATCACGCCGACCGCCTGGCTGAGCTTCATGATCCCGGAGTTTACAAATCCGACAACCATTACCGTCGTAGCGGAAGACGACTGGATCGCCGCAGTTACTGCTATGCCCAGCAGCAAACCCTTTATACGCTTGTCTGTTAGCTTTTCAAGTATTCTTTCAAGCTTGCCGCCTGAGAACCTCATCAGTCCGTCTCCCATGACACTCATGCCGTACAGAAACAGTGCGAGGCCTCCTATCATTGTAAGTATGTTAAATATATTCATTTCGTTTTTCTCGTTTTCCTTTCATCTTTATTATCCGGCTACATAATACAGACTGAATGTAAAACGGGAACGCAGACTAATGTAAAAAGCATGTAAAATCCAGTTCTTTACACATTTTTTACAAGTACCTGCTTTTCCCTTTTACTTTGCTTCCATACACTATAGGCATAAAAAGGAGGGCTCACAGTTATGAAATTGCTATGGGACTGGATAGATAAGAAACCATGGAGTGAAAAAAACAAATACAGAATGATCATATTGATCTGCACTTCAGTAGCTGCAGCAGCCGGACTGGGATTGTGGAGCATAGTTCAGCTTTGGACGCTTGATCACTGGAGCTGGATGGCAGTCTTTACAGGGTATTCTGCCTTCTTAGCATTAGTGCTGATAATCGCATACTCTTTTAACCACGACTTCCATAACGGGACGCACTAAAATGGCCGGCATTTCGCCCAATGTCATTAAGTTAATGGCAGAAAGCATGAACTGGGAATCGCAATATTTGCGACTCCCAGTTTTTCTTTATCTTAAAAAACCAGCTGCTGAAGAACATCAAACGGATTTGCTGATTGGATCCCATCTCAACTTCCAGAACGGCGCACTTTAAGCTCGCTCAGGCCTGAAACCCAACCTCAGGATGTGCGCCGTTACATTTTAAGCATGTATCAATGTTTTTATTATGCTATCCTATAGGTGAAATTGATTGCTGTTACTTTACCTCGTTTGGACAGACGGCGTTCATAGTTCCGATTGGGACGAATCGGAACTATGTATTTAGCAATCAATGCTTCAACATCCGGCGGATGCATTTCTCCAATAAGTAATTTCCTGCATATATGTACAGCAACGGTGAAATTGACCTTGTACGTATGCTTGCGCTTGCCGACCCGAATGGTTATCTGGGCAGTGACCCATTCGGTAAAGTTGTATATGACAAGCGATGCAAACACTTCCTGGAAAATGCATTCCGCTTTTTTTGAATTGAAGTTCAGCATTCCTACAGTATATTTCAAGCTTCGAAATGAAGTTTCTATTCCCCAACGAAATGCGTACAGAGTTTTTAATTTATCTGGCGGATATTGTTCCGATGGAAGATTCGTAACGAGGGTTTCCACCAATTCTGCAGAAACACGCAACCGCACGATTCTAAACGGCAGATTGTAGAAAACCGGTTTCGATCCATAAACCCCATTCAGTTTGGGGAGATAGTCAAAGGTTGCAGTTTGCGGAACCCACCTGTAATGATTTTTATCTTCGCATAATTTCTTCACATCTTTGGTAGAGCTGCGGGTCATATTCATCGATAACTCAAGGTCAAATTCATCAGTATCTGGCAGATCCAAACCGTCTGCGATTCCTAATCTTCCATTCTTAATTCGAATTAGATAGAACCATCCTCTCTCGTGGATATGAGCCATAACGTTATATGACTCGTAACCTCTATCTGCTATGATGAGAGCTTTCTCGATATTAGATGATTCAGCCATTTCCACCAGCGCCTTGCGTTCATTCTGCTTCCGATTTTTTTGGATCAATGCGTCAAGATATATTCTTTGTTGCAAGTCATAAAGTGCATTCAAGTGGATTGTGTTATATGGTTTTTGACCATTTACACCGGGAAAGAAAGAATCTACATCATTTGAATCCGATGGGATTTGTATGTCCGAACCATCAACAGCCAGAATGCGCAGATGATTCTCATCCTTAGGCAGGATCAAATTCTCAATTTCTTCATTAAAGCCAAGCAGCAAAGATCTAAAAACCTCAGCTTTCAATTTGCTTCTCATCTGTACAACTGCTGAAGAAGAGACGCTTATTCCATCTTTAAAAAAGTAGTCTATTATCTCATTCGTCAACGATCCTCCATGCATATTTAGGATAAAAGAGATCAAAGTACAAAAGGTTAGCTTTCTGTTCCTCGTAAAATCTCTTCCCGGATTCTGAGAATAGAGTTCCGGATGCTCTGCTAGCTTTTGGATTTGATTGACCAGAGACTGTTTTACACATGCTGCATCCATTTTCGATACCTCCTTTCATGCGTGTGTCTTACCTCTGATCAAAGGGCCGCTTTTATTGGATTTGATATATGGCCAATAAAAGCGGCCGCACAAATCGGTCGCTGTGTCAAGCAAAAATAAAAAGAATATTACGCACCAAGCTGGGGAGTGTGACAAGAGGGGCCCGAGCTAACGGACGCACATCAATGCGAAAAAAAATACCCCCTCACCATTTCTGATGAGAGAGTATCTCATGTGTCATCTTAACTTAATGACATTGGGCATTTCGCCGGTCCTTTTTTAGCATGACTTGAATGTGGTTTTAACTGCTGTATCAGGAAAAGATCACCGTGATCCTTGTGCCTATGTCCTTGCGCGAAATTACTTCGAACCGCCCTCCGTGGCGCTCCACGATCCACTTCGCGATCGCCAGGCCGAGGCCGCTTCCTCCGGTCTGTTTGGATCGCGAGTCATCTGCGCGGTAGAAGCGGTCAAATATATGCGGTATGTCGCTTTCACTGATCCCGATGCCGCTGTCCTGCACGGAGAATGCCGGATGACCGTCCGACACAAGACTTCTCAGCTTGATCTCCCCGCCTTCAGGAGTGTATTTTGACGCATTCTCGATTAGGATCCTGGCCGCCTGCTTGATGAGTGATGCATCTCCGCGGAAAGGAACAGGCTCTTCTCCTTCAAACAGGTATGTGTGTTTCTGATCTATCATTGCAGACTCTTCGCACACTTCCTTCATCACTTCAGTGATGTCAAAATCCGTTATGTTAAGAGTTGTCCTTCCGCTGTCGCCGCGCGCGAGGAACAGGAGCTGTTCCACAAGGTGCTGCATGTTTTCGCTTTCACTCCTGATTGCCTGGATCGATTCATCAAGGATCTTCTCGTCTGTCTTTCCCCAGCGGTCAAGAAGGTCTGCATACCCTTTGATTACAGCGATCGGTGTGCGCAGCTCATGTGAGGCATCGGAAACGAACCGCGCCTGCTGTCTGTAGGAATCGCGCATGCGCGACATGAGTTTGTTCACAGCGGTCTCCAGACCCGCCAGTTCGGCATCTCCTGTCGCGAGCTTCTGATCATCCTCCGCAGGACTCAGCATATCTATGGCATTTTCCAGCTTCTGATAGCGCTGCTCAATCTCGCCATCCATATTGCTGAGTCTGAGCGCCGCGTCAGCGAACTCCTGCAGCGGTCTCAACTTGGACCGCACCTTCAGAGTCTCGAGGATGACCCACAGCACCACAATGATGCCCTCGGTCCTAAGTATGATATCTATCTTCCATTCCCTGATGAACTCATAGAAAGCATTGATGTCATTGAAAATGAGCTCCACTTGCCCGGATCCTTCTGAAATGCCGGGGACCACGAATATCCCGAACAGGATCACGTCGAGCACGATAAAAATGAGCAGCAGATTAAGGCCTGAACTCAGGCCTATTCTGAAAGCTATTGATCCGGTGCTTACAGGTTTTTCTCTGCGTCTCTTATCTTTAGCCATTTTCGTCTCTTATCACGTAGCCTACACCGCGGACCGTCTGGATGAGGCTTATCCCGAAGACCTCATCGATTTTGCTCCGCAGGTATCTTACATATACATCGACCACGTTGGTCTCTCCCATGTAATCGTATCCCCAGACAGTTCCCAGAAGTGTATCACGGGACAGCACGATATTCTTATTGACAAGCAAAGTATTAAGGAGGTCGAATTCCCTGCTTGTCAGCTCTATCTCTTTCCCTGCATATTTCACTTCGTGGCGGCTCGGAGACAGTGTCAGGTCGCCGCATCTGAGGAGATCATCAGGTGTGTCCTGAGTGTTTTCGTGAGCCTGATGGGAGCTGCGTCTCAGCGCGAGCCTTATCCTTGCCAGAAGTTCCTCTATGGCAAAAGGCTTGGTAATATAGTCGTCAGCGCCCTGATCAAGTCCTGCGACCTTGTCCATTACCGCGTCTCTGGCGGTAAGCATGATCACCGGAACATCGGAGGTCCTTCTGAGTCTTCTGAGGACTTCCATCCCGTTCAGCTCAGGGAGCATTATATCAAGCAGAACAAGGCTGAAGCCTCCGCTTTCAGCCATTTCCAGTCCTGTTCTGCCGTCTCCGCATTTCACTGCTTCGTAACCTTCATGGAGGAGTTCAAGCTCTATGAAGCGGGCGATCTTCTCTTCATCTTCAATTATCAGAATTCTGTCCTTCATTTCTCTTCTTTGTCAGGTCGTTTTTGACCTTTTCAGCATAATCTGTCGCCTTGTCCATTGTATCGTTGATGTTGATCTTTCCGAGATCTGCTCCCTCAAAGTGGAAGCGGCATCCGAATACCATCGCAATTACTGCCAGGATCAGTGTTGCCCAGAAGAAGCAAATGAGTGCAAGTACCGGGATCCAGATCGGGAGATCAGCCAGCTGCTGTCCGTTGCTCTTGATGATGACAAGTCTGTTGTCTTTCATTATGCTCTTGAATCTTGCCCAGAGTCCCTTCTTCTCCTTAGAAGCTTTCTCAGACTTTCCGGCATTTCCGGTATCACCATTGTTTCCTGAGCGGCTGCCTGTGCTGTCCACAGTTACCTCAGAAACGATCTCTGCTTCCTGTGCCGGCTTTGCAGTGTATGCTGCGCTTTCCTTCTTGATCTTTCCGTCTCTCTCGAGGCTGATGATGGCATCTATCATGTCCCATCCGTTTCCTTCCAGAGCTGCCTTTGCGTCCTCGTAGCTGCATCCTGCCTTATTTACGAGCTGTTCGATCTTTTCGAAATTATCCATTTTGTCCTCCTTATTTATTCTATCAGTTTACGGGACTTTTTGTCCCCTCTTTTGTTTTGATGGTTATATGATAAGGCGGAAAAATGAAAGCGTCCTTTAGACCAAATTAGAGAATTATTAGAAACACATTAGAAAAAGGACCTTGTATAATCAAAGGTCCTTCCGGGTCCGGTCAGTATGATTCAGCTGAGCTGCACTGATTCTGCTTCATCAGGCAGGAAATATGCTTTGAGGTCATGGATATTATGCGATGTGTATTCACTCAGTACACGGCCCTCAAGCTGATATGTACGGATAAAACGCTTGCCGTCAACGGTACTCCACTGCTCCATGTCCCATGTGAGGTAGCCTATATCATCCGTCTTCTTTTCTTTTAAAATGAGATCCACCTGACGTCCGTCCTTCATCTTCTGGATCAGTCCATCACGGTCAAGTTCTACTTCAACATTGTTTACAACATCTTTGACTATCATCAGAGTCCTCCTTAATTCATCATAAATTCAAACATTAGAATAAAAGAGCGCCCCTATTTCTAATTGCAATGATAGCAACATAAGCAAGTCAGTTCAACCGCAATTCCGCCCGGTCTCAGCGCTGCAGGCTTCAGCAATTCAATGTAGTGGCTCCATGACAATTTCCCAGACAGTGATTGGACTTTTGGATCTCAATTAACTAGTCACTCTTTAGACCATACAAGCGGTGCTTCTTCTTCGATTTCCGAAATCAGCTTATTCATCTCCTTCTGCATTTGATCATCACTCATACCTGAGCTATGCCTGTAAATTTTATCGAATATAGAATTGTCTGTGCAGAAAAACCCGTCAAGCCTGTTTTCTTTCACATATTTTTCCGGAAGGTAATATACTTTATCTACAGAGTCCTCGTCCTCAGCATCATGAAATCTCATGACATGCTGCACATTATTATCCGGCTGTTTTTCCCAGTTCCTTGAATAGTAACTGCTGGTCAGAAAGAATATAGCAATGCGGTTCCCATCGCCGTCTTTGCCCCAATACTCCCCGCGATAACTATAGTAAGGCTTATCGGCAAACATCTCTCCTTCCGCGGTCATCCGGATCCCGGTTTCCTCATATGGAATATAACTCTGATAGTGGAAAATGAGTATATCTCCTGCCAAAATAATCAGGGCGACAGCTGCTGCGGTGGCTGCTATCGTTATTATCCGTTTGAACAGCATACTTTTCTTAAGCCTTTTAAGTCTTTCGGCTTCATCAAGTCTGCCAAGGACTTCTTCAGCTTCTGACTCCGATTCAGGCAGATCTGAACCACGCATCCTGCGGTAGTAATCCCTGCAGTCTTCGCAGCCTGTCAGATGCTCTTCGACTGCTTCTTTACTCTCTTCTGACAGCACATCGTCTATGTAAAGCGGCATCAGGTCTTTCGCTATATTACAATGAATCTTCATCGAGTTCCTCCTTGATCATCATTCGTGAACGGTAATAGGTTACTCTCGCCCAGCTCTCGCTCTTGCCGAACAGTTCGCCTATCTCTGCATAGCTCAGATCTCCGAATGTCCTGAGCTGGAAGACTTCTTTGTATGGTTCTTTCAGATCGTGCAGAATACGATGGATCTTCATCACCGTCTGTTTTCTCAGAAGCTGCTCCTCGGGACTGCTTTCTCTGTCTGCAGGGATTTCATAGCAGCCCGCTGCATCATCTTCCCCTTGCATCATCAGCGGTGTCATTTTCGCTTGCTGCTTTGCCGAATCAAAGCAAAGGTTCTTTGCTATCTGGCAAAGCCAGACTTTCAGAGATGCTTCACCGCGGTAGTCATCGATCTTTCGCAGTGCTCTGAAGAAAGTCTCCTGTGTGATCTCTTCAGCCAGCTCAGGATCATGCACCAATGAAAGAGCGTATCGGTACACCGGTGTGAAATATTCCCGATAAAGCTTCTCAATGTCCATCAGCATTCTCCTGTTCAAGTCTTCTATTTATAAGACTCCGAAAGCCTGAATTTGTTACAAGTTTTTTTCGAATTCATTTAAATATTAAGATATTGTCCAGTTAACAAAAATTCAAGTGTATCCCATGGAATCGTAAATATAACATCTAAATCGGTTCTTCTCGACCAGAAAGATTTCAAGTGATGTTTTTTCGACACTATGTCGACACTATAGAAGAATTTTTTCATCTTTGTGCACCTAATGTGCACTCTTTTGAGAGTCTGTCTGTTTTAATCAAAATAATAAAAATCCCAGAGCCATTGAAAACTCTGGGACTGAGGTGGAGCTGATAGTGGGAGTCGAATAAATAAGCATTTCCGGAAACGTTGAAATTTCAAGAAAGGAGAGGCGTCCCTCACACAGTGTATCCAGAAGTGTATCCAAACACACTACTCCATAGACTCTATCAGTAAATATCTATGTTTTCGTTACCTATGGATGACAACATATCTCCTACTGTTACACCATCTCTTGATACATTATTCCACAATTCTTCCACGGTTTTCACCTCTGTTGTTTCTTTATAGAATTCGCAGAAGGAAATCCACCTATTGTTTTCGTCATTGTCTGGGTACCAATATGTTATAGAGTATTGCTTTCCATCAAATAAGAATTCTATTTCATGTCCGCACTCTACGTATTCTGTTAATTCTTTTAAATTCATCACTTTACCTCTTCATCTTTTCCTCTGTATGGTTTCCCATCTTTCATTACTATATGATGCTGATGTGGCACAGTAGGGTGCGTTTTAGGATTACCGTGATCAGTATAATCGATATCAAGATACGCGTTCCCGTCTTCATCATAATATCTTTCGCTTACAACTTTACCATCTTTTACCTTCTGTGTCACAGAATTAGGTTTTCCTGTCATAGATACTTTTGAGTCAGTTGTCTTGTTGATCTCATCAACCTGTTTTATAGCCGATGATCCTGCACCATTAAAGCTGTCGTAGCTACCTTTCACCTTTATCACGCTCCTTTGACAGCACTTTGCGCTGCATATTCCGTTTCATTGTGAATGAATCATACTGATAAATTTGAACACCCTGTTGCTTTGCATATTCGAAGATATAATCACTTGCAGGTCCATATACCAAGATTCCCGAAGGTGCCAGTTCCTTGACAACAAGATCGACCTGATTCTTAAATATAACTCTGTTTGCCAAAGACCATGTGAATCCATTAGTACCTATTGCGATTAAATGATGTTTAGGATATGCATCTAACGAATCCAGCGTTTCCTCTGACCCAAGCCGAACATTTGGCACCACCTTTATTCCCTGAGTCCCAAAGTAGTATGTTACTGCTAGGTTGCAGAATATCTGACTTTTTTGAACAACCGGAGGCATATTATCATAAGGACTCGCGTCCAGACCTATCACGCACTGGTACTTCTTCAGCTTTTCAACATACTTCTGAGGATTATTCAAAATAGGGGTAAACCCTACATCATTGCAGTAAAAGGACATAGCTGTATTTGCAGGATCAGTTACTTCATTGCGTTTATCCCATTGAAATATATCCTCGGGGGGGTGTTTAGCTATCATCCATCCCTCAATAATCGGATATCCTTCACCTTTAGTTCTGCGAGCACCTTTAATCAAATATGCCAGGTGTACATCCCTTACATATGCGCCGGCCGGATGTTTTTTCTTAAAATTACTCATAAAGCCTCCTTTTTATTTATGTTTGCTAGTTAAATAATAGCTATGTTATGATGAGTATTACATTCCCAAATAAACTACTATTTTGAAAAGAGGTTTTTGAAAAAATGGAATTAATTAATCACCCTCGTAGGTTCGGCAATACGGTCAGATCCATTAGGAAAAAGAAGCATATGAATCAGATTGAATTCTATAAATACTTATTTCCTGATACTGATAAGGAAGATGAGAATATCAAGAAGAAAATGAACAAAATAGAAAATGGAAAGCAGTCCTCTGTCGATTTCGATTTCTTTTTAGCGCTTTGCCATAAATGCGATGTCAGCTCAGATTATTTGATTGGTAAAGATTCATATGAAAACTTTGATATAAAACAAGTCTGTGAGTATACAGGCTTATCTGAAGCTGCGGTAAAGCAACTCCACAAATGGCAAACAGATGCTAATAATGGGGCAGATTTATCGATTATAGGAAATGTAGTTGTTGGAGATGACGGAGATATTAAAATGCATCAAGCTTATAATAAACAGTTTGCATTGGAATACCTGAAAATACTCAATTACCTTTTTACTGAAATCGATACAAAAGAAACAATATTTGGAGAGACAAAAAAAATAAGGTATTCAAACATTGGCGTCCTCAACTCCCTTCATACACTTTGTATCAAGGAGCCAAAGAAAATTGTCGGAACTCCAATAATGGGAGAGACCTTTGAAGGATATGAAGATTTCTTATTTAAAATGCACCCACACCTCAAAACAGTATTAGAACGGGTGACCATAGATGCCTCTTCGACAGTAATATTACAAGACGATTCAGAGATATGGTATCCTCTGGATGTGAAGAGTATAATTGAGCAAATTGGTCGGAGACATCTAGATAAGAGTATCGACCGCTTGATCGATACAATAAAAAACGATAAGCAACAACTGTTATGAACAAAAAAATACGATTAATGTTAGAGTATAACACCTACTGCATCTGGCTTTATGACGAAAACGACCAGATTATCGATAACGATAATCCGCCAGAATTGGAAGACGATGAAGAACTTACAAATGCCTTTATGGCAGTAAGTGACCTCTACGATTCCTTCTTCATCGATAATGACAGAGAGTTTCGTTATGTTGGTTGCCCAGATGAGCAGACCAGGGATAAGCTCAAAGCCCTTATACATCACGCTGTTGAGCTTCTTATAACTAAGACTCAAGGACGGTACATTATTCAGAACGATATCGATTTAAGCTTCTGATAAAGAGGATTTGTAATTGAATAACAGGAAAAACGACTTCCGGATTAAATGAACTGGAAGTCGTTTTCTTGTGTGTTTGCTATGTTCACAATGGCACAAACAGCTTTTGTCTTTGTAGTGCCATGTGGAACAATTTATTTATTGTAATGTCGTTAATATTAAGAACATATCTTTCGAATCAGCCATTGGAAAAGCAGAAAGAATTGCTTCAAATAGGAACAATGTGTCTATAGAATTGCCGATAATATATATACCATTTTTTTCATGACAGTCTTATCAATCGGCGCAAGGTATGGGGATCAACATTATTTTTATAGCGTTAGATAATGATAACAGAAAAATATTATAAAACTTGAAGAAAAGCCTTGACCATGATGTTACATCACGGTTTACGATGGAAACACAGGAGGTGAAGAGCCATGAAGATAAATGAACTTGAAGACTTGCTGGGGGTTTCAAAGGCAACAATCAGATACTATGAAGATCAGGGACTTGTGATTCCGCCGCGAACGGATAACGGCTACCGTGAATACAGCGATGAAGAAGTGCAGCTGTTCCAGAAGATCATAGTACTGCGTAAGCTGGGACTGGGTATTCCGGAGATAAGAGACCTGATAGATGGTAAAGCTGAGCTGCACGATGTCCTGTCATACAACATAGATAAACTTCGCACCCGTCAGGATGAGATTGCTTCTGCAATAGAACTATGTGGAAAGATTAAGGCTGAAGCTTCTGATTTTTCCAGCATCGATTCACCAAAGTATCTCAGACATATATATGAGGATGAACAGAAAGGCGCTCACTACGCTGAGGCAGAAGAAATAAGTGTCAGGCAGCTGAACCTGGCTATAACACTACTTGGGATGGTTGCGGGAGTTCCCGTAATACAGAACAAGCAGTTTTCAGATCATTCGGACAAACCTCTGCCGGCCGATATAAGAGCAAACAAGAAAGAAGGTGACGAATACGCCACCATAGGATCTGTATACAAGAAGGGCGGAAAGCTAAAGATTGTCCTAATAGCTGTGATATTGTTTTATATTGCACTTGGTATGTTTAACGGTTTATGCGTATGGGGAGGCTTAGGCTATAATGCTAAGTATGTCATTGATTTCAACAAGTCAGGTATGACATTTTTCAAACCAAATGATGAAGAGCTGGCACAAATTGCAGCAGTCGATTCTGATGTAGTTGATGCTTACAAAATGTCATCACTTTACAAATTTCATACTAAAGGCTGTCTTCAACTGTCGGTGAAGCAATCGTCAAACGGGGTGTGGACAGAACTAGACAGACATGAAACAAATGCTAAAGAAGGCTATCTGTTTATAACAGGGGATCCTTCATCAGGTATTGAGCTGCACATTATTTCCGGCACCAATGGAATGAAGTATACCACCGAAATAAACGACAGTACATATAGAAAAGAAGCTACAAAACTTAAAATTTTTGACGGAGAATTCGCTATGTATGAGGGAGAGGAGGAAGCAATAGCATTGTTCCTTAGGAATGAAAAAGATTGGCCTGAAGCTACTGATGATATGAATGAGCTCTTCTTCGGGGAAGTCTTAACGGAGACTCCACCGGACGGATGCTATGTAGTGACGGTTCAGGATGTGAAATAAGGAAAAGGAATAATCGGCATACAGGTGACAGCCTGAGTGCCGATTATTTAGTACCATAAAAGTGTAGTTGACAGAGAGTAATCTCTGCAGCTGCACTTGTTTTATATAATAAGGGATACAGTTGGTCTGGGGATTAGCGACAGCTTTTGACTGTCCTACAGGCTTTAGATATGTATTCGCCTTTTTTTCTCCATCCTCAACAATTTCAAATTCATAAGGAAAGCCGGCAAGTGTGAAAAAGCTGTTTATGTCTCCCATACGCTTTTCAATTAGTTCCTTCAGCTTGTCAGCATGCCTAAAGAACAGCCCCTTTAATTTACCCGTGTTCGTCAAAAGTGTTTCGATTTTTCCATTGATATCATCTAAGATTGTCTTTGTGGTTTCCGTTGCATAGAACTGTGAAATCTGACGCTCCTCAATCTTCATTCGCTTGAGACTATCTTCTAGTTTTTGAATCTCCTCATTAGTAACATTCATCGGGCGAAAATCCATAATGCGTTGGAGCTTATCGTGAAGATAATTTGTCTCCTTTGCAAGCTGCCCTAACTCAGAAAACAATTCTTGTTCTTTGGTTTCATCTCCCATATATGTTTTCAGAATGTCTTGAGATTCAGGTGATATGTAGCCCTTCTCTATGCAATCCTTTAAAAAACTAAGTATTTCCCCAGCAGCATCTAGTGCAGACTTCTTAAATACAGTTTTTATCGTTTTATTTTCTGTCTCGATAGTATCTTTTTCTAAGCCAATTGCACAGAATGGACATGTATTACCATTCATTTGTGCAATGCCATCTGTACGCCATTTTGCCCATTTTGTCACTTTGTCTGCTGTTGAAGAATAAAAAGGCTTATATCTGTCAAGAACATGATATTTCTCAAAGCCAGCCCCACCGCCTTTCAGGACTTCTCCAACACCACCGCGTCTTGTAACTCCGGCATTTGAATATTTCACCGTCCTTGTATATGTGGCTAATGTTTCCACAAGGGTTTTAATAGATTCTCCTTGAAAAACGGAATTCTGCAATTCCGAGAGCAACTCATTTATCTGATTTGTCAATTCATCGCATTCCTGTGATCTGAGAAAGGATCAAGTTGAAACACATAATCGTTCTCTATATGATTAGTCTCATTCAGGAACTTGCAGGCTTCTGGGTGTTCCCTTCTAAGCATTGTCATAAATCCTACAGCTCGTTCAAAGAGAAGCCTAATTGCCAGTATCTTGAAATAAACATTATCGTTATTATCAAGTTCTTGTAGAAGATACTTTATGCTAATTTCTTGTAGAAGCTTATCGTAAGAATCATATCCGCTTATCAAAGGTTTTAGATCAAGCAGACCCTTTTCTATTGATTCTTGGGACATTAACTGATTTGATTTATCTTTAGGTTTTTCTCTACCATGAATAAGGTTCGACAACAAGTCGTAGCTTTCCATCTCTGAATAGTTTTCTTTTGTCAGTTCAATGTGTTTTCTAGCATTAACAATACGAACATATAGAGGCCTATTGTTGTCCTGTGCGTAGTTCTCTGTCAATTTTACAATATTAAGAAGATCAGAAGTCTCAATTGTGTGCGCGACTATTTCTCCTCTATCGTTTTCCAGATACTCTGCTGAAACCTTTGTCGTCAAACCATACTTCTTAAAGAATCCACCATGAACATAATCGATTATCGGCTGTAAATCATGAGTAAGCATCAGAACAGTCTTATCTCGAAATGTTACTTCTTGATGGTTGTCGAACATTCTACGAACAACTGCAAACTTCTTATTTGAATCGAATGAGGATATCGGATCATCTAAGACGATGAGATCTGCATTATCGTTTACTGCATCGAACATAAACATTACCAAAGAAAATGCATTCTTTTCGCCCCAGCTCAAATGATCCTGGCGACGTGAGTTTTTGGATCACAGCATCCGTCATAAAAACTGTCAGCCATCCCCTTGTTATATGAGCTCGTTTAAGCAGGTTGGGAAAGGCTCCCGTGTAACGGACTAAAATGAGTTGTAATAAGTGCGGGTGGAAGCAACTGCAAATCAATTCAAGGAGGTTCGTTATGGTAAGCGTTGGAATCGATGTTTCTAAAGGGAAAAGCACAATTTGCCTGATGAGGCCTTTCGGTGAGATCGTTGCCGGTCCTACGGAGATAACTCATGTTGACTCTGAACTGAAGACCTTGGTCAAACTCATGAAAAGCATGAATGATGAAGTCAAAGTCGTTATGGAAGCCACAGGTGTGTATCATTTGCCTGTTCTTACATATCTGAAAGACAACGGCATATTCACAGCAGTGATCAATCCATACCAGATGAAACAATACAGAGTGCAGGGGCTAAGGAGAGTCAAGACCGATAAAGCAGATTCAATGACTATAGCTAAGTATGGGTTGGACAACTGGGATGAACTCAAGGAATTTGACAGATCAGAGGATAAGTACAGGGAACTGACACTATTAAGCAGACAGTATCGTCATTATATGCGGATCCATGTAGCATCACTTCAGGAACTGACACATATCCTGGATTATACGATGCCTGGAATAAAAAAAGAGTTCAACAGCTGGGATTCGGATAATGGTAAGGACAAGCTTTCAGATTTCGTAGAGAAATACTGGCATTATGACAACATACGAAAGAAATCTGAGCGACAATTTGTCGAAAGTTATCTTGCGTGGGCAACAAAAAAGGGATACCACCGGAACCAGAATAAAGCCGCTAAGATCTATTCTATGGCAAAAGAAGGCATCCCTACGTTACCAGCAGATCAAACTACCAAAATGCTGGTAATCCAGGCCATTGAAGTCCTGAGAAGAGTCGATGAAACTCTCAACACGATATTAGCACGAATGCAGGAAATCGCCAAGACATTACCTGAATACACGGTGGTACGTTCTATGGGCGGAGTCGGTGATGTGCTTGCGCCAAAGCTAATAGCGGACATAGGTGATGTTAGAAGATTTCATAACAGCAAAGCGCTGATTGCCTATGCCGGGATCGACGCACCTCCGTACCAATCCGGACAATTCATCGGTACTAATCGAAAAATTTCCAAACGAGGATCTTCTGCCATACGTAAGACAGGCTATGAAGTGATGCGTTCGCTGAAATCGCATTCAATGCCTGAAGACGGAGCGGTATACCAGTTCATACTGAAAAAAGAGGCTGAGGGCAAGCCCAGGAAGGTGGCGAAAATGGCGGGACTGAACAAGTTCCTTAGGATTTACTATGCGCGAGTGATGGAGGTGTATAGCCGTTAAACGAGTTAATATGGTATGTATCGATTAGGTTGGCAAAGCAGCCAACCTTTTTGTAGTGCGGCAATTGCAGAAGAGAAACCTGCTAGCAAATTCAAATTACCACTTGAATTTTGTTAGCAGGTTTTTATGCGTAATTACGCATTGATTACAATAAGAACTATTTCACTTTGGCAGTTATCGGAACAATTTCAACGCTTAGTCCTTTATTTATACCACTTGGTTTAAATTGTGAGACAGGACATGTGTTGTCAGGTATATTTATCTCAAGCCAAATATTAAATAATCAGGTTACTAAAAAGAAATCAAACTAGAAAGGAGCTTTCAGCATCATGAAAGTTAATATACAGATCGATCCTGCTTTATCAGAGGAATACGTTGAATTTCATGTTCGTGCTATCACGAATGAGATATCCAGGTATGCTTCAATAATTGAAAAAAGTGACAGGGTAATAACCGGGACAGATCAATTTGACAGGATAACGATAGTTGACCCGAATGAAATAGTAGCGGTTCATGCAGACAAAAAATGGTGCAGGATATATACGAATAATGCCGATTTCAGCTGTCGGAAGCGATTGTTTGAACTGGAGGAAGACCTGGGACCTGATTTCATGCGTATTTCTAAATCTATCGTAGTAAATATTAGAAAAATAGAAAGTGTGGAGGCGGTTTTTAACGGAATGATGCTTCTACATATGAGAAATGGATCTAAAGAATATGTATCGAGGCTCTATCTACCGGAGCTGAAGGCATATCTTGGTTTATAGAATAGAAAGGAGCGCTGTGTATATATGATTATGAGAATAATGAAAAAAATAATAAATGGGGTTTTATATGGATGTGCTATGTTCACATTCACATTGGTTGCGATAGACACGATTCTTGACAGTTCACTTTCTATATTGCCACACCAATACACAAGATTAGCTGTTGGAGCAATATGTATAGGAATAGGATGCTGCCTATCTACACTGATTTATGAGGAAGATAGGCTAAAAATCCATTTCAGATTTATTGTTCAAATAGCAATTTGCGTAATGTCCTTACTGATTTCTTTTGCGATTTCCGGTGGTATGCCAGACGGTGATGGCCTCGGAATAGCGTTGTCATTTACTGTAGCAGAATTATGCTTTGGCCTGATATTCTGCATTGTGAGCATAATATACTATTATCAGGAAGCTCGAATTATCAGAAACAAATTGAATGAGAAACTTGATTGCTACGTACTAAGGAATCCAAATCAATAATAATGCAAGAGAATAACTTAAGAGTCTTTGTCCTAACTTAAGCTACAGCTTTTGCGGGGCCATTTTATGGACTTTCACAAGGGAATTTTTTCTTTGCTCAGGAAAAATTTATATAGGGATAAGTGTCGTTGATAAATAGATACTACTATTACATTAATTACAAAAGCAGTAATAGAAAAAATGGAACATAATACGTATATCTTTGTCGTTATATATTAGAGGCAATTCTTCAGAACGTTGATTGATTCTGGTTACAATAACTCCTTTTGAAAGGCTGATTAATTTGAGGAATAATTGACCTGTGGAATTGTCGTTAAATATTAAAGAGTGCCCTCTCGCCGAAAGCAACCTCTGAGTTGATGCAAGGTACCAAATATCATTAATCATTTTTTATCATGTTATAGCGAGGAAAAACGCCCATTTTCGCCCCGAGATCATACATTTTCTCCCGGCCAGGTGGACGTTTTATATTGGTCGTTATTTCCCTTATGAAGACATCGTAATGAAGATCGGAGGTGATAAATATGCCAAGGATGTCAAAGAAAGATAAGCAAGAATGGGACTTCTATCTCGATGAGAATGGCAGGATCAGCTACAACGAGCTCTGCAGAAATTGTGATCGCGAGTGTAAGCAGAGCTTCCGTGCCGTGATCATCTCATGTCCCGAGTACAATTCCAAGAGGAGGAAGAAGAAAGAATGAGAAAAGTTTTTCACGCAGGAGCACCGCCGCTGGCTCCGTTTTTATTTAAGCGGCGTCGGAAACGAGATGAGATCATCGTCTGGTCAGGGCGTGATCTCCGTGAGCATTCGTGCGAGCGAAGAGGAGTAACTAAGGTGGCTACACCGTGGACGCTCCTCTTTTTCGTTTCCACAGGGAGTCAAGGGGGGAAAGCCTTGCCCACGACATCTTTGCAGCGAAGCTGAAAGTGTCATAGTGGGTTACACACATTCAGCAGGAATGTTGTGTAACCGGCTTCGCCCCGCAGTTTCAGAAAGGAGGAATGCGTATGGCAGTAAAGAAGCCGGACATGTCCTGCGCGAGAGTTGTGCAGTATAAAGCCTCGGGGCTTGACAAGATCTACAGGCACAATGAGCGCAGGAACCAGAGCTACGGCAATGAGAACGTTATCACTGAGATGAGCAGGTACAACATCCACTTCAAGGATCCGGGTGATGAGACCTACACCGAGATCTTCAGGAGGCTCGAGGCCGAGGGAGTGATCTCCACCAGAGGACTCCGTGAGGATGCTACCCTGCTCGATGAGATCATCATCGATGTCAACACGACATACTTTGAAGATCATGGAGGCTATGAGTATGCGAAGAAGTTCTATGAGGAAGCATATCACTTCATAGAGAAGAAATTCGGAGCGGACAACATAGTCTCCGCAGTCATGCATGCTGATGAGCTGAATACAGAGGCAAGCGAGAGGTTCGGTAAAGATGTGTACCACTATCACCTTCACGCCATGGTGATCCCTGTCGTGGATAAGGATGTGAAATGGAGCAAAAGGTGCAAGGATCCTGAGCTGAGAGGCACAGTGAAAGAAGTGATCCATCAGGTGAGCCACTCAAAGAAGTGGGCATCGAATATTCCTGAGACGGATGAACATGGTGAGATCGTGCTGAGAGCCAACGGCAAGCCAAAGTACAGAAAGTCCTACAGCATACTGCAGGATGAAGTGTATGAGCACATGATCAGTCATGGCTTCACAGGATTTGAACGCGGAGAGAAAGGCAGCACCGCTGAGCATCTTGATACTCTTCAGTTCAAGATCGAGAAGGACAAGAAGAGACTGTCCGAAATAGAAGATCGTATTGAGCAGACAAGGCTACAGTATGAGCCGGCACTTGATGCGAAGACAAGGTATGAAGATATAGACAGCCTTGGGAAGAAGAACATCACAGGCAAGGTCGTTCTTTCTGGTGAAGACTACAAGGAGCTCACTGCTCTTGCCAAGGAAGGCCTCACTAGCAGGAACAGGCTGTGGGACATGCAACGGACAATGGAGTACTACAGGGAAGGTTTTGAGAGATACAGCACCCGGTATGAGAACCTCGGTAAGAAGTATGAAGATCTTACCGAGAAGACGAGACCATTCCTGGATGCTATGGAGCATTTCCCTGAACTGGTCACAGCATTCGTTAACAAGCTGAAGGATCTATTCAGAGACAAAGCTGCAAGAGAACAGGCCGAAAGAGAAAGACAGATAGCTGAGCGTGAGAAGCAGCGTGCTGTGCGAAAGCTCACAAAGAAAGGACGGGATATTGAGCGATGAATACACAAACTCACAACACAATACTTATTACTATCTGCAGCTGCGCAAGCTGCTTTTTTTATGAAAGGAGATTTTTAACATGGCAGGAATAACAATGGAAATAATCAAGAGGATAGCTGTGATTGGTGATCCTGACACAGGATACAAGAAGGAACTGAATCTTGTGTCGTGGAATGGAGCTGAGCCCAAGATAGATATCAGGACCTGGTCTCCTAATGGTGCGGCGCTGAAGGGGCTGACGCTGACTGAGAGTTGAGGCGAAGGACCTTTACAAGGCACTGGGTAACCTGTTTGATGAATAATATTCGACTTTAACCAAAGCAAAATGTTTCTGAGAGTGTCAAAAAAGGGACAACGAGATTTTTATAATTAGCTTGTATCAAACAAATGTTCCTTGGAGATTCTTGGAGGTCATCAAATGCAGGAAACCGGCATGCACAGGATCAAAATACAATTCCCCGGAGGGACCATTCTGGAATTTCGGAATGCACAGTTCATACCTGCCTTCTATTTCATTCCGGAATGCTTCCTCCGCAAGTGTGGCAGTGAGCTCTGCTCTATCCCGCGCGACTTCAATGAGTTAATGATAAATGAGGAAGCTCTCAAATTGGTGCAGAGCGATCTTTTCGTGCTCTGCATCGTGGATTGCTATGCCTATATGGCATGGCCCTATCTGTGCCCGAAGATCCCGTATATGGAAATCTTCTCAGGGGACTCTCCTGCATGGAGGATCGCGCATAGTGCTGCTACCTGGATAGATGAACTCACCCGGCTGAAACTGCTGCCGACTTTTGAAGATCTTTTTAGCAAGCCGAATGATGATCTCTACTTTGGGTTTGTTCCAGAAGAGACTGTAAGCCTGTATATGAGCAAAATAGTTCCCAGTGCTGTGGAGAGGCATAATCTGCAGCCAATACTTGATGCAGAAAAAGAGTACAGATGCTTCGAGGACTTTGATTACAGGGATAGTAATCAAAAGATAGACTTCTACCGCAAGTGGTATCACACAAGATCCAAGAAAGCTGAGTTCTCACTTGAGGGATATAAGGAACATTTGATGGAGGTTTATGACGATGATGGATGGGAAGTCCCTGATCCTGTCAGTGATTTTGAAGATGAGGTCATAGAAAACGTAGATGTACAGAGATTCATGGCTACACTCTCCGAAAAGGACAGAAATATACTGCAGCTCAGGCAGGATGGCTATACCCTGCAGGAGATAGCAGATAAGCTTGAATACAAGACACACAGTGCTGTTCTCAAGAGGATCAACAAGATCGGAAGGCAATATGAGAAATACTCAGGCCTCAGCTTCGGCTTTCAGCGAATGACTTAGCAAACAACTTTATACGTTATCACTCACGCTCCCGAAAGGGAGCTTTTTTAATTGGAAATTATAATGGAGGTTAAACAATGTTCAAACCACTACAATTAATCGACTTGCAGGAGTTACTGCTAACACCACTTGATGAGACACCGTTCCTTGTAGAGGATATTTTCCCGAGCGGAGTCAACATACTTGCCGGTGATGAGAAATCCGGTAAGAGCTGGATGATGCTCCAGCTGGCAATAAGCATCGCTACAGGTCAGGACTTCCTTGATCATCACGTTGATCAGGGAAATGTCCTGTATCTCAGCCTTGAAGATACTTATGCAAGGATCCAGAAGAGGGCTTTCAAGCTCACAAATGAGGTCAGACGTGGCAGAGTCATGCTCGGTATACAGAGCGGGACACTGGATTCTGATCTGCTTGAGCAGCTTAATGATGCCCTTGCGAAAATGCCGGACATAAAGCTCATAATAATCGACACTTTGCAGCTCATCAGGAGCAACGGCAAGGACATGAGCTATGCTAATGATTACTCAGATGTTGCCAAGCTCAAAGACTTTGCCAGAGAGCATGGGCTTTCAGTATTCCTGGTACACCATCTCAGGAAGCAAGGTGATGCTCATAATATCTTCAACAGGCTCAACGGCACCAAGGGGATCAATGGTGCTGTAGATACCATGGTCATCCTTGATAAAGAGAATGAGTACAGTAACAGGGCTACACTGTATGTAAAGGGCAGAGATATTCAGCCTGTTGAGATGCAGATAGAGTTCCGCGATTGTAAATGGGAGCTTGTGAGCATCAGGACGCAGGAAGAGATCGCTGCTGCGAACACACCCGAAGTCATACACAATCTTGTAGACTTCATCAAAGAGAGAAGAGCCTGGAGAGGTTCAGCTACTGAATTGCTTAATGAACTTGGTGATCAGTCGGTCGGCACCAATGTCATTACAAAATATGTCAATCAGTATAAAGGCAGCCTCTTACTGGACGAAGGGATAGTATACGACTACAGCAGAACACATGCTGATGGCAGAATACTGTCCTTTGAAATCTGTGACAGCTGTGACAGCTGTGACAGCAAGGAGGACAACTCCCGCTAACACTGTCACGGCTGTCACGACCGACACGCATCTCCCTGAGATGCATTTTACCCCGGACGAAATCTTGTCGTATATCTCCCAAAATGGTACTATCGACCTGAGGGACGTCGAAAACGATATGAGAAAGTCCAGGAAGGAGAAAATCCTAGAAAAACATCCATACACTATTTATCAAGGCAGTGATGGCAGATGGCGTTCTCACCTGCCCGACGAAAGCAAAAAAGAAGGTCGTAAGCTCATAGTCAAATCCAAAAGAGATGATCTGATTGATTTGATATGTGAGTACTACACTTCCCATGATAAGGATCTTGTCAGAGAGGCCTGCACACTTGAAGCCTTATACCCCGCATGGATCGAATTTAAGAGTCTTCATGTATGTGAAACTACAGTAATACGCATCAAGTATGATTGGTGCAGATATTATGAAAATGATGCCATAGTCAAGAAGCCGATTAAGAGCATTACAAAGCTTGAGCTCGACACTTGGGTTCATACGATGATCCGTAAGCACAATATGAATGCTCACCAGTATGGTAACTTCTCTGCAATAATCAGGCAGTTGCTGGATTTTGCAGTAGACAGCGAGATCATTAACAAGAACTTATTCCTGGATGTTAAAGTAAACAGGCGAAGGGTTCTTGTTCCCGAAGTCAAGAAACCTGATCATACGCAAGTTTTTACTAAGGCTGAAGAGAATATGGTCGTAGACCGCGCATGGACTGCATTCAGAAAGAATGAAAATTATGTTCAGTGGTATACACCGCTGGCAATAATCTTCATGTTCTATACAGGTCTGCGTATTGGTGAGATATCCGCTCTCAAGTTTGAGGATATTACAGGGAACAGTATGACAGTAAACAGACTGGTCCGCTTCCCGACAGGAGAAATCGTAGAGCATACCAAGGGAACATATGGCAGCAGGACGATCCCGCTCATTCCGCTTGCAGCAGAGGTCATTGAGGAGATTAAAAATCACCGCCAGGAAAAAGGTCTGGAACTCAAGGGCTTTATTTTCTGCCCTAATGACAAGCCAATCAGCACCTACAATGCGATTGAAAAAGCGATCAAGAAATACTGCCGGGACCTCGGAATAGACGAGCGCAGCCCGCACAAAGAGCGTAAGACTTTCACATCTACCCTTATCAGCAATGGTGTAAGCATCAATACAACCAGGCAGCTTGCCGGGCATGTTGACGAAAGAACTACTCTTAACAATTACTGCTTTGACAGAAGCGAAGATGATGAGAAGCTCACTCAGATCACTTACGCTTTGTCCAGTTGACACACAAAATCAAGTGTATCCAGGTGTATCCATGCGCCTGGATACATTTACAAGAAACTGTGCACAATGATGAAAATCGTGTATCGCAGTAAAATCAACGGCTTCACGAAAAAAGGTCTCCGGTTTCGGAGACCAATTTCTGGAGCTGATAGAGGGATTCGTAAATCTGAATCTCAGTAATTGCAAGCCTCACGAGACTTCATTTCTGAAAAACCCATTCGTTTCTTGCAAAATCCCATATTTGCAAAAAATGATTGTATACAATATTGTTATGTTATCAACAATACCTTCGTTTATGTAAGAATACCAGTATCTGCCCACCAAAGCTGTCGGCATTTGGCATTTCATCCCATAATTTTATGGGTTTTATTGCATTAGAATCCTGCTTTCCTGAGCTCGTCCATAAGCGCCGAGCGTCGCTTATACTCTTGTTTCCATGATGCAGCTATAGATGCTGCCAGTTCCTTACCACCATCATATCGACGTATTTTTCGTAAGTCAGCGACCAGATAACGATACTGTTTTCTGTTAGATGTGTTCCCAACCACATCCCGGACATACTCTGCGTACATATCTCTTATCTCGCGTGAATGCCCGGATCTGAGATCTTTCTCATATCGTTCAAGCGTACTGATGCTCCCGGACGCGAGTATCTCTTTCATAAGCCTGTCATATAGCTTTTCTTCTTGCATGAGATCTAGCCTGACTGTTCTGCATGACTCCGAATCAAGAATGTCTTCCCGTATGATCTGCCATTTTTCTTCAGATATAACTCCCTTTAATCGGTTTATATAATTGAGTTCTTTCTGATAACAGTGCATCACCTGAAATGACAATTCTTCAATCAGCTCACTCTTCATATCCTGCGAGGCGTAGAACTCTATCAGCTTGCGGCTGTAAGCACTGACTGCAGAAGAGTTGTCTGCATCTCTTATCTTACCTTTCTGAAGTAGCCCAATAGCATAGTCAGGGTCGCGGGCTTCATAGACAGCTTCAGCATATCTGATAAGAATCTTCGGAAGAAACGTGTATTTTTCCATGTAAGAGAGCATTTCTGCTCGTGGCACCTCTAGCTCCACCATAGTCTCGATCCTATTGTCGAGATTCTTGATGAGCCTATATGTTATCCAGCTGTCTCTGTTATTCCTGTATTCTTCCACCTCTTTGCTGATGATCTCATCGAGTTCTTCAAGCCGCCTGTTTAATAGCCGTTTCGAGTGGAACCCGGTCATGCGAAAGTCTTCCAGATAGTCCTCCATATAATCATAGACACTGCCATTACCTATATGACTGCTGAACCAATCAAACATACGCTCCTGCTGCACATCTGATGCCTTTTGTACTATCTCCTTCCAGAACTCACAGCACTCACCGGCTCCGATAGCTATATCTCCATCATCATCGATCTCAGCGTTGCCGATAGTGAGAAACACATAGCATGTCAACTCAAAAGCCTCTTCCAACATCCCCCTGTCAATCAGCGGCTTTACATTGTCGAAAAGGAACTCGATCAGGTCGCTAATAAAGTCCGATGCATGTCTCCAGTCGATAAATCCAGATCTGTCGCTGTGTTCATATTCTATATTGTCTACCATTTTTCTCATCTTCAGGATCAGTTCCTCATCAATCTCATTCGAATACATTGCCGCGATCCTGTTTCTGAGAGATTCATCATTACACGCAAGCTGGTACAGCATATCCCGCATTTCATCTTCAGACATACAGGAAAGGTACTGCTTCAGTTCTTCTCGTTCAGCTTCAATCTTACTGAGCCAGGAAGTTTTTATATTCTGCTCATCATTTTGGGCATGACCGTTATCCGTGTGCTCATCGTCGATTTCTTGCTCCTCGCAGGCTCCCGCTTCTATGCCGTCTGATTCATCGGTCAAGGCATATAACACAGCTGCCTCATGCTTGCAATAATTGCCATCTGCAGCATATGGGCAGTCACAAACCATATCTGTGATTTTCCCGTCAGACAGTGTAATTGTCACACAATAATCTTCGGTCCCTGCTACAGTTGCAGAAATTTCTCCGTCTTTACTGTGGAGGTTCCATACGTTTCCCTCCAGATAATAGTCATATCCGCGGCTCAGTATCCTTGCTGCAAATAATTCTTTCCACTTTATTTTGCTATAGTCAGCCATGTGCATCACCTTGCTCGCATTCTATATAATTTACGCACTACGCATTATTTGAGTTTTATAAGAGCCGTTGGCGACTTGGGTTTCCCGTCTCTGAATATAACTCCGGATTCAATCAGCGGATTGATCACTTCTGTCAGGAACTGGCTCCTGCTGCTATATTTAGTATATGATTGCAGCTCTTTTACCGATTTTGGTCCATCTGATTTTAATACTTGTACTATCTTTTCTTTATCTGTTACGCCAGTTTCTGCAACTACAGATTCCTCTTCACTGTAAAGTCGGTCATATAAGCACAGACTAAGAAACCCAGGATAAATTGAGACTACCGGCTGTAAGCTGTCTTTGCTGTCTTTATAACTCTCAATCATCGTCTGAAAGCCTGTTCCACCGCGCTCCATAAGATTTGCTACATCCAGGCATGCCGCTATGATAGTATTTCTCCTGATTGATGGAATGGATCCCAATGGATACTCTTCATAGCTCCTCGGAAGCAACCATGATCCCGGGGATACAATCTCAATTCTGTCGCAATAAATATCGATATCGATTTGTGTACCGGCAATTGAATAATCCCTATGGGCAATTGCGTTTACAAGGGCCTCACGTATTGCTTCTTTCGGATAAGCGCGTATTTCACTCCGGCCTCCTGTCTCGACCTTTTCCCAACCCGTCTTTGTATTTCTTTCTGTGAAACTTAATGCATCTTGAAAAACTCTTGCTAAAGAACCCTTATATCTGCCCTGATCCAAGACCACTCCTGTTTTCTGCTTGTCCTTCCATAAGCGACAGCAAATAAGCGAGTCATCACCTTCATATTCATCCGAAAACATATTGAATCCGGATTTTACAAAACCATCTTTTGATACTATCTCCTCATTCTGCAACTCCTTTATCGTCGGAGCCGATCTATCTGATCTGTAATCACAGCACAGTTTGACATACTCTTTCCAACTGCTCTCGTCGTACTTGATATCGGTCGTTTCATTATCTATACCATGTTTCCTTTTATGTAAAGCAATGATTTCCTCCGGTGTGGCCGCGGCAGTGTATCCATCACCCTTTGTATACACCGTTTCGTTGAAATCACCCTCGCGATATCTGACTATTGAATCAGCTTGCAGAACCTTTACGGCTAAAACAAATTTTTCAGCATCAACGTCCACCTACGCATCATATATTGAACTCTTGCGTGCGGAAAAATGTGTCGATCATTGATCAACGCTATCAAGTTCTTCGCTTTATCAATTTCATCAAGACTTAGACCAAAAGCCTCTCCGCTGTTTGAGACCCCGACAAACATCACTCCGCCTGTGCCATTTGCATATCCGACTATTGTTTTAGCCCATTTGACAGGATTATCAGGATTCAAAACAGCTTTATACTCATAATTCAGATCTTCAGCTATTACATCAGAGTACAGTTCATTAATGTGCATTTCGACACCTCCGTGCTATTTGAAAAGATGGTATCAAACATTACGGAACATTGCAATAACATTACGATAACATTACGGCATTTGCAATGTTATCGCAATGTCCATCATGTAGAACATATTGGGCATTGCGTTAGTGAACTCATAAAAATAAGACCAACTTTATAGCTGGTCTTACTTCGTGGAGCTGATGGCGAGATTCGCGATTTTCAACCCCTTGCAATCATCGGGCTACAGCTTGTAGAAAAAATATCAGCCCCTAAATATGCCTCTTTTTCCTCCACGGGTTGCAAATGCGTTGTATACGATTTAGTCTCGTTTTGATGTATAACGAGAGTTGAAGATTGTTTTCGTGGCATCACCCAATATTCTTCATCTGCCAAAAACTCCGTTTATAGCGCTTCTTTGGGAAAGGCCCGTTCATAAATGCTGCGGATCACGCAGGATCATTCATTTTCTCTCACACCTCTTGGGCGATTTCTCAAAACCCGTAATTAATGCAGACCTTAGTCCTTCAATATTACCTATGATCAACAATCAATTCTTTCTTTATATATACGATTATATACTATAGAGGGCGATCTTGATCGCATCCTTTTGCGATTCACATAAAACCGAAGAGAGGAATCTCGCTAATCTCTCACTATTTGGGGGGCGAACGACTTGACCGTTTTGAAGCCCTTGCAGTAACTGGCTTTCACGCCCCTGATTACAAAGTGCAATCAATTGTTAACCATTTATTGGCAGAAAGGAGGACGCTGCACCATCCATTTTAGTTTCATTTTGATATATAACGAGAAGTGAAAAAACTGCCTTCAGACTGCATTGCAGCCTGAGGCAGCTTCATTGTATAGTGGATTACTATATTAAAGATGTATCAGAGCACGTTCTTCAGTACGATAGACTTGGTATGTGTCATTTCATCAAATGTGCTGAATACTCCTTCCGTGCCTATACCTGAATGCTTGTATCCTCCAAACGGCATCTCGAAGCTCCTGAAGAAGCTGGCTCCATTGATGACCGCACCGCCGCACTCCAGAGCGTTGGCAATTCTCGCAGCTCTCTTCATATCCTTTGTGAACACGCATCCGCAAAGTCCGAAGACAGAGCGGTTTGCTATCTCAACAGCCTCTTCTTCGGTATCAAAAGCTATGATCGGAACTACAGGTCCGAATATCTCCATATCTATCGCTACGTCTGCATTCTTAGGAACGTCACCGATGACAGTAGGGTCATAGAAAGCGCCGTTGCGCTTGCCGCCCAGCAGGATCTTTCCGCCCTGTTCAACTGTTTTGTTTACCTGCTCTTCCACCTTGATGGCCGCCTTCTCGCTGATAAGGCAGCCCATCTCTGCTTCGTCCGTAGCCGGATCAGCGCGGTTGATCTTACTGATCTTCTCAATGGCCTTGGCTGTGAATTCCTCTACGCGTGATCTGTGTACCAGGAATCTCTTTGAAGCGCAGCACACCTGTCCGGTGTTGTACATGCGGCCCCAGATCAGCTCGTCTGTAGCCAGATCAACATCGGCATCATCCATAACGATAAATGCGTCGTTTCCGCCGAGCTCAAGAGCCACATGTGTGAGGTTCTGTGCGCAATAGCCGGCAGTCTCGATACCTACTTCTGTAGAACCTGTTAGAGTAACCAGATGTACGTCCGGATTCTTTGAAAGCTCCGTACCGACAACAGGCCCGCGTCCAGTCACGATCCCGATCGCGCCCGGTGTGACTCCCGCCTCATTCATGAGGTGCGAAAGCTTGCAGAGAGTGAGCGGATTATCAGTCGAAGGCTTCACGATGCAGGCGTTTCCTGTCAGAAGCGCCGGCGCTACTTTCTGGTCAAACAGGTCGCAAGGGAAGTTGAACGGGATTATCGCAGCAACGACTCCAAGAGGCTCTTTCCTGATGATCAGGATGTTTTTGTCCTGTCCCGCTTCCATTCCCTCCGGAATGGTGTGACCGTAAAAGTGCTTTGCTCTTTCAGAGAATGCCTTGAAAGCGATAGGGATGTTGCCTATCTCAGCTCGCGCCTCCGTGATGCACTTGCCTGTCTCATCAGAAAGCGTACGGGCAAGATCCTCTTTGTCTCTTTCAACGAGTTCAATGAACTTATACATGACCTCGACGCGCTCATATACAGGGACCTTTGCCCATTCTTTCTGAGCTTCCTTGGCGCATGCGACTGCTTTCGCTACGTCTTCAGCTGTAGCCGCCGGAATGGTATCTACCAGTTTACCTGTTGCCGGATTGATTACGTCTATAGTCTTGCCGTCTGCAGCATCTGCCGCCTTGCCGCCGATCAACATTTTCATGGCTGTTTCCTCCTTATATCTATTGCCCGAGTTATTTATTCATAAAACGCCGTGAATGAGAGCATCAGACCGCCTGTAGTATTGCAGTCGTCCTTCTCGAATCCATACTCACCGAAAGTGAACTCTGTAATGAACGGAACTCCGCCTGCTGCTTCCTTAAGCTGAACAGCAACTTCATCGATCCTGTCACCGATACCTGCACGGCGGCCACCGCAGTGTACAAGGTGGAATGCCAGAGGCTTGCCCGGTGTCTTTTCTATGAGAGCCTTCAGAGTATTGCCCGTTGAATCGATAAGTTCATCAACGCTCGCCTCCATGCGGATGACGACTGTCTTTTCAGCAAGGTTCGCACCGATATCGAACGAACCGTCCTCGTTTCCGTTCATCGGATGACGGATGGCGGTCAGGCGTCCGAGTCTGTCCTTGACTCCGAGCGGCGAAGTGATAGTGGTCACAAGCAGATTTCCTCCTGTCACAGCCTCTCTGTCACAGCCGGTCCATGCCATATACTTTTCTGCGGCAGGGATGCCGTCGATCTCAACAAGTCTGCGGTCGCCGTCGATCTTTGTTATGATCCCATAGTCATCTGTTTCTCTGTAAGCACCTGTAAAGAGGTTGCACATCTTAGGTCCGCCATAGAAGAATGCTGCTATGCATCCATCCGCGAAGAACTTTCCATTTGCATAAAGGACCCATTTACCTTCTATGGAATTGTCTGCAGCGCTGCCGCCAAAAAACGGAACTCTGCCGATTTCTTCCGTGATGCCTCTTACATAGAACTCCTCCTCTGCAGGTGATGCGGCCATGTAGAAATAGTCAGGCGCACAGTCCTTGCCTGCAGCCTTCTTACATGCAACAGCAAGTTCTTTGCCTCTTGCAACGCTGCATCCGTCTTTTTCAAGAGCGGCTACTCCAACGGTCATATCCGGGTCAGCTATCGCCATGATCCCGACAAACGGCTTATCTCCTCCAAAGAATCCGTCTGCAGTGATAACGCCGGTGAACGATGTATTGCCGAATACCGGAACCCCAAGCTCATCACTGACAGCGGATATGAGCGCTTTTACATCATAGTCGCAGCTGCAATATGCAAATACGGCTTTCAAATCACTGACCTTGGCAGCTGAAGCTACTTCCTTTGCTGCCTTGGAAGCATCAGCATCTGTACTTGTTGCAATAATTGGACGGAACATAATGATTCTCCTTTCTGTAACAAAGAAACCGAACACGTATTACATTTCTATTATTCCGTTTGCTGATACTGTTAACAATGCGGGTATTACGTTATACGAAATGGGTGTTCCGCGCAGTGGAACAATGTGATAAGATATCCGAAAGACATGGTTAACAAAAGGGGATGGTGACTTATGGCAGATAATGTAAGAAGCGTTGACAGGATCCTGGATCTTATGGAAATACTTGCTGAAGAAAGATCGCCTATCAGTCTTACTGAGCTGGCATCAAGGACTTCGCTGAGCAAGACAACAGTGTTCAGACTCATGCAGACGCTATGCAACAGAGAATACGCGGAGAAAACTGACGCGGCGGGGTATGTTCTTGGCCCAAAAATAATAGAGCTCGCCGGCTACTATATTGAAAATCTTGAGCTTCATACTATAGCACGGCCATTTCTGGCGGACCTGTATTCAGAATATAAACTGACGGTCCACCTTGGAAAGGTCGTTGAAGATAAAGTCATATATATTGAGCTTATGGACCGGAAGAATCTCAGAAAAAGCGATGAGGAAGGCATCGGAGTGCCTGCTTATACATCTTCCATAGGAAAGTGCCTTTTGGCAGCTCTCTCAGGACGTGAACTTGATGAGCTTTTGTACAAGAGCCCTCTCAAAAGATATACCCCTAATACGATCTCCGATCCAGCGGAGTACAAACGTCATCTGCGTAAGGTCCGGCATGACGGCTGGGCCATAGATAATGAGGAATATCTTATCGGCAGGCGATGTATAGGCGCGCCGATATTCGACTTCAAGGGTGAAGCTGTTGCATGCGTCAGCGTCAGCGGTGACATATACGAACTCTCCGATGAAAGAATCCCTCTGATCAGAGATGCCGTGATTGCCACAGCCAACGCTATTTCAAAACGAATGGGTTACATAAACTAAAGAGGGGATGACTCTCGCGCAATCACGGAAACCGAAGATGGATCTAAAGACGAAATAATGGCATTTCTCCTCCAATATGAGGGACTTCGTTTCTCGTCATGTAGCACGAGACTCCCCCTGAAATTCCTCCTTTATTTCAGCGTTCAGCGGCGTTTTACGGCGTTGTGCGGCGGATGCCCGAAAGGCTATAAACGTTGAAATTTCACAATGTCATTAACTTAAGAGTAGTGAGAAATTTTCTGTAAGTTTCTCACTATTTTCTTGTTAAATATGCTATACTTGTAGTGA
>OMZI01000018.1 GCA_900315485.1 uncultured Eubacteriales bacterium | reverse complement strand
TTTGAGGCGTTTTTTCCTCAAAAATCGCACATTTGCATTGAATCGGAAACGCTGTATTTGCAAGGGTTATACGAGTTTTCGCAGGTGCAGCCGGCCGATTTTACGAGCAAAAATGTGCGACAAAAACTGTCGTCAAACTGTCGTCAAAATTGTCGTCAAATGAAAAACTGAAACCCTGTAACGCAGTGATTGCAAGGGTTTCAGCGATTTGTTTTGCTGGTGCGCGCGGCGGGGATCGAACCCGCGGCCTTCTCATTCGGAGTGAGACACTCTATCCACTGAGCTACGCGCGCATATAAGGTGTATATTGTCTGCCGGCCTGATAAGAAGAAGAACATGAAGCGCGCCTGCATAGCAGCGCGAGTATTCCGCAGAAGAGCCTGCCTCTAACGCCGCTCTTCGAGGACGCGAGCGATGCTATGCAGGCGCGCTTTGATTCTTATTTCTTATACTCGTCTTTTCTGGGTCTTCCCATCAGTGCCTCAAGGGCATCTTCTACCTTGATGTTGCCCTGGATGACGTTGTAGATGGCCTCAGTGATAGGCATCTCTACGCCGGCTTTCTTGGAAAGCTCATAAGCAGCTTCTGCAGTGAACATACCCTCGACTACCATGCCGATGGACTTGCGGGCTTCTTCAGGATCCATGCCCTGGCCGATGAGGCGTCCGCATCTGAAGTTGCGGGAGTGCATGCTGGTGCAGGTAACGATCATGTCACCGACACCTGAGAGACCTGCGAAGGTCTCGAATTTTGCACCAAGAGCCATTCCGAGACGGGTCATCTCTGCGATGCCTCTTGTCATCATTGCTGCTCTTGTGTTGTCGCCGAATCCCATTCCGTCGATGATTCCGGAACCTACAGCCATTACGTTCTTGACTGAACCTGCGAGCTCCATGCCGAGCATGTCGTCGTTGGTGTAGATCCTGAATCTGTGAGTTGAGAAGAGATCGCTTATTGATCTTGCTGTGCGAGGGTCTCTTGAGGAAACGGATACTGCTGTCGGGACTCCGATGCCTACTTCCTCAGCGTGAGACGGACCGGAGATGCATGCGTATCTGTTCATGTCGAAGCCGACTTCCTCAGCGACCTCGGACATTCTCATGAGAGTCTTCTGCTCGATACCCTTTGCGATGTTCATAGCGAGGGCATCTTCTTTGATGAAAGGCATTGCGGACTTCAGCGCTGCTCTGAAGTGCTGTGCAGGGATCGAGAAAACGACGATGTCTGCGTCTTTCAGTGCTGCCTCATTGTCTGTGTAGAAGTGATAATCACCTTCAAGCTTGACGCCCGGGAGATAGTCCGTGTTCTCCATTGCCGCTTCCATGCGGTCGAGGTGGGCCTTGTCTATATCGAAGATGTTGACCGTGCAGCCCTTGGCTGCAACGATTGTTGAAAGTGCGGTGCCGAAGCTTCCGGCGCCTATGAATGTAACGGTGCTCATGATCAGCCTCCTGTTTTATACAATGTTGTCACACTTTACGAATTATACAGGGTTTTGAGAGGAGTGACAAGTGCGCGGGCGCATTGACCGGGTGTGTGTCAAAAAGGACCGTCCCCGGTGACGCATCATTGCATAGGCATGGGGAAGTATTTGTGCTAAAATGGTTTTCATGGAACAGATTTTATACCTTATAAGACATGGACATACATCGGGGACCAGAAGCGACCTCTTCTACGGCGCGACTGATCTGCCGATCACTGAAGACGGATACAGGGAGGTCGAGTCCTTTGCTGCGGACGGGGTGTATCCGGATCCTGAGGGAGCTTCTGTATGGACTTCGGGAATGCTGAGGACAGAGCAGACTCTGAATGCGATGTACGGTGACATAGAGCACAGTCATGAGCCGCTGCTCAAGGAGATCAATCTCGGTAAGTATGAGATGAAGACCTACAGCGAGATCATGGAGGATGACTACGGACGTGCATGGCTCAGCGGCGAGCTTGAGACGCTTTCGTTTGAGGGTGGTGACAGCCACGAGAGCTTCAATAAACGCGTGACTGAGGGTGTCTGGAACATTCTGCGCGAGGCTGAGAAGGCGGGCAAGGACAAGGTCATTGCCGTGCTCCACGGTGCGGTCATAACATATCTGATGTACAACGCTTTTCCGGAACAGTATACAGACATGTGGATGTGGACGCCTAATCCCGGAACAGGATACAAGGTGACCGTAAAAGACGGCAGGCTTGTCTCATGGATGACGGTCGGAGAAACGGGTGAGAGGGTCGTGCCGCTGTAGATGGTGCGGCTCACGAAGCAGGCGGTTTTCCATGATAGAACTTAACGACAACGCAATTGAATACATGCAGCGCCTCGGGTTCCGCGACCTCATACTCGGTGCCGAGAAGTTCACCACCTGATGCGATCCTCCGAGGATGGAGGTGTCGGTGAGTTTCACTGACGGGAGCAGGGACCTGAATGAGGGAGACGCAAAATACAGTCTGGAGGAGACGGTGCTCGGAAGAGCCTGGATCCCGCTCGAAGGCCTTGTGCTGACGCCGCCTGTAAGGGTGAGATATGAAAAGCATCCGTGGCTCGAGGCGTTCGAGTTCGACGGAGTCAAGGCGGCCCCGGCAAAACGGAAGGGCATCGGGACCAAGGGCGCAAAAGGCTTCGTGAGATCTCTGAGCACGATATACTCAGCTGCTTACGATGACTACCGCGCGTTCGGCGGAGATGAAAACTTCGACGCAGACGGATACTTCAGACATGCGGCAGAGTATTTTGCCCGCGTGGCTGAGGATGACAGCAGGAGGAAAATGGCGGTGAAGTTCTGCGGCTTTGCCGAGAACATGTGGCGTGAGGGTGATCAGGAGATGCTGGACATCTGCATGGAGACGGTCATACCTGTGCTGAAGAAAAACGCTTATATGGGCGCGATCCTGAAAGATACAATTACTGAGGAGTTCCGCGATTATCTTGAGGGGCAGCGGAGTGATAATTAAAAGAGGATGTTATAACAGGGAGAAAGAATCATGGCTTCGAAGAAGAACAAGAGAGAAGTAAAGTTCACACTTAACGACAACGACTACAAGTCATTCGGCAAGTACCGTATCATGTACACCGAGCAGGGACACAAGATGGTCAGAAGACAGAGGCTGACATACCTGATCGGGGCAGCGATGATAGCGTTGCTGTTCACGGTGTTTAAGGTAGAACAGAGCAGCTTCAGGTATCTGATGTATGTCATCGCAGGTGCTCTGGCTGTGGTCGGTATTTTCTTCGCGGAGTCTCTCGTGCTGAGACAGCAGGACAAAGCGATAGAGGCATCAGCCAACACCGCAGAGAGAGTCAATGCCGGCGAGAACACTGTCAGGTTCGATGATGACACTTTCACCACATCCGGCAACGGGGATGATCAGGTATTCAGGTACAGTGACATCAAGCTGATCGACCTGACAGAAGAGGCAATTTATGTATGGATGAGTGACACCATGATCATGCCTCTGCCGCTGCACGCGTTCAGGGGAATGGAAGAGATGAAGGAACTCTGCAAGTGGCTCAGGGCAAAAGTCGATGAGCAGAACGGAGAGGGTAAAGCTGAATAGCTTATACGGCTGTAAGATTTCACTAACAATGCTGGCCGGCGGCTAATGTTCTTTGTGAAAAACAACAAGAATCTGGCGAATTATTGTTGACATCCCTCATAAAGGTTGCTATATTACACTCAGGACGGGAGATGATCCCCCTTATTCTATGAAAGGAGCACATTCACATGACAGGAAGAAGCATGATGATGGAAATGGGAATGATGGGCATGTGCATGTGCAGAGCCGATGAATAGCATAGGATAAGGTCATAACGAAGCCGACACTATGAGTTTTCTCATGTATCATACCGGGGCAGGTCGTTAGGACCTGCCCCGTTTTTCGTAAAATAATCATTTCACTGATCAGTAGAAGGCAAAAGATAGAGGTAAAGAAATTGAGTGACTGTATTATCAGCCTGCAGGGAGTGACCAAGGAATTCGGTACCAAGGGCGGCAAGGTCGTCGCACTAAGGGATATAAACCTGGATATCGAGAGAGGCGACTCCTTCGGCATCATAGGACTTTCCGGAGCGGGTAAGTCCACACTCGTGAGGACCATCAATCTTCTCGAGCAGCCCACGGAGGGCAAAGTCCTGTTCGACGGAAATGTTCTGACGGGACTCAGGAGCAGAGATCTCAATCTGCACAGACGCAAGATCTCCATGATCTTCCAGCAGTTCAACCTGCTGATGCAGAGGGACGCCATTGGAAATATCTGCTTCCCGATGGAGATAGCGGGAGTTCCGAAGGCGGAGGCAAAAGCCCGTGCTGAAGAACTTCTCAAGGTCGTAGACCTCGAGGACAGGGCGCACTCGTTCCCGTCGCAGCTGTCAGGAGGACAGAAGCAGAGAGTGGCGATCGCGAGAGCTCTTGCATCGGATCCTGAAGTCATACTCTGTGACGAGGCAACATCGGCTCTCGACCCTAAGACGACACGTTCTATACTGAAGCTGCTGAGGCAGATCAATGAAGAGCGAGGGATCACACTGGTGGTCATCACTCACGAGATGGGAGTCATCAAGCAGCTCTGCAACAAGGTCGCAGTTATAGAAAACGGCGAGATCGTGGAGCAGGGCGATGTGGATGAAGTGTTCACCAAGCCTAAGACAAGAGCAGCGCGCAAGCTGTTCTTCCCTGACAGCGAGGACAGAGAGACCGCTGAGACGAGAACGGCAACGAAGAACAGGCTGAGGCTCGTATTCAATGAGAAGACGGCATACAAACCGATCATCTCGAACATGATCCTCGAGACGGGTGAACCGGTCAACCTGCTGTATGCAAATCTTGATGCTCTTCTCGATGAGCAGAGAGGACAGATGGTCATCTGTCTGTCGGATAATAAGGAAGCGGCAGAGAGACAGAAAGCGTACCTCATCAAGGAGGGCGTGGACTTTACGGAAATACCGGAGGATTCAGACTACTATGACTATCCTCTGCACGGATTCGGAGAGGAGGTGACAGAGTAATGGATACAGGCACATTGGTATCATTACTGGGAGAAGGCCTTCTCCAGACACTGTACATGACAGTGCTCGGAACACTGATGTCATATGTGATCGGACTTCCGATCGGAGTCTCGCTCATAGTCACCGGACCTAACGGTATAAGACCGGTAGCCATATACAACAAGGTGATGGGCTTCATCGTCAACGTAATAAGATCCGTACCTTTCCTCATACTGATGATCGCCCTGATGCCGTACATCAGGAAGGTGATCGGCACCGGCATAGGAACCGGCGCAACGACAGCAGCACTCGTGGTAGCGGCAGCGCCGTTTGTGGCAAGGCTGGTGGAGCAGTCACTGCTCGAGGTAGATCCGGGAGTCATCGAGGCAGCGCAGGCGATGGGCGCCGGCAACTTCCAGATAATACGCAAAGTCCTGCTTCTTGAGGCAAGGCCGTCTCTTCTGAACGGAGCGGCGGTCGCGACTATCAATATCCTCGGCTACTCCGCAATGGCGGGAATAGTCGGAGGCGGCGGACTCGGCGACCTGGCCATCAGATACGGACTGTACAGATTCCAGCCGTCGATCATGTGGATCACTATAATCGTCCTCGTCATACTGGTGCAGATACTGCAGGAGGCAGGCATCAGATTCGCAGCCAGAATGGACAACAGGATAAACTAGCCAAATAACTCACCAACAAAATGTGAGAAGTGGATATATAATCAATTATAATTGTCATTAACAAGGTATTAATGGGTAATGAGAAAGGAGAACCAACAATGAAGAATCTAAGAAAACTGAGCGTATTTGCAGTAGTCATTGCACTCGTATTCGCATTCACAGCATGCGGCGGATCCGGCGGCGGAGAATCAGAACCTGATCCTGATAAGGTCATCAAGGTAGCTGCATCCCCGACACCTCATGCAGAGATACTCAATTCTGTAGCAGACAAACTGGCAGAGGACGGATGGACGCTCGAAGTAGTCGAATTCGATGACTATGTACAGCCTAACGTTGCTACAACAGACGGAGATGTAGATGCAAACTACTTCCAGCACGTTCCGTATCTTGACCAGTACAACGAGGAAAACGGAACGAACCTCGTTGCCGTAGCTGATGTACACTATGAGCCGATGGGCGTATACGCAGGCACCAAGGACAGCTTCGATGCACTCGCTGACGGAGACAAGATCGGAGTTCCTAATGACGTTACCAACATGGCAAGAGCACTGCTGCTCCTTCAGGATAACGGAGTCATCAAACTCAAAGATGGAGTTGGTGTAGAAGCAACTGAAATAGATATCGTAGAGAATCCTAAGAACGTTAAGATCGTTCCTCTCGAAGCAGCAACTATCCCGGCTTCGCTTCCGGATCTTGCACTCGGCGTAATCAATGCCAACTATGCTATCGGAGCAGGACTCAAGCTTGACGAGTCTCTTGCTTATGAGGCAGAGGATTCACTCTCCGCTGATACATATGTAAACGTACTTGTTGTAAACGAGGAGAACAAGGACAGCGAGAAGACCAAGGCACTCATCGCAGCTCTGCAGACAGATGATGTAAAGAAGTTCATCACAGATACATACAAAGGCGCAGTACTGCCTAAGTTCTAAAAAGGATCAGCGCAGTTTTTCCCGGACGGAATGATATCCGTCAGAGACAATAAGATCAGACAAAAGGGGATTTCGGTCCCCTTTTGTCATGTGTTTGGACTATAATAAATGAGGAGCAGACCGGTGCATACATACGGTGCCTGATGGTACACATATGCATGGCCTGCTGACTTATGGACAGAGAGGCGGAATAAGACGGTGAAATACCTATATATACTTCTGGTTTTCATACCAATTACCATAGCGGGAAAGATAATGGGCTTTTCGGACACGGCTCTGTTCCTGTGCAGTGCACTTGCGATAGTGCCGCTGGCAGGAGTCATGGGCAAAGCCACTGACGATATCGCGGGCTTTGCCGGACAGAGGATAGGCGGACTCCTGAATGCGACATTCGGAAACGCCACTGAGCTCATCATAGCGTTCGTAGCCATGAAGGAAGGGCTGTTTGATGTAGTAAAGGCGTCCCTCGCAGGTTCAGTCATCGGAAACATCCTGCTGGTGCTGGGCATGTCGATGCTGGCGGGAGGACTGAAGTACAAGACGCAGACATTCAACAGGAACTCCATCAATATAACGGCGAGCATGCTGCTCCTGTCGGTGCTCGGGCTCTCGATACCGGCCATATTCACCCATGCTCTTCCTGAGGAGAGCCTCAATTCGCAGTATGAAGGACTCAGCGTGATTATTGCGGTACTGATGCTGCTTGTATATGTCATGCAGTTCGTGTTCACCTTCGTGACGCACAGGGCGCTGTATGAGGAATCTGTAACTGCAGATGATGAAGAGGAACACAATGCGAGCCTGCCTAAGGCTGTAGGGCTTCTGATCGCATCAACGGTCTGCATCGCCGTGATCTCGGAGATTTTCGTCGGAACGGTCGAACCGATGGCGGACAGCGCAGGTCTCAGCAGGACCTTCGTCGGTATCATTCTGGTCCCGATCATAGGTAATGCGGCAGAGCACTCATCGGCGATCATAATGGCTTACAAGAACAAGATGAACGCTGCGATAGAGATCGCTCTCGGCTCCAGCCTTCAGATCATACTGTTCGTAGTCCCTGTGCTGACACTTCTCAGCCTGTTCTTCACACCGATGAGCATCGTGTTCACGCCATTCGAGCTCGTCTCGGTTACCGGCGCGGTCCTTATCGCTAACCGTGTAGCATCTGACGGAGAGTCGAACTGGCTCGAAGGACTGCAGCTTGTGACGGTGTACATCATGATAGGCGCGGCATTCTTCTTCGTATAAGTGAGGAGGGGTCCCGGCAGCACTGTGTGTGAACGCCGGCAGATATATCTGATACTGAACTTCAGGGCGCGGCCATAGTGCCGCGCCTATTTTTAGTATCTTCATTTTGCACCCTGATTATTATATAATCTACTATGTATGATTATGTTACCAATTAGCCGCTCCGGGCGGCGGATGTGATTATAAAAGGAACAGATTATGGACAAGAATTTCATCAAGGTAGATAAGTGGGGAGAGTGCCTGTGGGGCATCGACGAGACGGGCAGACTCTTCATTAACGGAGGTCAGGCCGAGAGTCTGGATGACAGCGGGATTCCATGGGAGAACTACCGCACACTCATCACTGAAGCGGCAGTAATCGGTGAGGTGACGTTCCCTGAAGGGGCTTCGCTTGCAGGACTGTTCAAAGGCTGCAAGGGCCTCGAAGCTGCAGATCTCAGCGGGTTCAATACAGCGGGCGTAACCGACATGCGCTCGATGTTTGAGGGCTGCACAAGACTCAGAGAGCTGGATATATCATCTTTCGATACCTCCGGATGCTCAGACATGAACAGAATGTTTGCAAAGTGCGCAAGACTCACGGACATACTGCTCGGACCTGCATTCAGTCTTAACGGAGACGGAACGACTTCATGCGACAGACTCGCAGTCAAGGAGGCCGGCAAGTACAGAAGAGCAAGAGTCATCTCCGCGGAGGGCTGCATGGTCATCTATCATGAGAACGCAGGCAGAGACATCTCGACAGAGAGGAAGACTGTCCCGGATTTCAGGTACATGATCGAGGATCCGATGTATGCTGCACCGGGAGAGAAGTTCGTTTTCATCGGATGGAACACCGAGGCTGACGGATCGGGCACTATGCTGCAGCCGGGCCAGGAGCTCAACAATGTCGACGAGGACCTCAACCTGTATGCTGTATGGGCCAGCGCACCTGAGATCGGAGAAGTGCGTCCTGTTGACGAGTTCACATTCGGACAGCCTATACCGTTCGAGCTGCCTGAGATCGTTTCTGCCGGAGACCCTAATGTTACCGGCTATCTGGAGGTCAGCCCTAACGGAGAAGAAGGCACATGGCAGGCGATAGACCACAATACCATCCTGCCGGTAAAGTGCAACGGCTGGCTCGTAAGACTCTGCGCTGCCAACAGTGTGGGCAAAACGGTTTCCAATGCCGTTGAGCTCAGGATCAAGAAGGCTGCCAAGGATATGTCGGGCGTACGCTGGGCTGAAGACAGCAATATGACATACGACGGCACACCTAAACACGTATGGATCGAGGGGCTTCCGGTCGGAGTGCATGCTGAGTACGAGGGCAACACCGCTACTGAAGCGGGCAACTATGTTGCTGCAGTAAAACTCGACTATGACGATGACAATTTCAGCGAACCGTCGATCATGAAGGAATATGAGTGGTCAGTCAGAAAGGCTTCCTATGACATGTCGCAGGTACACTGGGACTATGAGGACGTCTTTACATATGACGGCAGCGAGAGAAGTGTTGCACTCACAGGACTTCCTGAGGGTGTTACAGCGACATATGAAAACAACAGAGCTGCAGGAGCCGGCATCTATACCGCAACAGCAACTCTTCATTACGACGAGGTCAACTATGAAAAACCTGCGGACGTAGTTCCGTGCGTATGGGAGATAGAGAAGGCGGTGATCGATCCGCTGACTCTGGAGTGGTCTGAATATGACAAGTTCGTATATGACGGACAGCCTAAGTCAGTCCGCATCCTCAACCTTCCTGATGATGCAGAGATCGACTATGACGGAGCAGAGGAGACACCTGCAGGCAAGTACCTTGCAAGAGGAACCCTCACCGGAAACTACAGGGCGTCCGGTCCTGTGGAGTATGAGTGGGAGATCGCCAAGGCCTCATATGACATGGGCGCCGTAAGATGGGACTATGACAAGCCTTTCGATTTTGACCGCGAGACACACGAAGTTACTCTTCAGGGAGTTCCGGAAGAACTCGGAGTCAGATACCGCAATCAGGTCGGCATATCCGCCGGTGATTACAAGGCTGTCGCCATGTTCATCAACCCGGATACACACAACTATTTCACTCCGGAAGACATGACACTTAACTGGACTATCAGGAAGAAGGTCATTGACATGTCCGGCGTAAAGTGGAACTATCAGGGACCGTTCACATATGATGGTGAGACCAAGAGCGTCGAACTCACCGGAGTACCTGAAGGCATCCACGTTGACTATGAGAACGCAAGCGGATTCAATGCGGGAGTTTACAACGCACACGCTGTCCTCGAGTATGACTCGGATAACATGTACGCACTGCAGCCAGCTGACTGCCAGTGGAAGATCAACAAGGACAGATTCGACATCTCGGGAGTTCACTGGGATTACAGCGAAGCTTTCACATATGACGGAAAAGAGCACGGAGTATATCTCGAGGGGCTTCCTGAAGGCATCAACGTCGAATATTCAGACAATACCAGGATAGACGCCGGCAAGTACGTAGCTACGGCAGTACTCAGCCCGAGCGATCCTCTGAACTACGAGACACCTGAGGTCAACGGCTGCACATGGGCCATAAACAAGGCTCAGATCGAGAAGCCGGGTCTCGAGTGGACAGACTGCAGCGGTTTTGTCTTCGACGGAACTGACAAGACAGTAGAGATCACAAGTGACATCGGAGATGATGTTACTGTTGAGTACGCATTCAATACATACCACAATGCCGGCAGATACTATGCCAAGGCACTATTCACGGCTGTAGATGACAGCAACTACCTGCCGCCGAAGCCGATGGGCTATTCATGGAACATCAGCAAGGCTGACCCGGACATCACAGGCGCAGTATGGGATTACACATCGCCGTTCACCTATGACGGCAGCAGGAAGAGCGTAAGGCTTTCAGGCGTGCCGGAAGGCGTAAGGGTAAGTTATACCAATGCCAGCGCTACGGATGCGGGCGACTACACAGCTATCGCCAGATTCACCGTCAGCGACACAGCCAACTATAATGCGAACATTCCTGACATGACACTTGACTGGAGCATCGAGAAGGCCGAGTACGACCTCAGAAATGCAAAATGGCAGGAAGAGAGAAAGTTCACGTATGACGGCTACGAGAAGGAAGTCGTTATCAACGGACTGCCGGACGGCCTTGAGCCTGTATACAGCGGAAACACTGCAGCAAAGGCAGGCGTCTATATGGCTGAGGCAGCTTTCGAATTCGATGAGAAGAACTACGAGAGACCTGAGTTCCGCGAATGCACATGGGAGATCGACAAGGCGCCGGTAGATACAGCCGGAATCACATGGTCCTATGAGAATCCGTTCACATACGACGGATCCGAGAAGACTGTGTATGCTGTGGACATCCCTGAGGGCTGCTATGCCGTTTACGGAAACACAAGAGCATCGCAGGCCGGAACATATGTCGGAACCGCAGAGATAAGACCTGAGGACACAGCCAACTATACGCCGGTCAAGCTCGGCAATGTCACCTGGAGAATCGAGAAGGGTGACTACGACATGAGCCACGCTTACTGGGATTACGACAGACCGTTCACATATGACGGAACTGTTCATAGGGTCGTGATCAAGGGCCTGCCTGAGGGCGTCACACCTACATACAGAAACAACGAGGCTGCTGATGCCGGCACATATGAGGCATCCGTAACGTTCAGAGGTGCTGATGAAAGGAACTACAAGGTACCTTCATTCGCAAACTGTGAATGGACGGTAAGGAAGGCGGATTTTGACATGTCATCCGTCCAGTGGAACTACAGCGGAGAGTTCAGTTACACCGGCAGGATGCACGAAGTCGAGCTCAGAGGACTGCCTGAAGGCGTCCGCGCAGTATACTCGGGCAACGCTGCAGCAGCGACCGGATTCTACGAAGCAACTGCTGACCTGATCCCGTTTGATCAGAGCAACTACAACAAGCCGTACGTAGACAGCTGCAAGTGGCGCATCATCAAGGCTGACTACGAGATGAGCGCTGTAAAGTGGGATTACACAGATGCCAAGGTATATAACGGAAGAGTCCAGAGCGTAATGCTCGAGCAGCTGCCTAACGGCGTCAGCGCAGATTACAGGAACAATGAGGCGACCGGCGCGGGCAAGTATACCGCAAGGGCCATCCTCAGAGTGTCCGATGAGGCCAACTACAACACGCCGACTGTGGCAGACTGCGACTGGGAGATCATCAGAGCAGACTACGACATGAGCGGAGCTGAGTGGGATTACCAGCCGGATTCATTCACATATGACGGAGAGAGAAAGAGCATCGAGCTCTTCAACCTCCCTGAGAATGTTACTGCAACATACGAGGGCAACAGCGGATTCCTCGCAGGAGACTACGTTGCCACAGCATCGTTCAGAACATCAGACAGCAACTTCAATGCTCCTGAAACGGTCACATTCCCTTGGCACATCGGCAAGGCTGAGTATGACATGTCCGGCGTGAAGTGGGACTACAGCGGAGAGTTCATTTATGACGGAACACCTAAGAGAGTTGATCTCACAGGAGTGCCGGAAGGACTCAGCGTGGAGTACGAAGACAATTCGGCCACAGACGCAGGAACATACACAGCTGTTGCAAGATTCAGGACCAATACGGGCAACTACAGCACACCTGAACCTGTCAGCTGCACATGGACCATCAACAAGGCTGATCCGGACATCCGCAGACTCAGATGGGACTACTCACAGCCGTTCACATATGACGGAGGTGAGATGAAGGTAGAGCTCGCTGGCATTCCGGAGACCATCACCGCTGAATACTCCGGCAACACAGGAACTGTAGTAGGACACTATACAGCACACGCAGACCTCAGGCCTGTCAATCCGGAGAACTATAACGCTCCGGTTATCGCAGACTGCGACTGGGAGATCGTCAAGGCAGAGTATGACATGTCCGATGCAAGATGGACCGGTGACATGAGATACGTCTATGACGGGACCGAGAAGTCCATCTCGATCACAGGACTCCCTGAAGGCGTTGAGCCGGTATACAGCGGCAATGCTGCAACAGAGGCAGGTGAATACACTGCTTCTGCAGAACTCACATACGATGAGCACAACTACATCCAGCCGCACATCGGAACTATGGACTGGAGGATCGACAAGGCCGTATACGACATGTCCGGAGTTGCATGGGATTACGAGGACAGCTTTACATATAACGGTTCAGAGAGAGCAGTCACGCTCAAGGGACTGCCGGCAGGCGTAACCGCAGCTTACACCGGCAACACAGGTGTCAATGCAGGAGAGTATGAGGCTTCTGCAGAGCTGAGCTATGATGAGAGGAACTACTTCAGGCCTGAATTCGGACCTGTAAGATGGCGCATAGGAATGGCCGATGCTCCTGTGGATATAAGCGGCATCAGCTGGAACTACGAAGGACCGTTCGTATATGACGGAACCCCTAAGGGCGTTGCTCTGACTGAGAGGGCCAAGGAACAGGGCTTCCTTGAGAGACTCCGCGGAGTCGCACCTGAGATGGAACTCGTAGGCGTGCCTGAAGGCTTCGAGGTCGTATACGAGGACAACACAGCGACAGACGCAGGCGTATACTACGCCAAGGCAAAACTCGTAAATCCTGCCGACACCAACTACAGAGAAGTTGTACTTCCTGAGTGCAGATGGGAGATCGCCAAGGCCGGTATAGACATGTCAGGCGTTCACTGGGATTACGAGAGCCCGTTCGTATATGACGGCGAAGAGAAGAGCGTACAGCTTGCAGGACTTCCTGAGAATGTCACAGTCATCTATAAGGGAAGCACTGCGGTCAATGCAGGCGAGTATGAGGCAATGGCCGAGATCGAAGCAGCTGACCCTGTAAACTTTGAGACACCTGAGCCTGTCAGAGGATGCTGGTGGCAGATCCTCAAGGCCAAGTACGATATGTCGGGAACTGAATGGGCATACAGCGATGACATCATCTACAGCGGTGAAGAGAAGACCGTCAAGCTCACAGGTCTCCCTGACGGAGTCACTGTACAGGGATACAGAGGAAACACCGCGATCGATGCCGGCACATACATGGCTGAAGCCATCCTTGACTACAGCAACAAGGACAACTATGAGGAGCCGACTGCAGCCAGCCTCAAGTGGAGGATCCAGAAGAAGAAGATCAACACCTCTGCCGTAAGCTGGGACTATGACCCGAGCACACTTTTCGTCTATGACGAGAAGCCTAAGAAGGTCAGCCTGATCGGACTGCCTAATGATGCTGAGGTCGTATACATCGATAACGTCAAGATCAATGCAGGCACATACACTGCAAGAGCAAGGCTTACATACGATACAAGAAACTGCGAGGCTGACGAGATCGCCGATCTGAAGTGGACAATCCACAAGGCGAACTACGACACCGAACATGTTCACTGGAGCTATGACAAGCCTTTCGTCTACGATGCGTATGAGAAGAGCATCGTACTGAGGAACGTTCCTAAGTCGATCGATGTCAGATACAGGGACAACAAGGCCATTGCGGTCGGAACATACACGGCCAAGGCTTACCTGACATACGACAGTGAGAACTACAACGCACCTGAGATCGATACGACCATCGACTGGGCTATCGTTTCGGGCAGAAATGAAGAGTAAAACAATTATATGAACAGTTATCTGATTGCTATAATCGCGCTGGTCCTGTGCTCGACATTCTTCTCGGGCACAGAGACCGCGTTCTCCTCGGTCAACAAGATCAAAATGAAGAATCTTGCTGCTGAGGACAATAAGAGGGCGGCAATCGTCCTCGACCTGACGGAGAATTTTGACAAGCTGATCACCACGATCCTTGTCGGAAACACCATCGCCAACATAGCCATGACAACTGTGGCGACCGTATACGGGATACAGACATGGGGGGCAAGAATAGGACCTACACTCGCTACAGTAATGGTCACTATCCTTGTACTGGTACTGGGAGAGATTTCACCTAAGATCATCGCAAGAGAGTATTCGGAAGAGGTTGCTCTCTTTCTGGCGCCGTTTGTCAAGGCCCTCATTATTATTATGACGCCGCTGACATTCATCTTCATGGGACTCAAGGTGCTTCTGAAGAAGATAGTCGGAAAGAACACCGAACCGGAATTCTCAGAGGATGAGCTCCTGACTATCGTTGAAGAAGCGGAAGCAGGGGGTGCTATCGGTGAGGAGCAGAGCGAGCTCATCGCGAACGCGATCGAGTTCAATGATGTTGAAGCGATCGACATCCTGACACCGAGAGTCGACATCGTGGCTATTGAAAAGGGCACGCCGGTAGCAGAGATAAAACAGGTCTTCAAGGACTCAGGACTGTCAAGACTTCCTGTTTACGAAGACGACCTGGACAATATAATAGGAGTTCTCAACCAGAAGGATTTCTACAACAACAACGTCAAGAACATCAAGGACACGGAGAAGTTCATAAAGCCTGTCGCATATGTCGCTGAGACGATCAAGGCGGCTGTCCTGCTCAAGAAGATGCAGGCCAAAAAGACGCATATAGCGATCGTCGTCGATGAGTACGGCGGAACGACCGGTCTTGTCACGCTTGAAGATATCATCGAGGAGATCGTCGGGGATATTTATGACGAGCACGACACCGTAGCATCCAAGGAAGTGAGACCTGCAGGGGACAACACTTACCTTGTTGCCGGCAATGCAGACCTTGAGGATTTCTTCGAACTCTTTGATGAAGAGATAGAGGCCGATGCCAACACAGTCAACGGCTGGGTCATGATAGAGCTCGACAGGCTGCCTAAGGAAGGCGATGAATTCGACTATGAGTCCAAGCACAAGGTCTTCCATGTGAGAGTAACCAAGGCAGATGCGAGGAGAGCTCTCATGACACGGATATCTGTAGAGGATAAGGTCGAAGAGGATAATTAACAGGTGCAAAAGGCAACTGGATAAAAAATTTGCCACATAATGCAGCCTGCATGAAATATTTAAGAAAGGGAAGTTATAACTATGGGCTTAATGGAAAAAATCTTTGGCGATCTTAACGCCAAAGAGGTGAAGAAGATAGAGAAGATAGTCGACCGCATCGAGGCTTATGACGAAGAGATGCAGGCGCTGTCCGATGATGAGCTGAGAGGCAAGACCCAGGAGTTCAGAGACAGGCTCGCTGACGGCGAGACTCTCGATGACATCCTGCCTGAAGCTTTCGCGGTATGCCGTGAAGGTGCGTGGAGAAGCCTCGGAATGAAGCACTTCAGAGTACAGCTCATCGGCGGTGTGGTTCTGCATCAGGGACGTATAGCCGAGATGAAGACAGGTGAAGGTAAGACTCTCGTAGCTACTCTTGCCGCATACCTGAATGCTCTTGAAGGCAAGGGCGTTCACGTAGTAACAGTCAACGACTATCTGGCAAAGCGTGACGCTGAGTGGATGGGCAAGCTGTACACCTTCCTCGGACTCAAGGTCGGATGCGTTATCCACGCTGTAGAAGGACCTGCACGTCACGAGCAGTACATGGCCGACATCACGTACGGAACTAACAACGAATTCGGTTTTGACTACCTGCGTGACAACATGGTCACATACAAGGAGCAGCTGACTCAGAGAGAGCTCAACTACGCTATCGTCGACGAGGTCGACTCGATCCTCATCGATGAGGCGAGAACACCGCTCATCATTTCCGGAAGAGGCGTTGACTCCAGCTCGATGTACAGGAATGCGAACTCCTTCGTAAAGACTCTCGTTGAAGACAAGGAAGACGCTCCGGGAGACTACAAGATCGATGAGAAGGACAATCAGATCGCTCTTACCGATCAGGGTGTCAAGATCTGCGAGGAGTATTTCGGTGTAGACAACTTCTCCGATCCTGACAACATGGAACTCAACCACTACGTACAGCAGGCTCTTCGCGCCAACTACCTCATGAAGAGGGATGTTGATTACATCGTCAAGGACGGTGAGATCCTGATCGTAGATGAGTTCACAGGACGTCTGATGTACGGAAGAAGATTCTCCAACGGACTTCACCAGGCCATCGAGGCCAAGGAAGGCGTCAAGGTAAGATCCGAGTCCAAGACTCTCGCTACCATCACACTGCAGAACTACTTCAGAATGTATCAGAAGCTTGCAGGTATGACCGGTACTGCCAAGACAGAGGAAGACGAGTTCAGGGACATCTACAACATGGACGTTGTCGTCATCCCTACCAACAAGCCTGTGATCAGAGAGGATTTGCAGGATTCTGTATATGCTCATCAGAGAGGCAAGTACAAAGCGATCGTAGACAAGGTCGTCGCTGCTCATGAGACCGGACAGCCGGTGCTGGTCGGTACCATCTCGATCGAGATATCCGAGCTCATCAGCAACATGCTGAAGAAGAGAGGCGTCAAGCATAACGTGCTGAACGCCAAGCACCATGAGCAGGAAGCTGAGATCGTCGCTGAGGCAGGCCGTCTCGGTGCCGTCACCATCGCTACCAACATGGCCGGCCGTGGTACGGATATCATCCTGGGCGGCAACCCTGACTTTGAGGCAAGACGCCAGATGAGAAGGGAAGAGTACACGCCTGAGCAGATCGCTTTCGCTACAGGATTCGAGAAGTCGGATGATCCTGACATGATCGTTGCAAGACAGAGATACAACGAGCTGCACGATGAGATCAAGGCTGAAAGAGCAGCTGAACAGGAGAAGGTAAGAGAGCTCGGCGGACTCTGCATCGTAGGTACTGAAAGACACGAGTCAAGACGTATCGACAACCAGCTGAGAGGACGTTCCGGACGTCAGGGAGACCCTGGTACGACCCAGTTCTTCATCTCTCTTGAGGATGACCTTATGAGACTCTTCGGAGGAGAGAGGATGCAGCACGTCATGGAGAGAGTCGGACTCGATGAGGATGAACCGCTCGAAGCAGGCATGCTCACAAGGTCCATCGAAGGAGCACAGAAGAAGGTCGAGGGCAAGAACTTCGGCATCCGTAAATACGTACTCCAGTACGACAATGTCATGAACAAGCAGAGGGAGATCATCTACGGACAGAGGAGAATGGTCCTGGACGGAGAGGATGTTTCCGGCTACATCCAGAACATGACATACGAACTTATCGACGGCATCATCGATCCTGTCGTTATGGAGTCAAGATATCCTGAAGAGTGGGATCTCAAGAGAGTATCTGACGGACTCGAGCAGATCACACCGCTTGTCAGGGGCAGACTTCAGTTCGACGATCCGGAGTATGTCAGCGGACTCGATGAGAACAAGCTGAGAGATGACGTCAAGGCTGTATTCGATCAGCTGTACGAAGAGAAGGAAGCTGAGATCGGCACCGAGCAGATGCGCGAGGTCGAGAGAATGATCCTCCTGAGAGTCGTAGACAACCGCTGGATGGATCACATCGATGCGATGGATCAGCTGAAGGACGGTATCGGACTCAGAGGAATCGGACAGCAGGACCCTGCAGTTGCATATGCACAGGAAGGTTTTGCAATGTTCGAGGAGCTCGTTGCGGATATCAGAGAGGAGACTGTCAAGTTCTGCTACAACGTAACAGTCACAACCAATACTCAGAGAAGGAATGCTGTAAGCGGCAGGACATCCGCATCCAAGGAAGACTATAAGGATGACAGCGAACCTTCCGGAAACGGAAGAAGGAATATGCCGGGTGCTGCTCCTAAGGCAGAGAAGACCGGCAAACAGGAGACCGTAAAGCGCGACATGCCTAAGGTAGGCAGAAACGATCCGTGCCCATGCGGCTCCGGCAAGAAGTATAAGAACTGCTGCGGAAAGAATCAGTAATGCACTGATATAGAACCCATACAGAAAGGGGAATGAACAATGGCTGTAATACTTATAATTCTGGTCGTTATCGCGGTGGTTGTAGTGATCTGCTACAATTCTCTTACCCAGGAGAAGAACCGCATCGAAATGGCTGAGGAAGAGCTCAGAAAGTATGAGGAGTCCGGATCAGAAGAGGACATCCTCAATGCAAGGAAGTATCTTTCGGCTGTCCTCAGAGACTACAACAACAAGGTCGAGACATTCCCGACCAGCATCGTTGCGGAGATGTTCAATTTCCCTAAGATGCATACAGAGGACTTTGATGAGGGACTGTAAAATGTGTCAAAAAGGACCGTCCCTTGTGACACACCTGCTGACACAGAAGGAGAACTGACATGGATACCAGGATACACAAGAGGTCACTGGCCGCGAGAGCGGCTGCGGTGATCGCTGTAATCGGACTCATCCTGATGCTCGTGCCGTTCACGGGAGGCTATTCCCATGCAGCGGACAACACGATGTATGCAACAGAATATAATGTCGAAGTAGATGTCGCTGAGGACAACAGCTACGATTACCATGAGTACATCAATGTATACTATTCGACTCCTCACCACGGGATATACAGATACATCCCTGTGAGAGGATACAGAGTCGGCGGGATACAGGTGCCGGGCTACGAGTATGAGACATACTCTGAGTCCGGAAACAAGGTCGTCAAGATCGGAAGCGCTGACTACGTTCTGACAGGTGAGAATCCGTACGATATCTACTATAAGATCACCATGTGGGAGGATGAGAACACGGAGAAGGACATGCTCCTTCTGAACCTCATCCCGACCGACTGGGAAACAGATATCGGCAGCGTGAAGTGCACTGTCAACCTGCCTAAAGGGGCTGATCTCAGCAAAGCGGAAGTGTTCTCCGGCTCATACGGTACCTCGAGCAACGAGGACAACGCAGTTATGACACCGTCGGATGATGGACAGACCATCACCATTACGGCAGAGGATCTTCCGGCGCATCACGGCATCACTCTTTCGCTTGACCTGCCTCAGGGCTACTGGGTAGGTGCGCCTCAGTTCGGACAGCTCGGGCTGAACAGTGTTCTGCTCTTTGCGCTCGGACCTATCGGTGCATTCCTGCTGTGGTACTTCTACGGCAGGGATGATCATATGACGAGGACTCTGGAGTTTTATCCTCCTGGTGAGCTGACACCGGGTGAGATCGGATATATCATCGACGGCAAAGTCGACAAGTCTGACATCGTATCCAACATTGTATACATGGCGGACAAGGGTTATCTGAGCATCGAGCAGAAAAGCCGCAAGGAATTCATATTCCACAGAGGGGCTGAACCATCTGACGAGCCGCAGTTCATCAGAACCCTGTGGAAGGGCCTTTTTGCAAGCGGCAACAAGACAGCCAACAGCAGTAAGCTGGGCGTCACGTTCGGGACCAAATACGAGAGGGCATGCGAGCAGCTCGGCGAAATGTTCGTCGGACCGAATGCCGTACACAGATCGGATTCGCTCATGGCAAGGGCGGGATGCGCACTGGCGGCACTGGCGCCTTCGGCAGCATTCTGCATCTGGGCGTCGACAACAGGATCGGATATGATGATGTTCGGCTTCATCTGGGCGGCGTTACATATCATCGCAGTCGTCTGGCTGATGTGCTCGGTATATGACAGGATCCGCAGCTCGAGCAAGGTAAAGACAGTACTCAAGTGCCTGGCTGCTATATGGCTGTTCTACATGGGAATAGGAATGCTTCCGGTTATGGCCAGCTCGATGGATTATCTTAACGGAACCAAGAGCATGGTAATTCTCGGATTCCTGATCCTCGGAACACTCATCGCTATATTCTTCTCGGTCATAGCAATCGCGAAGAAGGGCGAGTACACAAGGCTCATGGGAAGGATCCTTGGATTCAGAGACTTCATCAGGACTGCAGAACTCGATAAGCTCAACGAGCTTGTAGAGGATGATCCTGAATACTTCTACCACATCATTCCGTACGCTTATGTATTCGGACTGACCAACAAGTGGATCAGGAACTTTGAGGATATCCCGGTCGTTACTCCTGACTGGGCAAGAACAAGTTCCGGCCGCTATGACAGTTTCGATTACTACATGATGGGCAGAATGATGAGTGACTGCAACGCCAGTGTAAACAACCACATCGTCATTCCTCAGTCGGGCGGAGGCAGCAGCTGGTCCGGCGGCGGAAGTTCCGGCGGCGGCAGCTGGAGCGGCGGTGGCGGCTTCAGCGGTGGCGGCTTCTCAGGCGGCGGCGCCGGCGGAGGCGGAGGCGGAGGATGGTAAACTCCCCCTCACTAATAAAAATCCATATCAGAAGAAGGGTTTATGAAGAAGAAATATATTATTTTTGATTTTGACGGGACTTTAGTTAATACCAATGACATTATCATCGCTTCATGGCAGGCGACCTTTGAGCACTATCTCGGATGCAGGAAGCCGGTCAGGGAGATCGAGGCGACATTCGGAGAGACTCTGATGCACACGATCGGTGTGAAGCTGCCGGGCGCGCCTGTCAATGAGGTGATCGATTACTACCGCGCGTACCAGGACTCGCATAAGGATGAAGGCATCGTATATGTGTTTGACGGTATCAAAGAGCTCATAAGTGAGCTCCGTGCACGCGGACTGATGATCGGAGTTGCGACATCGCGTACCACTTACAGCTTCAACAATTACATGAAGCAGTTCGGCATGGAAGGCGCTGTCGATGAGATCGTAACAATGGATGATGTCACCAGACACAAGCCTGATCCGGAGTCGCTGAATGTGTGCCTGGCCAGGCTGTCGGGGTTCCCGGCTGACGCGCTTCCTGAAGATGTAAAGGGGCAGGCCGTCATGATAGGTGACACCAAGTTCGATATCGGATGCGCCAACAATGCCGGAATAGACAGTGTTCTGGTCGGGTGGAGCCACTATGTCGATGAAGAGGACATGGCGGAGCACGGTTTTGAGCCGACATACAGGATAGACAGACCGGACGAGCTGCTGGATATTATATAGAAACGGAGAATCAATTAATGCTGCAACTTGACGAGATAAGAAGCCAGCTTCCGGAGGTGAAAGATAAACTCGCGGAAGTGGGAGGTTATCTTTGACCCGGCGGGTCTTGCTAAGAAGATACAGGAACTTGAGGACGAGAGCCTCAAGGCGGGATTCTGGGATGACCAGAGGAACGCACAGAAAGTTTTAAAAGAGAAAAAGTCTCTGGAAGACCGTCTGAATCTGTACAATAAGCTTTCGGACGAGCTTGACGAAATACCTGAACTGATCGAGATCGCGGAAGAACTCGAGGACGAGGATGAAGCGAAAAGCGTGATCAGAGGGTTTGACCGCATCAAAGACGAACTTGAAGACCTCAAGACCGGCATGCTGCTGTCCGGAAAATACGACAGCAGAGATGCTATACTCAGCATACATTCAGGAACGGGCGGAGTCGATGCCAATGACTGGGCGGAGATGCTCGAGAGGATGTATCTGAGATACAGTGAGAAGAAGGGATTTAAGACCAAGATCCTGGACAGACAGGATGATGTCGACTACGGAATCAAGAGCTCGACGATCCTTGTTCAGGGTGACAATGCGTACGGCATGCTTAAGTCTGAGACCGGCGTGCACAGGCTTGTCAGGATATCGCCTTTCAATGCGATGGGCAAAAGGCAGACATCCTTCGCGGCGGTCGAGGTCGTTCCGGATATCGGTGATGATATCGAGGTCAACATCAATCCGCAGGATCTCAAGATAGATACTTACAGGTCGGGCGGTGCCGGCGGACAGCACGTAAACACTACGGACTCGGCTGTCAGGATCACACACCTGCCGACGGGCATAGTCGTTACATGCCAGAATGAGAGATCGCAGATCATGAACCGCGAAGTCGCGATGAAGATCCTGGTTTCCAAGCTCACGAGGCTTGCCGAAGAGGAGCACAAGGAGAACCTCAACGAGATCAAGGGCGACCAGTCGATGGCGACATGGGGCTCGCAGATAAGGAATTATGTCTTCCAGCCGTACACTCTTGTCAAGGACACAAGGACAGGAGCGGAGGTCGGCAATGTTGACGCTGTCATGGACGGGGATATTGATGTGTTCGTGAGAGCCAAGCTGTCACAGGACGCGCAGGAAGCCATAAGATAAGACACAGGCTGGATCGTATCAGCCGGAAAAGGATCTGAGGAAAGGACCGGAATGCTGAGACTTTTCGCAGGAAGAGAGAATATCGATAAGGAGCGTTTCATCTATGACCGCATAGGAGAATGCGGAGGTGAGACGCTTGTTATTGTGCCTGATCAGTACACTCTTGTGGCTGAGGAGCAGGCGCTTAAATACACCGGCACGGACTGCCTGTTCGATATTGAGATCATCTCAATGAGCAGGCTGGGACTGAGGCTCCTGACCGAACAGGGGACTGAGTCTGTGGACATGCTGGACAGATACGGAAGATTCATGCTCCTGACGAGGCTCATCAAAGAGCATTCGGAGGACTTTGACATCTTCAGAAGGTCAGCGGGAAAGCAGGCCTTCACCACCATGCTCAGCGACTTTATCTCGGAATTCAAGCAGCAGGAGTGCTCGCTTGATGAGATAGCGGCAATGCTGGACGGCGATGACGCCGATACGATCCTGAGAGCCAAGCTTGAGGAGCTGAGAGGTGTAATAGAAGCATACGAGGAAAAGGTGTCCGGCAAGTACACTGATTCCGAGGACTATATATCCATGTACATCGGGGCGATCGGAAAGTCCAGTATGATACGCAGTAAGAATATATGGATATACGGATATGACAGCATCACACCGAAGTTCACAAGAGCTATGCTTGAGCTGTCTGCAGCTGCAAAGTCGGTGAACTTCATACTCAACAGAAGTGATTTCGGACTCGATGAACAGATGGAGGGCATGCTCAGGGCAAAATGCCGTGAAATGAATGTGCCGTTCAGCTGCGGGGAGATCGGTCCGGAATATGAAACGGACAAAACAGAAACGGTCAGGCGCATCGAAAGGGGTCTGTGGAACGACAGCCTGCCTGAAGCGGAGAGGGCTGAGAACAGAGCGTTTGAGGCTGATGACCTGACAGTGGTATGCGCTGCCAATCCTTATTATGAGGCTGAGAGCGCTGCTGCATATATATGGCATCTTGTCCGCGACCTCGGTTACAGGATGAGAGACATACAGGTGATCGCAAATGATGAAGGCGCGATGCACCCGGTAATAAAGAGAGTGTTCGGTGAATACGGACTGCCGGTGTTCATGGATTCCGCGAGGGACATTACGGACACGGCACCTGTCAGCTTTATAGTGGACCTGCTGTGGTTCCTTGTGCACGGGATGAATGCCCAGTACCTGTTCGCGCTGCTCAAGACGGGCCTTGCAGGGGTACAGGCTGATGATGTTGAAGACCTTGAGAATTATGCAAGGACATATCACATCCGCGGCACCATGTGGGAGCGCGACTTCAGATACGGAGAGGATGCCCTCGGAACAGCGGCATTCAGCAGGCTCAATGATATCCGCCGCGATGTCATGTCCAGGGTGGGCGAACTGAGGAAAGCTGCAGCGGCTGATCAGACTACTGCTGAGTTCGTTGAAAGATTCAGAAGCTACCTTGAGGACACCTGGCATCTCGAAGAGATGGTGAACTCGATGGTGGATGAGGAGAGCAGTCTCGGGTTCCATGATGAAGCTCAGAGGACCTCGGAGAGCTATGACAAGGCACTGTCACTGCTTGACCAGATCACTGAGATCATGGGTGATGCTGAATTTGATTTGAAGGAATTCACGGAGATATATGTTGCCGGTCTTACAAGCGTTGAGGTCGGGGTGATCCCTCCGGCGGCCGACGGGCTGTCCGTGGGAACGATGATCAGGACCCGCCCGAGGCCGGTACGCGCCGCGGTCATCCTCGGCGCAAACGAAGGCACGCTGCCTATGCAGCCTTCGCCGGAGGGACTCTTCTCGATCGACGAGAAGGAATACTTCAGGAATAAGGGTTTTGCCCTTGGCTCACTTGATGACATCAAAATGCAGGAAGAGGACGCAGCCATGTACAGGATGCTGTCCAGGCCTTCTGACAAGCTGTATATAAGCTGGTCGATGACAGACAGCGAAGGCTCTGAACTGAGCCCTTCATCTCTCATTGACTCACTTAAGATGCTGTTCCCGTGCCTGGAAAAACCGGGCAGGGTCCTTAAGGACGCTGTAAGCGCCGGATGGGGCGATGCCGGGATAACAGGCGGAGCGATAGGTGACCTCATCGACATGCCGGGTGAGTCAATGCGGCATATGATCGACAGGATCAAGGACAGAAACGCACCTGAAGGCGATGACCCTCTGATGAGAAGCCTTCTCAGCTGGTACAGAAAAGAGCAGGGGGCTGAACTCGGGACGATGCTCAGCGCTGCGGGAGAGGAGAACATACAGAAACCTCTCGGCAGGGACATCGCAGGAAGGCTGTTCGGACGCACCGACGGATCACTCGTGCTGAGCGCAAGCTCAATAGGCAGCTATTTTGACTGCCCGTTCAGATACTTCATAGACAGAGGACTCAGGCCTAAGGAGGAGAGAGACTTCTCAAGCGACCCGAGGTCGATAGGAGATGCTTACCACGAATGCCTCATGAGCGTAGCGAGGAGGCTGATCGGTGACAGAGAACTGCTGAAGCGGATCGCTGAGTACAGAGAGGCGGCTGAGCAGTCCGGTGCAGAGCCTGCAGACCCTTCAGATGTGTACGAAATAGTTCAGAAAATGGTCGACGAAGAGCTCGCTGCCATAGCTGAGAACTACGAGGGAGGCCTGTTCATATCCACCGGCAATGAGAAGTTCAGGATGGAGCGCATCCGCGAGATCTGCTCAGGTGCAGCCCGCGCCATGGCGGATCAGCTTTCCGCGGAAAGTCTGGTGGAAGCATCCTTCGAGGAACCTTTCAGCCGGAACGGCGGCTTCAGTCCGGTCATGATGGAGGTCGACGGCGAGAAGGTATATGTAGAAGGCAAGATAGACAGGTCGGATATACTGAGCGTTGACGGAACAGACAGAGTCCGCATCATCGACTACAAGACCGGTTCGGATACCCTCAACATCTGGAAGATGCGCCACGGCTACAAGATGCAGCTCATGATATATATGATATCCGCAGCTGCCGGAGGACTTGAGCCGGCCGGAATGTTCTACTTCAACATCAAGGATCCTATCGAGGGCATCGACGGCAAGTCAGCAAAACTGGCCGGCGAGATCATGGACAGGGATCCGGGAGATACATACAAGCTCAGGGGCCGCTACATAAGTGAACCCGGTGTTCTTGAGGCGATGCCGGCAAGCGTGCTTGCAGGTAAGAGCGAAAAGGACAGAAGCATGAGCCGCGAGGAGTTTGAAGAGGCCAGGAACGACGTTATAGACCAGATCGGCAAAACCGCATCCGGCATAATAAAAGGCAGGATAGATATCAGCCCGCTAAAGGAAAACGGCAGGCTCGCATGCACATACTGCAGCTACAAACCGGTCTGCAGAAGAGACCGCGAGTACACAAGGAACTACGCGAGAGAGATCGAACCTCAGCCTAAGAAGAAAGAAGAATAACAATTAGACCTGCAGCAATGCTGCGGGAAAGATCGGAAACAATATATGGCAATAGAAGTTATTTCAATTGGGAGCAGCAGCTCTGGTAATTCATACATCATCAAGGCAGGCGGAAGAGTGATCCTTCTGGATGTGGGACTGACCGCAAAGAAGATAGTCGGAGCCCTGACTGACAACGGCCTTGCGCCTGAAGACGTCGACGCGGTCTTCGTGACACATGAGCACGTCGATCACGTGAAAAGCGTCCGCGCCGTATGCCGCAAATGCTGCAACGCGGACTTCTACGCAACAAGAGGAACTATTGTAGGGACCGCGAATTTTGCATATGTACCTGACGACAGGCTGCACATAGTCAGCGCGGGGGATACGCTCATAATAGGAGAGACAGGGGAAGCACAGCCGGAAGACAGGAAAAATGTGCGTGTAGATGTCTTCGAGATCAGCCACGATGCAAGGGAGCCGGTCAGTTACGCCTTCACCTGCGGAGGGGAGAAGCTCGCGGTAGTCACGGATACGGGCATCATCACTGACAGCATATTCGAAGCGATCAGTGATGCCGACAAGCTGGTATTTGAATCCAACCATGATGAAGGCCTTCTGATGTACGGTGAGTATCCTTATCCGGTCAAGATGAGGATCAAGAGCGACCACGGCCATCTCTCCAACAAGTACGCCGGAGAGACGCTGGCAAAACTTCTTGAGAACAGAAAAACGATGGCTGCGGGCATGGTGCACGGCCCGTCTGAGGCGGGAGACAGAAGTCCGAGGCCGCTGGAGATCATGCTCGCTCACCTGAGCTTTCACAACAATGCTCCGTACTACGCGCGCAACACCATCGTACCTATATTAAAGGAAAACGGCTTTGAGATGGATGAAGATTACACCCTCACAATAGCCGCGAAAGACGAGACAACATTTTTCTGAAATAATTAAGAGCGGCAGACTCAGTTTATCCTGCTCACGTCCTCGGGAGCCGTGAATCCGGAGAGCTCCCTGCGGAATATTCGCAGTACAAACTGAGTCTGCCGCTCTTTTGATAGTTTCTTATAGGGAAGCGGTGTTAGCGATGAAGAAGCGCCTATCTGCGCTTCCAGCCTGCATGGTCGCCTCTCGATGACACTGCCTGATACCCGATACGCGAAATGCGTCCTTCGAGGCAGGCGTGGCATTCGGCGGCTTCTTCACCGGTGCAGATCTTGCCGTCGTAGAGAAGATACTTCTTGCGTACATCCTTAGGAGACAGGCTAGGCATGATTACATTCGCACCGTGTCTGATGCCTTCCTCTCTGCCGAGGGGGTCTATCGTTCCGAGCGCTGTTGTGGCAGGAAGCAGCACTCTCGGGAACATCAGTCTCAGCATTGCAAGACAGTAAAGCGTCTCCTCGTAACTCCCGTCAGGGAAGTCCGCAAACGGAGTATCCTTGTGATGGATGAACGGTCCGATGCCTATCATGTGAGGGTCGAGTTCCCTGAGGTATTCAAAGTCCTCAGCCAGATAGTCATATGTCTGGTAAGGGGATCCGACCATGAACCCTGCGCCTATCTGAAATCCTATGTCTTTAAGATCACGCAGGCATCTCTTGCGGTTTTCGATCGACAGTTCTGCCGGGTGCAGCTTTGCATAATGCTCAGGTGATGAAGTCTCGTGCCTGAGGAGATATCTGTCAGCACCTGCTTCATAATATGCTTCATAACTTTCGCGTGAGCGCTCACCGATGGAGAGGGTAACTGCACAGTCGGGATGCTTCTCCCTGATAGCCCTGACCAGCGTGCAGATATCATCATCGGTATAAGTCATGTCTTCGCCTCCCTGGAGAACGAAGGTCTTAAGACCGAATCCGTATCCTGTGTCGCAGCAGTCGAGAATCTCTTCGGTGGTCAGCCTGTATCTTTCAGCCTTGCTGTTGGAACGTCTGATGCCGCAGTACAGACAGTCGTTGCGGCAGTAGTTGGTGAACTCTATAAGGCCGCGAAGATAGATGTCGTGGCCGTAATTCGCTACAGCGGTCTCCTGAGCAAGTGACCTCATGTATTCGCTGTCTTCGGGATTGCGCTCCGTGAACATGCGGACATACTCATCGTGCGTAAGAGCGCGCTCTTCTTTCAGTTTATCTATAAGTGGTCTAAGTGATCCCATAATTACTCCTCCCGGCGTAGCCCGTTCTGCTGTGGATCCTCCTTCTATTTGATTATGCCGCCGCCGAGGACATAGTCACCGTCGTATACGACGACAGACTGGCCTCTGGTTATAGCCCGCTGCGGCTCATCGAATATGATCTTAACTGAAGTTTCTGACAGCGGGATTATCGTTGCCGGTGCTTCATGATGTCTGTATCTGATCCTCGCAGACGCGCGCATGTCGCTCTGCGGCATTGCTGTCGATACCCAGTTGAATGACTCCGCAGTCAGCTCCCTTGTGAACAGCTCCTCGTTGTCTCCGAGGATGACACGGTTCCGGTCTGTGTCTATATTGAGCACGTAGGCCGGCTTCTTCAGCGCGAGGCCGAGGCCTTTTCTCTGTCCTATAGTGTAGTTGATGATCCCCTTGTGGGTGCCCATGACGGTGCCGTCTCTGCTGACGAAATCCCCCGGCAGATAATCGTGCCCGGTGTATCCGCAGATGAATGAAGCATAGTCGCCGCCCGGCACAAAGCATATATCCTGGCTTTCGCGCTTCTTAGCAGTCACGAGGCCCTGACTCTCCGCGATCTCCCTGACTTCAGGCTTGGTAAGCCCGCCGAGAGGGAAGAGTGTGCGTGACAGCTGCTCCTGTGTGAGGTCGTAGAGGAAGTAGCTCTGGTCCTTGCCCGGGTCGATGCCCTTTCTGAGCATGAATCTGCCGCTCCCTGACTTTTCAATGACAGCGTAATGGCCTGTCGCGATGCTGAGAGGAGGGACGTCCCCGTCTGTTTCAGGCAAAACGGTATCACCGCAGTCCTCAAGAAGATCACGTGCGCTCAGCTCATACAGCCTGTCGAATTTGAGGTATTTGTTGCAGGCGACGCAAGGATTAGGAGTTGCGCCGCTCTCATATGCGCTGACAAAGCGGTCGATGACCTCGCGCCTGAAGTCATCCCTCATATCATATACGACATAGCTGATGCCCAGCCTGTTCGCAACTGCGCATGCGTCATCGATGCTGCTGAGACTGCAGCATGTCTTGTCTGTTATGCCGATAGTTTCATTGTCGAAGAGCCTCATGGTGGCGCCGGTCACATCATAACCGGCCTCCCTGACAAGGAAAGCCGCTACGCTGGAGTCGACCCCTCCGCTCATTCCTACAAGAGCCTGCTTATTCATTCTGACCTCTGGTGTAAAAGTGGACAACAGTTTCATAAGCGTTTATACTGTGTATGCCGTGTGGAACTGCTGCCACGGTATTTAAATTGCATATTTCAAGTGCAATTATACTATGTGGAGAGCGCATTTGTTATATACAGTTGTAATAAAAAAAGAAAGGTCACTTATGCTGAACATCAAAGTCATATGTGTCGGGAAGTCGAAGGAAAAATACTGGGATGCGGCGTATGCCGAATATCTCAAGCGCCTCAGAGGCTACTGCAATCCTGAGGTGATCGAGGTAAAGGAGGCAAAGCTGCCTGCCAACGCTTCCGCTGCCGATGAGAGAAATGTCATCGAGACGGAGGGCAGGGATATAATGGCGAAGATCGCAGCCGGCGACTACGTGGTCGCGCTGGACATTCAGGGCAGGGAGCTTTCATCTGAAGACCTGGCCAAGAAAATCTCAGATATATCCTTTAATAACTCACGCATCAGTTTTATAATAGGAGGCAGCCTCGGCCTTTCCGATGAAGTGAAGAAGAGGGCAGACCTGAGGTTCAGCTTTGGCAGGATAACCCTGCCGCACCAGCTCGCGCGCGTAGTGCTGCTCGAGCAGATATACAGAGCATTCAAAATCAACGCCGGAGAGGCTTATCATAAATAGAAAGAAGGAACAGAATGGCAAACAAGTACAGTAAGAGCAACAGTTCGGGAAAAACGGCAGAACGCAAGAGCATGGAGCAGTATGAGGATCAGAGAAGAAGGCTCAATAACGGAGCGAAGGTAATGGCGATAATCGTAGCCGTGGCAATGGTCGTAACAACATTCCTTGCTTCAGGCGTTTTCTTCCTTGACTGATGGTGCTGACGGCGGGGGAAAAGCCGCAGAATAACGAAATGTGATATTTAATTAACATAAAATGTATATTGACCGCCTGTACGGAGTCCCGCAAAGGACTCTGTTTTTAGTTTTCGTACATCTTCCGAAACCTCAGAAGATGCCATAAAGCGTTGAAAAAACAAGCATTCGCCCTTCATACCGCAGTCTAAACAACGGTTCGATTGTATTTTTGGATTATGATAATTAATTAACAAACGCAGGAAAGGCGTGATTTCAATGGAATTTACTCCCCGATTTTGTCTAATAATTGTTTTATTTGAAGCATGTTAGTTCAAATACTATAATTAATTCATCTAGGAATTTGCGCAGAAGCGGTCTTTTCAGGGTTTCGGAGCTCCGTTTTGCAGCTCCTCGGCCCGACGGTCGGAAGTGTTCCGCAATGCTGCGCAGAGGAAAGGAAGTATTGTGTATGTCGAAGGCGGATATTGAATTGTGACTGCTGCTTATTCAGCTGGTGTGCGTATTCTGCGCAGCCGGCGGGAGAAGCAGTTTTTATGTAGACAATGTTAGTTTTCGATCAAGTAAGTTACTGATACAGGAATAGGAGGTGCCTATGGAATTACAGATCCAAGACCTTGTAACCTCTATCCGCAAGGAAGGGGTAGAGGCGGCAAACGCAGAAGCGGAATCAATAATCGCTGAAGCCAGGAAGAAAGCCGACTCAATCGTTGCCAGCGCAAAGGCTGAAGCACAGCAGGTCAGGGATGCATCTGAAAAGGAAATCGCGATTCTGAAGGAAAGCGCAGCAGTAAGTGCTGAGCAGGCGAAGAGAGATGCTGTACTTGCATTCAAGACAGAGATCCAGGGTGAGTTCGAGAAGATCCTCGCAGCAGGAATCGGCAAGGAACTTTCCGGCGGTGAAGGCCTTGGAAAACTGATTCGCGCTGCAGTTGCCGGTGAGAATGTCGGCGACATGGCTGCAGAAGTATCCGAAGTAAGCGATGCCCTGAAGTCTGAGCTTGCAGCTGAGATCAAGAACGGACTTGAGATCAGACCTACTAAGAACGTCCAGAGTGGCTTCCGTCTTGCAGCTAAAGACGGATCCGGATATTTTGACTGTTCAGATGACGGAATCATGGAGATGCTGATGCCATACTTCAGAAATCTGGACTTCCAGTAAAGAAGGAGGCGCAGTATGGCTTCATATTATTATCTGATAGCAAGCCTGCCTGAGCTAAGAGCAGACGGGGAGATGCCGATCACATACAGCGAATTCCTGAACTGCTGCCAGTCAAACGTGAGTGATTCGGACTATGAACTTCTGGAGAATCTCACACTCTCTTCCACAGAAGGACCGCTCGTAAGTGAATGGGCGAAGTTCTACGGGATGCTCAAGAAAGAACTGAGTTATCAGAGAAGCGTGAACCTCGGCAAGAGTTATTCATCAGCTTATGATAAGGACGGCTTTATATCCCAGGTGGTAGGCTCTGCGCTTTCGGCAAAGAATCCGCTGGAAGCAGAGAAGATTCTGCTGGAGTATGAGTTCGAAAACCTTGACTCACTGGTTGGCCTGCATATGTTCGATGACCATGTGCTCTTCGGATATGCGATCAAGTTAAAACTGCTTGAGAGGCTCAGCTGTTTCGAGCAGGACAAAGGCCAGGCTGAATTCAAGTCTCTATTCGACGGAATACAGCAGCGCGTATACAGTTTGTAGGAGTGATATATGAAAACAGAAACAGGATATGTAACCGGAGTCAACGGTAACCTTATCAAGGTCGAATTCGATGGCTCCGTTCGCAAGAATGAAGTTGGTTACATCCTCGTTGATGATAAGCGCCTCAAGGGCGAGGTAATCCGTATCAATAACGGGGAAGTAAGTATGCAGATCTACGAAATGACCAACGGCATCAAGGTAGGTGATCCTGTAGAGTTCACCGGAGAGCTGATGAGCGTAGATCTGGGTCCGGGACTGCTGACACAGGTTTATGACGGTCTGCAGAACCCGCTGCCTGCACTTGCAGATCAGTGCGGATTCTTCCTGGACAGAGGAGTGTATCTGGATGCTATTCCGGATCGTGACTGGGACTTCACACCGGTTGCCAAGATAGGCGACCAGGTAAAGGCCGGCGATACTGTCGGTACTGTACCTGAAGGCCTGTTCACACACCACATCATGGTTCCTTTCACACTTAAGGGAAATGACTGGACAGTGAAGTCAATCAAGGAGGCGGGCTCATACAATGTCCACTCCACTATATGTGTTATTGAAAATTCAAAAGGTGAAGAGAAAGAACTCTCGATGGTATTCACTCAGCCGATCAAGCAGGCAGTAAAGTGCTACGCTGAAAAGCTGCGTCCGACAGAGCCGCTCGTAACCAAGATCCGCTGTATCGATTCCTTCCTGCCGGTAGCAAAGGGCGGTACATTCTGTACCCCGGGACCTTTCGGAGCCGGCAAGACAGTACTTCAGCACATGCAGGCCAAGAACTCCGAGGCTGACATCGTAATCGTAGCTGCATGCGGAGAGCGTGCCGGCGAGGTAGTAGAAGTACTTAAGGAATTCCCTGAGCTGGAAGACCCTAAAACAGGCCGTTCACTCATGGAGAGAACAATCATCATCTGTAATACATCATCCATGCCGGTAGCCGCCAGAGAAGCTTCCTGCTACACAGCGGTAACACTTGCTGAGTACTACAGACAGATGGGACTCGACGTACTGCTCCTCGCAGACTCGACAAGCCGCTGGGCTCAGGCGATGCGTGAGATGTCAGGACGTCTGGAGGAGATCCCGGGCGAAGAAGCTTTCCCGGCTTACCTCGAATCCACAATTGCAGCATTCTACGAGAGAGCCGGCGTTGTCCGTCTAAATGACGGAACCAAGGCATCTATCACCATCGGCGGAACCGTATCACCTGCCGGCGGTAACTTCGAAGAACCTGTAACTCAGGCTACACTGAAGGTAGTAGGCGCTTTCCACGGACTTGCCAGAGAGCGTTCAGATGCCCGTAAGTACCCTGCTATCCATCCGGTAGATTCCTGGTCAAAGTACAAGGGCGTTGTAGATATGGATCTTGTCAACAGAGCCCGTGCAATCCTCATCAGGAGCACCGAAGTAGGTCAGATGATGAAGGTAGTCGGCGAGGAAGGTACATCCAGCGAAGACTACATCACATACCAGAAGGGCGAACTTCTCGACGCAGTATATCTGCAGCAGAACTCCTTCGATCCTATCGATGAAGCCTGCTCGCCTGAGAGACAGCGCAAGGAATTCGGCAGACTCTATGATGCGTTGACAAGGACATACGATATCACAGACAAGAGAGAGATCCGTGCATTCTTCAACCAGCTCAGACAGGAATTCCTTGACTGGCACGGATGTGAGTTCGAGACTCCGGAGTTCGAAGCACAGGAGAAAAAGATCTCAGACTTTTACATGGCAAAGGTCGTAGAGTAGGAGGTCGCTAGTATGCAGAAAGTATATACAAAAATAGAATCTATCGTAGGTAACGTAGTTACTGTACGTGCGCCTGGCGTCAAGAACGGCGACCTTGCGCTCGTAGGCGACAGTTACGCAAATGTAATCAAACTTGATAAGGATCTGGTTTCCCTGCAGGTATTCGCAGGAGCTCAGGGCGTCAGCACAACTGACCCTGTCCGTTTCCTCGGAAGACCGATGATGGTTTCTTTCTCAGATCATCTGCTCGGACGTATCTTCGACGGTGCGGGAGTACCGAGAGACAACGGACCGGCTCTGACCGAGAACATGATCCCTATCGGAGGACCGTCCTTCAACCCGGCTAAGCGTATCCTTCCTAATAAGATGGTACGTACCGGTATCCCGATGATCGACGTATTCAATACTCTTGTAGAGAGCCAGAAGCTCCCTATCTTCTCGATCTCCGGTGAGCCGTACAACCAGCTCCTGTCAAGAATCGCGATGCAGGCTGAGGTAGACGTAATCATCCTCGGCGGAATGGGTCTCAAGTACGATGACTACATGGAATTCCGTGACACACTTGAGAAGGGCGGCGCTATGAGCCACACAGTAATGTTCATTCATACAGCTGCTGACCCTATCGTAGAGTGCACACTGGTACCGGATATGTCCCTTGCTGTTGCAGAGCAGTTCGCTCTCGAGGGAAAGAGAGTACTCGTACTTCTGACTGACATGACGAACTTCGCCGATGCTCAGAAGGAAATGGCTATCACTATGGAACAGGTACCGTCCAACCGTGGTTATCCGGGCGACTTATACAGCTGCCTCGCTTCGCGTTATGAAAAGGCAGTAGATATTGAAGGTGCCGGATCCATCACTATCCTCGGTGTTACAACAATGCCTGGTGATGACGTAACTCACCCGGTACCTGACAACACAGGATACATCACAGAAGGCCAGTATTATCTCAAGGGCGGCCGTATAGAGCCGTTCGGATCGCTGTCACGTCTGAAACAGAATGTTAACGGCAAGACAAGAGATGACCACCGTGCCCTGATGGATGGTATGATCAAGCTCTACGCTCAGTACAAGGAATCTCTTGAGAAGAAGTCCATGGGATTCATGATGACTGAGTGGGATGACAAGCTCCTTAAGTATGGTGAGATGTTCGAGACCAAGATGATGGATCTGTCTGTGAACATTCCGCTTGAAGATGCTCTTGACCTTGGCTGGGATATCCTCGCAGAATGCTTCGACCCTGTAGAGACAGGAATGAAGACAAGCCTTATCGAGGAAAGATGGCCGAAGAAGGATGCGTTGAACTAACAGAAGGAGCGGGTCATGGCTATCAAACTTACAAAGAATGAACTGAAGAAGCAGAAGGACAACCTTAAGCAGTTCCAGCGCTATCTTCCGACACTTCAGCTCAAGAAACAGCAGCTGCAGTCGGTGATCATGGGGATACGCCAGGAGCTCGAGCGCAAGGAAGCCGAACGCATTCAGATGATCGGTGATTTGGACGATTGGGTAGCTGTATTCGCAGAGAACGAGATTTTTGACGAAGAGAAAAGACTTGACCAGCTGGTGCAGCCGGACAAGGTAATCGTCAAAGATGAGAACATCGCAGGTGTAACGATCCCTGCGTTCGAAGAGCTAACGTTCAAAGACATCAATTACGATGTGGACGACTACCCGCTCTGGGTAGACACTGCAGTCTTCAAACTTCGTGAGATCGCCAGACTGGACGCTTTAGTCTCAACTCTCCGGAAACAGACAGAGCTTCTGGAGAAAGAACTCCGTACGACTTCGCAGAGGGTCAACCTGTTTGAAAAGGTCAAGATCCCTGAAGCCAAGGAGAATATACGTGTCATCCAGGTATACCTTGGAGACCAGCAGACGGCGGCCGTAGTACGCGGCAAGATCTCGAAGAAGAAATTAGTGGAGGTATAAGCGATGGTAGAAAAAATGAAAATGGTACACATCGTCACATCTGCCTCTGCTAAGGACGAGATGCTCAAGGGCCTCAGAGACATAGGCGTAATGCATCTCGCTGAAAAACAAAGCGCGGATCGTGAGATAAACGATCGCTTCCAGACACTGTCCAAGACGGAAATGGCCCTTAAGGACTATGCCGAGCCTAAACAGAAACCTTCGGAAGAGATCCTCACGGACGATGAATTCAACAAAATGTATGACGGAGTGCTCGAGGCACTGGACCGCAAGTCCAGCCTGGGACAGGAAATAAGCGCTGCCAACACGGAGATAGACAGGATCGCAGCATGGGGAGACTTCTCACCTGAAGACCTGAAGGCTGTGAAGGAAGAAGGATTCGACTTCCACTTCTACCGTATGGGCGCCAAGGAATTCCAGGCTCTCCAGGCTGAAGAAGATGTACGTTACATCCGCCTCTCTCCTGTAGACAAGCAGGAGGCTGTGGCTGTACTCGGAACTCTTCCGGCTTCAGTCCAGGCAAGCGAGTTCATTCCGGGAGAAAACAGCGTAAGCGAACTTAAGCAGAAGATCGAAGATGCGAGACAGGGCATCGAGGAATGCGACAGCACGCTGAAGGCAGCCTCGATATACGATGCCAGCTTCAAGGATCAGCTGCTCAAGATGCAGAATGAGGTAAACTACTCGTCGGCAAGCGCGACAGCTCAGGGAGACAGCGATTTCGTCTGGGTATCAGGATATGTTCCTGAGGTCGAGCTCGACAAGGTCAAAGCCATGGCGGCTGAAAAATGCTGTGCATGGGCCGCAGAGGATGTAGCTGAAGATGATGACCAGATACCTACCAAGCTTCGCTATAACAAGGTATCAAAGCTCATCGAGCCGGTATTCAACATACTCGGCGTACTTCCGGGCTACAGGGAGCAGGATGTATCGCTCTGGTTCTTCCTGTTCTTCACTCTGTTCTTCGCGATGATCATCGGAGACGGAGGCTACGGTGTACTCATACTGCTCGGGACGATCGCACTCAGAGTCAAGCAGAAGGAGGGATCGACTGTAACATTCCTGCTCTTCGTGCTGTCGATAGCGACCATCATATGGGGAGCTGTCACCGGCACATGGTTCGGAATGGAGAGCGCCATGAAGGTGCCGTTCCTCCAGAAACTCGTAATACCGAGTCTGGCAACATATCCGGAGTATTTCGGAGTTACCTCGACAGTGACTCAGAATGCGATAATGAAGTTCTCGTTCTCGATAGGCGCGATACAGATGGTGCTCGGTTCCATCCTTGCTATCAAGGATAAGCTCCCGAAGAAAGACCTGTCATGGGTCGCAAATCTGGGATGGGCGATCGCAGTCGTGGCTATGTACCTGCTGGCACTCAATCTGGTCATCCATGAAAACATCAGCCTCGTGCCGGTGTTCGGACTGATCGGCGTTGCGTTCGTGCTGGTACTGCTGTTCGGCGGCATGTCACCTGACCTGAGCTTCGGACAGGGACTCAAGGCCGGTCTGGCGAATGCGTTCACAGACTTCCTTGACACCATCAGCTGCTTCGGAAACGTAATGAGTTACATAAGACTGTTTGCAGTCGGTATGGCCGGCGTTGCGATCTCACAGAGCTTTAACGGGATCGCGGCAGGAATGCACGGCCCTCTGATTATCCTCGGTGTACTGGTCGTACTTATAGGCCATGCACTAAACATAATAATGTGTTTCCTGTCGGTAGTCGTTCACGGCGTGCGTCTGAACGTACTCGAGTTCTCGGGTCAGGTCGGCCTCGAGTGGACAGGACTGCCATATGAACCATTTAGGAAGTTAAATAAATAGAAAAGGAGAAATTATTATGAATCTTGCATTTATAGGTATGGCTGCGGCCCTTGGTTTATCTGCTGCTGGTTCTGCATTCGGCGCTGGTTTTGCCGGCATGTCTTCGGTAGGTGCATGGAAGAAATGTTATGCTGCAGGAAAGCCTGCACCATTCATCATGATCGCGTTCACAGGTGCTCCTCTTACACAGACCATTTACGGTTTCCTGCTGATGAACTTCATCAACAGTGCTAACTGTGATCCTGGTATGGCTCTCGGTGTAGGACTCTTCGGAGGACTTGCAATCGGTCTGTCTGCTCTCTTCCAGGGCAGATGCGCAGCTGCTGCATCTGATGCTCTCGGAGCAACAGGAAAGGGTACTGCTAACTACTTCATCGTAATCGGTATCGTTGAGACGGTAGCGCTCTTCACACTCGTATTCGGACTGCTGCTGCTCAACAGTGCCGGCTAATACAGCAAAACATACACAATTTCCTTAACGAAGGCAGGGGCCGTTACGGTCCCTGCTTTCTTTTGCCTGAGCTGAAGGGAAAAAGAGCAAAACCAGTTGACAAGCCTCTGAATAATGTGTTTACAATAATAAACTGACCTTATTATGGGACAAAAAAGAAACTATCTGCTTAAGGCATTGAAATAACTGAGTAAGGTAACGGAAAAGGGGTACTATCTTATGAACGGCGCTGAAGCAATGGTCAGATGTCTGGAACTGGAGGGCATCACAAGGATATTCGGATATCCGGGAGTGGCAATAGCTCCTTTTTATGAAGGGCTGTATCATTCAAGTATAGAGCATATACTCGTGAGGCAGGAGCAGAACGCGGGCCACGCGGCCAGCGGCTATGCAAGAGTCTCGCGCAGGACAGCTGTGTGCACTGTCACATCGGGGCCGGGAGCTACCAATCTCATTACGGCTCTGGCGACAGCTTATGCTGACAGCATTCCTATCGTGGCGATCTCAGGTCAGGTCTCGAGTGACCTGCTGGGACGCGATGTGTTCCAGGAGGCTGACATGAGAGGCGCGACGGAGTCCTTCGTCAAGCACAGCTATCTTGTCAAGGATCCTGATGACATCCCGAGGGTGTTCAGGGAAGCTTTCTACATAGCTTCGACCGGACGTAAAGGACCGGTCCTCATTGACGTTCCGATGGATGTGCAGAACAGAAATCTGAGAAAGCCTTTTGCATATCCGGACGGCGTTTCCATCCGCGGATACAAGCCTGAAATCAAGGTAAACATGAGCCAGTTCAGAAGGGTCATCGAAGCTATAGACAAAGCGGAAAAGCCTCTTATCTGTGCCGGCGGCGGTGTCATTCTCGGAAACGGGGAGCAGGCAGTCAGGGACTTCTGCGAGAAGTTCAACATTCCGGTCGTACACACGATGATGGGCATGGGCGTAATGCCTAAGAAGCATCCCCTGAACTTCGGAATGCTCGGAAACAACGGTAAGCCTTATGCCAACAAGGCTGTAAGAAGAGCCGACCTTCTCGTGATCGTTGGTGCACGTCTTGCTGACAGGGCAATACCGCAGCCTGAGAACCTCAGGAGCAGGACGATCATACACATAGATATAGACACGGCTGAGATCGGTAAAAATATGGGACCGACAATACCTCTCGTAGGAGATGCCGGCGAGATATTCAGACTGCTTCTTGCTGAGGACATCAGCCCTGCCGGACAGGACTGGATAGAAGAGCTTGATGAGATCAAGCACAGCACGGTCGACAAGAGAGTCTTCAGCGACAGGCTGGTCAATCCGAACATTCTGGTCCAGAAGCTTTCTGAGAAGATGGATGACGATGCGGTTTACGTAGCCGATGTCGGGCAGAACCAGCTGTGGAGCGCTGATAACTACGTGATGAAGGAAGGCAGATTCCTGACCACCGGCGGAATGGGGACCATGGGTTATTCCATTCCTGCAGCTGTAGGAGCCAAGCTGTTCGATCCTTCAAAGCAGGTCGTGGCTGTTACCGGCGACGGAGCTTTCCAGATGTCTATGAATGAGTTCGCGTCCATCAAGATCAATGAAGTCGACATCAAGGTAATAGTTGTCCGCAACGGATTCCTCGGACTTGTAAGAGAGTACCAGAACAATACTTACGGAGAGCACTATATAGGCGTAAGGCTGAGAGACTGGCCGAGATACGACAAGATAGCCGAAGCATACGACATGCCGTACTTCGAATGCTCTTCCAATGAAGAGCTCGATGAGAGACTTGATGAGTTCCTTGCTTGCAGGGAAGCGAGCCTGATGGTAGTCAATGTTGACGGTGAAGACAAGGTAAAGTAGCGGGGAGGAGCGAAGATGAAAGGCATATTTTCTGTACTGGTTGAAAACAGAGACGGTGTACTGTCAGGCATCTCCGGACTGTTCGCCCGCCGCGGATTCAACATCGACAGCCTCGCAGTAGGTGAGACTGACAATCACGAGATCTCCAGTATGACCATAGTGTCCACCGGAGACCAGAGAACTATAGATCAGATCGAGAAACAGCTCAATAAAAAGGTCGATGTAATCAAGGTGCGCCGCCTGAGCGAGGCGAGAAGCGTCTGCCTTGAGATGATGCTTATCAAGCTCGCATACACAGCGACCAACAGGTCGTCTATCATCGAGCTGTGCCAGATAACGGGCGCCAGGATACTGAAGGTGACGCCCAAGCATCTGATCCTTGAGTATCACGCACCGACAGATGAAGTGGAAGACTTCATCCAGATGGTCAAGAGCTTTGGCATCGCAGAGGTGCAGCGTACCGGTGCGATAGCAATGGAATACAAATAATTCGTTACAACAGAGGGTATAGGTGGAAGATAACAGAACCATTTTCAGACATGGAATGAGGGACGGTCTCCCGATAGGCCTCGGCTATTTTGCCGTGGCTTTTTCGCTTGGCATCGCGGCCAGGGGATACGGGTTCAGCCCTTTCCAGGGGTTCCTTGCAAGTCTTCTTACATATGCATCGGCGGGACAGTACATGGGCTTCTCCCTGTATGCCGCAAACACGGCGCTTATAGAACTTATAGTCCTTACGTTCATCATCAACGCGAGATACATCCTTATGGGTTTTGCCCTCAATCAGAGGATGCCGGCGGGGACCCCGCTCGGGACAAGGATGCTTGTAGGCACCTGCATCACAGATGAGATATTCGGGATTACCATCGCGAGACCGGGAGTGCCGACTCCGTACTATACATTCGGGGCCCTTATCACGGCTGTACCGATGTGGGCCGTGGGCACTGCTCTCGGGATATCGATGGGAAACATCCTGCCGGCGAGGATAGTCAGCGCGCTGAGCGTTGCTCTCTTCGGCATGTTCCTTGCGGTCATAATTCCGCCGTCGAGAAAGGACAAGGCGGTAGCAGGAGCTGTAATCGTGAGCTTTGCCTGCTCGCTGGCTGCCGGAAAGCTGCCTGTGATATCTGACCTCTCGCAGGGCAACAGGACCATCATACTGACAGTCCTTATATCTGCTCTGTTTGCCGTACTCTTCCCGAGAAGTGAAGAAGCGGCGGAAAAGGAGATCATGGGGGAAGCGGAAAAGATCTCTGAGGACGTGGAAATGTATTCGCGTGCGGAAGGCGGTGATGCAGATGAGTAGTGGCGTATATATCTACATCTACATATTCGTCATGGTCTTCGCGACATGGCTGATGAGAGTTGCGGCTTCACTTGTTATGAAGAAGCCTATCGAGAACAGATTCTTCCAGTCGTTCCTGTATTATGTGCCGTACGTGACGCTGGCGGTGATGACCTTCCCGGCTATAGTGGAGGCCACACAGTCACCGGTCGCCGGAGCGGCAGCACTGATCGCGGGAATACTGGCGGCATGGTACGGAGCGAGCCTTCTGAGGGTGGCGGTCATATGCTGCGTTACCGTGTTTATTCTGGAAAGCTTTCTATAGAGAATCACTATTTCCGGAATCCGAACGGGGACGGGAATAAAAGGTGCATGTGTGATACAATAACCATGCAATTTGTCTGACTTATTGAAAAATAACAGGCAGACATTCCCCGGTTAATACATAAACAAGGAGATTATGATGATAGATTTCATGAAGCTGCAGAACGGCAGTGATATACGCGGAGTAGCAATGGAAGGCGTTGCGGGAGAAGAGGTCAATCTGACACCTGAGGCTGCAGGCGCGATCGGAGGAGCTTTTGCATACTGGCTGGGCTTCAAAGCAGGTAAGAATCCGTATGATCTGAGAATAGCGGTCGGACACGACTCAAGACTCAGCGCAGGTCCTCTTACCGAGGCTCTGCTCAAGGGTATGACCATGTTCGGAGCTGAGTGCTATGATGCAGGTCTTGCTTCCACTCCGGCAATGTTCATGTCTACCGTGCTTCCGCAGCTGGATTTTGATGGTGCTGTCATGATCACGGCGAGCCACCTCCCGTGGAACAGAAACGGCTTCAAGTTCTTTACCAGGGAAGGCGGACTTGATAAGGAAGACATAACAGATATACTTAAGAAGGCGGCAAAATACAATTTTGTAGGCGAATTTTACGAGGAGAGAGAATCGAACGTACTGCAGATGTATGCTGCTTACCTCAGACAGATGATTTCCCTCGGACTCAAGGATGTTCCGGGCGGACTAAGCGGTATGCACATCGTAGTCGATGCTGGAAACGGTGCCGGCGGATTTTTCGCAAAAGATGTACTCGAGCCTATGGGAGCTGATATCAGCGGAAGCCAGTTCCTCGAGCCTGACGGAACTTTCCCTAACCATCAGCCTAATCCTGAGAATGATGAGGCAATGGCATCAATATGCAAAGCTGTGCTTGACAGCAAGGCCGACCTCGGGCTTATATTCGATACAGACGTAGACAGATCTGCAGCTGTCGGACCTGACGGCAAGCCGATCGCAAGAAATGAGGCGGTCGCTCTTGCTGCAGCTCTTGCGGCAGAGGACTATCCGGGAGGCACTGTTGTAACAGACAGCGTAACATCGGATCAGCTGCATGATTTCCTTGAAGGAAAGCTTGGCCTTAAGCACCTCAGATACAAGAGGGGCTACAGGAATGTTATAAACAAGGCCAGGGAGATAAATGCAGACGGCGGACAGGCGTTCCTTGCAATGGAGACATCGGGACATGCTGCATATACGGATAACTTCTATCTTGACGACGGGGCGTTCCTCGCCGTTCAGATAGTGATAAACGCAGCGAAGCTTAAGGCAGAGGGGAAGGACATTACCGCTTTGCTTGAGGGACTTGAAAGTCCGGCTGAATCCTGCGAGATAAGATTCGGACTTGAAGGCGATGACTTCAGAGCTCTCGGAGCCAAAGTGATTGAAGACATGGAAAAGTGGGTCAAGGAGACATCGGGACTTGAACTCGAAGTTCCTAACTACGAGGGAGTCCGCGTCAATTATGACCTGGACGGAAGCAAGGGCTGGTTCCTGCTTAGAAAGTCTCTCCACGATCCTGTCATGCCGATGAACATAGAATCCTATGAGGAAGGCGGCGTAGAAAAGGCGCTGCCGCTCATTTACGGATTCCTGAAGGGATATGAAGGCGTAGTGATTCCTGAATAAAGGGAACGGGCACCGGAAAGGCAAAATCTGCGATGAAGAAAAAGAAAAGCAAGGTAAGACGGATAGCGCTTGACATAATCATGGTATGTCTTGCTGGCATTGTTGTGTTCTCGGGATACAGAGTGTATAAGATCATGCATGATTACAAGGTCAACAGAGATATATACAGCAGGATCGCTGAGACCGCGATGCCTGAAGGCTTCAACGGAGAAATCGATTTTGACGCCCTTCGCAAGATCAATCCTGACATAGTCGGATGGCTTTACTATGAAAGCACCAACATCAACTATCCGATAGTTCAGGGAAAGGATAACGATTACTACCTGCACATCTCGTTCGACGGGACATGGACACTGGGAGGAACACTGTTTGCGGATGCAATTACAGAAGAACCGTTTAATCAGTTCAATACCATAGTCTACGGACACCATATGCAGGACCATACGATGTTCGGCGATATCAAGGAACTCAAGGATCCTGAGTACTGTAAGGAGCATCCGCAGTTCGAGCTTATTACGCCTGAAGGCAAGTATCATCTGAAGATATGCGCTTTCGTGCACCAGCCGTCTGACAGCGCTATATATACTACGAACTTCCATGATGAAGAGGGCAAGCAGGAATACATCAACCTGATAAAATCGCTGGCGACATATATCACAACAGAAGAGATGACTGCCGAAGACAGACTGGTCATCCTCAGCACCTGTGCGTATGAGTATCAGGAAGCGAGGTACATGGTAGTCGGCAAGATGATACCTTGGGAGTAATCTGCATTATCCACCGCTGGGAGTAAGACAAGGAATGCACCGCCTTGAATAGGTGGTGCATTTTTAGTTGCGTGATAGTATAATATTAGTGCTCATTAATCTGAATGGAACAGAAAGGATTAGATTATGGAATACACGATGACGATCGCAGGCGTAGAAAAGACTATGCCGCTTTGCAAGATCACTGATGACCTGTACATCGCAGGATTTATTATGTTCAACGATGTTGAGATCACCGAGGCATGTGCCAGAGACCTTCTGAAGCTTGCGCCGGAGTTCGATGTGCTTCTCACAGCTGAGACCAAGGGAATTCCTCTCACCTATGAAATGGCACGCCAGGCAGACAAGCCATACATTGTTGCACGCAAGGGAGCCAAGCTTTACATGCAGGACGTTGTAATGGTACAGGTAAAGTCGATCACTACAAGCCACGTTCAGATGCTCTGCCTCGGCGGAGACGAAAGAAAGGTGCTTGAAGGCAAGCGCATCCTGATCGTCGACGACGTCATCAGCACCGGAGAGTCTGTTGCTGCACTTGAGCAGCTCGTCGACACTGTCGGCGGAGAACTCGTAGGAAAGTTCGCTGTTCTCGCAGAGGGAGAAGCTGCAGACAGAAAGGATATAACATATCTTGAGTACCTGCCGCTCTTCAATTCAGACGGCACTCCGCAATAGAAGACTGTAAAGTGATAAACGGCCGCTCGCACCTCCGGGTGAGGGCGGTTTTCTTTTCACACAGTGAAAAAATCTGCATAAAGCAGAATCTGATGCAACATGGCGTATTGAGGTTTTCTTACAAAAAACGGCAGATAAAACGCCGAAAATGAGGATAAATGACCAAAAAATTCTCCTGTTCTGTATTTCGTACACAAATTTTGCATCGGAATTTGGAGTAAATACACAAAAAGTGTTGACACAAAATCTTCACAATACTATAATTCGGTTGTACTTAATCGAAAGGAGATCATTATGTACTTCACATTAAACGTTGTCATTATCAGCATTATCGGCGTCCTTCTGGTCGAGAGACTTGAAAAGGACGGATTTGTGCTGTAGGGCAGCAGGAAGTACTGAGATCGAATTAACCCAGACTCTGAGCCCGCAGCAATGCGGGCTTTAATCATGCAGGCGGGCAGCACCGCTGATATGGGAGTCCGGGACCGAATGGGTAACACATCAACTATCACTCAGGTCAAAAGACAAATAATTCTAGGGTATCAAAGGAGAAAGAATTATGAAGAAGAATTGGACAAAATTTCTTGTCGTAGCTCTGTCGGTAATGATGGTATTTGCTATGACAGCATGCGGTGGCGGTTCAAGTGACGGCGGCAGCGAAGGCGGCGACAATGTGTTGCATCTTGGCGGCATCGGACCTCTGACCGGACCGGCAGCTCTCTACGGAGTTGCAGTTAATAATGGTGCTCAGCTCGCTGTTGATGAGATCAACGCAGCAAATCCTGATGGCGTTCAGCTTGTATGGGACATGCAGGATGACGAGCATGATGCTGAGAAGTCAGTAAACGCTTATAACAAGCTTATGGACGATGGAATGCAGATTCTTATCGGAACAGTAACATCTGCACCTTGTACAGCTGTAGCAGCTGAAGCATATGAGAACAGAACATTCGTCCTGACACCATCTGCTTCTGCAGCAGCTGTAGTTGAAGGCAATGACAATGTATATCAGCTCTGCTTCCAGGATCCTCAGCAGGGACAGATCGCAGCAGATTACATCGCTGAGAACTATCCTGATGCAGTAGTTGGTGCTATCTATAACAACGCAGACAACTACTCAACAGGAATCTACGATGCATTCAAGGCTGAATTCGAAGCTAAGGGCAAGACTGTTGCTGCAGCAGAGGCTTTCGCTGATGATGCTAATGCTGACTTCAGTGCACAGCTCAACAGCATGAAGAATGCAAACGTTGATTTAATCTTCCTGCCAATCTACTACACACCAGCTTCGAATATCATGAAGCAGGCAAGTGATATGGGATACGCACCTAAGTACTTCGGATGTGACGGACTTGACGGAATCCTTGCTCTTGAAGGATTCGATACAGCTCTTGCTGAAGGATCTCTGCTCCTGACACCGTTCTCTGCAGATGCAGAGGATGACGCTACAAAGGCATTCGTTGATGCATATCAGAAAGCTTACGGTGAGAAGCCTATCCAGTTCGCAGCTGACGCATATGACTGCGTATATGCAGTATATGAAGCATTCGGCAAGACAGGTCTTGGAACTGATGCAAGCATGGAAGATATCTGTGAGGCAATGATAGAACAGTTCAACGGCGGATTCAGCATCACTGGTCTGACAGCATCCGGCGAGATGAAGTGGGAGTCCACAGGTGTAGTTGATAAGGCTCCTAAGATTTACCTCATTCAGGATGGTAAATACGTTGAGCAGTAAAGCTCTTGCTGACTTAAGTAGATAGTTGTTTACAGGGGGTGCTGCATTTTCATATGCGGCACCCCAAAATAGCTTATAGACCGAATACTAATAAAGGACAATAAAATGAATTTCTTGACAAATTTGATTTCGGGTCTGAGTCTTGGAAGCGTGTATGCGATAATCGCACTCGGCTATACGATGGTATACGGAATCTCCAAAATGCTTAATTTTGCTCATGGAGATATCATAATGATAGGCGGCTATGTATCGTTTGTTCTGACTATGTATGTAGGGATGAACGGATGGGTAGCACTTCTCGTTGCAATGGTCGTCTGCACACTGCTTGGTATACTTATCGAAAGACTGGCATACAGACCACTACGTGGCACAGGATCTCTTGCTGTTCTTATTACGGCTATAGGGGTGTCATATTTCCTTCAGAATTCAGCACTCCTTATATGGGGAGCCAATCCGAGAGTTTTCCCTAGTCTGTTTGAGGGCATCAATACGATTCACGCAGCAGGGGGCAAGCTGACTATCGCACCTGTATCTCTCTTTACGATTCTGGCCAATATCTTAATCATGATAGTTCTGACACTGTTTGTTAACAGAACAAAAGCAGGCAAAGCCATGAGGGCTGTATCCGAAGATAACGGTGCGGCTCAGCTGATGGGCATAAATGTCAATCAGTCCATATCACTCACATTTGCAATAGGATCAGGTCTTGCTGCAGTTGCGGGTGTACTCATGTGTTCTGCTTATCCGGTGCTGATGCCTACAACAGGCGCGATGCCTGGTATCAAGGCATTCACAGCTGCGGTATTCGGCGGTATCGGCTCGATTCCTGGCGCAATGATCGGTGGACTGATTCTCGGGATTATCGAAATATTCTCAAGAGCATATATTTCAACTGAGCTCTCAGATGCCATCGTTTTTGCCTGTCTTATCATTGTTCTTCTCGTCAAGCCTACAGGACTTCTTGGGAAGAAGGTCAGTGAGAAAGTGTAGGTGAAGCCATGGCAGACAGATTATTAAAGTCGATCAGCAGCAGAGGACTTAAAAACGCTGTTAAGGGAAGTGAATACAGAAAAGAGGCACTGATCTCATACGGAGTCCTTGTGGTCGGATATATCCTGCTGCAGCTGGGTGCAGCTGTAGGCTTTATCGGTCACAATCTGCAGGGACAGTTTGTTCCGATCTGTGTGTACGTTTCACTGGCTATATCCCTCAATCTCGTAGTAGGTATATCGGGTGAGCTTTCTCTGGGACATGCAGGCTTCATGGCTGTAGGTGCATTTACCGGTGTTGTAGTGACAAGAGTGCTGGAACAGAGCATAGAGTTTGGTCCTGCGAGACTGATGATAGCTCTTCTGGTAGCTGCATTTGCTGCAGCGATAGCCGGATTTATAATCGGAATTCCTATTCTCGGACTCAGAGGCGACTATCTTGCAATCGTTACTCTTGCATTCGGCGAGATAGTAAGGAATTTCATGAACGTTCTCTTTTTCGGACTGGATGAAAAGGGGCATCTGCTCTTTGCGTTCAATCACACTATCGACGGCATTGAAAACAATCAGAGAATCATAACAGGTGCTATCGGAGCTACCGGTGTAACCAAGCTGGCGACATTTACCGGAGCAGCCATCCTCACGGCTTTCACTCTGTTTGTTGTTCTGAATCTCAAGAACTCCAAGCAGGGCCGTGCCATTATGGCTATCAGGGACAACCGTATCGCAGGCGAGTCCATAGGGCTCGATGTCAAGAAGTACAAACTCATGGCGTTCGTTGTAAGTGCATCTCTCGCAGGAATGGCAGGCTGCATGTTCGGACAGAACTACAGCACGCTGGCACCGGTCAAGTTCAACTTCAACACATCGGTACTTATTCTGGTATTCGTAGTACTCGGAGGTATCGGTAATATCTGGGGCGGAATGATCGCGGCCGCACTTCTGACAGTACTGCCTGAAGCACTCAGACAGTTCGCTGATTACAGAATGCTGACTTACGCTATCGTGCTGATTCTGGTAATGATCGGAACATACAATCCGGCTTTCAGAGCAAGAATCACTGCTTTTGTTGAGAAAATCAAACCTAAGAAGAAAGACAAAGGCAAGGAAAAGACCGGAAAGGAGGCAGCGTAAATGGCAGACGATAAGAAATACGTTGAGACCACCGATACCGGTCACGGTTATGAAAACAGACAGGACATCTACTACAACGACAACGTCGGCGGACGTGCCGTATTCGTAGATGCCAAGGAGCATGACCAGGAATCTGTCACTGAGACTATCCTGCAGGAAAGAGACAAGGACAGATCACCGATCCTTGAGGTAAAGGGCCTTGGAATCGATTTCGGCGGACTTACTGCTGTAGACGATTTCAGTATCGCCATCGGCCGCAGAGAGATCGCAGGACTTATCGGACCTAACGGTGCCGGCAAGACCACTATTTTCAACATGCTGACCAAGGTATATGAACCTACCAGAGGAGATATCATCTTCAACGGCAAGAGCACCAAGGGAATGAGCACTGTTGACATCAACAGGGCAGGAATGGCGCGTACTTTCCAGAACATCCGTCTCTTCGACAAACTGACTGTAGAAGAGAATATCAAAACCGCTTTGCACCACACGACAGACTACGGTCTGATCGACGGAATGCTGCATACACCTAAGTACCGCAGAGAGGAAGAGCGCATCCATAAGGAGGCGATGAAGTACCTCAAGATCTTCGGCATGACCAAGACTGCAGACTACAGGGCGGGATCGCTTCCGTACGGTGCTCAGAGAAGACTCGAGATCATGAGAGCTCTGGCTACCAAGCCGAGACTGCTTCTTCTTGACGAGCCGGCTGCCGGCATGAATCCTTCGGAGACAGCTGAACTGATGGATACCATCAGGGAGATCAGGGACAGATTTGAGATCGCCATCCTTCTGATCGAGCACGACATGAGCCTTGTAATGAATATCTGCGAGGGCATTGCCGTTCTTAACTACGGCAGAACTATAGCCAAGGGCGGACCTGCAGAGATCCAGAGCAACCCTAAGGTAATCGAAGCTTACCTCGGCAAGAGCAGGGGCAAGATGAACGAAGAAGAGGAAGAGGAGGAGAAGGACATCGAGGCAGCATACAAGATCGGTACTGTTGCTTCCAAGGTCGCTCCTAAGCCTGATGAGGGACACGACAGAAAGGAGGAGAAATAATGGGATCTGTACTGACCATTAAGAACATTAACGTATACTATGGCGCGATCCATGCCATCAAGGGCATCTCCTTCGACGTCAACAAGGGCGAGATCGTAACTCTTATCGGTGCCAACGGCGCAGGTAAGTCGACCACCCTTCACACTGTTTCCGGACTTATGAGAAGCAAGACGGGAGACATTGAATTCCTCGGCAGCTCCATTGCAAGAACGCCTGCTCACAAGATCGTTGAGAAGGGAATATCCCATGTACCTGAAGGAAGACGTATCTTCCAGGGCATGACAGTAGAAGAGAATCTTCAGATGGGAGCATTCGTATCAAAGCCTGACAGGATAGCTCATAACCTCGAGTATGTATATGAGCAGTTCCCGAGGCTCAAGGAGAGAACAAAGCAGATCGCAGGAACCCTCTCCGGCGGCGAGCAGCAGATGCTGGCCATGGGAAGAGCTCTGATGTCCGATCCGAGACTGCTGATGCTCGACGAGCCGTCAATGGGACTGGCCCCGATCCTCGTAGACCAGATCTTCGAGATCATCCAGAACCTCAACAAGGCAGGAACCACGATCCTCCTTGTAGAGCAGAACGCTCAGATGGCACTTTCCGTAGCTCACAGAGCATACGTAATCGAGACCGGAAGGATCACACTCTCCGGAACAGGAGCAGAACTCGCACAGTCCGAAGAGGTCAAGAAAGCATACCTCGGAGGCTAGCGGCTTACGCACTGAAATGAATTTAAAGATGACAATGGGGACGGTTCTCATTGTCATCTTTTTTGTTAACGCAGATATTTATTGTGAAAAAATATTCACAATATTATTGAACTTTGACCATATCAATGGGGGCAAGCTTGTGTTACAATTCGACAAGTGAAATGAATTAAGCGGTATGTGCCGAGGGGGCTGCAGGCATATGCTGATATCTATATATTCCGGAGGGATGAGAATGAAGACTAATATCAAGATGATACTGGCACTGATGCTGGCGCTGGTTCTTATGGTGTGCATGGGCTCATGCGGCAAGAAGGATGCGGAAGAAGCAGCAGATACCTCAGCGGATACTCAGACTGAAGAGGCAGCTGAAGAAGAACCTGCAGAGGAGCTTCCTGAGGTAGTCAAGACCATTGAAGGTGTTGACGAGGACCTCGGACCGAGGGAACCACTTCAGATCGATTCGATCACTCTGTATGATGACGGTTCTGTTGCGATAGTACCTGTTGACGACCTTAAGAAGAACGAGATCAAGGATGATGCGCAGGCTGTATATCCTTTCGAGGAGAGCGGCAAGGTCGAGGACGTAGCCGTAGCTGATTACGGAAATGGCGGATACAGGACCATCGTTGCGCTCATGAAGGACGGCACAATTTCAGTTGTGAACGGAAGAGCGCTTGTCGAAGATCATATTTTTGCTGTTATCGATAACGTAGCCAACAGGGATACATTCGTCGAGATCCAGAATATAGAGGAGGAAGACGGATACTACATCGTAGGCATTACGGAAGACGGCAGTGAGGTCATACTCGACTATGCGATGAGTTTTGACGAGCCGGAAGAAGAATAGTGACAACGGATCATGAATGATATGATACTGAGAGGCGCCCGGGGAGCGCCTCTTTTTCAATTATGTCTGTTTACTAATGGAAAACTAATTATCTAGTGGATATATGAGTTATGGTATAATGGATTTGGTATAGCGTCCGCACGGACGCACATGCTGAAAGCTTCTATGGAAAGGGGCATAGACACTATGGCAAATGCAGCAATGTACGATACAGAACGTGCTCAGGTACTGGACTGGTTCGAAACGGATTTCAAGGATTCAGCCAAGAGCACAACGAAGACTCAGAGGCTTGAGGATGGCAAGGTCAGTTACAAATTCTCTGTAACAAACACAACAGGCCTCAGTTTTAATGACTTTTCATTCAAGGTCAAGATCCTGAACAAGGCAACGGGACAGGAGATCGGGACAGCGACCATAAGAGCCGGTTCATGGGCAGCCGGAGAGACCAAGAACTTCAGGTCGAAGATAGCGATCCCTGCTGATGTCAGGAGCATCTCTTTTGTGATGTTCTCTGAGTCGGTAGATTATGAAATATCCGATGTGTCTTATGAGGGGCCTGTAAGCGATGATTCTGTGGGATCTGCAATGCAGGATCTCAGAGAACTCGGCGAGATGGTAACAGGTGCTGACGGAAGCGGCGGCGTACTCGGAGAGCTCTTCGGTACAGGCGGAATGCCTGAGACCACGGTAACCAAGACGACAACAACAAGGACTCCTAGCGGGACCAAGACAACCACGACTACCACTACCACCAAGCGCAACGGTCAGGTCAACACAAGAACAACCACAACTAGACAGACCAATTCGCAGATGCAGAGACAGGCTCAGAGATCTCAGGGCCAGGGAAGCGTCGGCAAGACATACACTAAGCGCAGAACAGACAAGAAGCTCAACAAGATGAGACTCGGAAAGTCCACAGGTGCGGTATGGTCTGTAGTCGGTGCAGCTTTGTTCGCAATGGCAGCTCTCGGTTCGTCCGGCGATCCGGCTTCGATCGCGCAGTACACCATAATAGCGGGTGCGCTGGGCTTGCTTGGAGCAGGGCTCAAGATTTTCAGCAATATAAGGGCAAAACGCATACGCGCTTATGAAGCAAGGATCAACTACAAGGGCAACACTTCCCTTGACGATCTTGCTGCATACGTCGGAAGGCCGGTGGAGAAGGTAGCAGATGATCTGCAGCAGATGATCGTAGCAGGCTTCTTCCCGAACGCATACATCGACTTCAACAACAGGCTTCTCGTCATGACCAAGAACGGTGTGCCTCTTGAGTCTGTAGAGAAGACGGCAGCTGCCAACAGGACAGCAAAGCGCAAAGCTGCAAGAGATAAGGGCGTCGTTCCTGAGTCCATCGACGATCTGATCACGATGACGGATGATTCCGAGATCAAGGCCAAGCTGAGAACTCTGAGGACGATCACCGGGAAGATCGACAAGCGTATCGAAGAGAGGCCGGATCTCACAGACCAGGTCAAGGAGTTCAGAGAGAAGTACTATCCTGAAGTCGTACGCCTGACTGATGAGTACAACGAGAAGATTGCTAATCTCGGCAGAGAGAGCAAAGAGGAGAATATCAACGAGAGTCCGCTCGAGATGAACGCCAATCCGAACTATCTCGAGGAGCAGGCAGCAGATATCAAGAAGCAGCTTATCAGTCTCATCGATTCTGTAGCTGAAGCTTCCGAGAACCTGCTGGGGAGACTGCATGAGGATGATATCATGGATATTTCCACAGATATCAAGATGCTGCAGACAACACTGGCAAACAAGGGTCTGCTTGACTCGGATTTCGATCTCTAAACAATTAATTAAGGCGGAGAGCCTTGCACATATCTAATAACATACAGCCCGGGGAAACGGGTGCATCAAAAGGCTCGGGGGGCCCGGGCAGGGAGGACAAAAGATGGCAGATTTCGAAATGACACCTGAAATGGTCAAGGAAGAGACAACTTCGTTAACAGAAGAGGTTGCAGATCAGATTACTGAAGTACAGGAAGCAGCTGCAGCTATCGCTGAGATGCCTATCATCGATCTTGAAGCTGAGGCAAAGCCTGCTGCAGAGGAGAACTCTCTTGCAAAGTTCACTCCTGATGAGCAGAGACAGATCAAGTCAGTCGCTGAGAAGATCGACATCACAGACAGCAACGCTGTTCTCAGCTACGGAGCAAGTGCACAGCGCAAGGTTTCAGATTTTGCTGACGGAGCTCTCGCAAGCGTAAGAGGCAAGGACATGGGAGAGACCGGCCAGGTGCTCACATCCCTCATCGTTGAGCTCAAGAGCAGCACTGAGGAAGAGAAGAAGGGATTCCTTTCGAAGATCTTCGGAAGCGCTGAGAAGAACTTTGAGAAGATGAAAGCCCAGTACAGCACAACTGAGGCTAATATCGACAGACTCGTCAAGCTTCTTGAGGGACATGAAGAGCAGCTCCTTAAGGACATCGTTCAGCTTGACAAGCTCTATGACAAGAACAAGCTGTACTTCAAGGAAGTATCGATGTACATCGAAGCAGGAAAGCTTGCTCTTGAGAAGGCAAGAGAGGTGACTCTGCCTGAACTCCAGGCCAAGGCTAAGGAGAGCAACTCACCTGAAGACGCACAGGCAGCTCAGGATTATGCAGACATGATCACAAGATTCGAGAAGAAGCTCTATGACCTTGAGCTCTCAAGAACTGTATGCCTGCAGTCCGCACCTGAGATCAGAATGGTACAGAACTCAGACACTATCATGTCCGAGAAGATCCACTCGACCATCATCAATGTAATTCCTATGTGGAAGACACAGATGGTACTGGCTCTGAACAACTATCATACACAGAAGGCTATCGAGGCTCAGAATGCTGTAACAGAGGCTACCAACGAGATGCTCAGAAAGAATGCAGAGGCACTCCACCAGAGCACAGTTGAGACAGCAAAGGCAAGCGAGAGAGGTATCGTAGACATCGAGACACTCCAGCACACCAACCAGCAGCTCATCGGAGCTCTCGACGAGATCATCCAGATCCAGGCAGACGGCAAGGTTGCAAGAGCTAACGCTGAGAAGGAACTTGCCAAGATCGAGCAGGAGCTCAAGGACAAGATGCTCGGCATCGCTGCAAACGCAGGAATGTCCGCAGACGAAGTTCTCGAGGCTCAGGCACGCAAGACCAACTAATAACCGCCTGACTGTGAGATCTGACCTGAAATCTGAACTGTATGGGTAAAAACAACCGGAACAGCGGAAATCAGAATAACAGCAGCAATAACGGGAGCCAGCGCAGGCTGGCTCTTGCTGTTTTGCTTGTACTTATGCTGAGCTTCTTCTGGTTCATGGTGACTGACAATCCTGCGGTCAAGGGGCTCAGGGACAGGTACTTCATGGAGCAAAGCGCAGAGGAGCAGGACGGTTCAGGCAGCGAAGAGGCAGGAAACAGTACCGGCTCTTCATCGGACGGAGCATCTGAAAGAGCCGGGAACTCAGAAGATGTCCCGGATCTCGATTCTTCTGCACTGCCTGAATATAACGGGGATCACTACGTGACCGTTAACGGGAACACGCCGGATTTCCCGGATGATGTCTACAGTCGCGCAGGGCTTGTAAGTGACGGCGGCACATGGAAGACAGAGGGAAGCAAAGCGGGTAAGATCGAGAGCGGCAAGCTCAATCCTTATGAGTATTACGGCGAGCTCGACGGACTCGGCCGGTGCACTGTCGCATACGGATGTCTCGGTGAGGAGACGATGCCTGCTGAAGGAACCGAAAGAGGGGATATTTCCAGGATACATCCAAGCGGCTGGGCCAAGGCCCAGAACTGGGAGAGATGCCACCTGATAGCATGGGCTCTCAGCGATGAAAACGCCAATGAGAGGAACCTTGTGACGGGAACTCACTATCTCAACCATGACGGAATGAGACCTCTCGAGGAAGAGGTGGAGCACTATATCTGGAACACAGGCAACCATGTCCTGTACATGTCCAGACCTCTGTTCAGCGGAAATGAGCTGATACCGAGAGGAGTGCAGATGACCGTATGGTCCTGCGAGGATCAGGGCAAGGGAATGTCCTTCAATGTATACTGCTTCAATGTGACACCGGGCGCTGAGATCAATTACGTCAATGGAGTAGTCACTACTGAGGAGCAGGCTCAGCAGGAGCCGAGGCTGTATGTCGTGAATAAGAGATCAGGTGTTTTCCACTATCCTACATGCGAAGGCGCTCAGAGTATATATAAGAAGAACCGCATGGAAGTAACAGCTACCCGGAAGGAGCTTACAGACCAGGGATACGTTCCGTGCGGATACTGCGAGCCGTAACAGTGAGATGCGCTGCAGCAATGCAGGCATAAGCAACCAGATTGACATAGCCGTTCGACGAAATTATAATTGAAACAGATCAATTATAGTCGAACGGCTATTTTGATTGCTCATTTTGGCGAATATAGGCGAACGACGATATATAGTAATGCATCCCGGGGGGAACTATGCACACAGTACACGACATGAAAGAGCTCGGCAGAGCGATAAGAGCCAGGCGCAAGGAACTCGGATATACGCAGGCTTTCCTTGCAGACTATGCAGGCGTCAGCGCGAGCTTTCTCTCTGAACTTGAGAACGGCAAGGAGACGATCCAGGTTGGCAAGATGATGGAGGTCATCAGTCTGCTCGGGATGGATATCAAGATGAGCAGGAGGGGCGAGTAACAGACAGTTATGCGTCTTATTCTGTGAAGCGGAAGAAAAGTGATAAACAATGAGAAGACTTTATGTTTCTGTAGAAATAGAAGGAAGGATGAGGGAAGTCGGGATCATTGAGGGAGACTCAGAATACTCGGCGACCTTCAGATATTCTGATGACTATCTTGCGCAGGATACGGCAAGGGCCATCTCTATCAGTATGCCTCTTACGGATGAGCCGTACGGTCCTGAGAAGACAAGGAGCTTCTTCGAGGGGCTGCTGCCTGAGGGCTTTCTGAGGCGTACTGTAGCTGAGAACAACAGGACCGATGCAAATGACTACCTCTCCATACTGGAAATGCTGGGATCTGAGTGTCTGGGCGCCATACAGCTGAGAGGAGAGCAATATACTACAGCTGAACCTGAATACAGAGAGCTGGATCCGGACATGATGTTCAGGCTGGCATCTGAGGGCGCTACAACATCAGCTGACCTGGTTGTGGAGGCGCATCTCTCACTGACAGGTGCTTCGGGCAAAATAGGGGCTTACCTTGCGGAAGACGGCAAGTGGTATCTTCCGGTAGGCAGTGCACCCAGCACGCACATCCTCAAGCAGAGCCACATAAGATATGATCATGTTGTCGAAAACGAGCAGCTCGCACTTCAGACTGCATCACTGCTGGGAATCAGCATCGCGGAGAGCAGGATAATCATGACCGGAGCTCAGGGCGACGGGGGAGTACTGTTCGCAACGGAAAGATATGACAGAACGCTGGAAGGCTATGAAAATGTGATCTCCGGTCTGCCTTGTCCTCTGAGACTGCATCAGGAGGACTTCGGTCAGGCCCTGGGCATCGCTGCTGCCGACAAGTATGAGAAACCCGGCGGCGGATACATGAAGCAGATGTTTGACCTGCTCAGGCGGAGATCGGCATATCCTATCGAGGACCAGATGAAGCTGTGGGACATCATCGTTTTCCACTGGCTGTCAGGCAATACCGACGGGCATGTCAAGAATTTTTCCCTTGTATACGACCGGCACCTGAATGCGGTAAGGCTTGCTCCTGCATACGATATACTCAGCACGGTAGTATACGACTCACATTCAAGGCAGATGGCGTTTGCCATCGGCGGAGAGATCGAATGGGACCGCATCGGCAGGGAACAGTTTGAGAGGGCCTGCGATGAGATCGGGCTCAACAGGAAGATATTCATGAAGAGGTATGTTGACCTGTCGGCGGGCTTTGGACCGGCGCTGGGAACCGCAGTGGAAAAGCTTGCTGCTGAAGGCTTTACCGGAGCAGAAGGTCTTGCCTCAAGGATAATGGAGCACAGAAGAGAAGCAGGGATGCAGGAAGGATAGATACTGATGAAGATCGGAGTTATAGATGTAGGCGGGGGACTCAGAGGATCATACACCGCAGGCGTATACGACTGGTGCCAAGATAATGACATCCGTTTTGACTACTGCGTGGGGGTCTCTGCAGGAAGCGCCAACCTGTCGTCGTATCTTGCGGGACAGCGCGGCAGGAATCTGAAGTTTTACACGGAATATAACCTGCGGGAAGAGAGCATGGGCCTGAAGAATTTCATAAAGGACCGCAACTTCGTGGACCTCGAGTATGTTTACGGCGAGCTGTCCAACTCCTACGGGGAATACCCGCTCGATTATGATGCGATGATGGCGAACCCGGCAGAATTCACGATCGTTGCAACTGATGCCGAAACAGGCATGCCTCACTATTTCACCAAAGAGGATATACGAAGGGACGAAATGGCACCGATCAAAGCGTCAAGCTGTGTGCCTGCCGCGAATCAGCCGTATCCTGTCAATGGACACAGGTATTATGACGGAGGCATGTCTGATCCGATCCCTCTGGAGAAATGCTTCCGTGACGGATGTGACAAGGTGGTGCTGCTGCTGACAAGGCCTAAGGATTTCGAGCGTTCACCTGACAAGGACAAGCTGGCTTCAGCTCTTATTAAGCACAGGTATCCGGCTGCAGCGGAGGCGATGAGCAAAAGAGCGATAAAGTACAACACCGAGCTGTGGCTTGCCAAACAGTACGAGAAGCAGGGCAAAGTCCTTATAGTCGCACCGGATGATATAGGCGGGATGAGCACTCTGACCAAGGACCCGGAGACGATCGAATCGCTGTATCACAAGGGTTATCATGATGCAGAGGCGATAAGGGAATTTGTGAATGGGAAGTAGAGCGCGCTGTGGGGCAAAAGTGCTGCGGAAAAGCGCACTTATGCTCCAAGAACGCTTGTTCGCAGAACGGATGTATGATAGAATTAATCAACCTCTGAAAAGGGGTTGATATTTTTTTCTAATCAAAAGATAATTGACGGGACATAGATGATGTGTCATTGGGGACCGTCCCTTTTGACACAATCTGATGAGAAAGGAATCGGACTGCATGCCAAAGTTCAGAGTCGTCAGTGATTTTGCGCCTACCGGAGATCAGCCACAGGCGATAAGAGAGATAGCGGACGGAATACTTGCGGGAAGGGAAGCCCAGACACTGATGGGCGTTACCGGATCCGGCAAGACTTTTACGATGGCCAAGATCATCGAGGCTGTACAGAAGCCGACACTCGTCATCTCGCACAACAAGACTCTTGCGGCGCAGCTGCACGGCGAGTTCAAGGAATTCTTCCCTGACAATGCAGTCGAGTATTTTGTCAGCTACTACGACTACTACCAGCCGGAGGCATATGTTCCTTCAAGAGATCTGTACATAGAGAAGGATGCGGATATAAATGAAGAGATAGACAAGCTGAGGCATTCGGCGACTGCTGCTCAGCTCGAGAGAAAGGATGTCATCATCGTAGCCTCGGTATCCTGCATCTACGGACTCGGTTCACCGGCGTCCTACCGCAATCAGCTGATCAGCCTGAGACCGGGCATGGAGATCGAGAGGATGGAGCTCCTGCGCAGGCTGACCGAGATACAGTATACGAGGAATGACATAGACTTCCAGCGCGGCTCGTTCCGTGCAAGAGGAGATGTCATAGACATATATCCTGCCGGCGGAGAGGAAGCCGTAAGGCTGGAGATGTTCGGTGATGAGATCGAGAGCATCAGGGAGATCGATCCGCTGACAGGCGAGGTGACTGCATCGCGCCAGCACATCTCGATATTCCCGGCCAGCCACTATGTCACCAGCAGGGAGGACATGCAGCTCGCAGTTGCCTCGATCAGAGAGGAACTCAAGGAGAGGCTCGACTGGTTCCGTGCCAACGGCAAGCTGCTGGAGGCTGAGAGACTTGAGCAGAGGACCAATTACGACATAGAGATGATGATGGAAGTAGGCACATGCAAGGGCATCGAGAACTACTCCAGGCATATCAACTTCCTGAAACCGGGAGAGAGGCCGTACACACTGCTGGACTACTTCCCGGACGGGGATTTCCTGACGATCATAGACGAGTCGCATGCGATGCTGCCTCAGCTTCGTGCTATGTACAACGGCGACCACTCAAGAAAGGAATCGCTGGTCGAATACGGATTCAGACTGCCGTCCGCCTTTGACAACAGGCCGCTCAAATTCGATGAGTTCAGCAAACTGACCGGGCAGACAGTATATGTTTCCGCAACACCGGCAGAGTATGAGCTGAACCGTTCCGGCGGTGTTACTGCGGAGCAGCTGATAAGACCGACAGGACTTCTCGATCCGCTGATCGAGGTCCGTCCTACCGAAGGCCAGATAGATGACCTCATAGGTGAGATATATAAGACAACTAAGCAGAACGAGCGCGTCCTCGTAACCACACTTACCAAGAGGATGGCTGAAGACCTGACCAAGTTCCTGCAGGAACAGGGCATAAGAGTCAGATATCTGCATTCAGACATAGATAATTTTGAGAGACTGGAGATCATAAGAGACCTGCGAATGGCAAAATTCGATGTCCTGGTAGGCATCAACCTGCTGCGTGAGGGTCTCGACCTTCCGGAGGTGTCGCTCATAGCGATACTTGATGCTGACCAGCAGGGATTCCTCCGTAATGAGACCTCGCTCATCCAGACCGTCGGAAGAGCTGCCCGTAATGAGCACGGCCGCGTCATCATGTACGGAGATCACATCAGCCCTGCGATGAAGGCGTGTATCGACGAGACAGCCCGCAGACGCAAGGTCCAGGATGAGTACAACAAGGCTCACGGCATCGTGCCTAAGACCATCGTCAAGCCGATAAGAGAGATCGCAAGAGCGGTCGAAGAGTATCACGGCGATAAGAATGTCAGAGACCCTAAGGCGATGACGACCGCAGAACTCCGTGAGACGATCCGCGATGTGGAGAAGAACATGAAGGAAGCCGCAAAGCAGCTTGACTTCGAGCGCGCAGCAGAGCTCCGTGATGTTCTCTTCGAACTCCGGGCGAGTCTGAGGGCCTGACACTGAGGACCGGAACCACATTTCCGGTTATACGGACAACTGAAAAACAGGGTTACAACAATCGTAATATAGTTATATAAACATGGAAAAAAACATAATAATCAAAGGTGCCAGAGAGCACAATCTCAAGGGAATAGATGTCACGATCCCGCGTGACAAGATGGTCGTACTGACCGGACTGTCGGGCTCGGGCAAGTCTTCACTTGCATTTGACACTATTTATGCAGAGGGACAGAAGAAGTATGTCGAGTCGCTCTCTTCATATGCCCGCCAGTTCCTTGGACTTATGAAGAAGCCGGATGTACAGCTTATCGAGGGACTTTCACCTGCAATTAGCATCGATCAGAAGACGACGAGCCGCAACCCGAGGTCGACTGTCGGAACGGTCACTGAGATATACGACTATCTGAGACTCCTCTATGCGAGGATCGGCGTTCCGCACTGCCCTGTATGCGGCAGGGAAATAGCCAGCCAGTCCATCGACAGTATTATCGAGAACATTCAGAGCCACGGAGTCGGAACGAGGATCATCGTGCTTGCGCCGGTCATAAGAGGCCGCAAGGGTGAGCACAAAGCCATATTCGACAGGATCCGACGTGACGGATATACAAGAGTCAGAGTCGACGGAGAGATCAGGAGAATCGACGAAGACGAGATCACGCTTGCCAAGAACAACAAGCATACCATCGAGATCGTAGTCGACAGGATCGTTATAAGAGAAGACAACCGCAGCCGTATCGCCGAGGCACTCGAGATAGCCATCAAGGAAGGCGAAGGCATCTGCAACGTCATGTATCTCCCCGATAAGAAGCAGGTACAAAGTACAGAACTTCAGCAGCAGGGAGCAACAGACGGGGCCGCACCTGACGGCAATCTCTTTGCTGAGCAGAAAGAGACGGTTGTTACATACTCGACCAAGTTCTCCTGTCCTGAGCACGGAGTCGGCCTTGAAGAGATGGAACCGAGAATGTTCTCCTTCAACGCGCCTTACGGTGCATGCGACTGCTGCAGCGGACTCGGATTCACACTCAGGATCACGGATGAGGCAGTAGTAACAGACGAGAACAAGAGCATTCTCAACGGAGCGATGGGAAATGTTTTTGCATCTCTGGATGCAATGGGATTTTACCGCCAGATGCTCAACCGTCTCGCGGTAGATCACGGAACTGACCTGTCCGTTCCGTACAAGGCTCTCCCGCCTAAATTCAAGGATGAGCTCCTGCACGGTACCGGAACGCGCAGACTAAAGTATACCTACGAGAGCAGATCGGGCAGAGTATCCCACATGAACCATACCTTCGAGGGCGTCATCCCGAGCCTCGAGCGCAGGTGGGGCGAGACCAACTCGGAATTCATAAAGAACAAGATCTCCGACATGATGACAGAGGAGGAATGCCCTGTATGCCATGGACGCAAGCTCAAGGACACTGTTCTTGCGGTTACAGTCGGAGGAAAGAACATAATAGAGCTGACTGATCTTTCGGTAGTCCAGGCGCTGAGATTCTTCGAGGATCTCGAAGGACAGCTCAGCGAAAGAGATAAGAAGATCAGCAGCATGGTCACCAAGGAGATCAGGGCTAGACTGAGCTTTCTCAAGAATGTAGGACTCGGATATCTGACTCTCAGCAGATCGGCCGGGACCCTCTCCGGAGGAGAATCACAGAGAATAAGGCTGGCGACACAGATAGGATCGGGCCTCGTCGGAGTGCTGTACATCCTTGACGAGCCGTCGATCGGACTTCACCAGAGTGATAATGACAAGCTGCTCGCATCGCTGCGTGACCTGACGGACATGGGCAATACCCTGATCATCGTTGAGCATGATGAGGATACTATGTATGCAGCGGATTACATCGTAGACATAGGGCCGGGTGCCGGAGTCAACGGAGGTGAGCTCGTTGCACAGGGTACTGTTGAAGATATCAAGAACTGTCCTGAGTCCATAACCGGGCAGTTTCTCTCGGGCAAGAGGCACATCGAAGTGCCGGCTGTAAGAAGGCCGGGCAACGGACTGTATCTGGATATAATCGGGGCACAGGAGAACAACCTCAAGAACATAGATGTCAGGATCCCTGCAGGCAAGCTTGTGCTTGTTACAGGCGTCAGCGGATCGGGCAAGTCCAGCCTTGTAAATGAGATCCTGTATAAAGGCGTATCGAGAGTCACGAACAAGACTCAGGAGCGCCCGGGCAAATTCCGTGAGATCAGGGGCATCGAGAATTTTGACAAGGTCATCAACATCGACCAGTCGCCTATAGGAAAGACGCCGAGATCCAACCCGGCAACCTATACCGGCATGTTCACGCACATCAGGAACCTCTTCGCCGAGATGCCTGAGGCCAAAGTCCGCGGCTACAATCCTGGCAGGTTCAGCTTTAATGTGAAGGGCGGACGCTGCGAACACTGTAACGGCGACGGTATCATCAAGGTAGAGATGAACTTCCTGCCTGACGTATTCGTGCCGTGCGAGGTCTGCGGAGGAGCAAGATACAACCACGAGACTCTGGAGGTCAAATACAAGGGGAAGAATATTTCCGAGGTCCTGAACATGACGGTCGCGGAGGCGATACCGTTCTTCGAGAACCAGCAGAGCATACTCCGCTACCTGAAGACGCTCGACGATGTAGGCCTCGGATACATAAGCCTCGGACAGCCGTCCACACAGCTGTCGGGCGGTGAGGCACAGAGGATCAAGCTTGCGACAGAGCTTTCAAAGAGAAGCACTGGACGCACTCTCTACATCCTCGACGAGCCGACAACAGGACTTCATTTTGCCGATGTTGAGAAGCTGCTGTACGTACTGAACAGACTTGTCGACGAAGGCAACACGGTAGTCGTTATTGAACACAATCTGGATGTCGTAAAACAGGCTGACCACATTATCGACCTCGGACCGCAGGGCGGCGACGGGGGCGGATATATAGTTACCGAAGGAACACCTGAAGAAGTCGCGCAGGTGAAAGAATCCTATACAGGACAGTATCTTAAGAAGATGCTGTAACACAGAAGAAAGGCAGGCGGGAAAGGATCCCGCCTGCTATTAAATTGCGGACATGAAAAAACCGGTATTTCTACCGGTTCCTTGATGCCTTGATCGCCTTGTCCATTTTGCGGTCCGCGTCACGCTTGGCTTCAGCCTCACGCTTGTCGTAATTCTTCTTACCTCTGCACAGTCCGAGCTCCACTTTGCATCTGCCGTTCTCATCGAGATAGACAGACAGCGGTATCAGGGTCAGTCCCTGCTGTGTTTTGACGGTGCCGTACAGCTTGTTTATTTCTTTCCTGTGCATAAGAAGAGTGCGCGGTCTCAGAGGGTCAACGTTGTATCTGTTGCCCTGCTCGTAAGGCGCTATATGCATGCCTGTCACGATGAGTTCGCCCTTGCTCGTTATCTTGGCATAACTCTCCTTGATGCTCACGCCGCCCTTGCGGATGGACTTGATCTCAGTCCCTGTGAGCACGATGCCCGCCTCATAACGCTCCTCGACGAAATAGTCGTGAAAGGCCTTCTTGTTATTCGCTACTACCTTTCTTCCTTTTCCCTTACTCATTTCCTCTGATTAATGATTATGCCTAAAATCTCTGAATCTTGTTGAACGGGAACAGCCTCAGGACTACTTTTCCCTGGATCTGATCAAAGGCCACTGTCCCGACCTCGGACCGTCTCGAATCTATGCTGCCTGCACGGTTGTCTCCCATCACGAAGTACTGCCCGTCAGGGACTGTGAAGGTCTCGCCTTCAGCCGGGATCTCGAAGGCCGGTGTGTAGCCGTCCTTGAGATAGTCCTCATGGTATGCCTCGCCGTTGATGTACAGCTGATCATTGATGATCGAGATATCGTCTCCCGGCAGACCTATGACTCTCTTGATCAGAAGCTTGTCCTTGCCGGTGTTTTCATCCGGCATGGTGCTCTGGAATATGATTATGTCCCCGCGCTCCGGAGTATTGCTGCGGTATGCCTGCTTGTACATGATCATATAGTCGTTCTCATGAAGGGTGTCCTCCATAGATGACTGCTTGACTATCGTCGGTCTGATGAAGAACAGAACGATAGCAGCAAGAATGACCGCTATGACAACATCGATAAGCAGACTTTTAAGAAAGCTGCCTGCTGTCTCGCCGGCATCCGGCTTCACATCTGATGCTTCAGGTTCAGTTGTATTCAGATTCTCTTCGCTGTAATTATCCAATGTGGTCTCCTGTGATTCTCTCAAATGCAGGCGGAAGAGGTGCTGTAAAGCTCTTCCCTGCGAGGTATTCTATCTCTTCCGGCAGACCGTTCTCCGCAAAGCTGATCCTCTGTGCGTGGAGCAGCTGAGTTGTGATGCGGTATCTGCGGGCAAAATATTCATTTATATTGTCGACATCCTTCCGCGATGCCGGAACGGTTCCGGACTCGCGAACTGAGTCTTCGTTCATTGCGTGGGCGTACTTGACATCTCCTGCAAGAGGATGTCCGATAGCGGCAAGGTGAGCTCTTATCTGATGAGATCTGCCGGTCACCAGCCTTATATCCGTGAGGGTGACCTCTGATGCACCGCTGATCATGAAGTGCCTCCGCGGCATGACTTCAGTTATGACTTCACGTGCCTTCACGGAAGACTCCGTCAGGCCTGCGCATCCTGGTACTATGCTGACCCTGTTGGCATTCTCGTCCTTGGTCAGGCTGCCGGTCAGCGTGAGATCCTTATCGATGACTCCGCATGCAACAGTCAGGTAATACTTGTCTGTCAGGTCCTCTCTGATGGCCTCGTTCAGGGCCTTGAGGGCTGCCGAAGTCTTGCCGAACAGGACCAGTCCTGTCGTGTTCCTGTCGAGCCTGTTGGCCGGAGCAGGTGAGAATACCTTCTCGGAACGCGGATCATACTCGCCTTTTTCGATCAGATAGTCCTTGACCTGGTTGGCCAGGTGGTTCTTCTTCTCATGGCTGTCGCCATGGGTAAGGAGTCCGTACGGCTTGCTGACGATCAGCACCTTGTCATCCTCGTATATGATGCGGAACTGACGCTTTGCCTTGCCGGAAGATGAAGCGGCGCGCGTTTTGCCTGAACCTGCTTTTCCTGCTGAGCCTTCGCCTGTAAGAGAGGCGAGGACCTCATCGGATATGTACAGCGTCAGGACTTCTCCTTCATTCAGCATATAGGACTCATTGCGGCGTCTGCCGTCCACCTTGACGTCTTTGCGGATGAGCTTGTATATCTCACCGAGAGACGCGTTCCGGAGATATTTTCTCAGAAACCGGTCGAGACGTCTTCCTGCGTCGTTGGCTGTAATGGTGATGTCGCGCATGTATGCTCCTTTCCGTACAACGTAGCAATTCTACCACAGATACGCCGTTTGCCACAAGACAGACTCATTGCAAACAGTGGGGATTAAGCATATAATTACAATGTATGCGGACTGACGGCAGAGACCGGCACAAGACGGCCGGATCTGCGGAAATGTGAGAGTGGCAAATCACTTTCGGTCCGGGACTGATTGCCAGGAAACGAGGAGCAAAATGAGGCATATCAAGAATTTTCTGCACAACATCAACGACGTTGTCCTTGCCATTGTCATAGTTGCACTGGCTGCGGGCATCATCTACTGGCGTATGCAGATCATACTGGATTATCCTAAGCAGCTTGCGGAGCAGCAGGCTGTGTATAATGAGGAGCAGGCTGCAGAGGCGGAGGCCGGTGCTGAAGCAGAAGCGGCTGAGGAGGCTGCCCCAGAGGAAAAGGCGGAAGAAGCGCCTGCAGAAGATAATGCGGAAGGCTCATCCGCGGAAGAAGCGCCTGCAGAGGACGCAGCAGAACAGCCGTAAGGCTAGAAAGGACCATCCCCCGGTATACTGAAATGAAAAACTATTCAAGACTTAATGACTACAACCTGACGATGCTGACTGATTTCTATGAGATCACGATGGCCAATGGTTATTTTAATTCCGACATGCGCGATGCAGAGGCCTGCTTCGATGTATTCTTCAGAAGAGTGCCTGACGGCGGAGGTTTTGCCATCATGGCAGGCCTTGAGCAGATCATCGCTTACATGAAGAGACTCAAGTTCACCGATGCAGATATAGAATACCTCAGGACCAAGAACTGCTTCTCAGAAGAGTTCCTGGACTATCTGCTGGATTTCAAATTCAGCTGTGATGTATGGTCGGTACCTGAAGGCTATCCGATATTCCCGCATGAACCTGTAATGATCGTCAAGGGACCTCTGATCCAGGCGCAGTTTGTTGAGACTTTCATCCTCATGCAGTTCAACCACCAGAGCCTGATCGCTACCAAGGCCAACAGGATCGTAAGATCAGCTCTCGGCCGCCCGGTAATGGAGTTCGGTACAAGAAGAGCTCACGGTGCGGATGCTGCTGTATACGGAGCAAGAGCTTCATACATCGCAGGATGCGCAGGAACAGCATGCACCATCGCCGACAGAAACCACGACACTCCGGCTCTCGGAACAATGGCGCACAGCTGGGTCCAGAGTTTTGACTCCGAATACGAAGCGTTCAGAAAATACACCGAGCTGTATCCGCAGAATGCGACTCTCCTGATAGATACATACAACGTACTCAAGTCCGGCCTTCCTAATGCCATCAAGGTATTCAAGGAACTCAAACCTAAGAGCATGGGTATCCGTATCGACTCCGGAGACATCACATACCTCACAAGAGAGTGCCGCAGGATCCTTGATGAAGAGGGCCTGCAGGACTGCAAGATAGTCATCAGCAACTCCCTCGATGAGTACATCATCAGAGACGTCATCCTTGAGGGCGCGCAGATCGATTCCTTCGGCGTAGGCGAGAGACTGATCACTGCAAGATCGGAACCTGTTTTCGGCGGAGTATACAAGCTCTCCGGCATCATGAAGGACGGCGAGATGGTCCCTAAGATGAAGATCTCTGAAAACGTTGAGAAGATCACCAACCCTGGATTCAAGAAGGTCGTAAGATTCTTCGAGAAGGAGACGGGCAAAGCGCTTGCAGACGTTATCATGCTGCGCGATGAACCGATGCCTGACGGCAAGCCGTACGAGATCTTTGATTCGAACGCTGTATGGAAGCGCAAAGTCCTCGAGGACTACGAGGCTATCGAGCTTCTCGTTCCTATCTTCGAGAAGGGCGAGCTCGTATACGAGGAGCCTGATATCGACACTATCAAGAAGACCTGCGCTGAGCAGATCGACAAGCTGTGGGGATCACACCTCAGATTCGAGAACCCGCAGACATACTATGTCGACCTGTCCAAGCCGCTCTGGAACCTCAAGCACGATCTGCTGAACAAGTACGGAGCATCGAATCTTTGATAAGTAAATAATTAATCGGCGGAAGGCTTGACCTTCCGCCTTTTTTCGTTGAATTGTCAACCGGCATGAAGTAAAATTGTGGAGATTATGGGACGAAGAGAACCATGCAGATACTGAGCTTTAACCAGATTATTGTGCTGATAACAGGAAGGCGCATAATCGGGCAAAATGCATGTCAGATAAGAGAGGGAAATCATGCCTATCACACCAAGAGTTGAGAAGATAAGACAGAACTACGTAAACACCAAACCGCATATCTCGTATGAGCGTGCGTGGAGCTACACCAGGTCCTTCCAGAGGACTGAAGGGCAGCCGCACATTCTGAGAGTTGCGCAGGCTTTCAATGATACATGCCATGAGCTGTCGGTAAACATCTGGGAGGGTGAGCTTATCGTAGGAACGAGCGGTGAGTACCGCAAGTGCGCGATCCTTACTCCTGAATTCGGATGGCTCTGGATCAACGATGAGATCGACACTTTCCCTGAGAGAGGACAGGATCCTTATGATGTGACACCTGAGCAGACTGAGTTCATCAGGAAGAACATATTCCCTTACTGGAAGGGCAAGTCTATTGAGGAGGCATTCCTGGCAAGGACTTCCGAGGCAACAAAGAAGATCGGCGTGGACACCGGATTCCTCGATACTGACTCCAAGTGGCGCAACGGAATCGGCGAGATTTCGGCAGACTATATAGACGTCCTTCTGCCTAAGGGGTACGGCGGGATCAAAGCTGAGGCTGAGGCATACATGGCAGAGCTCGACGAAGCGATCCCTGCAGAGAAGGAAAAGATCAACTTCTACAAGTCGATGGTGCTGATAGCTGATGCGATGATCACACTCGGAAGACGTTATTCTGCAAAGGCTGCAGAGATGGCGGCTGAGGAGACTGACCCTGTAAGGAAGAAAGAGCTCGAGGAGATCGCTGACGTATGCTCAAGGATCCCTGAGCAGCCGCCTAAGTCATTCAGAGAAGCTGTTCAGTTCGTATGGTTCGTCCAGCTCGGAGGCATCATCGCTGAGAATCCTCTTGCATGGAACCCGGGCAGATTCGACCAGTATATGTATCCGTATTACAAGGCGGACAAAGAAGCAGGCCTCATAGATTACGACGCAGCTCTCGAGCTCGTTGAGTGCCTGTGGCTCAAGTACAGCGAATGGGCATGGACCATCTCCAAGAACACGGCCAGCTTCTTCGCGGGCTATACCAACTTCGAGAACCTCACGGTAGGCGGCACGAAGGTCGACGGATCCGATGCCACCAACGAAGTATCCTTCATGGCGATCCAGGCGACAAGAGAGTGCATGACCCACCAGCCTACACTCAGCTGCAGGATCCATCCGGACTGCCCGCCTGAATTCATGGAGGCAGTTACCGAACTCGTATCCACAGGATGCGGATTCCCGGCTATCCACGGCGACCGCACCGGATACCAGATGCTTTCCAACCTCGGATATGAACCGAAGGATGCAAGAGACTGGAACAACTGCGGATGCGTAGTTCCTCACTCACGCAAAACCTTCGAGTGGACTTCGGCGGCAAGCATCAGTTTTGCGGCGGCTCTCGAATTCGCACTTAACAGAGGATGCAGCCGTCTGAGCGGAGAGCAGGTATCTCTCCCTGAGAAGGATCCGAAGACCTTTGAGTCGATGGATGAGATCCTCGAAGCATGGAAGAAGCAGTTCAGATATCTCGTAAGGCACGGTGTCATCAGCCTGTGCACTGCCCAGCAGATCCATAAGGAGATCGGACACAGACCGTTCATGTCCGCATGCAACGAGTACTGCATGAAGAACGGAAAGGACCTCGTCGACGGAGGAGCAAAGTACAATATCGGCCCTGTATTCACAGGCGTCGGCCTCTCGGTAACAGCCAACTCGCTTGCAGTCATTCAGAAGCTCGTCTTCGAAGAGAAGAAGTGCACTCTGGCAGACATCATCGATGCGATCGACAATAACTGGGAAGGCTATGAGGACCTCAGAGAGCTTGCACTCGCATGCCCTAAGTACGGCAACGACATCGACTATGTCGACTCGATCGCAAGAGACCTCGCAGACTTCTTCTACGATGAAGTTACTAAATATGACGATATATACGGAAACCACTTCGTGACAGCCTTCATGGGCATCTCGAACTACCTGCCTACGGGCAAAGTCCTCGGAGCCACACCTGAAGGCCGCCATGCGAAGGATCCGATCAATGAAGGAGTATCACCGTACACCGGAAGTGACAAGTCGACATGCCTTGCCGCACTGAGAAGTGCAGCCAAGGTAAAGCACGACATCCACAGCGGAGGAACACTTCTCAACCTCAGACTGAACCACGACCTCGTGGCCACGAAGAGAGGAAGAGCGAACCTCGGAGCCATGCTGCAGAGCTATTTTGCCCTCGGCGGGTTCCACGTTCAGTTCAACACGATATCCAACGAAGTTCTCAGGGATGCACAGGCGCATCCTGAGAAGTACAGGAGCCTGCTGGTGAGAGTCGCAGGATACAGCGCACAGTTCACCAACCTGTCGAAGGAGATGCAGGATTCCATCATGGCGAGAAACGCACACACAGAATTTTAATCAGATCAGAAGGAGAGAACGGCATGGGAGCAAAGGGTTATATAATGCAGGTCCAGCCGTTCTCTGTTAATGACGGGGACGGCATCAGGTCAACGATATTCATGGCGGGCTGCCCGCTCAGATGCAGATGGTGCTCCAATCCTGAAGGCTTCACCGCGACGCCGAAAACCGGCTGGTATGAGAGGAAATGTATCGGCTGCGGTGCCTGTGCGGAAGCCTGTCCGCAGGGTATCGGGATCAATTTGAATGCTGAGCGGGAAAGGTGCATCGCGTGCGGAAAGTGCGCCGGTGTATGCCCGGCGGATGCAAGGGCCCGTTTGGTCACTCTGACAGATGCTGACGACGTGCTCAAGGAGATCCAGAAGCACAGACTTTTCTATTCATACAGCGGCGGAGGCATCACGTTCTCGGGAGGAGAAGCCACATCACAGACTGAGTTCCTCGACTGCATGAGTAGGGAAATCTATGACATGGGCTACAGCATGGACATAGAGACGTGCGGTATGTTCGACTGGAACAGGGTCTCTCACATCCTGGCGCGCATGGATCTCATATTCATGGATCTCAAGATATTCGATTCTGAGAAGCATAAGGAATACACAGGAGTTTCCAACGAAAGGATACTTGAAAATATCGCAAATCTGGCGGTTTTCGGTCAGCAGGACACAGACATATTCGAAATTGCCGATGCAGAGGGAAGGACAGGAAATGACGGACACGGACCTGAGATCGTGATCAGGATACCGGTCATAGGCGGCGTGAATGATGACGATGAAAACATCAGAGCATCTGCAGAGTACGTGCACAGACATCTGCCGCATGCCCGCATGGAGCTGCTGCCTTATCACAGATACGGGCAGATCAAATACGAGGCACTCGGCGTGCCGTATGATCATCCTGAATTCAGAACTCCTGACAAGGCTGAGATGGAAAGGCTGAGAGATATCGTCCGTTCAGAAGGGGTAGAAATCGCCGACTTCCGCTAACAAATACTAAACGAATACTAAACTGACAATTTACTTGACAAAAAACTGCAGTTGACTATAATAATGATTCTACAGAAAAACATCTGCAGTAACTCGTGGGGACGTACTGGTTTCGACAGGATAAGCGAGCTGTGGTGGTGATCCACGTAAAAAGTACCCGTTAAAAAGAAACGCTAAAACAAACAACAATTTCGCACTGGCTGCATAGTTCAGCCCCGCGTGTCGGCCTGAGTTCGTCTGCAGGCACAGGATCCGGCATCATTTATGCAGAAAAACTCTTGCGTGACCGCCCGGCATCGTAAGAGTATCTACGGGATAGCATGATGTGAGTCTGCCGTGTGACGCTCATCATGTAAAATCAAATACCCGGCTGCGCTCGGAGAAAGTCTTCCGGAAATACTCTTGGACGTGGGTTCGACTCCCACCGTCTCCACCAATCCGAACTGCCTCAGAGAGAAATCTCTGAGGCTCTTTATTTGCAACGAACACAAGCATTTTCAAGCGATACGGCGTTTTGATCCGGTATCGGTTAAACTCCATCCAACACCATACAACAGTACTCAACCATAGGTTTTCCAGTCAAAAAAGTCCGTAAATGAGGCAGGAGTGAAGTGCCGGATTTCGCAAAAAACAGCAAAAAATCGCAGGTATGGTTGACAATACGCGGTAAATCACTCCGGGATTAAGTGGTTAGAAAAGTGTTTGCACTATTCCAACCAGGCTGAGGCAGTGTCCGTAAATCGCATAATTGTGAGCTGCCGTACATTACTGTAGACTTAAAACAAAAGTGGTATGAAGGAGGTGCGCCATGTTCAGGCCGAAGTATAGATTCACATATGATGAAGTAAGGATCATCGTGATGGCACTTGTCGAACTCAAGAATTCTCTCTTGGCAGAGGGCAGATATACCGACGCGGTTGATGAACTCCTGATCAAATTCGTAGACTGACAGAAGGTGTTCTCTTCTGCAAATTACATAGCTCCGTGCAATGAGGCGCGGAGTTTTAATTTGCAGCCGGCAAAGTCCGGAGGAAGGAATGGAACATTATGATCAAGTCAATAAGAATCAGGAAAGTAATCAATGAGAAGCCGGAGAAGAGTCTGGAGGAAGCGATGAAGGAGAAGGAACTGTATATGAGCATTGAGGATATCGAAGCAGACCCGAAATACGATTGCGACATGAGTCCGTCTGAAGCTCTGGCCTCAGAGACAGTCGCATGTCTGGCGGAAAAGGCAGCTGAAAGCTTCTTGGCTGCGGTGGACGGACTGAATATCATCTCTATCAAACAGCTTATCAGAATGCTGGAAGATGTGGAGTCAGAAGAAGCAGCTGGTATGCTGCAGGCGGTATTTCTCTCCAATGCGAAAAGGACCGCAGCGGACATGCTCGATCTTCTGGAGCTTTGCAAGGCCTACTATGAAGGAGCTTATGATGACTTCATGGACGCGTTTCTGCAGAGCGATGAGATTGACTGGTTCGTAGCGGACAACTGGCTCGATGAATACAGAAGTCCGACGGAGGGCATGAAGGTAGTGAACGGGAGGTTAGTGGATGTCGAAGGTGATCGCAGTATGTAACCAGAAAGGCGGGGTCGGCAAAACGACCACAGCGCTGAACCTCGGCGCTGGACTGGCAAGGGAGGGCAGAAAAGTGCTCCTCGTAGATTCAGATCCGCAAAGCGATCTCACATGCTCAGCCGGGATCGATTCTGAAGCAGTGGAGAAGTCGCTTGGCAGCCTGATGTATATGGCTACCGAGAACTATAAGCCCGATGTTAAGGGCAGTATCGTCAGCCACAGCGAGGGCTTCGACCTTATACCTTCCAATATGGATCTGTCATCCATGGAGACGAGACTGGTGAATGCCATGAGCCGCGAGAAGGTGCTGGACAATCTTCTGAAGGAAGTCAAAAGGGATTATGACTATATACTCATCGATTGCATGCCTTCACTCGGTATGCTGACCATCAACGCTCTTACAGCTGCTGACAGTGTTATCATACCAGTCCAGGCGCAGTACCTTCCGGCAAAGGGAATGACACAGCTTCTGAGAAGTATAGACATGGTCAGGAGCCATACCAACGAGGACCTAAAGATCGACGGCATAGTGATGACGCTGGTGGATGGGAGAACGAACCTCGCCAGAGATGTGATCAGCGCCATCAGATCCAACTACGGGATGAATATACGGATATTTGATACACAGATCCCTGTAGCGGTGAGAGCTGCAGAGGCAAGCAAGACAGGAATGAGCCTTTTCAAATATGATTCTCAGAGCAGAGCGACAAAAGGATATGAGGCACTGACAAAGGAGGTGATCGCGGATGCCGAAAGAAGCAGGAAACGAGATAAAGCTGCCATCACTCGATGAGCTATTCTCATCACAGGAGGAGCGTGATGATGCCAGACTGAAGCGCATCCACGAGATACCTCTTAGCGAGATAGATCCGTTCCCGGATCATCCCTTCAAGGTAAGAGATGACGAAGACATGCTGAATCTCATAGAGAGCATCCGTGCGCAGGGAGTACTCACTCCTTGTATGGTGAGAAAAAAGAAAGACGGAAGATATGAACTGATCTCCGGGCACAGACGTAAGCGGGCATGCGAGCTTCTCGGCATGGACACTCTCAGGTGTGAGATTGCAGAACTCTCAAAAGAGCAGGCAACCATCCTGATGACGGAGAGTAATTTCCAGAGATCCACCATACTTCCATCCGAGAAAGCATTTGCGTATAAGATGAGGCTCGACGCCATGAAGTTGCTTGTCTCCAGAATGGTAGAGAATCAGAAGAAGGGCAGAAACTTCGGCGGAGTGCCTGTCGGACCGCAGCTTGAAAAGGCAAGGGAGCATCTGATCAACTCGTATGGGTTATCTGATGAATACGTTGGGAATCTAGGGACCGCGAATTCAAGGAAGCATGATCACGGTGCCCCACTGGGGCACTTGCCTGAAGGAATGAAGTCTCGAGATATTGTTGCTATGAATGCAGGGGAGAGTAAGTCGCAAATACAGCGATATATCCGTCTCACCGAGCTTATCCCCGGGTTGCTCGATTTGGTCGATGAGGGAAAGATCGGCATCAGACCAGCAGTAGAACTTTCATATCTCGGACCAAGGCAGCGTGATGTACTTGAAGCCATCGAGATGGAGCAATGCACACCGACGCATGAACAGGCCAAGAGAATGAGAAAGCTTTATGACGAGCAAAAACTCACTCCTGAGGCGATCGAAGCAATAATGATGGAGCAGAAGGGAAACCAGAAGGAGCGGATCGTCCTCAGGTCGGAAAGATTCAGCGGACTATTCCCGCCTGATCTCCCGGTGTCAAAACGAGAGGATTATGTTGCTGCTGCGATGGAATACTATGCGAGGCACAGGCAGAAGCAACGGGAGAGAGACGATGCGAGATGATGCAGATTAGTGAAGGACATTTTCAATGTGGACACATTTGTTTACGCATCCTCCCCTGTAACCCCTCCTGAGTAACTACCTGTTACTACCCGAAGAAGAGAGATATATAATTAAATAAATAAAGCGCACTACAAAGAGCCGGCTGCAGCCCGGATCCGATAACAGGGATCCGGGCTTTTTGTGTGCCCGGAAAGTGCGGGAAAGGACAGAGCATGACGAAAACCAAAGACTACAAACCGAGTGATGAAGTGATCATGTGCACAGATGAGACGGGAGTGCAGCTCAACCTGAGCGACAAGGCAGCTACGAGACTGTCGTGGATCCTCACAGGTGTGCTCATACTGCTGAGCATACCTGTGTTCATTCTGGGGATCATGATGATATAGCTTCGTTCGGAGAATGAAAAAAATCCCTTGAAAGGAGACCAGAAAAATGCAGAAAAAAGTGAAAATAAAAATACTCGTATTTGTGCTGATCATCTGCGTGGCAAGCACCTGCATGCCCGTCATGGCATTCGGGGAAGAAGAGGCGGCAGAGCCTCCGCAGACGGAACAGATACAGGCGGTGACCAAGAGCGAGGAAGAAGTTCCGACCGATGATGCTGAGCAACAGGAAGACAAGGTCGATGAGGACTTTGTGCAGACAGAGCCAACAGAGACACCCGAGCAGATTCCTGAAGAGTCTGATGCATCAGATGTAAATGCTGCTGAGGAAAGCTCTGTAGCGAAAGATAAGCTTGAAGAATCGGAAGCCCCTGATAAACAGGTCATCCTGGAGGAAATACAGGAAGAAACACCCGAGACGGAAAAACCGGAGACCGAGGACATCGCCTTCAACGCAACAAAGGGCGATTACCTCGCATATGATCCGCTTTACGTAGCCAAATATGCGGATCCGGATCTTGTCAGTGTGTCCGAGATGGACATGACATGCTTCTATAACATCAAAGCGGCGGCCAAAGGTATAGCCACATATAACGTAAAACCGCAGGGGGATTTCAAGGTAACGGAGAAGAACTTTATCGCAGGCCTTGTATACGAGATGCCTCTTTATGATGTTGATCCTTCCTGCAAGTATTACCTTGCCATCCCGAACGTCAACCTTTTCAATGACAATTTCAGGGCGTTCGACCTGCAGGTAGGCTATAACAATGACTACGCAGAAATGATCAGCGGATGGAAATACAGAAAGGGTATCCTGTATATCCCTAAAAAGGCTGTGGATTCCCCTAAGAATGATCACAGCATACCTGACGGGGCACCTGTTGCCGTTCAGCTGAACTATGCTATTGGCGGAGACATGGATTTCTCAAAGAGCATCCCGGTCCAGATTCTGGACGGAGAAGAACCTGTCGAGAAGACACTGAAAGATTCCAATTTCTTCGCAGCCGAAGGCCTCGAGATCAGCACGGGCATAAAGAACAGAAAAAGCAGCGATGTGTTCGTATACCTCAATGGAAGCCTTATTCCTGCTAAGGATGGATCATACAACTACGATTCATCGTCCGGTAAGGTCCAGATCAATGTATCTGCCGGTGTCACATCAAATGTGAACATTGTTTTCAATCCGAGAACTAAAGCGCAGAAGGCAAAAGACATCGTATCAAGCTTTGTCGACGCCATCACTCCGTCAGCATTTGCCGCCACTTTAGTAAACATGGAGCAGATGCAGTTCATAAAGGACAGCCATGGAAAAGAGATCGTTCTGGAAGTCACTCCGGATACACTTTTCGTAGGCTGGAGAGGCCATTTCAACGGCAAGCGCATCCACGGCAATACAGCAAAGAACAAAGAAAAATACCAGAATATGCTGGACAGTCCTGGATGGGAAAATTCCATAAAATATATGTACGGGGGTTATGATGAAGAAGAGTATGCCGGCGGGGAATACTCCGCAAGCTACCGAGCTAAGCACATGTCAGCGACATGGGCATACTCGTCATACGCAGTAGCATCGGATATAGACCCGAGAAAGTCCGGAGAGCCGACTATAGACAGTGCTTCCGAAAAAGTCACATTCTGGAATGCTATCGCAGAAGAAGAACAAACAAAGACGATCTATGAATGGCTCCTTCTGTATCAGAACTATCTTGAGCTATCGAAAAACAATACAGGAGTAGAAGGATCATCCCAGAAAAACAATGGTCTTGGCGGAGTAAACAACTTTGCGTTCACCTTCCCTAAGAGGATCGAAGGAGCGTCGACAAGCCTTGTTTCGTCCGGAGCTAATGCAGGAAGAAGTAACGGTGATGTAGTCATCACCTCAGAGCAGATCGCAGCTGCACAGGGAGGAAGTGCAACATCTGCATATTATGATTATTGGCTTTGCGCATCCTGTAACCACCTCGATGAGGCTGCAGGCGATGAAGGCGAAGGAAATTCATCATTCTATGTAACATGCCTCGGTGTTGGCAGCGACTATGTCGTGCTCGCTTTTGTCCAGACAGGCGGAAACGGAGAACAGAATGCCTGCAGCGTTTACAAATTCAGGATCGAGACATCAGGCTTCGCAAAGGTGAAGAAAGTATCATCCAGCCAGGATGTACTAAGCCTTCCTGAATACTCACTTGCAGGTGCCGTATATTATCTGTACACGGATGCAACCTGCGCTAAAAGAGCCAAGGATGTACACGGTAACAATATCGTCCTCACAACAAAGGAAAACGGCGAGACGAATGTTGCTGAAGTAGATCCGAATGTAACATACTATGCAAAAGAGATGACGGCATCACCAGGATTCGAAATCGATAAAAATGTAAACGGCGGAAAGGGCATCACAGTAACGACTGACAATGATGAAAATCATCCGGCCGTATTCAACTCGACGGAGATACCTAAGAAGGCATATGTAACGCTCACAAAGGAAGCTGCTGACACCAATACAAACTTCCTTACTGAAGCACCAAACAACTACACGCTCGAAGGTGCGGTATATAGGCTGTATACGGATGAAGCATGCAAAAAGCAGGCTAAGACCTTCGCCGGAGACAAAGACGCGATCCTGACTACCAATGCAAAAGGCGAGACAGATGTGCTCGAGATGAAGCCGGGCACATACTATGCGAAGGAAGTCACAGCTTCGAAGGGGTTCAAGCTGGATGAAAAACTCAATAATAACATTCAAAATGCCGCACGCGTCACGCTAAACCTCAACCATACCAAGACAGAACCGTACGAGATAAAGTCGACTGAGGAGCCGACGTATGGACCGCTGTTCAAGCTCAGGAAGACAGACAAGACCGGTAATAACGGCTGGAAGAATCTACTGGGTGCAAAGTATAAGATCAGCTACTATGACGTAGATCCGTCCACAGCAAGTGTTTCCGGCAAGCCTAAGAGGAGCTGGACCTTCAAAACAGTAAAGAAAATAAACGCAGAAACGAATGAACCGTATGCGGGAATCGATTTCACATCAGACGCCCCTGTTGAAGGGTCTGAATTCTATATCGGCAAAATCGGTGGAAAAGATGCTCGGATTCTCCCGTTGGGCGTCTTCACACTGGAAGAAATAGAAGCGCCTAAGGGTATCGCAAGAGATGAGACCGTATATTACGGCAAGGTATATCAGCCTACAAACGGATCGGACGCGAAAAGAGAGATAAATTCCAGGAGCGCCTCAGATCTCACATTTGCAGTCGGATCCGAGAACGATGTTGTCAATCATGAGAAACCCCAGTCGGTAAAGATCGTCATCGATAAGAAAGACGCAGAAACCGACAAAGCAGAGGCACAGGGCGCAGACAGAAACTATGTTGCCGGCTCACTGGCGGGCGCAGAATATGAAGTCTTATTCGATGATCCGAGATTGACTCAGCCTGCAAAAGTCGGGACTATCGTTACCGATGAAAACGGACACGGCGAATTATCTGCAGACCTTGAAGGTGAAGATCTCGCACTGGGCCGTTACTATGTAGAAGAGGTAAAAGCATCACCGGGCTACACTGTCGATGCAATGTATCTCAATGACATACCGGGAAAATATGAAGACGGAAGGCACATTATCGTTGCCAGAGCTATCGAGATCAATACCGGTAGCTTCACTTACGCGGTAACATCACCGGAAAAACCGCATCACACATACGTCAGCAAGACTGATATCACTACAGGCGAGGAACTTCCGGGCGCACTTCTTCAGGTCATAGATTCCGGGGGCAATGTAGTCGAAGAATGGACATCAACTGATGAGCCTCACGATATCGTTGCACTCCATGACGAGACACAGGGCCTTAAGGACGGAAAGTACACTCTCCGTGAAATCACAGCGCCTTACGGATATGATGTGGCGGAGGATGTCGAATTCGAGGTCAAGTCAGACACGATCAAGAACACTGTTGAGATGAAGAACAAGCCGATCACCATCGGCACGACAGCAACAGATGCCGAGACAAACGGGCACGTTGGCAGATATTCCACTGAGGAGACTGTAAAGGACGAGGTCAGGGTCACAGGTCTCTATGAAGGCAGACAGTACAGGATCTCCGGTGTGCTCATGGACCGGGCGACAGGTGAGCCGGTCAAGGACGCTGACGGCGAAGAGATCACAGCTGAGAAGGACTTTACTGCTGACGGCGATGAAATGACTATCGAGCTTGAATTCAGGGTAGACTCTTCACAGTTCACCAGGGAAACTACAACGGTAGCATTCGAGAAGCTGTACCGGACAAACAAGGTACACGACGTAGAAGCTGACGCAGTTCCTGTCGAACTCCAGAAACACGAAGATATCGATGATGAGGGCCAGACGATCCATTACGGCGGCATCGCTTCCACCACAGCTCTGGATAAGAAGTCCGGAAGTCATAATGTGCTTGCAGGTGAGCATGCTGTAGTGATCGATACTGTTGAATACAGAAACCTCTCGCCTAACCTGAACTTGAAACATCGACAAAAAGACTCAGGGCTACGCGCTATCCGAATGGCTATGCAAGATATATCAAGATAGAAGACTATTGTTGCGGCATATTATTTGATAAAGCAAATTGGGAAGATGCCGAGTCAATTGCAACTCCATTTTGGCTGAGTATAACTGATTCGCGATGGGAATTGAACGATAGTATAAGAGCATGGTTTGGTAGCAAAGAATCATATCAGATTGCTGAAAAATGGCAAAATAAACCTTGCTTGGCACTGATCCCACCTATAGATACCCCGTATCATAAGGTATGTGAGGATATAGTACAGCAGATAGTTCAGGCAATTCGAGAATTAGGCTGATGTAATATGGGAACTCGAAGTTTTAAATTAATATGTAACAATCTGCGCTATGGACCTGCCCCAAAAGGGATGGAAGAAATAGAACAACGCCTTACGGTTGCTGAATCCGGTAGGGTCTGGTTCTCTGCCAGAAATTACAGGCAATATGTAGAGGGAAAAGGTTTCTGCAGAAGGAAGCAACTCAATATAGGACCGTGGAAGGCGCAATTCCTGCTATGGTTGGTAGAAAGCATGGACATTATGGAAGATGTTACTGACTGCGGATATTGGAAATTAACAATCGCCGAATCAGGTTATATCTTGAAGATCCTGTCTGGCTCATTAATCGGTAATGAAGCAGGTATTTCATACGGAAACAAGCCAGTGTCAGTTACGAAAATAATGAGAAGGTATATTCCTGTTTACGGGCTGTTTGGATTTGATGGTGACCTCTCTCCGGATTATGAGGGGAAGAAAGAAATCTACTTATTCGCTGAAAAGTGGATAAAGTATTTCTCTGCCGATAATATGAAAGCTCAGGATTTTGACTATTTATTCGGAGAGGAATGCATTAAGTTGGGCTTTCAAATGGATGGAGGTGCTGAATTCTTAAGACTGTATCCTGGTTGTTTCAATGTCTATAATAATAAACTCCAAAGTGTAATTAATGAGATTAATGACGTAGACTTGCTTGGCTCAGCAGCCTTTTCGTACTGGAGAGGACTTACTCATTGGTCAGGACCATATGAATTGAATAATGAAATACGGGGCTGGTTTATCCTGGTTTTGAAAAGAATTAAAGAGCTTACCAAGAAGAAATAGAAGTAAAATTAGTTAAACTATTACGGCTCGATGCGGGAACCTTTTGGAACCCGCACTTTTATTGTGCCATTAACTGCCGGTCGCTCTCATTTGAGCTCCCGGGGTCTGCTAGCCGATCGCCCTCGCTTTACAGCTGGCGTCCGGGCAGGGCATGAGCCCGCCGCCAGCGCGGGGCTCCCTGAGCAGACCGGAACGTTTAGCTAAAGGCACTGTACTATCATTTCAATGCTCAGACTTCGGGCAGAAATGGGTTTTTGAGGTCAAGATAGACGAAGTGCTATAGATAGAGTGTGCCACTCAGCGCAGATATTCATACGAAACAGGACTTTTGATATCAGGATGGCCCAATGATGTTATTGTTCAAAGGCTCATGCATCTGTGCACTTCGGCCATTAAGGCATCAAATCAGTGATTCTGTATGAAGTCTCTCATAGCTTATAGCGTTTCACATCGACAGACTTCGTACATTGTGACATCAAATCCACAGATCCGGCCGAATGATCACAATAATTCTGCCTGATGAAGTCAGCCAGAGGCTCAACTAAGCACGCGCGAGAGTACAACACTTGTCAAGGTTCCATATCTCGCGCGCGCTCTAAACCGCATAGTCCGCATCTGCCTCCATTCTGGATCAGACGGCGCCGCATCCACCTCAAAATGCCGGACCGGGCGGCGCGCTGCATGATGCTAAGCTGCAGGAGACAGAGAACCGTCCCCTCGTCTCCCTGACACTCTAAGAATTGTAAAATATAATCATAAGGAGTATTTTTTGGACAAATGTGATATAAGTATATAAATCATTAATAGTAATATGTGATTACTGTATTTTTTGAAGGAAGGAGGTAATAATGAGCAAGAAGTCTGCTGCGTTTTTCTCGTCAGAATTAACTCTCAGCGAGGCAATGCGCTTCGATTGTTTTTCTGGTGCAAGTATTATTGCGGGAAAATCAGGCATGAACAGGAATGTCAAATTGGTTAATGTCATGGAAGTCCCGGATATTTCAAACTGGGTAAGTGAGAATGAGTTGATTTTAACTACCGGCTATCCATTCAAGGATAAGCCGGAAGAAATGGAAACGCTAATTGCAGATTTGAATGAAAAGAATGTTTGCGGAATAGCCTTCAAATTAAGTCGTTTCATTAAAACGATTCCTGAGAACGTTATTCATCTTGCAGATGAACTTGGATTTCCTATTATTTCCCTCCCGCATTATGCTCAGTTCGATCAAATAATATTGGACTTTTTTTCACATGTAATAGATTATTCCAGCGGAGGGCATCCTAAGGAGATGCTGTCTGCACAAATACAGAAGCTGGCACTTAGTGGCGGAAATATACAGGAAGTTTCTTCTCTGCTTGCAAATTGGTTCAGAGGAGAGGTCGTAATTAAGAATGCTTACGGTGCTGTTCTTGCGCAGAATAATGTAGATTTATTTGATGATGTCAGTATCAGTTATGAGCGTCAAATCGTTTATGACGGGAATGTCCATGCGATCATTGTTATAAGAGTATCCGGAGATAGAGACATTAAGGACGATTTACTGGAGATAGATAATTCAATTCCTGCAATAATCATGATTCTTTTCCAGTCATCATACAGAGGCATGATACAGAAAAGAGAGCATATTCTGAATGATCTTTTGCTTGGAAGAGGAACAATTTCTAATAAAAAGATAGAGCAAGTCTCATATCTGGGGGTGGATTTCAACAAATCATGTATAGTATGCATTCTCAAGACCAATAAGTCAGAACAGTCAGAATTTGACATAGTCCAGTCTTGTTTATCCGATATTTTATACGAACATGGTGTAGCAAAAAGCGTTTTGCCTGTTGTTACCATATTTCAGAACAGATTGATACACCTGTACTTTTCAAATCATATTGATCCTTCAGATATTAAAAAAACATATGAGGAACTTGTTATCAGAATAAAGACACAAATACCGGATATCATCGTAATAATAGGAATAAGCAGTGTCGGTGATAATGCGCTGAAGATCAGGGAACAATATCAGGAAGCACAGAGGATAATAGATCTTGCTTTACATGATAATCAAGAAGACTCGGTGCTTTTGTTTGATGACCTGAATATCGATGCTGTTCTGTCAGGAATACAGTTAGATACTGTGAGGAAAAATTTTATTTATAAAGAGATCGGCAGCCTGATTAAGTATGATGATGAAAACAACAAAAGCTTACTTAAAACGCTGGAGACATTAGTTTCGGAAGAAAGCGATGCAGATGCTGCCAAAAGGCTGTTCATACACCCCAAAACGATGGCATACAGAAAGAACAAGATTGAACAAATACTGGATAAAAAAATAACTAGAAAGAATCAAAATAAGCTGTTTCTTGCAGTCAAATTATTCAGGCTGAATGAATCGGATTATTACGAAAAGTAATAAGTCAGAATTTGCATCTCAAGTATAAACAATCGAGGACTGCTATTATCCCTCAGGGATAATAGCAACCTCTTTTTTTATCTACCTGGGAAATGGTATATGAAAATGACGCAAATATAATATATGTAATGATCGTTTCGAAATGTAAAAATTACATATGGAAGGAGGAGAGGATAGTTGAAAAAAACCAATAGTACTATTCAGCTGGTATATGGTCTAGAAGAAAAGCCTAGATCTGTCAAAGATGCCATTATTTATTCAGCTCAATGGGTCATGATAATGTTCTACCCTGTTGTCTGGGGATACTCAGTAGTAGGTAAAGGACTTGAGATGACCGGCTCTGAGATGGGTATGTACATGGTAAGAGTGGTTTTCATTATCGGTGTAGCTACTTTGTTACAAACCTTATTTGGTCATCGGCTGTCGATGGTCTGTGGACCGAATATCATTCCTTCACTTGCGATCGTTGCAGCATTTTCAGTTGGAGGCAAAGAGTATGCGCTTCAGGCTTTCAACGCATATATTATTGCAGGACTCGTCGTTGCAGCTTTGGGAGCTTTAGGACTTATCAGTAAGATCGGTGCAGTCTGGACGCCGTTAGTATCCGGATCAATGATCATGATGGTAGGTCTGACCACCAGTACAACAGGTGTCAGCATGATAGCGAACCAAAATGCAACAGCTCCGTTCTTCGTAGGAATTCTCCTGGCATTGCTATGTGGATATCTCTCGTTGAAAGGAAAAGGTCTGATAGCTTCAATTCCGGTTCTAATTACGATCGTGCTTGGATACATAGTATTCATAGCCATGGGAAAATTCGACTGGGAACTTGTAAGAATGATGCCTACATTCACAATTCCTAAGCCATTCCCTTATGGTTTATCGATGCCTCCTGTAGATCTGGTGGTAACAATGATAATCGTAAACATCTTCTCTGCAGTTAACTTGTACGGAAATGTTCAAGGTTACACCGGAATTCTCGGAGTAGAGATGGAAAAGAAGGACGAAGTTCGTTATTTCTCAGTCTTCGGTCTCGTTGAGGGTGTTCTTGCATCTATCTTCGGTGTTCCGTCAAACACATCTTACGGTGAAAATCTCGGATTCCTGCTCCTGACAAAAGTAGCTTCCAGAGTATTCATCATAGTAGCAAGTATCGTATTTATTGTTTTATCCTTCTTCGGAAAAGTTGGAGGAATGATGGCAGCAATGCCTGACGCAATCGCCGGAGCGGTACTCCTTGGTGTTGCCAGCACACTTATCGGTATTGGTGCAGACAACTGGGCACATGCTCCAAAGTTTGAAACTCGTGAAATATTCATTGTAGGATTCTCGGTATTCCTTTCATTCGGATTGAATTTCCTTCCGGATACTTTCTTCGAAACAGTTCCTAGATTGGTAGGCACACTGTTTAAGAATCCAGTAATCATGGTTATCATTCTTGTCATAATAATGGAGCAGGTAGTGTTCCGTGATAAGAAGAGTGATGCAGCCGCTTAATCTGTTGAATAATGAAAAGGAGAAGTAAAATGTCAGATATTAGAAAATATGAACCATTTTATGGAAAAGTTCGTGATGAAAAGCTGCAGAAAGTAGAAGAAGCATACGAAAAATTCAAAGAAACTAAGACATTTGAGTTCCCGACATGGCTCTATGGTGAACCAATCGGAAAGCTGTTCAAGGTAGAAGTTGAAGACTGTCCTAATTTCGGAGACACAGCATATGTCGAAATGGACTCTGCTAGAACAGCATTTATCAGCGTAGACATGCAGATCGACTTCTGCGGAAAGAATGGATACGTAGATGTAATGGGATACGACCTCAACAACACTGCTGCTGCTCTTGAGCCAATCCATAATGCTCTTGAAGCAATCCGCGGCACTGATATCAAGGTTATCCACACAAGAGAGGGACATGAACCGGATCTGTCTGATGCACCATTTAATAAAGTGCTGAGAAGTAAGATCATCGGTGATGGCGTAGGAATCGGAGATATTCCTAAGGATGGTCTTGGAAGACTTCTCGTAAGAGGAGAACCTAACTGGGATATCAACGAGTACGTATATCCTATTGAAGGTGAGAGAGTAATCGATAAGGCCGGAAAAGGAGCCTTTGGATGCAGTACTCTGCATATGGTCCTGAAGAATCTGGGAATTACACACATTGTAATCTGCGGAATCACAACAGATGTTTGTGTACACACAATCATGAGAGAGGCAAATGACTACGGTTATTGGTGCATCCTTATGAAAGATGGAACTGGTGCAACTGATATGGGCAATCACGCTGCTGCAATCAAATCAATCAAGATGCAGGGCGGTGTATTCGGAAATGTAACCGATTCGAAGCGCTTCATCAAAGCGGTAGAGGAAGCTGGTCTGAAATAGTTCTGACAGCGCATAGGAGGATGCACCGGAAAAGGATGCATCCTCCCTTTTTTTAGGCAAACTCGATTACAGAGAGGGTTATGTCGAACAGTAAGGAGGAGACGCTTACATGATTACCAGATCTGAAGCAATTGTAAGAATTATTAATGAAGATGATCCCGATCGCAGGATAGTAATCAGGGCTTGCGGTACAGATAATGTATTAGTCGAACTGGGAGAAATAACCCTGGACCTGAATTACAGAGCGCGTATCTACTGGATCGAAAAGACTCTTAGAGAAATGAATCTTGATGGACTGATAGATGTGTCGCCTGGTGTACGTTCATTTCTGATTACCTTTGACGCTCTGAAACTATCTTTGGAAAAATTGATAGAGATAGTAATCATTGCTGAGCGTGAATCAAGAAACAATGAACTGAAGCCTATTCCTTCAAGGCGGGTATATATGCCGATAGCTTTCCATGATCAGAAATGTCTCAGCTATATCAGACGCTATATGGAAACAGTAAGACCTGAGGCGCCATATCTGCCTGACAATATGGAATTTGTTGCGCGTTGCAATGGCCTTTCAGGAATTGAGGAAGTCCAGGAGTACTTCCTCAAGACGGAGTACATGGTTCTCGGGTTGGGCGATGTTTATCTCGGAGCTCCTTGCGCTGTTCCGCTGGATCCGCGTTACAGAATGAATGCACCGAAATACAACCCTGCAAGAACACTTACACCAGAAGGTGCTGTAGGTATTGGCGGGGCGTTCATATGCATTTATCCGATGGAATCGCCGGGGGGATATCAGCTGATCGGACGGACGGTACCATTCTGGAATACGTGGCAGACAAATGACGCGTTCAAAGAAGCTCCATGGTTGCTCAGACCTTTTGACAGAGTTAATTTTGAACCGGTTACTGAAGAGGAACTGGATAGACTGGCAAAGGGAGTACACAGCAATCAGTATAAATTCCGCATCGAAGAAGGGATCTTTGATATAGCACAATATAATGAGCATCTGAAGGAAATAAAGGAAGAAACCGACAGGTTTGTTAAGCAGCAGACTGAATGCCTTGAGATAGCAACAAAAGGATATTAATGGAGGTTATGAAATGTTTGAGATTATCAATCCAGGGTTAGAAGTAACCGTACAGGACTATCCCGGAAGACTTGGATACTGGAGCGTGGGAATTCCTCCTTCAGGCCCTATGGATCCTGTTGCCTTCAGAATTGCAAATCGACTTGTAGAAAATGCGGAAGGAGCTCCGGGACTTGAGATCGCAGGGCTTGGACCAACTATCAAATTTCATGATGATGCAAGGATCGCAATCACCGGAGCCAAATTTAAGGCAAAACTTGATGATGCAGAAATCGATTGGTATACACCTGTCGATGTCAAAGCGGGATCTGTTCTCAAGATGGGATCTATTTCCGGCGGAGGCTTCAGAGCATATATCGCATTTGCCGGAGGTATCGATGTTCCGGAATACCTTGGGAGCTACTCGACCTTTCCTCATGGACACTTTGGAGGATTCGAGGGAAGGAAACTTCTCAAGGGGGATATGGTCAAAGTTAAGAAGCAGACTAACCCAATAAAGGCCAGAACAAACCTCGGAATAACATTTAAGCCTGACTATCCGTCACATTGGGAAATCGGCGTGATTCCAGGGCCGCATGAGAGCCCGGATTTCTTCACTGAGGCGTTCACTAAGACATTCTACTCGACTGATTATAAAGTCAGCTACAACGCAAACCGTCTTGGAATACGTCTTGATGGACCGATTCCGGAGTTTTCAAGAAAAGACGGAGGGGAAGGAGGAAAGCATCCTTCGAATATGCATGATTACACTTATGCGATAGGGACTATCAATTTTTCCGGTAATACTCCAATTATTATTACTGCAGACGGCCCAAGCCTTGGTGGCTTTATTTCATATGCTACTTTGCCTACAGCAGAACTCTGGAAGGCTGGTCAGATTAAACCGGGAGACTCCATCAGATTCATCAAGATGACACATGGTGAAGCACTACAGAAGCAGAAGGATATGGAAACTTTGATCAGTATGCTTTGATTATCGTTCTTAATAAAAGTGAGGAGGAAATATGAATGTACTGATTAATACTGTGTCCGGAGAACTGGTAAGCGCACTCGAGGGGATACTCATTGCATTGCTGGGCTACCTGGTCGTATATATTGGGCTCACTTTGCTGATGCTTGTCGTATATACGCTGGGCAAGGTGTTTTTAGCTAAAGGTCGTCAGGAGAGCGTTGCGATAAAAGAAAATGCAGCCTTAGATAAAGCAACGGACACAGGAGATGATGAAGAGGCTGCAATTGTTGCGATGATGGCAGCAACTGTTCTTTTAAATCAAGATGCATTTGAATGAAAGGAAACGACATGAGACATTTTAGATTAATTTGGAATGGGAAAGTATATGAATTCGATGCCGAGGAGATTGGAGGCTCTGAACCTGTTGTCACATCGGTTTCGAATGTAACAGCTGCCGAACCGGTTGTACAGACGAAAGCACCTGCTGAGGTAGTACCGGCTTCATCTCCTGCTGTGAGCAGCAGTTCCGAAAGCGAAGTTCTAGCTCCGCTCGCAGGACGTATCTTTGATATTGTCGTTAAGCCGGGGGATTCTGTTCAGGAAGGTGATGTCGTTGTAGTCATGGACGCAATGAAAATGGAAGTGCCTGTATACGCAGTATCGGATGGTGTGATCAAGTCAATAGAAGTCAAAAAAGGCGATTTGATGGAAACTGATCAGGTTATTGCGATAATTGGTTAGCAATTAATCGATTAAAACAAAGAGAGGCAAAAAAATGGATTTTGATTTCTTATCAATCATGAGCGAATTGTTAAAAGACTCCGGATTTGCAGCGTTATTTGCCGGATCCGGATGGAAATCCCTCTTGATGATTTTGGTAGCATTTGTATTGCTGTATCTGGGAATTAACAGAAAATTTGAGCCGCTTCTACTGGTTGGAATTGCGTTTGGCTGTCTATTGACCAATATTCCGGGAAATGGATTGTATACGCCGGAGTTGTGGGATGCTTTTCTCAATGAAAGCAGCGAGTTCTACCATAGTTATGGTCATGTAATGGCACATGGGGGATTACTTGACATTTTGTATATAGGTGTAAAAGCAGGGGTCTACCCTTCGCTGATATTTATCGGGATAGGCGCAATGACTGATTTTGGACCGCTTATCTCGAACCCTAAGAGTCTGATTCTTGGCGCGGCTGCACAGTTCGGTGTATTCTTTGCGTTCTTTGGTGCCATATTACTTGGGTTTACTGGAAATCAGGCAGCTTCAATCGGCATAATTGGAGGAGCGGATGGTCCTACTGCGATTTTCCTTGCAACAAGACTTGCTCCTGAGCTCTTGGGAGCAATTGCAATAGCTGCGTACTCATATATGGCATTGATACCGATGATCCAGCCTCCGATCATGCATGCTCTTACCACAGAAAAAGAACGTTCAGTTAAGATGGTACAGCTTCGTAAAGTATCGCAGAGAGAAAAAATAGTTTTTCCTATAGTTGTTGCAACTTTCGTCATATTGCTCATTCCATCGACGGCACCGCTGATTGGATGCCTGATGTTTGGAAACCTCCTCAGAGAAACAGGCGTAACTGATCGTCTGTCGGATACTGCTCAAAATGCCCTTATGAATATAGTAACTATCTTTCTCGGTATATCTGTCGGGGCAACGACTGTTGGCTCAAGATTCCTTGTATTCGATACATTAAAGATAGTGTTCCTGGGGCTTATAGCATTTTCGTTCTCGACTATCGGAGGGCTGCTTGTAGGAAAGTTGATGTACAAAATCTCCGGAGGCAAAATCAATCCACTCATCGGATCTGCCGGAGTATCTGCTGTTCCGATGGCTGCACGTGTTTCGCAAAAGGAAGGACTCAAGACGAATCCGTCGAATTATCTGCTTATGCATGCAATGGGTCCGAATGTAGCAGGCGTAATCGGATCAGCAATAGCTGCTGGATTCCTGCTCAAAGTCTTCGGCTAATAACTCGAAACCGTTTGATTTGACAATCGAGGAAATAATGAATGCAGACAAAAAGTGTTAAAAGACCTACATTGCTATTATTGTTGTACTGCGTAGCAGGCGGACTGCTTTACTATGCCATGCTGCGCATACAACCACGTTTGCCGCATATCATTTTTGATTATGCGGCATGGGATGGGAACAGGGGCGGTAATATTTTATGGCGCATTATGTGGCTGCTAGGAGATCCGTCTGAACCTCATTTCCATAAAACGATCCTGGGTGGTCTCGGGATGACTACCGGTTCCTGGTTTGCCTATTGGCTGTACAAGAGGCGTTCACCTTTATGCTTAACTCCTATTGGTTACGGAAAAGGCAAACTATGGACTGGGGTCTTTTGGGCATCTACCTTATCGCTTATTATTGCAGGCATACTATTCGGGGGTCTGCATGTTGACAATGATCAGTATGTGTCAACTTATGTATGCTATGTTTCAGTAGCTGGCGCTATTATTCTTTCATATGGATATAGCGCATCATCAGTAGTAACAGGAGCTGTTCTGGGAGCACTGACTACGGTTCCTGTTGCGATATGGATGAGGAATGTTGTTTGCCTGCCTAATGAACTTCCGGGAGGAATCGCTACTGTTTGCGGAATGTGGATAGGCGGAATCATTTCTTTCGAAGTGTGTGAACATCTTCCTTACATGAAATCAGAGAAATTAAGAAAAACCTTACAGGAAACCAATGACTCAAATATAAATGTTGATGATAGTTATAAATATTCCTGTCCTAATAAATTCTTTTTCAGAAGAATACTGTGTGACTTTTCAGAACCTGTATTTGCTGCCAATGAATGGGCTAGTGTTTTTTTGATAATTGGTTCAATGCTCACCTGGTTTCTCAATCCGGATCAGCCATTTTATGGAAATAAAATGTTCCCGGCTTTGATCTTTTGCGAGATCCTAACAACTGGATTTGCAATGTGGTTTTACTGGAACGAATGGATGGAGAGAGATTTTGTTCCTACCTTTGTCCCGCTTGTTTCAGTTGCACCTGCTTGCATTATGCAGTATGGTGATTCGCTCTTTGTCATCATTTTCGCATCTGTGACCGGTGCACTGATAGCACCTGCAGTTGCGGATGCTTTTAATGAAAGAAAACCTGCTCTCTGGCACAATATGATAGGTTTTACATTTTCTATGGCTGCAACAACCTGGCTGGTTGTAGTAATTTTAAGATTTTTGCTAATGATATGACAGAAAAGGAGAAGACATGGGAAAAGTATTCGTATTTGATCATCCGCTTATTTTGCACAAGACATCACTTATGCGCGATAAGAACACAAGCACAAAAGAATTCAGAGAATTGGTTAAGGAAGTTTCAATGCTGATGTGCTTTGAGGCAACAAGAGATCTTCCTCTCAAGACTGTCAGAATAGAGACCCCTATGTGTGAAACAGATGTTCAGGTACTCAAGGGCGAGGACATAGCTATCGTTCCAATCATGAGAGCAGGATTGGGGTTTGTAGACGGGATGCTGGCACTTGTACCAAATGCGAAAGTCGGCCATGTAGGACTGTTCAGAGATCATGATACTTGTATCCCGGTGGAATACTATTGTAAAGTACCGTCAGATATTAAAGAGAGAAAAACCTTTGTGGTTGATCCGATGCTGGCGACCGGAGGAAGCGCAATCGCTGCAATCGATATGATAAAGGCGAAAGGTGCAGAAAATATTTCGTTTATGTGTATCGTTGCAGTCCCTGAAGGAATTAATGCTCTTCGCGATGCCCACCCTGATGTTGATATATATGTTGCAGCAATTGATGAAAGACTGAATGAGAACCTTTACATTCTTCCTGGGTTAGGTGATGCCGGTGACAGGCTATACGGCACCAAATAGCTTTCCTGTGATAAACGTGCTATACTTCCATATAAGACAAAATACCAATATCCAACTAAGAGAACGATCACATACAGCACGTTAATATGAACTACATACCTAATTACTGCTATTCAAATAATTAGGAGCTCCGGGATATAACTGTTCCGGAATATATCTGCGAGATCGGCGTCGGGGCGTTTTCCGGCTGCATTAATCTTGAGTCGGTCAGGCTGAATGAGGGCCTGAAACGTCTTAAGAAAGAAGTTTTTTCTGGATGCGTGAAGCTCAGAGAGGTCAATATTCCGGAGTCTGTGGAAAGTATCGGGGAATGGGCTTTCAGAGGATGCAAAAGTCTCAAGGTCCTGAGGATCTCGGGGTCAGTCAGAGAGATTTGCGCTGAAGCTTTTCTGGACTGCCCGGAGATCGTGATCATGGCAGAAGAGGGTACATGCGCAGCGGAATTTGCCACACAGATGGGAATCCCGCTGGAAGTCACCGGCAGAGCTTGACTTGAAGGGCCACTATTACATGCAGCTTTATCATATTGATCGAGCTGCTTTTTTATTGAAAATTTGCGAAAGGGGAACAAATTTCTATGACAACAAAACAAAATAAAGAGCAAATCAGTGTAATCTTTTGCAGGCCGGGTGAGGTCGCAGAAGTTGTTGAGATCGAGAATGATCTCGAGTTGATGCAGGAACTTGTCGATGGTCTTATCGAATCATATGATCCGTTCTATTCGGAGACAGATCCGAGGTATGAGAACGTGATCCTGGTGTGCAATGAGGAGGGAAAGATCAGGCAGATGCCGCCGAGCAGGGTAATAGTTGATGAAGACGGACATGTGATGGATATAATCGCAGGCCCGTTTTTTCTTTGCTATGCACCGGTTGAAAGCGAAAGATTCATGTCGATGCCGCCGGATCTTGAGGAAGAATTCAGGAAGAAATATGAGCTTCCGGAGAAGGTTTTCCGAACTGAACGAGGCTTAAATGTGGTCAAATTTGATCCGAGAAAAACAGAAGCAGAGCGGGGCTGTGAGAGATAGGCTGAAGCCTGGAAAAGGAAGCGTACGTCGTTAAGCACGTCTGCACTAAATTAGTTATGTCGACTTTTAAGAAATGCCGATGTCATGATCGAGGCCTTGAAAACAACGGGGTCTCGTTCAAAAACATCGGCATAACTAATTCCGGAATGTAATTGCGATCAGAAAAAAGTAGACATAACTATTTGGTAAATCAGATCAGACCACACATTTTCTTGATGGAATATGTCTCATCAGCAGCTTCCTTTCCAAAGCTAAGACTGTTTAACAACAGGTCTCCGTTAGCTTTTTCTATCGCCCGTCTTTTCTGTTCAGTATCAGCATGAGCATATATCAAAGTGGATTGAATGCTCGCATGCCCGAGCCATTGAGATATGAGCGCCAACTCCATCCCATTTTGGTAAAGGTGCATTGCCCTGCTGTGACGAAAAAGATGCGGGTGAATATGTTCCGGCACTTCATCGTTTATTGCATGAGCCATCATGGCATACTTATCCAGAAAACGTCGCACGGCATCGCCGGATATCTTTTCTGCATTGCCTTTTCGGGTAACATAGAAAAGAGGTTTTGTAGAATGCCGACATTCTCTCGGATGAAATATCTTCATATACCGCTCAAAATGATCGACAGTTTTCTTCATTAACGGTATCGTTCTGGTCTTAGATCCCTTACCGGTAACCGTCACTGTAGGCGTGCTTCCCGTGTGGATATCGCAGATGCGTATATCCAGCATTTCCTGCAAGCGTGCAGCTGTATCATACATGAGGATCATGAAAAACTGATCCCGCACTCCTTTTTCCTTAGATAAATCCGGCTGATCGAGAAGAGTCTGCATTGCTTCCATTGACAGATACTCGACTCCTGTATTAGTCTCATCTTGCTGCAATGGGATCGTTGAAAGATCAAGCAAAATGCTTATCAGTTCCGGGTTTCTTGCCGCGGCATACTTGACAAATCCGCGTATGCATGCCAGCCTCTGGTTCCTTGTGGATGCGGAAACGTTTCTGCTTTCGGTAAGATTATCCAGAAATGACAACATCATTTCCCTGTTGATGTTGTCAAATGAGATCACTTTTAATGGCATGTTGGCGTTCATTACCATGTAGTCGATCATCTGGTTAAGAGCAGTTTTACAGGATTCTATCGTATGAGGGCTTGAACAGCGCTGCTTGGGAAGATATACAAGCAAGTAATCATGGATCATTCTGAAAAGAAGATCCTCGTTGGTAGTTTTAGTCTTCATCGTCTGCCTCCGGTATTATCGATTCCATTGCAGCAAAATCTATTGTTTCTGCAACTACAAGATTTTCGGGCAGGATATGAATGTAGTACTCGGTTTCATTCATGCTTCCATGGCCCATAAATGTACTGAGATATGGTAACCTGGCGTTAAGATCAGCGCCTTCGTTGATCCAGTTGATCAGACACTGTGAAGCGAAGCGATGTCTGAGATCATATACCCTTGCACAAGGCATTTCAGACAAAGGTGTGTCAGAATGCAGTGCCCTGAAATGCTTCCTGAACCTGTCAGCGAGCCACTGCGTGGAATAAGGCCCTCCGTCAGGAGCAGGGAACAAAAACTCGCTTTCGGGAAATGCCAAATCGCGTATAGCAATAAATCTCTTTAAGAGATTCAGCATATCGTCAGACATAACCACGATTCTTTCCTTATGCATCTTTGCTTTAACTAAAAGGATCTCTCCGGTCGTGAGATTAATATTGTCTCTGAGAATGCTAAGGCCTTCGAATGGTCTGAGACCACATGTATAAATCAGCCGCAGCAAAGTAGATAAAATGCATCCGACAAACTGGTCAATGGACATATCAGTATCTACGGAATGAAATAATTCGTGCAGCTTTTCATCAGTAAACAGATATGGGGTATAGCGAATTCTTTTGGCGCAGAACTGAGCAGGAACAACATATGCATCACGACCGATTCCTTTCAGATAGGAAGCGAACACTCTTATGAATGACGCTCTGTCATTGACTGAAGATCCGGATTCGGTAGGTCTGCGTTCCAACCAGCCGAGGACAACATCCTTGGTCAGATCCGTTTCATCAGGCCAGTTTTCAGCAATATATCTGTCGAGACTATGAAGATGTATGATTGTACTCTTCGTATTTCGCGATATAGCTTCACGAAATTCGATGTAATTGTTGATGTCATCCTTAAGATTACTGTGAAATTGTCTATCCATTGAGGGCCTCTCTTTCTACAGGTATGCAGTGGAGATCCAGTGCGCAAAGCTTCAGATGCTCATTATCTATTGAAAGATACTGCTTAGTGGCATCATAAGCGCTATGACCAAGAACCTGTGCTATTGTAGTAAGCGGGACATCATTTACTAACATGTTCCTGCCAAGACGTCTGCGCAGACCATGAAAGTTCTTGCCGTCACCAGGCTTTCTCTCGATGCCGGCCTTTAATGTGTATTGCTTGAACATGTATTGTATTGCAGTGGCGGAGCCAATAGGTGTTACCGGCGCCAATATACGTAAGAACAATTCCGGATAGTCATAATCCGGTCTGCCATTGGTAATGTAATCAAGGACAGCTTCGGAAACGGAATCGACAAGAGGGAGAATAATTGGGTTTCCGGTTTTAGACTGAGTGAAGCGAATCTCCTTGGTTTCCCAGTCAAAATCCGTGAGCTTAAGGTGGATGATGTCACCTGCTCTTATGCCAAGAACTGCCCCAAGCAGTATGATTGCCAGATCGCGTTTACCTTTAGGCGTACTGACATCTATCTGGCTTATGATCATTTCGAGCTCATCGTCATGCACATAATCGTAAACGGGATATTCTCTGTGGACTCTGGTAGAAAAAAGCACAAGACAGTTCGGCCCGGGGATATGTTCATTCAGCAGATACATCTGGAACTGCTTCAGATATATGAGAATATTCTTCACGGAGGACATCTTCATGCTACAGGCTATTTCAATAATGAATTCCCTTGCATCATTCATGGTTGCGCTCTCAAGTGAGGCTATCCCTCTGCTCTGCAGAAAATAGAGATATCTGTGGACAGACCAGGAAATATCTGACGTTGCCTTTGGTTTTTTGTCCAGAGTCATTATGAAATTGTCATGGAGTTGCTGGTAATTACTGTTCAGCACATATTTTGTACCCCTGTCTTTGGGCGGGAGATCGACTTCTCCGACAGTATAAAACTTGCGTATTCGATCTGCGTTGTACAGCAATTTGCACTTCTGGTTATTTCCACAATCCCCATTTTTGAACCGATCAAGCACATAATTCCTATAGCTCTCAAGCAGTTCCTCCGAGTAGTACGCTTCTCCATTTTGCTTTGCATAGTTCACGAAGACTTGCATTTTAGGATATATATCTCTCCATAAAGTGAGAGGTTTGTACCCGTTGGTCTCCATTTTTGTGAACAACTCAGACATTAAATCAGCGACTAATATTTTCTGTTCCATTTGAAAAAACCTCCTCTCTGAAAATAGTAGTGATCCTATACTACATACGGCAGATAGGAGGATTCTTGAATTTTACCAAATATTTATGTCGACTTTTTTCTGATTGCAATTACATTCCGGAATTAGTTATGCCGATGTTTTTGAACGAGGCTCCTGTGTTTTCAAGACCTCGATCATGACATCGGCATTTCTTAAAAGTCGACATAACTATTTTTATGTTGATGTCAACATAACTTTAGCAAGCAGAGGAAAACCGTCCACGACGGTCTTTCCGACCCTGGTGGCAAGCCCCCAGACCCCTGACTGACCGAAACAAGAATGAAAGTGTCCACACCGTGGCGCTTATGATGTGTGAGAGGAGAGATATATACAACGATGAAGAAGAGCAGAGAGAAGCACATTAGACTGAGCGAAGAAGAGTTCGCTGATCTGCAGAAGAAAGCTGCAGCCGCCTGCATGAGTGACTCGGAGTTTATCAGGCAACTGATAAGAGGCTATGCCCCGATTGCAGCTCCTGATGAGAGATTCTATCAGGTGATGGATATCGTGCGTGAGCTTGCTGACAAGATAGACAGCGTTGCGATGAAGTCAGATAACTCTGTGGATATGATCGCCCTTATGAGCGAAGCAAAGAAATGGCGTATGTTGCAGAATGCTCTTGAGAAAGAGTTCCTGAGACCGAAGAGGAGTGTGATGTGATGGCTGTTACTAAGATATGGAGTATAAAGGGTCGGGCGGGAACCCCGCTCACCTATGTATCGAATCCTGAGAAGACTCAGCGCAAGTTTACAGAAGCTGAGCAGCAAGCACTGGCAGATGTTATAGCTTACGCGGCAAACGAAGAGAAAACTGAGAAGCTGTATTATACAACGGGCATCAACTGCAGCGTAGAGTTCGCACGCGATCAGTTCGATACGACCAAAATCAGATTCGGGAAGACTGATGGCATCGTAGCATTTCATGCTTATCAAAGTTTCAAAGAAGACGAAGCGACACCTGATGAAGCGCACGCGATAGGAGTGCAACTGGCAAAAGAACTGTGGGGTGATCGCTTCCAGATCGTTGTTGCGACACATACTAATACCCGTAATGTTCATAATCACATCATCATTAATTCTGTGTCATTCCGTGATGGTCTTAAGTTCAATGGATGCAAAGCGAATACAAGATTGCTCCGGGACACATCCGACCGCATATGCCTTGAACACGGATTGTCAGTTATCAAGGAACCGAAAGGAAAGCGAGTAGGATCCTATCTCTACAAGATGGAGAAGGCAGGCATGCCGACCAGGTATAACGTAGCCAGACAAGCGATCGATGAGTCCATCGCTCTAAGTCTGACGATCGAAGAGTTCAAGTCAGAACTTCACAAAAGAGGATACAACTATCGCTTTGACCCGCAGCGGAAGTACTGGACGATCACTCCGCCTGGATGGAAGAAACCGATCAGGATCCACCAGCTCGGTGAGGACTATACCCGTGAGAGTATTGAGCGAAGACTATATGATAACGATCCGTCTGTTAGGACAGAGAGGCTCAGACAGCATTACCGCATGCCGAACCAGTACAATCTCCGGTGCCGTATAGATCGTATCATGGGACGCAGCGGACTGGAGAAACTCTATCTGCGATATTGCTATGAACTTGGCTATCTTCCGAAGTACAGGCAAAACCCGACAAAGATTCATATAGTGCTGAGAGAAGATCTTCTGAAGTGTGATCAGTACTCTGAACAGGCCAAGCTGCTGTGCAAGTACCATGTGAACACTGACGAAGATCTTTCGCGTCTTATGGATAATCTGGAGTTGAAGATTGATGCTTTGACTGCTGAGAGAAACGAGATGCGTAATAAAGCCAGACGTAAGCTGCCGGAAAACGAGATCGAAAAAGCAAAAGTTGCGGTGATGGATCTGACATCAGTTATACGTGAACTAAGGAAGGAACTGAAGATCTGCATACAGATCCGAGAGCGCTCAGAACATGTCAGGGCAAACATTGAAATAGTTGACAAAGACAGACATCACGAGAGAATGAGATAGTCCCCAATAAATGTGTGAATTTATCTGGCTTTATTTCTGTAGGATCTGATGCCATGACATTGGATCCTGCAGATGAAATAAGCAAAATGATAAACGTGTCAGCTGTAACTGATCAGAGGCCTGGAGATTTGTGATGACTTAGAAAATGAATGCTGATTATGTCGCTTCGCATGCGACCATAGACAGTGGAAAAATTTATACAATACAGCCAGACAATATATATTGAATGACACTGATAAAGGTGCTAATGTAAAGAACAGAAATTATGAAAGTATAAAAGCGTAGATGATGAAAGACGAAAACTGAAACAGTTCTTAAAGTGGGATGCTGCGGTAGCTACAGGAACATTAGCGGCAAATTATACCCTGGGAGGACTAACCGTAGTTGGAGTAATTGGCGCAGTAGCTAATGGAGTAAAAGATCTTGCAAAATATAATGCTGAAATAAAGGAGCACAATGGTTTTTTCTTATGGAAACTTAAAGAACGTGCAGATAAACATAGTGTGTAGGGAAACTCTTTAAGGGATTGCTATGGGTAAGAGATTGATCGTAGCTGAGAAGCCTTCTGTCGGAAGGGATATAGCTAAGGTGCTTGGCTGTAGGGAACGTGCAGATGGATCCATAATAGGCGAAACTGACATAGTTACCTGGGCTGTAGGACACCTGGTAGAGCAATGTTATCCTGAGGATATGGATGACAAATATAAGGAATGGAAAAAAGAAGACCTGCCAATCTTTCCTGATCCATTCAAGCTTAAGGTGTCGCAGAGCAGTGAGAAACAGTTCGGCATTATCAAGGCTTTAATGCATGATCCTGAAGTTAACAGAATAGTCTGCGCCACAGATGCCGGAAGAGAAGGGGAACTTATTTTTCGCTACATCTATCAGATGGCCGGCTGCTCTAAGCCAGTGGATAGGTTGTGGATATCTTCGCTCACATATAGCGCAATAAAAAGCGGATTTGAGAACCTTAAGAGCAGTTCAGATTATGATGATCTTTATCAGAGCGCCAAATGCCGGGCTGAAGCTGACTGGCTGGTTGGAATAAACGGAAGCAGAGCATTTGCGATATCAAATGAGAAATATGGGCTTTCAGTCGGACGTGTTCTTTCTCCGACACTGGCAATACTGGTTAATAGAGAGCTAGCTATCTTATTACTTTGAGAATCGTGGATACTAATGATACTGCAATAGAATTCGAAGGGAATATTGATGAAACGAGTACTTGACATGAACGGAAAGCAGATCACTGCTGAACAGGAATTCAAGACATTCATGAGCAGCGGCAAGGTCAAGGTCACATTCACATTAGATGCAACCAGCCTCTATGGCAAGGATACAGTAGTGTTTGAAAAGGTATTCGACAGCGAAGGTCACGTTGCTGCAAGACATGAAGAGATCGATGATGAAGGTCAGACTGTAACCTGGGAGAAGCTGAACCCTAAGTACGAGATGTACAAGATCCGTACTACCAAGGCTCCGTCTGCCGGAGACAAGTACGGCTTCTTTGCACAGGATGAAGTTGAATACGAGGTCCATGTAGAGAACACCGGTAACATCGAGATCACAATGGATGTTACCGATCAGTTCACTCAGAATCCTGAGTACTTCACTGTTCCTGTACTGAAAGATGTTAAGTTCACCGGTAAGGGAACATGGAACAACAAGGGCAAGGATGACAAGGTCGCTAACATCACTCTTAACGTAGGAGAGAAAGCAACCGTCACATACACAGCTGTTGTAAAGGACGAAGCGAAGGCATACCTCGCAGCAAATGCCAAGGATTCCGATTCTCTCGATGAGAAGAATCATGATACCAACATGGTATACCAGAAGAACAAGACAGACGATAAGGATGGTTACTGGAATACTGCTGAGTGCGTGAATGTGACATATCCAAACCCTGAGAAGCCTGAAGAGCCTGGTAAGCTCGAGCCGAAGAAGGACGTAGCTCAGACTCCTGTTCAGAAGCCTGCCATCGGTACTTCTCTTGCTAACGGCAAGGGTGACAAGACTGTTGCTGCTGCCAAGGACACACAGCTGATCGATACCATTGCATATGTTGGACTTGATACTTCCAAGTGGTATGTATTCGAAGGAACACTGATGGTAAAGGACAGCGGTGATCCGCTCGTAGAGCATGGCAAGCCTGTCTCGGTAATGAGTGAGCCGTTCAAGCCGACAAGACCTGACGGCACAGCCAAGGTCAGCTTCATCATCGACACAACAAACCTTGATGGCAAGGAACTTGTTGCATTCGAGAACTGCTACAGACTCAATGAGTTTAAGAAGGGCGATGATGTATCCAAGACAGACAAGACTGTCGTTGCTGAACACAAGGATCTTAACGATGAAGGTCAGACTGTAAAGGTATCCAAGGAAGCCAAGAGTGTTCCGCCTAAGACAGGTGACAACGCAATGCTGTGGCTGTACGGAGGACTCTTCATCGCAGCATTCGGAAGCATGCTCACTCTTGTAATAAAAGAGTATGCAAGAAGGCGCAGACAGGCCAAAGAAGATGCAGAGATGTTTGCCTGATGTTGGCAACAACCAATAGAGAATAACTTATGCGGAGCGGCAATCGATTATGAAAGCCGCTCCTTTTGTTATGAGACTGTAGGAGGAAACAGGGGAAATGAACTACAACGAGAGGAAATTCAACATGGACATCGCAGCAGTCTGCGGACTCAGGGAGGCAGTGATTGCAGATTTCATAAGAGGCCTGCAGGTAACAAGCGATGAAACGACATACAGACACGGATACTTCTGGGTCAAGTGTACTCAGAAAACCATAACCGTTCATATACCGTTTCTGACTGAGGATATGGTGCGGCATTCAGTCAACAAGCTGGTAGAAAAGGGGATCATGAAGGTCGGAGTATTCAATGATGACAAGTTTGATCATACCTATTGGTACACGTTCACAGCTTACGGTAATGAACTGCTCGATGACAGCAGGTGCTTTGATTGAAGCCAATCCCAAAGCCGCCGGGTATGCGGACAATGTGCCCGGATAATTGCAGGTATCGCGACAGACTCGCACCATTCTGTGGATACTGCATGCTGGAAATATTAGGAAGGAAGCAGGAAACGGAGGAAAAAGATGGAGAAATCAATACAGAAATTGCTGGACAAGCTCGGGAAAAAGGGCTTTGACACAGAAAAGAAGGTCAATTCCATAGATATGCAGGTAGCTTTTGAAAATGGCTTTACGACTGACGAAGTAGGAGGGATCCTCGCACTTCAGAAAGCAATAAAAAGCCATAGCACATATGCATTCATCATGGGAGGATCTGATACAAAACCGGAAAAGAAGGAGGTCAAACGCAATGCAGATGATGATAGATCCACAGGCGCCGGAATACACACCGAGACATTTGAGACCGGTAACTATTGAGGTTCAGGGCCTTGAGGGGCTCAGGAGACTGGTCGATCAGCTGCCTGACGGGACTGTTTACTCTATAGATATGGAGGTGATCTCTGATGGGCAGGAAAAGAAATGATGAAAAGATCCAGGTCGTGAATATCCGCATGGTGAAGGAGCCTTCTATATACAGTGAGAGCAGGATATCCTGCCCTGAGGATGCAGTAAAGGCTATAGCTAAGGATATGGCAACTTATGACAGAGAAGTATTCGCAGTCATGAACCTAAAAACGAATGGACAGATCATCAATCTGAATATCTGCAGCATGGGAACATTGGATGCTTCGATGGTCAGCCCAAGAGAAGTGTTTAAGTCCAGTATCCTGAGCAATGCTGCATCATTCATCGCGATCCACTTATGTGAAGCTTCACATAAATGGATTTATGCATAGTTTTCAGTTATGAAAAGTCGGCACCTGAACTGCTGAAAAATCAGTGTGTTCAGTGATGCCGACTTTACATAATATAATCAAATTTTTTGGTTCATCACGGTTTTTTGTGGGATGAGAAATGAGAGAATAGATAATTGAACATTGAAAAAGAGCATCGGATGCTCCATTCTAAGTAATAGCTACAAA
>OMZI01000046.1 GCA_900315485.1 uncultured Eubacteriales bacterium | reverse complement strand
TTGGCAGACCGCATTGACATTCTAAGGTTTGGAGGATTTCTGGTCAAACGCATAGCGTTCACGGAACCCCGCGTCTAACGCGGGGTTTTCTGATAACAATAAGAGCAGGTTGTCAGACATCAGTCTCACAACCTGCTTGTTTCTTTGTTCTGATCTGCGACGTATATCACAGTGATTTTTATTCTCCGCCTGCATCGGCTTCGAGTGTCCTGATGACGGTTCTTGCTATAGGCGCGGCCACTTCCGATCCGTAGCCGCCGTTTTTGACCCATACAACGAATGCATACGGCGCATCCTCGTCATCCGTGAATCCGACGAACCACGCGTCAGGGCTGTATCCTCCGGTCTCTGCGGTTCCGGATTTTGCATAGATGTCTATGCCGTCAAAATTCTCCTCGCCGTAGTTCTCAACTACGTTGTTCTTCATCATGCTGCGGAGCTCTGCCGCTGTATCCTTCTCGAGGTATCTTCCGAGGGACTTGCCGCCGGTGATCTCCCTGAGGAAGGTCGCGCTCTTGATCAGAGTCGGCTGCACAGCCTCTCCCTCGTTGGCAATCGCGCCCATGTAGACCATCATGGCACATGGATTTACCAGGTCTTCAGCCTGCCCTATTCCGGCCCAGCTGAGCTTTATACTGTCGTCCTCCGGGAAGTCGAAGGACCCGGTTGCAGTGATTATGCCGTTGACGTCGACCGGCTCTGTCAGGCCGGCTTTCTCGGTATATTCACGCATCGTTTTTGCTCCGACCTCTCTTGTGAGCTCACCGAAAGCTCCGTTGCAGGACTGAGCAAGTGCCGATCTGAATCCCACTTCTCCGTGCGAGCGGACATCTGTGAAATCCGTTCCCTCGTACTCGTTCTCTCCGTCACAGTCGAATGAGTAGGAGTCTCTGTCAGCGATGTTGTCTATTACAGCCGCAGCAGTGACCAGCTTGAACGTCGATCCCGGCGTGAGAGTACCGTTAAGGAAATTGTTGAAATAGTATCCCTCGCCGTCATCTGCGTCAGGCAGCCTGTCTGCAGGGTCAAAGGTCGGTGTACTGACCATGCACAGGATCTCGCCGGTCTTATAGTTATACACACCTACAAGTCCTGTTCTTCCGCCAAGCGCCTCATATGCAGCGACATTGGCCTCAGCATCGATGGTAAGTCTTATCTTCTTGCCCATGCTGTCGGTGTCGTACGTACCGTTCAGAATGTCGTAGCCTATAAGCTGGCTCTTGAAGACATTGATCGCACCGCTGGATATATTGCCGTCAGGATCCCCGACAGCGTGCACTGTCGCCCTTCTGGTCTCATAGTCGTCATTATAGATAAAACCGTCCCTCGTGCACTCAAGGAGCACTTCTCCGTTGCGGTCGCTTACAGTACCCCTGTTTATGCGGCCGTCTGTATATATCTGCGAGTTCCCGTAGAAGCTCGCCCATTTACCTCCGTCACGGATGAATCTGGATCCGAACAGCGCAACTCCCGCGAAGAGTATGAAAGCCAGCAGGAGGCATACAACGGCACGTTTTTCCTGTTTACGCATCCTATGCCTCCTTCCTCACAGCCAGACTTGCTGACTGCCGCATGTCTGCCGCCTTGAAGTATGCAAGCATCGCCCACGAGGCGAGCATGCTCGTACCTCCTGTCGACAGGAACGGGAATGTTACACCTGTCAGCGGGAACAGGTCCACAGCGCCGAAAACATTCAGTATCGTCTGCACCAGCAGCATCGTCGCAGCACTGCAGGCACATATCGTATAGAATGTGGATCTGCCCGCCACTATGTTCATGACAGAGAAGATTGTCAGTGTGATGATGCAGAGCACCAGCAGCACGGCTATTATGAAGCCCCACTCCTCCATTACAAATCCGAACACAAGGTCAGTGCTGGACGCTCCTACATACTTGAGCTGGCCGTTGCCGGCTCCGAGACCGAGCAGTCCGCCGCCTGCGCCGAATGACATTGTCCTCGTCTGCTGGTATCCTTCATTATCCGCAAAATCCCATACATGCCCCCAGACAGAGAATCTGGATGCGATATAAGGCTTGAACCTGAGTATCATCAGTCCCATTAGGGCTGCTCCTACAAAGGTAAGGATCATCCTCGACAGGTCGCCGCTTCGCAGGAACGATACGATCAGATAAGTTGCAAAGAATATGAGCGCCGTTCCGAAGTCGCCCATTATAGCAAGGCATCCGAGGCAGAAGAAAGCGAACGCGGCATACATGATAGTGCTGTTCTTCTGATACAGTTCCTCCAGTGTGCCCGCACCGACGAATACGAATGCCAGCTTGACTATCTCAGACGGCTGTATGGAGAGCCCTCCGATCTGGATCCAGTTGGCGGCACCGTACTTGACAGTACCGAGAGCAAGATTGAGGAGGAGAAGAACGACTGACAGACCGATAAGGATCGGCTTGAGTTTTCTCGTCCTCTCCAGTTCTCTCATGTATATGCACATGAATATCATGAGGGCAAGCCCCATCATCATGGCCACAAACTGTTTTGCCGTATTGCCCGGGTTCCACGAAGCGGTCACCGCAAGGTTTATCGTCGAAATGAAGAACGCTATCATCTCCATCTCGAATCCCCTGCTGCCCATCGCCTTGAAGAATGTAACATATGCCCACATGACAACAGACAACAGGACGATGCACAGTATCGCACCTGCTGTTATATCGGTTCCCATGCCTATTATCAGCTGCACTATTGTCAGTACCTGGAACAGCGTGATCGCAAGCAGTATCTTCCAAGGCGCTACCGGCTCCTTGTCCAGGCGGCGCATCTTCTCGTTGTTTCTGCTCTCTTCAACACTTGCAGGCGCCAGCGTGCAGTGGACACCGCCCATCACTATCTCATCACCCGTGCTGATGAGATACCTCTTGTTAGGCACCAGCTTGAAACCGTTGACCACGGTCCCGTTGTGTGAACCGAGATCCTTGATTATCCACTTTCCCTCATCACGCCGGTTGATTATCGCATGATTGTTGGACATGGTCCTGAGCGGGATATTTATATCCGCGGACCGGCTCCGGCCTACTACGTTCTCCCAGTGAGTTATCGGATAGTTGCCTCCGTTTTCCACTAGGAAGTATCCCCATATCTCAGGTGTGCACCTCGTTGTCAGCAGCGAGATGATAGACACCAGCAGGATATATGCCGCGAGCACCACGAAGAACCACCGCATGACGGTGGTCATCTCTCTCGCTATCTCCGGATACGTATCCGCCAGATTCACTAGTCTGTAAAGTATGCTTTCCATATTCAGTAGTATATACTGCGGACCCCTGTTTTTTTCTTAAAAATCATTAAACAGACGATGCATTATGATTCTGCATAACGCAAAGAGACCGGTCACCCTATAAGTGACCGGTCTCTGCTTTCCTTTCCCTGACTGGATCTGATGCGGTTTAGCCTATTCCGGGACATACTGCCAGACCTACAGCCTGACAAGTGATGCGGGCACCTATACCCTTTTCCTCGTCCCCGAACATATCTCCCGCGCCAACGGCGTATATTCTGAAAGAAAACAAGTTAATTCGCGAGCTTGTCGAGCGAATTAGAAGGTTTCCGTCCATACGGCAACGCCGTATGATCCGAAGGAAACCTTACTTCCAGCTGCTCTTGAGTCCTACGATGCTGTTGAATACCTTCTCATCATCTGTAGTAAGCTCTGAGTCTGCGATGTAATATCCCTTGCGGAAGAACTGGAATCTCTCGCCCGGCTTTACGTCAGCCGCACTTGGCTCTGCATAGCCCCATGTCTCGTGAAGTGATTCCGGATCGAACTCCAGCTTGGTCTCCATCTTGCCGGTCTCTTCGTTCAGCTCTTCTACTTCCTTCATCAGATATCCGTACTCTCTAATGCGGATCTTTACTGCAGTGCTTGCCTCAACAAAGTGGATGGTTCCCTTGACCTTGCGGCCCTCGAATCCCGATCCGCTGTGTGTTTCAGGGTCATATGTGCAGTGAAGAGCGATGATGTTTCCGTCTGCATCCTTCTCCACGCTGTTGCATGTGATGAAGTATGCACCCTTGAATCTTACCTCATTGCCCGGGAAGAGTCTGAAGTACTTCTTGACAGGCACTTCCATGAAGTCATCGCCGTCTACCCACAGTTCTCTTCCGAACGGGATCTCTCTTGTTCCCATCTCAGGAACCTTGCTGTTGTTCTCAACAGTGCACATCTCGATCCTGTCCTCAGGATAGTTGTCGATGATGACCTTGATCGGATTCTTGACTACGTTTATAGCCGGCACCTTGAGCTGCAGGTCTTCTCTTACGCACTGCTCAAGCTGAGCGATATCGATCGTCGAATCAGCCTTGGATACTCCGATGTCGTTGCAGAACTTACGGATAGCCTCAGGCGTATATCCTCTTCTTCTTACAGCTGCAAGAGTGCAGAGTCTCGGGTCATCCCAGCCTTCTACCTTGCCTTCTTCAACGAGTCTTCTGATGAATCTCTTGCTCATCAGCATGGTAGTTACGTTGAGAGGTGCGAACTCGATCTGTCTCGGAGGATTAGGCCACCAGCCCACTTCTCTGACTACCCAGTCATAGAGAGGTCTGTGATCCTCGAACTCGAGTGTGCAGATGGAGTGAGTGATCCCTTCGATAGCATCCTCGATCGGGTGGGCAAAATCGTACATCGGATAGATGCACCATTTGTCGCCTGTGTTGTGATGAGGTGCGTGAACGACTCTGTAGATGACAGGGTCTCTCATGTTGATGTTAGGGCTTGCCATGTCGATCTTCGCTCTCAGGCATACTTCGCCGTCTGCGAACTCACCGGCTCTCATCTTCTCGAAGAGCTCAAGGTTCTCCTCTACAGGTCTGTTCCTGTAAGGGCTCTCCTTGCCGGGCTCCTTGAGTGTGCCTCTGTATTCTCTGATCTGATCAGGAGTAAGCTCACATACGAATGCTTTGCCCTGCTTGATAAGCTCGACAGCCGCCTCGTACATCGTGTCGAAGTAGTCGGAAGCCCAGAGCTTCTCATCCCACTGGAATCCGAGCCAGTTGACGTCAGCCTCGATCGACTTGACGAACTCGATATCTTCCTTGGTCGGATTGGTATCGTCATATCTCAGGTTGCATCTTCCGCCGTACTTCAGCGCTGTACCGAAATTGAGGCAGAGGGACTTAGCGTGTCCGATATGCAGATATCCGTTAGGTTCCGGCGGGAATCTCGTTACGATTTCCTTGTGCTTTCCGGTCGCAAGATCTTCATCGATGATGTCATGGATGAAGTTGCCGGCCATATCCTTATATTCTTCAGCTGTTGCAAATGCCATAGTCTTACCCCTTTCAGGAAATTTCTCATAGTTGCGGTAAGTATATCACATATTTGATAATACTAACAGAATTATTCACCATAACGATCGGTGCAATGGTGCATTCCCGCTACTTATCCTCATACGTTTGTGATATTATTAATTATCATACAGCAGATATTGTTTTCACTGATGTATAGCAGGCACAGCAGCGCATCTCATAAGATCCGCACGCACAGTCTGCCGGAAGGGATGAAAAAATGAGTATAGTAAGCAGATACCCTATTTATACCGAGATAAACAACTGCCGCGACTGCTACAAATGCGTCAGAACATGCCCGGTCAAAGCCATCCAGATCAAGGATGCCCACGCTCTGATCCTGCATGACAGATGCACATTCTGCGGCACCTGCGTCAACGAATGTCCTAACGGGGTCAAGCAGATACGTAACGATGTCGACAGAGTCGAGATGGCCTTCATGTCAAAACGCAAAGTCATCGTATCTCTTGCGCCGTCATATGTATCCGAGTTTCACGGATACGAGGAGAATTTTGTCCGCGCCCTCTACAAGCTCGGATTTGATGCCGTCTCAGAGACAGCTATCGGGGCAGCGCTCGTGTCACAGGCACTGGACATGTACGTTATTGAGCACGGCTCAGCGAACTTTATTTCAACAGCATGCCCGTCTGTAGTAGAGCTGGTCAAGAAGTACTATCCGGAGTATATCTCCAAGCTCGCACCGGTACCTTCACCGCTCCAGACGCACAGCGCTTATCTGAGGCATCTGTACGGCAATGACATAGTCATCGTATTCATCGGACCTTGCATCGCCAAGAAGCTTGAAGCAGACGAGCACCCGGGCTATCCGGACATCGCCCTCACCTTCCGTGAGGTCGAGCAGTGGCTGGAGGAAGAGAATATCCAGCTCGACAATATAGATACAGGGATCCCTGTCGAATTCGTTCCTGCCAAGGCGGGCAAAGCGGCCATCTATCCTATCGAGAACGGACAGATCGAGACCTCCAAGATATGGCAGAATAAGTTCGTAGAGCAGAGTGCTCTTTCCGTTTCCGGCATCCAGGGCATTATGTCCTCCCTGTCAGGAACACATACAGACGACTTCCTGGAGACTCTGAACTGCGACGGCGGATGCATAAACGGCCCGGGAACGACCAAGGTCGACTCTGCGGTCTTCCGCAAGAAGGCAGTTGCTTCACACGTAATGACAAGGCTGTCAGAGCCTAACATCTTCGACGGCGATGCTGCTTTTGCCCGTGAAGTCCTGAAGAAGGGCTACGGGATACTCAATGCAGAGCCTCCTAAGGCTCTCGATGTGTCGAGACACAGCTTCACCGAAGAAGAGATACGCGGAGCGCTTCTCAAGCTGGGTAAGACTTCGCCTGCAGATGAACTTAACTGCGGCGGATGCGGATACCAGACGTGCCGTGACATGGCCCGTGCACTCCTCGCAGGCATATCCGAGACAGAAATGTGTGTCACCAAGATGCGTAAGGATGCTGAGAGCAAGGTCGACATGCTGCTCTCCACCATCCCGAACGGCGTAGTTATCGTAGACAACGAGCTGAACATCGCGGACCTCAACAAGAGATTCGTCGACATATTCGAGGACTATCCTGAATCCTTCCTTGACGCTGAAGGCCTCAAGACATTCCGCGGCTCGCCGGTTTCGATGTTCGTTCCGTTTGCAGAGAAGTTCAGAGAGCAGTTCTACATGTCCAAGCCTGCCCAGTACAGGTTCAAGCATGAAGGCAAGGTCATGAGAGTCACATTCTTCCTTGTCGAGAGCAAGCAGCTCCTCGGCGCCATGTTCGAAGATATTTCGACTCCTACATTCCGCCGTGAGGCTGTCATAGAGAAGGCTGAGGACGTAATCACCAAGTCGCTGTCAACTGTTCAGCAGATCGCTTCACTGCTCGGCGAGAATGCCGCAGAGACGGAGATCGCGCTCAACTCACTTATTGATGAGTTTACAGTAGCGGGCGGCGATTCATCAGACGACTACGCACTTGTCGAAGTAGAAGGCGGTGAGACTGAATGAATGACATCTGTATAGATATCGACTACCAGCAGCTGTACAAGCACGGCCAGCAGATAGGCGGTGATGTATTCCTGCTCGACAGAGAGCCGGGCAGCAATATCATTACAGCCACGCTTTCAGACGGCCTGGGCAGCGGAGTCAAAGCCAACGTGCTTGCCTCCCTCACTTCCCACATGGCCAACAAGCTGTCGTTCTCCCCTATCGATCTCAATCACTCGGCTGAGATCATAATGGATACTCTCCCTGTGGATAAGGAGAAAGGCATCAGCTATTCAACATTCACGATAGCCAAAATCGTATTCGCCAGCGACAAGTCATTTATTGACGTCGGCCTTATCGAATACGACAATCCTAACGCGCTGCGTTTTTCGGGCGCTGAACCGATCCTGTGGAACCGGAAGTCAAACAGGCTGAACCGTAAGAATGCAGTCAAGAAAGAAATAGTTTACTCATCAAGTTTCGAGATGAATTACGGCGACCGCCTGATATTCTTCAGTGACGGAGTTGCACAGGCAGGTGTATCTCTCGGATCCATCGGCGATTCGTCCCCGTCTGCAGGCAGCAGACGCGGCGGTCCGTCAGTGTATGGTGCAAAGCAGCCTAAGGTAAACATTCCTTCCGCCCACCACGCAGATGTCGGTCCGATGGGCTGGGGTGAGGCGAATGTGAAGAAGTTCATCCAGGGAGTGCTTGAAAGAGATCCGGACATCTCATCCCGTGACCTCACACGTGAGATAGCCACACAGGCATATAAATATGACAATTACAAAGCCAATGATGATATAACCTGCGTTGCGGTGCATGTAAGAAAGCCTCGCCGCACCCTTATCGTTACAGGAGCGCCGAGGAGCCGCGAGTCAGACAGGAAGCTCAGGAGCATCATAGAGAACTATGACGGAAATGTCATTGTATGCGGAGGCACGACCGCCAAGATCGTTGCAAGAGAGCTCGGAAAGGAAGTAAAGTCGGACAAACAGCCTTCGGGCACACTTCCTCCTTCGAGCATCATAGACGGCATAGATCTTGTCACAGAAGGAATGCTGACACTGCACGTTGTTACCGACCGCCTGCAGAAGAAGGTACTCCTTAAGAACATGCCTGAAGACCCTGCCAAGAGATTTATCAAGATCCTGAGGCAGACTGACCAGGTCGAGTTCGTTGTCGGCACCAAGATAAACGACGAGACCGACGACCCTAACCTCGCCGCCAAGATCGGCATCAGGTTCCCGCTCATCGACTCGATGGTTCGCGCGCTCGAGCAGAATTACCTCAAGGAAGTCGAGGTCCGCTACATATAGCAGGACCTGTATCAGACGAAGAAAAGCTGCAGCCCGGAAGCTGCCTTTTTTGGTTGTTCTGATTACGTTATCAGTTAGATATCCGTACGTGCCAGTATCTGCGCCGGCGTCTTTCTCATCGTCACAAAGACCGGTATCAGACCTGCAAGCAGGTTGAATACGACAACTATGGCGAGAGATATCAGCGCGATCATAGGATTGATCATGTACATTCCCTCAAGATAATCCGTTATCTTGACCAGGTTGAAGAGTACATAGTACATGATCAGTATTCCCGGTACGGCAGTGATCAGCGTAATTACGAGGATCTCCCCTGCGAACATCCTGTAGATATCCTTCTTCTTGAGTCCGATAGCTCTCAGGGTACCGACCTCCTTGATCCTTGACAGGAAGGAGGATCTCAGCATCAGATACATCTCTATGAGAGAGATGAGAAGGATGATTCCCGCAACTACGAGAGCTGATGTCAGCTGATCCTTTCTCTCATGGATGTAAGCCTGTCTCTCTTTGGTGTCATTGACCTTGGACGGCAGCGCCTGCGTATCGAGCAGGCTCTTGACCTGATTGACGTTAGGCGCATACACGCTGAACGCCTTCTGCTTGTAGATGTAGTCAGCCCTGATGGTATTCGCACCTACGTACAGCGTGTCCTCGTTCGCCGAATCCGACTTATAGTATCCGACGATCTTGAGCTTGTGTCCTCCGAGCTTGGTGCTGACCCTCTTGCCTATCTTGTAGTCCTCATCCTCTTCATGGGAATCATCCACAAGCGTCTCATACAGGCCGTCCGGAGCCTTTCCGCCCTTCTTGATGGTGATCTTGGATTTTGCAAGCGCGAGGTCCTTGACTCTGCCTGACTGGATCAGGTCCTGCTCTTCCTCTTCACCGGAGACTGAAAAATCATCGATCTGATTTGCCGCATTGGTCAGGATGTACATGACCTGAGTCTCATCAACGAAGAGCGACGGCGACTGTACGTCGGAAATACCGACTATCCTGTAGTCATCGAGGTTAGGAACCCTGAGCTTACGCCCTATGAATTCTTCAGGCGTATCCAGTCCTACCGCTTTGCCCGTGCCGTCTTTCAGGAAGTCATCCACGATCATCCTGTCTATGACAACATCATGCGGATCTGCCGGCATAGTTCCGTATACCAGCTGGTCTGCAGTCAGGACGCTCGTCTGTGCAAGCGATACATTGAGGTCTGTTGTGGCATATCCCGTCTGCAGGTAATCGTCCATCGGAAGGGTGATCGATTTCTTGGAATCACCCGGCATTGCATATGCGACCGATTCCAGGCCCTCCACGACATCGATAAGCTCTTCACTCTTGTCAGCGTTGGTCACTGTGATGTAATTGCCGTTGGTCTTACGGTAATCATCAGGCTGAACGTCCATGATTCCAAGCACGTTACTTACTGCCAGCATCGTGAACATTGCCGCGAACACGAATCCTATCATCAGGAACTTGCGTATCTTCTTGAATCCCTTTACCGTCTTCCAGCCGTTGCTGATCATGTTGAACGGCGTGTAGATAGAAGAATACTTCGCTTTGTACTTCGGCGGCAGATAAGCGTTGTAGTCGAAGTCATTATCGGCAAAATACGTTTCGTCCATCGCCTGATAGTGCTCATCCACCATCTCGATGTTGGCCGTCTCATCCACTACGTTGAGCTTGCCGCCCGTGTCTATGTACAGGTTGCCACCGCGGATGACCATCCTGATCTCCGCAGGCTTCTCATCCTCACTGTATACTTTCAGATTCAGGTCGCCGTGTGAGAAGTCATTTTTGACCGGCATGTCCCTGAGGTATATCTTGTTCTCCAGCTGATAGTCAAGATATCTCGATGAGTCGTTGCTGTACGCCTTGATTACCTTTCCGTCCTTCATCTCTGCGACGTGGTCGGAGTAGAACTCAGCGATCCTTCTCTCGTGCGTTACGAGGATGACCAGCCTGTCCCTCGAGATCGTCTTGATGATGTTCATGATCTCAAGAGTGTTGGCGCTGTCGAGGTTTCCTGTAGGCTCGTCCGCGATGATGATGCGCGGGTTCTTGACTATAGCTCTCGCAATGGCTACCCTCTGACGCTGTCCGCCGGAGAGAGCGTTGGCGAGCTTGTTCCTGTACTGATATATTCCGACCTTCTCAAGGCAGTAGTTGACCCTCTTGGTCACGGTCTTCTGGTCCTTGATGCCTATCATGCGGAGCGCGATGGCAACGTTCTCGAAGACGGTCCTGTCATCGAGCAGGTTGAAGTTCTGGAATATGTATCCTATGCTGGCATTCCTGATCTTATCTATCTTGTTAGATGAGAATCTCGTGATCAGCTGCTTGTCAATGTAGATCTTTCCGGAATTGACTTTGTCAAGTCCGCCGATGCAGTTGAGGAGGGTCGTCTTGCCGCATCCTGAAGGTCCGAGAAGACATACTATTCCTCTGTCCGGAAGCACCATCGAGGTATTGTCGATGACGTGGATCTGATTGGCTTTGCCCTTGTTAAAGTATTTGTTGACTTTTTCAAGTTTGATCATCTGCTACGCCTCCTCTCTGAATGCCTTCATCGCGCTCTTGGTGAAGATCTTACGTGAATATCTTGCAGCAATGAGCAGCGACATGAGGAGAAGCAGCAGGCCGAGAATGCCGTAGTCTATAGGAGTCAGATAGTAAAGCAGCTTGTTTACAGCATCTATCTTGATGTATCCCCTCTTCACGAGTACGACAAACGCGATGTCCGTGCCGTACGCCAGCAGCATCATAAGCAGAAGCTCCACTCTCAGGATGCTGTCGGTATTGCTCTTGGTTGCGCCCAGTATCCTGAGTGTCGAGTAATATGAATTCCTCGACCTCATGATGAGCCTGATGACCGCGTAAGCTATGTAGAACAGTATGACGAATTCAAGCAGCAGTCTGCCGTAAGTCAGCATCTGGAGTACAAAGCTGTATCCGCCGGTCATATCTGACAGTGAGTCCTTCATGGCGAGAGTCGTATAGCCGGCGTCATTCAGCGCGGTAAGCGTGTCTGCCGACTGAGTCTCGTTTTCCATAAAGGCGCTTATCTGGAAGTATCCCTTATCGAAGAGCTTGTCAAAATCCTTGTCATTTATGAACACGCAGCTGTAGTACATGTCATAGTTCTCAGGCTTGATGCCGAGCAGGCTCTTGATGTTCTTGGCAGTCAGCACCTTATCGACCTTGAGGTCGACAGACGACTCAAAGAACCTGTTGTTTACGCTGATTCCGATATCCTTGCCCTCTGCCTTGGCATCCTTGTAGTAGTAAGCCTGATCCTCGAATATATACGCTTTGCCCTCAGGGACCTTGGTCGATTCATAGACGCCTCTGTCGTAGTCATTGGCAACCTTGGTGCCTCCGAAGTTAAGCACCGACTTTGAAGAAGTCGCCATCATCGCGATCATGAGTTCATTGCTGACCTTGTCGCTGACATATACCGTCGAGTAGCCGTACAGCGAATAATCCTCATCCTCGCTCAGTTCACTGTCTATTATGATGCCCGCGATCGTGATCGGCTGGTCAAAGTCATAGACCTGCATCTGTCCCATATCCTGGAGCTCGACCTCTGTTCCGATCAGAGACTCACCGAGATTGGATATGCTGAAGAAAGCGTCACTGGATGAATTGGTGTTTACCACTATCTCGTAGTCATTTTCAGGCATATGCCCGTATGTCAGCATGCTCTCGTCTATCATGGATGTCGGATATACCGAGCCGTCCACGTAGAAGTCCTGAATGGCAAAACTGACTCCCGTGTCTATCGCAAGGTCATTTCTGACTATGTTCTTGATGTTAGGCGTATTCTCTATCGCCGTGAAGTCAGCATCAGTAAAAGCAGTCTCGTCCGCCTTCTTTACGACCACTCTGTCAGAGCTCGAGTTGGTAAAGTACGGATTGGTTCCGAGCAGCTCTTCCTGGTGCATGCTGTTCTTGGTCGTAGCGTACTGTCCGAGAACCGCTGTCGACACGAAGAAGTACACTATGAACAGAAGTATGAACTTGGCAGGCAGATTGAACGTGTTCCTCACGCCGAGCCTGATCTCTGAGCTCTTTCTCATCCTGCCCGGTTTAGGCACTTTGTTCTTTTTAGTGCCTGAGGATTTGCTGCTCTTGCCGGCCTCCTTTTCAGCATTTCTTGCTGCCCTTCCGACGCGGCCGCCTGTTGTCCCTGTTCCTTCCTGTGTCTCCACCTCAAATTCAACAGGAGCTGCGGCATTGTCGAGGCTCTCACCGAGTCCGTAAGGATCATCCGGATCGATCACATCACCCGCTCTGTTGCGCGAGATCTTCTTGTCTTCGATGATCCTGCCGTCATGCATTGTGAGCTTGCGGGTAACATATGGCTCTGCCTGTTCGTAATTGTGGGTAACAACAACTACAAGCTTGTCATGGGATACTCTGCTGAGCGTCTCCATAACGATCTCTGCACTTGCGCTGTCGAGGTTGCCGGTAGGCTCGTCCGCAACGATGATAGGTGCATCCTTGGCCAGAGCACGTGCGATGGCAACTCTCTGTTTCTGTCCGCCCGACAGCCTTGACACCTTGGTCCTTCTGTACTTGCTCAGCCCTACCAGGTCGATGAGTTCATGGACTCTGTCCCTGCACTCACTTGCTTTCTTTCCTGACAGCAGCATAACAAGCTCGATGTTCTGATACACCGTATAGCTGTTGATCAGGTTGAAGTCCTGGAAAATGTTTCCGATGTATGTCTTACGGTACCGCTCGTAATCCTCTGTTCCGTACGCGGAAGTATCCTCGCCGCATACGAACATCTCGCCTTCTTCGTAGGTGTCAAGACCGGAAATAACGTTCAGCAGCGTTGACTTACCGCTTCCGCTCTCTCCGGTGATCGCCACGAATTCGCCGATGTCAAGCTCGAGGTCAACACGGTTGAAACCCATGCTGACCGAATCTTCGCTCGCGTAATACTTCGATACCTTCCTTAGTTCGATAGTATGTGCCAAATTAATTCCTCCTGATATCCTCCGGGCCTGAGCCCTTCAGAGTTGTATGTATGTCCTGCACAAGGAGCATTGTACCCCATCATGCAAACATACATAGTGTATTATAACACTATATAGCGTCAAGTAGAACCTTTTAATACGATAGTGTCAACTTTCTGTGGAGTTTTCAATTGACTCCTAATGTTTGTAAAAGAATGTGGGTATGCCAGCGGCTCTCAAAGCGTGCGCGAGAGCACCG
>OMZI01000017.1 GCA_900315485.1 uncultured Eubacteriales bacterium | reverse complement strand
GGGAGTCTATTGGTTTAACCTTCGATGCGCACCCGCATAGCGGGTGGTTTATTTGTCTCGGACTCTTCGAGCCCTCGACGGGGCTCATAGCCCCACAATCAAAAAGGCCATACCGCTCAGGTATGGCCTTTTGGGTAGTTTCTGATTACTTATCGTGCTCGTTCATCCACTTGATGAGCTCTACGCAGTAGTCATCGTGTCTGTCAACGAAGCATGTGTGTCTTGCTCTCTCCCAGAGGATCCACTTTGATCCCTTGATTCCGTCGTGCATTGTCTTAGCTACGAGTGGTGAGCAGAGGTCGGAAATACCGCTCATGATGAGTGACGGTACTTCGATCTCACCGAGTCTGTCAACGTACTCGAAGTCCTTCAGAGTTCCTGTAGGAGCGAACTCATTAGGTCCCCAACCGTAAAGATATGCTTCTCCGCCGCTCTTCTTAGGTCTTGTGCAGCACTCAGGAGCATCTTCTCCGAGCCAGTAGTTGCAGTATCTGTCCATGTATTCCTGAACAGCCTTATCATAAGCCTCGCCTGTGAAATCGCCTGTCTCAAGTGCGTGGTTGATAGCATCCTGCATGTCCTGCGGCATCATCTTGATCCTGCGGAGACCTTCCTTCTCCCACAGGCTGCTTGACGGATGACCGCTGGATATGATGAAGCTCTTAACGCCCTTCAGGTGATCCTTGTAATCGATGCCGTAAGCGATCTGCATCATTCCGCCCCATGACTGGCCGATGATGTGGCACTCATCAAGTCCTAGATGCTCTCTCAGTGCGAACAGCTCGTTCATCCATACGTCGAGGTTCCAGAGTTCAGGATGTCCCTCAAGATAGGAGTTTCCGCATCCGATCTGGTCGTACATTACGATCATACGCTGATCATCATCAGCAACGTTGTCGAGAACTTCATAGTAGTTGTGAGTTGATCCCGGGCCGCCGTGCAGGCAGATAAGAGGAGCCTTGCCGTTTCCCTTGTATTCCTCACCAGTGATTCTGTAATAGGTCTTATAGCCAAGATAAGGCATATAACCTTCAGTGATTGTAGCCATAATAATTTACCTTCCTTAGTTGCTTTTCTGATTAACAATGAGCGGATCCATTTTCACGGAGCGAGAATCCCGCAGGCGCATGATGCTAAGCAATTTGCGCCGAGGACTCGAGCGAAGAGAAAATGATCCGCTCTTGATTATTCGTACATTATTCAGCGTCAGGAACTACGATGATCTCATCCTTAGGATATACGTTGAGTCTCTCGCATCCATCCTCAGTGATAAGAACGATGTCCTCGATTCTTACGCCGATTCCCTCGTCATAGATGTAGATACCAGGCTCTACGGAGAAGCACTGACCTACTTCGATGATCTCGTCATTTGCAAGGGAAACATCGCCTACTTCATGGTCTTCAAGACCGATGGAGTGACCTGTTCTGTGTGTGAAGTATTCACCGAATCCCTTCTCTGTGATGTAGTCTCTGCATGCCTTGTCAACGTCGCTCATCTTAGCGCCCGGCTTAGCTGCAGCAATACCTCTCTTGTTAGCCTCGAGAACTACGTTGTAGATCTCCTTCTGTCTCTCGGATACTTCGCCGATGAAGACAGTTCTTGTCATGTCGGAAGCATAGTTCTTCCACATTCCGCCGATGTCGAGGATTACGCAGTCACCGTGCTTGCCCTTGCTGTCATCAGTGATGTGATGAGGATCAGCAGCGCCCTTTGCATAAGCAGTGATAGGATCGAATGAAGGACCGCTGAATCCTTCCTCCTTGAGGAGCTCAAGGCACTTAGCGTTGAGTTCTCTCTCTGTCAGTCCCTTTACAACGTAAGGGATCAGCTTATCCATTACCTTGTCGAGCTTTGCGCCGGACTCTCTCATAGCCTGCTTTTCGCCCTCGTCCTTGATCTGACGTACTTTATCTACGATAACAGAACCATTGCGGTACTCGCTGCCGCCGCCAAGCTCCTGAAGTCTCAGAAGGAACTTTGCCGGCCAGTTCTTGTCTACGCCGATAGGAGCTGTCTTATCTACATACTGAGCGAGAACTTCGCATCCGTCCTCGATATCATCATAGTATGTGATAGGAACTCCGAGATCCTCTGTCTGCGGGAACAGCTTGTTGATGACAAAGTGATCATCACCGTTCACGTTGATGTACAGTGCGTGGAATCTCTCACCAGGAAGGATCCACTTTCCTGTCAGATAGAAGATAGCTACAGGGTCAGAAATGACCATCTGCGGCATTCCCTGCTCCTGCATTTTAGCTTTGATTCTGTTCAGTTTACCTGTGTCCATTAGATTACCTCTTGATAAAACAATTGAAACATTTGAGCAATAAGTGATAAGTTTTGATAATTTGTATTAGACCGCGGTATGACCCACAGTACCAACATTGATATTATATTCCCAATGGGCTGTAAAGTCACCACCCATTTTGATATTTTTCGGACAAACGGCAGAACCGGGATATCCACTCTCAGTAGAGTTGATATGCCGGCCCTTTTACCCGCTATTTTCTTAAGCCGGCTATCATCATCGGGAACATTTTCTTACTGTATTCACCGAGGTGATAGTTGCCGTTGTTCATGCACCAGTCAGTGACGAGAGCCCTCTCCTCAAGACTGTAGAATTTGACTGTTTCAGAAACTGACAGCTCTTCCGTCAGTTCCCCTTTGCGCCTTCCTTCTTCAATTATCTGCTCGAGGAACCTGAAATAGAATCTGTTCCTGTCGAGAAGACTTGATGACTGGTCCTTGGTTATCTGTGTGGAATACAGATAGGCAAGCAGTCTGTAATCGATATTGTCATTGATGAAGGAGTGGACTTCATAATTGATCTTAAGCAGCTTATCGAAAGAATCCATGTCTTCCGGTATTTCTGCTGCGAGTCTTTCATACTCTGCGTCCAGAATGACTGAGAGTGTGTCAAGCATGTTGTCCTTGCTTCTGAAGTAGTAGTAAAAAGTCCCTTTGGATATCTCCGCTTCGCGGATGATATCGTTGATGGTGGTCTCGCTGAAACCTTTCTCATGGAAGAGCTTCCATGCCGTGTCTATTATTCTTTCCCTGATTTCCGATGCCATTTTCCCCTCTTTTCTATCTCCATTATCCCGGCCTGCTTTATAATGCCCCACTGCAGACCGCATGGTTATATCTCTCTTGTATATTCCTTAAGCCATTCATTTTCCTCTTCAGTCATGAACGGCGAAAGTTTCTCATAGCACTGTCTGTGATAGTCATTGAGCCATTCCCTTTCGGACCTTGTCAGTTCCTCAGGGTCGATGGCATCAAGATCGATCGGTACGAAGTTCATCGTCTCAAAGTGCATGAACTGTCCGTACTTATTCTTCTCTCCCTTGACTGTAACTACGTTGTTCTCTATACGGATACCGAAATCTCCCTCTTCATAGATGCCCGGCTCGATCGTAACACACATACCCTCTTCGAACTGGTGATGCTCATTCTTGGAAGGTACTATATACCATCTGAATCCTGTTGGCGGCTCATGGATGCTTCCGAGATATCCGAATCCGTGACCGGTTCCGCACTGGAAGTCCTTGTTCAGATCCCACACAGGCTGACGGCACAGTACATCCAGTGACCATCCGTGATTTCCGTAGAGGAAATTGGCTGCCGACAGATGCTGCATAGCACGGAATACAGCTGTATAGTACCTCTTCATCTCCGGTTCAATGTGTCCGAGGACTGTTGTTCTTGTGATATCCGTAGAACCTTCGAAGTATCCGCCGCCTGTATCTGAAAGAAGCATCTCGCCTTCCTTCAGAACCACATCAGTCTCCGGGCTCGGTGAATAGTGCATCATTGCGGCATGCTCGCCGAATGCCTGCAGAGGCTCGAATGAGTCTCTGATATATCCTTCCTGCTGCTGGCGGAACCAGGTGAGCTTATCAGATGCAGACAGCTCTGTTATCTCCATCTTGTCGTAGTTGTTCTTGACCCAGCAGATGAACTTGGTCAGAGCGATGCTGTCCTTGAGCTCAGCCTTTTTTATGTTCTCTATCTCTACCGGATTCTTCATAGCCTTCATGAGGATAGTAGGGTTCTGAGCTTCAACGATCCTGCATCCGAGGCTCTTGTAGAGAGCGTAGTTCATCTTCATCGGATCGATAAGTACAGTCTCTTCTGCTCCGATCTTCTTTACATCCTCATAGATGTCGTTATACGGATGGATGATGACATTGTCCTGTGCAAAATGCTCTCTGATCTCATCGTTCAGTTTGCGTTCGTCAACATACAGGTCAACATGGTCCTTCCATACTGTCGCATATGAGAGTACGAGCGGGAAGAAATCTATGTCATCGCCGCGGAAGTTGAGGAGCCAGCATACATCGTCAAGTGATGCGATGATATGAACTGTTGCTCCGCACTCAGCCATCTTTGCTCTGACTCTTTCCAGCTTATGAGCTGTGCTTTCGCCTGTCCACTTCTCGTCAAGGTAGAAGCATGGCTTCTCTGAAAGTGCCGGACGGTCTGTCCATACCTCATTGACAAGGTCTGTCATATAGACGATCTTTATTCCCTTTGCTCCGAGAACTTCCTCGTACTCCTGTCCCTCGCCCATGGAAAGGACTCTTCCGTCAAAGGCTACTGTTCCGCCTTCCGGAATGTTCTGTGCAAGCCATTCTGTAGTAGTCGGTGTGTCGTCCACGAACATCTTCATGAGGCGGATACCGCTTCCTTCGAGTTCATTGGTCGCCTGCGTAAAATATCTGCCGTCTGTCCACAGACCGCCGTCATCAGCTGTTATTGCGACTGTTCCGTATGAGCCGCTGAAACCGCTAATAAATGCTCTTGCCTTGAAATGCTCTCCTACATATTCACTCTGGTGAAAGTCAGCTGTAGGAACGACATAAGCGTCTATCCCCTGCTCAGCCATGAGTTCTCTGAGCTTTGATACTCTCTTTGCAACTTCAGTCATTATCTGATTCCTCCGGTTATTATCTGAATATGGTCCGATTGATCTGACCATTCTATAATTAATTTTATACCGCAGTTTAGACCTGTCAAGACTTTAACGCACAAAAGAGACAACTTTCCGCCCGTTAACTCACCATGCAATAGAAAAAAACCTTCATGTGTGTTAGAATAGACACTGCTGTACATACAGAGAAAAAAATAATGATCACAGGAGAATCAATATGAAACTCGGAATCGTAGGACTTCCTAATGTAGGAAAGAGCACCCTGTTCAATGCCATCACCAAAGCCGGTGCCGAGGCAGCCAACTACCCGTTCTGCACCATCGAGCCGAATGTAGGTGTTGTTACGGTACCTGATGAGAGAGTGACTACCCTTTCCCGCATATACAATTCTAAACGTACCATATATACAACGATTGAATTCAGCGATATCGCAGGACTTGTCAAAGGAGCCTCCAGAGGTGAAGGGCTCGGAAACAAGTTCCTCGGTCACATCCGTGAGGTCGAAGCTATCGTTCACGTCGTAAGATGTTTTGACGACCCGAACGTTGTTCATGTTGACGGTAAGGTTGATCCGGTCAACGACATAGAGACAATCAATATGGAGCTTGTGATTGCTGACATGGAGGTTCTTGAGCGCAGGATAGCCAAGACAGAGAAGCAGGCCAAGGCAGACAAGTCCGCACGCGGCGAGCTTGAGCTTCTTAAGGAGATCTATGCACACCTTGCTGACGGAAATGTTGCACGCAGCATGGATCTTGATGATGAGCAGGCGGCATTCGTGAAGACGCTCGACCTTCTCACCTACAAGCCTGTCATCTATGCGGCCAATGTTTCTGAGGATGACGTTGCAGGCGAAGACAACGATTATGTCAAGGCTGTTAAAGAATACGCAGCGGCTGAAGGATCTGAAGTAGTAGTAATATGTGCCAAAATCGAAGCAGAGCTCGCAGAGCTTGAAGATGAGGAGCGCGAGATGTTCCTCGAAGACATGGGCATCACAGAAGCCGGCCTTGATAAGCTGATAAAGTCATCCTACTCCCTTCTTGACCTCATCTCCTTCCTGACCACAGGAGAAGACGAGACAAGAGCCTGGACGATCAAAAGAGGCACGCTTGCTCCACAGGCAGCCGGAAAGATCCATACGGATTTTGAGAAAGGATTCATCAGAGCCGAGACGATCGCGTACGATAAGCTCATGGAATGTGAAGGAAAACTGTCTGCTGCAAAAGAGCACGGATGGCTCAGATCCGAAGGTAAGGACTATGAAATGAAGGACGGCGATGTGGTCCATTTCCTCTTCAATGTGTAGACTGCTGGTTTACAATCTTGTATTTCTGCCTTTGTACTGAGCATATTGTTCAAGTAATTGGACTTTAGTAATTGCAAGGTTCCCGCTGTATGTATTTAAAACGGGAATCTTGTTTTTTTGCCTTTTAATTTTTAGTTTTGAGGTTGATTAAATGTCCTTCCACCGCTATAATCTTGTCATGGAATCAGATTATTGATTCCTAATCTCTAGTCCCAATACCCTTTTTAAAAGAGACTGCTACCCCCGCAGTCTCTTTTATTTATTGCATTTTTTCACCTTTCCTGTAACTTCATTATCTTCTTCCCTGTCTCTTTCATCTTGTAACGCATTATCAAAAATGATACTTTTTCACCATGAAGACTTTTACAAGAGATTACAGAATCACGGCAGATTACCCTTCATGGTTCGATTCATACTTTGAAGGCATGAGACCCTGCATACTCGACATCGAAGCCACCGGCCTCGATCCTTCCAGATGCAAAGTCTGTCTCATTGCCCTTCTGGTCCATACTGACAACGGAATACGCATCACGCAGTTTCTTGCAGAGAACCACTATGAAGAGAACAGAGTACTTGATGCGGCCATGGATTTCCTGAAGCGGGAGAAAATAGGATATCTCATCACTTTCAACGGTCAGGCATATGATGTGCCGTTCATAAACAGACGCCTTGAGAGGAATTTCTCGGAATCACATCTTGATCTGTTTGACTTTGATCTCTTCAGATATCTGAGAAAAGGAACACAGCTCAAGTCCAGCATCGGCTCAATGAGCCAGAAGTCCATTGAAGATCACTACGGAATATTTTCAGACCGTCAGGATACGATCTCAGGCCGCGAGAGTGTCAGACTTTTTGACGAATATTCACTTACAGGCAATTCAACGATCGAGAAGATCATATTGACTCACAACAGAGAGGATGTCCTGCAGCTCTGCAGACTGATGCATCTCAGCATTGATGAGCCGGAAGATCCGGATGCCGCCATCGCTCTTCACGGATTCCCTTCACGGGACGGGAGATTTGTGATAAGACCGGCCCTCAGCATACCCGGTAAGATCCTCAGAATCACCGGTGAGCAGCTGAGACAGCCGGTATCAGCATCATATTTTCCGGACGGGAACAGTCCTGTGACAGCTGTATTCAATTCTGCGTCATCATCCTTCGAAGTAAACCTGCCTGTAGAGCGCGTTGACAGCGAATGCTACGTTGACCTGCAGCCTCTCGGCACAGATATGAATGATGATCCGGACTGCGTAAACGGCTTTCTGATACTCAACTCCGCATCGGTCAACCGCCTTTCAAGGGAACTGATAGCAAATATATCAAAAAAAATCGGCTGATATATGCAAGCATATGTATTTTGTGGTAATATCATTTTTGGAAAAGATTGTAACTCTTTGACCGGGAGTAATGCATGAACACACTGACAGTAGAAGCAAAAATTGCAAATCTCGGAAAAGTCCTTGCGTTCGTAGAAAGCGAACTTGAGAAAACTGACTGCGGCATCAAGGCCTGCATGCAGATCAGTATTGCAGTGGAGGAACTTTTCGTCAACGTTGCTCATTACGCCTATACACCGGGGACCGGAGATGTAACGATCGGAGTAGAATCATATGACGATCCGGGGCTGGTCGAGATAACACTTACCGACTCAGGTATCCCGTACGACCCTCTCAGCAAGGATGATCCCGATGTTACGCTTTCCGCTGAAGACCGTAAGATCGGAGGTCTCGGGATATACATGGTCAAGAAGTCAATGGATCTCATGAAATATGAGCGTGTTGACGGTAAGAACGTAGTTACGATCAGCAAGTATTTCTGATATCAGATCAGTAAAACAGTCAATATAACAACCGGAATCTTCCGGCAGAAGAAAGGGAGGATATAAATGCTCAACATTAACAAGAATAAGGAAGGCAGCAAGCTTACTGTCGCAGTTGAAGGAAGGCTCGACACCACTACCGCTCCGGAGCTCGAAGCAGCTCTCAAAGAGGATATCGAGGGAGTTGAGGAGCTTGTGATCGATCTGGCTAACCTTGAGTACATTTCATCTGCCGGCCTTCGTGTTCTTCTTGCAGCACAGAAGATCATGATGAAGCAGGGAAAGATGGTCGTTACCAACCCTAACGATGTCATCAGCGAGATCTTCGAAGTCACAGGATTCCGTGATATCCTTACAATCGAATAATAAGCGTAACTGTACACGTTGCAGCTGATATTCATTGCAAAAAAAGATTCTGCTGACCGCAGAATCTTTTTTATTCTATAGTGTTTTTCAGCTGTACTACTCCATGCTGCGGATATCCGAGAATCCTCTTCCGACTCCCCATACGGAGTTGACACTTATGACAGCCACGAATGAGTTAGGATCGTTCTTGGCGAGATGCCTCTTGATAAGAAAGCTTTCTCTCGGGGAGCAAAGTATCTTAAGCGCCTTTCTCTTATCTCCGGTATACTCTCCTGTCACCTCTACACTCGAGACACCCCTTCCCAGTTCTTCCATAATGTATTTAGTAAGAGCTTCAGGATTTCCCGGTATGATGTCAAGCTCGACGATCTTTGTTGACAGACCGTACATAACAGCCTCCCCTACCTTCATGGATACATAGATAGTGATTATCGCATAAAGGGCTATACTCAGACCGAGAATTACAGCACTTGCTATAACTATAAGTGCATTGATAGCAAAGGTTATATCATTGATCGCAAGGTGCGGAGTCCTCTTGTATTTGATGACCTTGGCAAGAGAATCAGTTCCGCCGGAGGAGAAGCCGGCCTTGAACGTAAGTCCGTTGGACACACCCATGACTACGCCTGTGAAAACAGCGGCGAGGAGCTTGTCCTCAGTCTGAAACTGTATCTTGGTAAGCTCCAGGATGAACATTATCGTCGGGTATGCCAGCGACATGAGGATGATCTTCCTGAGCTCCTTAAACCCAAGCGACGCCCACACTATGCATGCTATCAGCATTGAGAAAGCATAGTAGATAAGCGAATAGTTCCACCCTGTGTAGTTCTGAACGATCTTGGCAATACCTGTGATGCCTCCGAAAGTGAGACCGTTCGGAAGCATTATGCACACAGTGGCAAAAGAGCCTATGAGTGCAGCAAGAAGAGCCATTGCGATCTCTCCTGCCCTGGCCTGTAGCCTGGTCTTGCCGTGCAGTTCAGGATCAGTGGCTGCTATACGGTTGGCCTTGAGGCTTTCATGCTCCTGTTTGGCAAGTGCCTTATCAAGAGAATCCATCCCGTTGCTCCCTGCTTTCTGCCTGTTCTCTCCCTTTTTCAGTTTTCTACCGTTCCTTGACGCGGACAGTTTCTTTTCATCTGCCGCTTTGTTTTCCTTTTCATTGTTCATTGTTACAATATCCCCCCGTCGTATTCTCTTCCGAAAACATCGACTGCAATAACCGCTGCACGTCCCTGAGTGATTACAGTAAACTCTTCCTCAGGTGCCTCAATGATGCTCCTGCATCTGAACTCACCGCTGAAGTCATTGTCGATCATTATGTAATCGATCAGCTGCTGCGGATCATCTTTCATTGCATTTTCTATGTACTGTCTGTCTCTTGTCTGGATATACCCTGTGTCGATATCCGGGACAAAATCCGTAACAGCAACTCTGATGAGACGCCCCCCGCTCTCAAGATGCTGTTCCTCCCTGACGGTCACATCTATCCTGCCTGCACTTCCTTCCGTGCTGAGGTCGTATGAGCTGAAGGCTGCATCTCTCTTCATGAGCCTTTTCCTTGCCATGGAAACAGCCAGCTTCTCATTGTCGCATCCCATCCATCTGCGCCCGCTTAACTGAGCAGCTTCAAGGAAGCTGCCGCTTCCGCAGAAAAAGTCACCTACAAGGTCTCCTTCTTCGGAGCCTGCGTCAATTATCCTGCGCATCAGTTCCATAGGCTTCTGGGTGGCATAGCCGTTTCTCTCAGACGATGTCCTGCCGACCATGTCGACATTCCACACATCCTTCATGTTGACCAGAGTGTACCAGCCGTTTTCGTCGCAATACTCCCTGACACCCTTGAAATTATACGGCTTGAAGCCTCTGTTGTATGACTTCTCCTCAGGTATGCTGATATAATACTTCCTGCTTTTACTGTAAACAAGTATGGTATCGTGTTTTCTTGAAAAATGTTTTTTGCCTGAGCCTCCCGACTTATAGCACCATACTATCTCGTTGACAAAATTCCTGTCTCCCATGAGCTCGTCCAGCACCAGCCTTATATAATGCGAAGAGTGCCAGTCAAGATGCACCCACAGAGCTCCGTCCTGTGCGAGGAGTTCCTTCATGAGCAGGATCCTGACAGTCATGTTCTCCACATAGCACTCAAGGCTTCTTTCGAACCTGTCATCGAATGCAAGGTGTCTGATCCTGTGCGTGCTGCCGTCATTGTCCTTTACGCTTATAGAAGCGTTGAATTTTGATCTCGTAAAGAAAGGCGGGTCTATATAAATGCATCTGAATTTCCCGCCGTATCCTTTTGATATAAGCTGCTTCAGAAAATCAACATTATCTGACAGAGACAGGACCGATCCATCTGACGCTCCGGAAGGATCACAGCTCATATCACTCATAATCCTGTCATACTGCTCTCTTCCGCCGGCAAGACCTGCAGTCACCTGTTCAAGAATAGTCATATCTTATACCCTTCTTCAAAAAAACAGAGCCCCGAGTGTGACCCGGGGCTCAAGCTCATAGCCTAGTTGAGTACCTCGATATTGTCGAAGTCTACTCCGATCATCTCTTCAAGCTCTGCGCTTACGCTGAGAACGAAGTCGATGCCTGACTCCTTGGAGATGACCTTGATCTTCTCAATGAAGCTCGGAAGGATCTCAAGGGCAAAATCTCTGTGTCTCATGATGCCGTCCAGGAAAATCGTCTCAATATCGTTGTCAGAACTCATGATACCGAAGAGGAATCCGATATACTCGTCCTCATTGGTAATATGAGGGAAATCCTCCATGCATACGACTCTGATCTTATAGTCGAGGTCGTAGATAAGTCTTGAATTCTTGTTGATGAAAACGATGCTTCCCTTGGCTGTCTGAACTGTGCCGTTGGCAAGTTCGATCATTCTCTTGGTTTTACCGCTTCCCTTGTGTCCTATTAAAAGCTTCACCATAAGCTGAAACCTCCTGTATATCTATATTTTTATTATTTGTATTGTCCAAAATTGTTGAATTCATTCTACCACACAGGCTGACCCCATTCAACCGATTTGGAGCCAGTTATTGTGTGTTTTGGACGCGTTTTATGTGTGATTTCTGTAATGATTATCTGAGAGATTCAAGCCTTGCAACGACGGTTTCGAGCATCTCTTTGTACTTCTCGCCCTTGCTTCTCTCTTCCTCTACAACGGCAGCAGGAGCCTTGGAAACGAAGCCCTGATTTGCAAGCTTTTTCTCTACTCTCATTACCTCGCCCTCGAGTCTCTTCTTCTCCTTCTCGAGACGCTCGATCTCTGCAGCCTTATCAACCAGCTCATCAAGCGGTACGAGGATATCGCCGCCTGTGATTACCTGTGACATTACATCATCCGCAGCCTCGGCTGATGCCGGCTGTACTGTGATGCTGTCAACGTTGGCGATCTTGCAGATGTGGCTCTCAACTGCAGGAATAGTATCCGCAAGTGTATCAGTCCTGACGATGACACTTACCTTTCTTGAAGGTGCAGCGTCAGCCTCGACTCTGATAGCTCTTACAGCCTTGATGATCTCCATTGCAGTCTCGATCCTTGCAGCAGCCTCGCTGTAATCCATCGAAGCATCATATTCAGGCCATTTATCCCTGATCAGAAGTCCTTCCGGATTGTCAGCAGTCTTTTCCTCTGCAGGCAGGTAGCTCCAGATCTCCTCAGTGATGAACGGCATATATGGATGCAGGAGTCTCAGAAGATCCTTGAGAGTCTTCTGAAGAACGAATCTTGCAGTCTTCTTGTCCTCTTCATCATCTCCGTAGAGTCTGCCCTTTACCAGCTCGATGTACCAGTCGCAGTAAACATCCCAGATGAGCTCATATATCTTCTGTCCGGCAAGGCTTGTCTCGAACTTCTCGAGATCGGAAGTGATTTCCTTAACACCCTCGTTGATCTTGGACAGGATCCACTTGTCCTCATCGCGGAGAACAGCAGTCTTCTCATCTGCCATTGGCAGGAACTCACCGTCCTCGCCCTGGAGGTTCATGATAGTGAATCTTGAAGCATTCCACAGCTTGTTGGCAAAGTTTCTTGCAGACTCAAGCTTTGCTCTGATGAATCTCATGTCGTTACCAGGCGAAATACCGGTAGCGAGCATGAATCTGAGAGCATCAGCTCCGACCTCGTTGATGACCTCGAGCGGATCGATACCGTTGCCGAGGGACTTTGACATTTTGCGTCCCTGCTCATCTCTTACAAGGCCGTGGATATATACGTATTTGAACGGGATCTCTCCCATGGTGTACAGACCGGAGAATACCATTCTTACTACCCAGAAGAAGATGATATCGTAGCCTGTGACCATGACATCGTTAGGATAGAAATAGTCAAGTTCAGGAGTCTTCTCAGGCCATCCGAGTGTTGAGAACGGCCAGAGAGCAGAGCTGAACCATGTGTCGAGCACGTCCTCGTCCTGATGGAAATGCTTTCCGCCGCACTTAGGGCACACTTCAGGCATCTTGGTATCAACTACGATCTCACCGCAGTCGTCGCAGTAGTATGCAGGGATCCTGTGTCCCCACCAGAGCTGTCTTGAGATACACCAGTCATGGATATCGTAAAGCCAGTTCAGGTATGTCTTCTCATATCTCTTAGGAACATATACCAGTTCTCCGCCCTCGGACTCTGCAGCCTTGATAGCAGGCTCAGCGAGAGTCTTCATAGCTACGAACCACTGGTCACTGATCCTCGGTTCTACTACTGTATGGCATCTGTAGCACTTACCTACAGGGATAGTCAGATCTTCGATCTTTACCAGGTATCCTGCATCCTTGAGTTCCTGTACCCATGCCTTACGGCACTCATAACGGTCCATACCCTCGTACTTTCCGGCAAGTGCAGTCATCTTAGCATGCTCGTCTATGCATGAAAGGCTTGCATCAAGGCCGTGTCTCTGGCCTACCTCGAAGTCGTTCATGTCGTGAGCCGGTGTGATCTTTACAGCACCGGTACCCTTTTCAGGATCAGCGTGCTCGTCAGTGATGACAGGTATCTCTCTTCCTACGAGCGGAAGGATGACTGTTTTGCCTACAAGATCAGCATATCTCTCGTCGCCTTCTGCTACAGCGATGGCGATATCCGCAAACATTGTCTCAGGACGGGATGTTGCGATGGTGATGCCCTCGCCGCCGTCTGCTGCAGGATATCTGAAATACCAGTAGTGACCGTCTATGTCCTCGTGCTCTACTTCAGCATCAGAAAGTGTGGTCTCGCAGCTAGGGCACCAGTTGATGATCCTGTCACCCTTGTAGATGAGGCCCTTCTTATACAGGCTGATGAACATCTCGTTGACTGCCTTGTTGCAGCCTTCGTCCATCGTGAATCTTTCTCTTCTCCAGTCACAGGAGTCACCGAGCTTGCGGCACTGACGTGTGATGCGTCCGCCGTACTCTCTCTTCCACTCCCATGCGTGCTCGAGGAACTCCTCACGGGACATATCGTGCTTGTCGATTCCCTTCTCCTCACGGAGCTTCTCAACTACCTTGACCTCGGTAGCGATGCTGGCATGGTCAGATCCCGGCAGCCACAGTGCCGAATATCCCTGAAGTCTCTTCCATCTTGTGAGGATGTCCTGAAGTGTCTGGTCAAGTGCATGACCCATGTGCAGCTGGCCGGTGATGTTAGGAGGCGGCATTACGATAGTGAACGGCTTTTTGTCCTTGTCGATGTCTGCATTGAATGCGCCTTTCTCTTCCCACATCTCATAGATGCGGTCTTCGAACTGCTTAGGATCATATGTCTTTGCTAAGTTCTTCATACAGTGTGTTCTCCGTTGTTTATATTATAATTCGTGTTTATTGACTGTTTAGTAGTTGCTGTACTCGCTCTCATCGTTCAGCACTTTATGCCTGATGTGCGAGAGCCTCTCATCTACATTATGAAGCGTCTCTGCACACTCTTTGAGTGTATCAACGATGTCCTGAGAGAGCTTGCCCTTGTTCTTGTATCTCAGCTCATGCTCGAGACTTGCCCAGGCATCCATCGCGATGCTCCTGAACTGAACCTCGACAGGTACCATTTTCTTTCTGTTGACCAGGTATACCGGTACTGCGATCACGACATGCAGACTGCGGTAGCCGCTCGGCTTGGGATTATTGGTGTAATCCTTCTCCCTGATGAAGGAAATATCCTCCTGGTCTATAAGCAGCCTGGCCATAGTCCTCAGGTCTTCCTCGTAGTTACAGACTACCCTGACACCTGCGATGTCCATTATCTCGCGCTTGATCTGATCGATATTATTGATCGGGTCCTCTATGCCGTATCTCACAGCCTTCTCCATAATGCTCTCGATCGTCTTGAGTCTGGAATGGACATGATGTATCGGCATGTAGGAATGCTTTTTGTCAAAATCATCGGAGAGTATCTGGAGCTTGGTCTCCACCTCTCTTATAGCAGACTGGTACAGAAGGCTCAGGTCATCGATAGCATCCTGAAGCTCCTCATCAGTGCCTCTGTACTCCGGCATTTTCTCACGTACTCTGTCGGCGTAGTAATATCTGAAAGACATTTTGCGTTATCTCCTTGTTTCTGAATAATAACCGTTTAATTATAGCACAATGATCTGTCATATTCACCAACAAAATACCCCGGTTCCGCGTGTTTATGCGGATCCGGGGCATCGTTCAGTATAAGTTTACCGATAAACCGTTACAGAATTATCTTGTGAAAGGCTCTGTCTCTTCCTTTACGAACTCTGCAGTCTCGTCATCCAGAAGCGGAACGAGTGTATCTCTTACCCACTTGCTGTAGTTGTTGAGCCATTCGAGCTCTTCATCTGACAGGAGCGATACGTTGATCGCGCAGCGCTCGTAAGGAACACATGTCAGAGGCTCGTTAACGACGTGGCCTTCTCCATCATCCTTGAAGAGAATGAGGTTCTCGATCCTGACGCCGAATTTACCGTCGATATATACGCCCGGCTCATTGGACATGATCATGCCTGCCTTGATCTCGATCGGTGTAGGCACTCTTCTGAGAATGTTCGGTCCTTCATGGACTCCGAGTACATGACCTACGCCATGGGAAAGGCCATGCTTGAAGTCAAGGCCAACCTCTCTGAGCGGCTTTCTTGCAACCGCGTCAAAATCCACACCGGTCATATCCGGAGTGATCTTGCACAGCGATACATCGATGTGTGACTTCAGTACATATGTGTAGTCATCGATCATCTCCTGTGTCAGTGGGCCAACAGCGACCGTTCTTGTGATATCTGTGGTTCCGTCTGTGAACTGTGCACCGGAGTCAAGAAGCAGGAATCCTTCAGGTTCCACTTCGATATCTGTCTCAGGTGTCGGCTCATAGTGGATTATAGCTCCGTGAGGACCGTATCCGGAGATCGTTGCGAACGACAGGTCGAAGCAGCCTTCCTGCTCGAATCTGAACGCTTTGAGCTTGTCAGCTACGCCGATCTCTGTCAGAGTCTCCTTGTCAACGGTATCCTTGAGCCACTTGATCAGCTTTGTTACGGCAACACCGTCCTTTATGTGAGCTTTTCTTGAGCTTGCGATCTCAGTCTCGTTCTTGATGACCTTCATGAGAGCTACAGGTGTAAGAGCATCATGCAGCTTCATTCCTTCAGGGATGCTGAGATAAAGTGCATAGTTGACTGAACCTGAATCAAGCCAGAGGGTCTTGTCTGCAGGGAGAGCTGCTACATCCTTATAGATGTCGTTATAGTCACGGACATCTACAAAGTCCAGATGCTGCGGGAGACCGTTCTTCAGAGCTCCGTCCATGACATAGAGCCTTACACTGTCCTGAGTGAGGATAGTATAAGCGAAGAATACAGGTGTGTACAGGATATCTGCAGCACGCAGATTGAAGAGCCATGCGGACTCCATCAGGTCTGTGATAAGAAGATAATCTGTACCTTCCTTCTTCATCTCTGCTCTTACAGCAGCGATCTTATCCTCTGCGCTGATACCTGCGGATGTCAGAGGCAGTTCATAGATCTCAGTAGGCTTCAGCTCAGGTCTGTCCTTCCATACTGTATCTACAAGATCCTCATCCCACTTTATTACAACGTTATCAAATCCTCCGAAGATATCCTTTGCTGTTGCATCAAAGCTTCCCGGTACGACTCTTCCGTCGAATCCGAGAACGAACTTCCTGTCAGCCTGTGTCCCGTTGTGCTTTCTGACGAGTTCTGTCATGAATTCCTCTACAGTAGGAACTCCCGGCTCTGCCATTCTCATGAGCTCTATCTCTGTGCCTGCCAGCTGCTCTTCAGCCTGGAGGAAGTACCTTCCGTCTGTCCATACCCATGCCCCGTCCTGAGTGACGATCAGCTCACCGGACTCACCTGTAAGGTTGGTCATGAAAGCACGTGCTTTAAAATAGTCATTTACATATTCTGAGCTGTGAAAGTCTCCTGATGGTACATAGTAGGCATCGATGCCTTTTTCAGCCATCAGCTGTCTAAGCTCAACGATTTCCTTTTTCATTTTTATGATCTCCTTCAAACTGCATTTCCGGATGCATATGTCCGGCGTCAGTATTATTCCTTACTGTTCCAGCCATTTTTTGAGGGCTTCTTCAGAATACTTTCTGAATCTCATTCCCTTTTTTACTGTCGCGCCGTCAGCATTTCTTTTGATCTCATCTACCGCCTCGGTGATGTCAATGCCTCCGCTGGTACAGAAAGGATATATAGTCATGCCTCTGAGATCGTTTTCAGTCAGAAAAGACTTTATGATCTTAGGGCATGTCCAGAACCAGATCGGAAATCCTATAAGGATCCTGTTATACAGCCCGAGGTCCTGCTTTCCGTTCTCAAGGCCTACATCCGCGTTGCCTTCTATCTCTACTTTTGCTCTGGCCAGAGTCTTGAAGTATGACTTCGGATACGGATCGGACGGGATCAGTTCTATCGTTCTGTCACCTTCCTCGAGCGGAAACTTTTCGACCAGGCTCCTGGTAACTCCGGAACGCGAAAAATATATTACTGCTGTTTTCTTTCCAAACATTTGATTCTCCCTTTCTGTGCGTACGGCACAGGATAGTGTTATGCGGGTGCATCCGAATTATAATTATCGCTTTTAAGCAATAACCTGCCGCATTACACGGCAGGTTATATTATACAACATTTTGTGTATTATTATTAGTTCTCCAGTGCTTCAAGCTCAGCTCTCTGCTCTTCAGTACCATTGACCATAGCTTCGAACTTGTTCTTGAAGAAGATCATCAGTGCGCCGGATGCGAATACAATGATTGCAGCGATCAGGAATGATCTTGAGAAGTTAACTCTCATTGCATTGTACAGAGGTCCGTATGCAAGTCCTGCGAAGAAGATGATGAACGGCCAAGCTCCGAGGAGTGTACCGAGATACTTCTTAGGTGCATACTCACTGATGAATGAGTTTCCGAGTGGCGAGAACAGCATCTCACCAACAGACATCAGGATAGCTGTGAGGATGATGATCCATACGCCTACAGGCTTGCCTGTGCCGTTGTAGATTCCAGCGCCTACTACCATCATAGCAACTCCGAGTCCGAGGAGCATGATACCAAGAGCTGTCTTGGTCATCATTGAAGGGTCCTTGCCCTTCTTGCTGAGGTTGTTCCAAACTGTAGCCATTGTAGGTGCGAGGATGATGCAGAGCAGTCCGTTCATTGAGTCGAACCATGCTGTAGGCATCTCGAAGTTTGCACCGAGGTTCCAGTTAGCCCATCCCATACCACCTTGTGATGCAGGACCGAATTCATAGTATACAGGCATGTACAGCAGGTACCAGAACAGCCAGAACAGTCCTGAAAGGAATGTCAGGATCAGGATAGCAACGACTCTGTTCTTCTCGAGCTTTGTCAGAGGTCTCTTGTCCTTTTCAACGTCTGCAGCTTCAACGTTCTCATTTCTGTTATCGATGAGGAACGGCTTCTTACCAGCGTCTCCGAGGTATCTCATTCCGAAGAGCCACCATACAGCATCAAGTACCATGAATGCAGCGCATGCAAGGAACATAGCTCTGAATCCGGCACCCTGTGTTCCGATCAGTGCGAGGAATGTTGTTCCTACGAATGATCCGATGTTAACGAACATGTACTGGATCGAGAATGCTGTTGTAAGTGTGTCCTTATCGTTATCGAACTGTCTTCCGTTGATTCCGGAAACATTTCCCTTGAAGAAACCTGTACCTACAGCAAGCAGGATGATAGACAGCCATACGCCGCCTGCTCCGTTTGCTCTGGAAATAGCAAACCATCCAGCAGCCATCAGGAGTTCACCCACAGGTACAAGCAGTCTCGGAGCAACCCATCTGTCAGCGATGAATCCGCCGATGATAGGAGTGATATAAGTCCATGCTACGAACTGTGATGAGAACATAGCACCCTGCTCAGTTGTCAGTCCGAGTCCGCCGTTGGCAGCTTCAAGTACAACGAATACAGCGATTCCCCACTTACCACCATAGTATGCAAGTCTCTCAAATGTGAATGTGAGGCAGCATACGATGAAGCCAAATGGGAACTTTTTGAGTTGTTCTAACATTTTACTTCCTCCATATAGATTTTTAAAAAATATATCTAGACATACGTTATGTATGTATAAATATCTGACTGGACGCAGATTATTCCTCTACGGTAAGACCTGTTTTTTCCGAAAGCAGCCTGGCCACTTTGCGTCCGTTCTTTGCTGCATCATTGAACGGAATAACGAAACCTTTATCTCCGTCTGTAAATACATACAGCCGGTCATTGGACTTTGCCAGTGTATTGATACTGCTGTAAGGAGTGACTTCTGAATAGCTCCCGCTGATCTCAGTGATCCCGTCTTCACCGAAGTCCAGTACAGAGGCTTCATTATACGGAAGTCTTCCGCTCTTCTTTTTCTTATAGAAGTCTCTGCGGATGTTGCTCTTGAGCATCTCCGGTACTCCGATCACCCATATGACCGAAGCGATCGTCAGAGTAATGATTTCGATTATCAGCGCTTTGGTGCTTGCATGAAAAGCAATGAAACCGATGATCATGGCTGCAGATATAAGCGGAAGAGTTATTCTCTGAAGAAGAATCGTCCTTTTGCCCTGCTTGCTGTGAGTCAGCTGATATTCACTGAATTTCAGATAATCTGAATCTTTTAATTTGACGTGTACTTTCAAAAGGCCCCACCCATGTAATATTGTAAAACTATTATAGACCGCAGTATAAATAGCGTTCTCAAAACGTGAATACTTTATCACAAATTCATCACATTGTACACACCTTTTTTAAGTTTTTTGACCGCAATTCAATTATTTGTTTACATCAACAAAGACGCTTACGGAATTGGTGCATGTGTACAAATCTTTCCCATGTTGCTGATTCCTTATTTGTTTGTTTAGCTGGATTACGCCGAAATCGATGCCTCTGCCTCCTCATGGTTCTCATGTCTGTTCTTGACAGCCGGATCATACTCCTCATTGCGGAAATACCATGTAAAACCGTTGCCGTTGATCTCGCTCATATTGGTGATAGTGATGAACGCTTTGTTGTCGATTGCCAGTACTGCCCTTTTTATCCTGTTGAGGTTACGGTTGCTTGCTGCGCAGTAGATGACTTCCTTCTCATCATGCATGTATCCGCCGACACCTTTGAGAAGTGTCGTGCCGAATCTCATGCTCAGCAGTTTCTCATTTACCTCAGGTACTTTCTCCGTCCAGATCATCAGCTGTACACCGCCCTGTTCCATGACGATCAGCTTGTTCATGACAACACTGTAGATAAGTGCGTAAAGGATACCGAGGATGACACCGTTGGTATCTGTTACAGGTATCTGAAGTATGAATACCGCGACATCCAGGGCGTACAGCATCGGTGCTACCTTCCAGCCTAACTTGCGGTTCAGGATGATCGGCGGGATATCAGTTCCGCCTGTTGAACCTCCGACTCTGATGACCAGGCCAAGTCCTATCCCGTTCAGGACACCTGCACAGATCGCTGCAAGGAGCGGATCATCAACAAGATGCTGGAGCGGCTCTATGCTCTGAAAGATCCCGAGAAAGGTAGGATATACGAATGTTCCGATAGCGACTGATGCAGCAAACTTGTGCCCGAGCATTATCCATCCGATGATAAACAGCACCAGGTTGCACGCTCCGACTACGAGAGATACACTGATCCCCGTATAGAAGTTCACCATTCTTCCAATACCGCTCATGCCGCTTACAACCATTCCGACCGGCAGTGCAAAACATCCGAGCGCAAATGCGCAGATGATGTTGCCTGCGACCATCTGTACTACTTCCGAAAGTAATTTTCTGTCCTCTAATAACCTGCTCATCTCTTATCTGCTCCTGTTATAAATGCTGATTTAAGTGAAAAGGCCGCCTGCTTTTGCAGACGACCTTTGTATCGTAGACCCGGTCACACGAAGATTCAACCCATGTTTGCCAATTAATTCACTATTTCGGGAAATTTTTGGATTTTTATGTATGAAATCACAAGATATACATGTATACTTTGTGATTATTTGTCTCAGGATGACAAATAACAGGTTTTATGTCCAGATCATCAGTCTCCGGTTCCGGATATATCCGCCGCAGATCAGTCTGCAGCAGAAAGACTGTGCCCGTCTATTCTGTCCTTCATGACAGGCTCATAGGTTTCATCCCTGAATGTCCAGGTAAAGCCGTTTCCGTTGATCTCGCTCATGCTGGTTATGGTGATGAATGCTTTAGGATCGATATCCAGTACGGCTCTTTTGATTTTATTCAGATACCGGTTGCTGGCCGCACAGTATATAACATACTTGTCCTCGCGCATATATCCGCCTTTTGCCTTGAGGAGCGTAGTTCCCATGTCGATACTCAGAAGTTTCTCGTTGACCTCTTTGAGATGATCCGTCCATATCATCAGCTGGATCCCGCCCTGCTCCATCAATATCATTCTGTTCATCACCACACTGTATATAAGGGCATAAAGAATACCGAGGATGATCCCGTTCGTATTCGTTACAGGGATCTGAATGAGGAAAATAAGTATGTCAAAAGCAGACATTACAGTTCCTGTCTTCAGGCTGAACTTACGGTTGAGTATGATAGCCGGAATGTCTATTCCTCCGGTCGACCCTCCTATCCTGATAACAAGGCCGAGCCCCACACCATCGAGAACACCTGCGCAGATAGCCGCCAGAAGCGGGTCATCTACGAGGTGCTGCAGGACCTCAATATGCTGGAAAACCCCGAGAAAGAAAGGATATGCGAACGTCCCTATTACAGTCGACGCTGCGAACTTCTTTCCGAGAATAACTGCTCCTAGCAGAAAGAAAGCAATGTTTATTACAGCAACAGACACAGCTACACTGATGCCCATGCTCTCTTTCAGCATTCTTCCTATACCGCTGACTCCGCTTACTACCATGTTGTACGGAAGCGCAAAGCATGCCATCGAGAATGCACAGATAGCATTGCCTATGATCATCTGAACAAGTTCAAATATTGCTTTTCTCGTTACTTTAAGTTTCATAGATTCCTCTCTCTGTGAAAATACTGATCATTAAGGACATCACTGTCCGGGATATACATAAAAAAACGCATAAGCGCAAAGAATAAGAGGAGCCAGTTATGACTCCTCTGTCCTGGTGGCCTATATTGGACTTGAACCAATGACCTACAGGTTGTCACCCTGTCGCTCTCCCAACTGAGCTAATAGACCGCTACAACCGAGATTGTAACATATCACGGTTGCGAGTTCAACACCCAAGTTATACGTGAATCAGATGCCGAGAGCCTCCTTGGCCAGCTTATCTGCCTTCTCGTTATACTTATTTCCGGCGTGCGCCGTCACCTTCACAAAGGTGATCTTCATTACGGTGCGGGCTTTCTCTATAAAACGGACATATGCCTGTGTCATAAGATTGTTGGCCTTCCACAGACCGTCAGCCCACTTGCCGACACCTTCGTAGTCATGATATATCTCTACTTCCGGTATACCCTGCCTCATGCAGAAGTCAACAGCCATTTTGGCACCCATGATCTCGCCGGCGATATTCCTCTGCTTTGCCATTTCAGCATCATCAAAGGCCTGATTCAGTTCTCTTGTTTTCACATTACCCTCTGCATCAGTCCTGACCATTACAACTCCGCATGAAAACCTGTCCGAAGCCGCATCGAAGCTGCCGTCCACATAAGCCCTGACACCCTCAGGAAACCTCTCTTCAGCCGCAGCCTGGACTGCCATCCCCAGGTAAGCCGCTGCATCCGCAGGATCAGCAAAGCTCTTGTATTCGGCTCCCGGGAAGCCGTCGACCTGTGACTTGCAGTCATCCCATGTCATATAGATGCCGGGAGTGCGTCCTTTTTTTACAGCATATACCTTCTTCTTAGCCATACTTCCGGCTCCTTTATCATCATTTCCGGTGCCGCCCCACGCGACTCTTCCGGACTCCTTTTCCTCTTCGAACTTCTTAAGAAATGACCTTCTGTGGATAGGTGTATATCCGAGCGTCCTGAGTCCTTCATAGTGCTTTGCCGTGCCGTATCCCTTGTTGCCGCCAAAGTCATATCCCGGATAGACCTCACCCATCTCAGTCATGTAATTATCTCTTGCGACCTTGGCTACGATGGATGCGGCAGCGATGCTGAGGCTCTTCTCGTCGCCCTTGATTATGGACTCTGTCTGTATTCCTGTGTCGAGCCTGACCGCGTCGATAAGAAGCATGTCGATCCCGCAGGATGTGCTGTCTTCCCCGGATCCGTCTGCAGCAAGAGCACGAAGCTTATCATTGCACGACTCTATCGCTCTCCTCATGGCATTCTTCGTCGCCTCAAGTATGTTGATATCGTCGATCTCAGTATTGTCTGCGATCCCTATCCCGTAAGCGACAGCCTTCTCCTTTATGATCTCCGAGAGCTCCTCCCTCTTCTTTGCGGAGAGCTTCTTTGAATCATTGACGCCCGGGATATCCCAGTCGTCAGGAAGGACAACGCATGCAGCATAAACAGGTCCGGCAAGCGGGCCCCTTCCGACCTCGTCAATGCCGGCTATATACCTGTGCCCCTGAGATCTCAGCTCATCCTCATGAGCCTTCATCTCAGCAAGCTTCCTGATATCCCTTTCCAGTCTTTCTGCTTTAGTCATCTTATGCCTGTTCCAGCGTGATCCTGCCTATCTTTCCGCCCCTGAATTCATCAAGTACCGTACGTCCGGTGCGCTCATAATCTATGCGTTTTCCTGACATGATAAATCCTCTCTTCAGAGCTATATTGTCCATGTTCTCAATAGCCTGGTCAGATATCTCGTCAAGTCTGTATCTCTCCTGCAGCATATCAGGATATCTCTCGCCAAGCACTCTTATGAGCTCAAAGCCGAGATCCTGTACTCCGAGTATATCATCTTTGATGCTGCCGCAGAATGCCAGATTGAGCCCTACATCAGGATCCTCAAACTTAGGCCACAGGATGCCCGGTGTATCCAGAAGCTGCATTCCGTTGCTGAGTGTCAGCCACTGCTTTCCCTTGGTCACACCCGGCCTGTCGCCGGTAAGAGCAGACCTTTTGCCCGTCAGACGGTTGATAAGCGAGGATTTGCCTACGTTAGGAACCCCGACTATCATGATGCGAAGCGGCCTTTTGACCGACTTCTCAGCATTTCTCAGGGTTTCCTCTTCTTCAAGCGCCTTCAGCAGCTTCTTGATGTTCTCACCTGACTGCAGGTTGAGATCCATAGCACGTACTACGCCCTCTTCCTTCGAGATCCTGTCTCTCCACTTTGCTGTCTCATCAGGATCTGCCAGGTCGGATTTGCCCAGCACGACGAACCTTCTCTTTTTTCCGATGAGCTCAGCAATGACAGGGTTGCGGCTGGATACAGGAATACGGCTGTCGATGATCTCAACGACCGCATCAACAGCTTTGAGGTTTTCCTTTATCAGCTCCCGGGTCTTCTTCATGTGCCCCGGGTACCAGTTAATATTGTCGATCATATATGATCCCGCCTTTCTGTCTGACAGTACCGCCGGACTCCCGGTAAATTATACTATCATTATGAGTAAAAGAAAAATGCATACCGTGGATCGCTCCATGGTATGCATTGAGATTACTATTATTCAGCGCTCTTGATTCTTGCAGCCTTACCGGTTCTCTGACGCATGTAGTTGAGCTTAGCTCTTCTGACTTTACCCTTCTTGACTACCTCGATCTTATCGATTCTTGGTGAGTGGAGCGGGAATGTCTTCTCTACGCCGATTCCGTTTGACAGCTTTCTTACTGTGAAAGTCTCATTGACTCCGCCGTGCTGTCTCTTAAGTACGTAACCCTCGAATACCTGGATTCTTTCTCTCTGGCCCTCGACGATCTTTACGTGTACACGCAGTGTGTCACCAACGTTGAACTGCGGGATGTCATCCCTTTTGTAATCCATTGTGATCTGGTCTAAAATATTCACGTTATTCTCTCCTTCCTCTCATGACGTTCTTGAGGAATACAGACCGATCATCGTCTGCCCCAGAGGACCGCCCGTAATAACATTCAGCTGTCAGACCGTGCTCGCCACATGCAAAACGCACTACGCCGGCCAGCCGCACAGCTTGATTAGAATATCACACGCAAAATATGATTTCAAGCACTTTTTTATAATTTTTATGCTCTCGGGTGTGTGCGGTTGAAGACGTCCTTGACGTGGATGTCTGTGACCGAGAGATATGCTATACCGACCGACATGTCTTCGAACCCCATCAGCTCCTGCAGCGTCTTGAGGTCGCCGCCGTTCTGGAGGATGTGTACGGCAAAACTGTCTCTCAGGATCAGCGGTGTCATGCGGTCGCCGATCCCTATCTCGCTGCCGTAGTCCTTGAGGATCTTCCATATGCCCTGTCTCGTCAGCGCATCTCCTCTGAGATTGATGAAGACGTAATCATCCTCATCACGCTCCCTGCCCTTGAGATCATCATAAGCCTTGTCGAAGTACTCCGTCATTGCAGCACGCGCATATCTGCCGAGCGGCACGATGCGGCTTTCATCGTTGGAGTCCCTGAGCGTAACAAAGCTCATTCTGAGGTTGACGTCGCTGAACCTGAGTCTTACGACCTCGGTTACTCTGGCGCCGGTCCCGTACATGAACTCGAGCAGAGCTCTGTCTCTTATGCCCTTGGAAGTGTCGTCAGGCAGTGCAAGAAGCTGCTCGATCTCCTCTACAGTGAGGTACTCGATCTGTCTCTTGTCACCCTTCGCTGAGCGGACTCTTGTGAAAGGATTGCCTGTCCTGAGCCCCTTCTGGATCTCGAATTCGTAGTAGTTCCTGATAGCGGATATCTTGCGGTTGATAGTAGGCTTGGACTTGTTGTCCCTGTTGAGTTCAAGCACATATGCCACCGCATCGCTGTCAGTGCATTCGGTAAGACTTCCTACACCTCTCCCGGCAAGGAACTTCTCAAACGCCTTGAGGTCTCTCTCATATGCTACGAGAGTGTTTTCAGCTTTACGCTTTTCATTTTTCATGTATTCGATATAATCACGCATATCATATCTCCCCTGCCTGTCTGGCAAATAATATACCGATTATTGTTTTGGCATCCTGGATCTCTCCCTCAGCGATGAGCTCGATGATCCTGTCCGCATCGATCCATTCGAGATCGATGCATTCGTCCCTGTCGAGGTGCTTCTCACCCTTCGTCAGGTCCTTGCATATGTATATATGAAGATGCTCGTTTGAGTATCCGCATGTCGGATAGAAGGAAATGAGATGTCTGACATCGGCTGCATGGTATCCCGTCTCCTCAGCCAGCTCCCTTGTCGCTGTGACAACAGGCTCTTCTCCCGGATCAGCCTTGCCGGCCGGGAGCTCCATGAAGTCAGATTCAAGAGCCTTGCGGTACTGACGTTCCATCAGGATCTTTCCGTCGTCCGAAACAGCGACCATGATCGCGCCGCCTGAGTGTTCGACTATATCCCTTACCGACTCTCCTCCCACAGTATCGACGATATGTTTTCTGACCCTGAATACCGGACCTTCATATACGATCTCGCTGCTTATAGTTTTCTCTTCGTATGACATCTGATTATCCTGTGCTAAATAAGGTTCAGCTGTTTTGCCAGTCCGTGAAGGAAGACAAGCTTCCATCTTTTCCAGGTATTCGGATGGGCAAAATCACCGAACGGCTTCTTTTCAATTATATTGTCGAGTAATCCTTCGCGGTAAACTTCCGGAATGCTTTCAAGAGCGTTGTCTATACATTCAAGTTCGTGTGCAGCCTGCTGTACGGCAGCCTCAGATACCATGGATACAGCATCTGCACTCTCCTCCGTCCAGGTATAGCTCCCGTTTCCGTCCGTGACAGCCGCGAGTCTTTCAAGTCTGCTGCGGTCTCTTACGATCCACACACACCTGTAATAAACCTCTTTGGGAAGTTTTATACCGCTTCCGGGAGCATCTCTGTATGCTCTCTTGCTTTCCATCACATGCCTCCTACGGTCTGTGATACCTCGAAAAGTCCCTGTTGAGATAGTCTGAATGGAAGTCCGAGCCCCTTGTGACTATGAGCCCGTGTTTCTGAGCATAAGCCCTGAGAGCCTCAGCCTGTACATCATCTGCAGAAGGATGCCAGCATTCAATGCCGTCTATTCCGTATTCCCTCATCCTCTCCAGTATGACCACGAGCCTCTCTCTGAACTGATTATACGTCTCATCCAGATGTCTCTGCTCCATAGGATGGGCCATTACAGCAAGGCCTCCTGCCTTATGGATCAGATCGACCACCTCTTCCGAGGACAGGGTCTTCTTGCGGATCCTTCTCATCGAAGGCTCCCTGAACACTGTATTGAAGGCCTCCTGATTGCTTGACAGGTACCCCTTTCTTACCATAACAGTAGCAAAAGTAGGCTTTCCGATAAACCGACCATCATTCACCTTCATTATATCATCGAGCGTGATGCCGTAGCCCATTTTATTGAGTTCTGCAAGCATTGCGTCATTTCTCGCAGCTCTTTCGAGAAGTATGTTGTCCAGCGCATCCTTCAGTTCAGGACACTCCGGATCGAACCCGTATCCCAGGATATGAAGATCCCTTCCGAGAGGATCAACAGAATCGAACTCGATCCCGGGAACTACCGTTATGTCCTTGTCTGCTGCATACTCAAGAGCAACGAGCGAACCCTCTATACCATCATGATCAGTGACAGCGATCAGCTTATATCCTTCTGAAGCCCATCTGTCAGTCACCTCTTCAGGTGAAAGCACACCATCTGAATAATATGTATGCAGATGAAGGTCTTTCTTTACATACGTCTGAAGCAGTTCTGCAAGCTCTTCACTTGTGAGTTTCTGTAATGTAGACAAAATACAAGCTTCCTTTAAGATCACAGTGCATCTACATCAGACTCATCAAGGTAGCTGACGTAAGGAAGACCTCTGTACTTCTGGTCATAGTCGAGTCCGTATCCGATAACGAAGAGATCCTCTACCTCAAAACCTACGTAATCAGCATGAAGGTCGGCAACTCTTCTGGACTCCTTGTTCAGCATAGTGCAGATCTTTACAGACTTAGGTCCTCTCTCCTCGAGCTTGGCTGTGAGGTATTTGAGAGTATTGCCTGTATCGATGATGTCCTCGACAACGATCACGTGCTTGTTGTACATGTTGATGCGCGGTTCATATGTGATCTTGACTACGCCGGAACTTGTCGTTGATGAGCCATAGCTGCTGGCAGTGATGAAGTCAACCTTTGAGTCAACAGTGGTGTACTTCATGATATCTACAAGCCATGGAACAGATCCCTTAAGTGTTCCGAGGAAAATGACCTCTTCACCCTCATAATCCTTGTCGATCTGCTTACCGATCTCTTTAGCTCTTCTTGTGATTTCCTCCTGTGAGAACAGGACCTTGCCGATCTGTTTCTTTTCCGCCATTGCGTGCTCCTTATGATTCATACGGCCTTATCAGCCTTCAATACTTGCCGCAAGCAGTCTCTCTATCTCTGCGAGCAGCTCCTTCTCACCTGTCTTCTTAAGTGCGGAAACAGGTATAACGACATCTCCCTTTCCCATATCAAGAGTCTTTCTTATCTCTTTGATATTCTTAGCCCTTTCGTTGCTGCTGACCTTGTCAGCCTTGGTAGCGACTACGATACCGTCAAGTCCGTAGTATCTGAGGTAATCGTACATCTGCACATCCTGTGCGCTCGGCTTGTGTCTTATATCCACAAGCTGTACGACCTTGACGAGATCCGTCCTGTTTTCAAGGTAGGCCTCCATCATCTCGCCCCATTTCTCGCTTTCGCTTCTGCTGATTTTGGCAAAACCATAACCCGGCAGGTCGACGATGCGGAAGTCGTATTTCGTCTCTCCGTCGTCACTTTTCGCATTGCAGCGGTAAAAGTTTATCGTCCTCGTCTTGCCGGGGCTGCCGGAGACTCTTGCGAGGCTCTTTCTCCCGGTGATGAGGTTGAGAAGCGAAGACTTTCCTACGTTGGACCGGCCTGCAAAAGCGATCTCCGCCACCCCTTCAGGCGGATACTGCTGGCGCTTTACAGCAACAGTTTCAAGTTCAGAATTATTTATCTTCATACTATTTTATTACTACAGGTATTACTTCCTCGAAGTTCTCAACAGGTATGAACTCGATGTGCTTCCTGACGGATGCAGGGATGTCCTCGAGATCAGGCACGTTTTCCTTAGGAATGATTATCTTTCTGATACCCTGTCTGTAAGCAGCAAGTGCCTTTTCCTTGAGGCCTCCTATCCTGAGAACATTTCCTCTCAGAGTTATCTCACCTGTCATGGCAACTCTCTTGTCAGCCTTGCGGTCTGTAAGCAGTGAGAACAGTGCAGAGCACATGGTTATACCTGCTGACGGTCCGTCCTTAGGCGTAGCTCCTTCAGGGATATGGATCTGTATATCATAGTCCTTGAAGATGTCCTTGCTGATCTTATATGTCGAGGCAATGGATTTGATGTATCCGAGAGCTGTCTGAGCAGACTCCTTCATAACATCGCCGAGCTGACCTGTCAGGACCAGTCTGCCTGTTCCCGGCATCTTGACAGTCTCGATTGTAAGAGTGACTCCTCCGACAGAAGTCCATGCGAGTCCGGTAGTGACTCCGACTTCAGGTTCAAGAGAACCTATGTCTTCAAGGAATACTCTCTTGCCGATGTATTTAGAAAGGTTTCTCGGTGTGATCGTATTCTTTCTCTGCTTGCCGCTTACGATGTTTCTCGCTGTCTTGCGGCATGCATTGCCTATCTCCCTTTCGAGATTACGTACGCCGGCTTCCCTTGTGTAATACTCGATGATGTCTCTTACGGCAGCCTCTGAAATGCTCAGCTGAGACCTTCTGATACCGTTCTCCTTCATCTTCTTAGGCACAAGGTAGTCCATCGCTATCCTTACCTTCTCCTCGGCAGTGTAGCTGGAAAGCTCGATGACTTCCATTCTGTCGAGCAGCGGTCTCGGGATAGTGGACGTAGTATTGGCAGTAGTGATGAACATCACCTTGGACAGATCGAACGGTACTTCCAGATAGTGATCAGTGAAAGTGCTGTTCTGTTCAGGGTCAAGGACTTCGAGAAGAGCCGATGCAGGGTCTCCTCTGAAATCGCTTCCTATCTTGTCCACTTCGTCGAAGAGGAACAGCGGATTGTTGGTTCCGGCCTCAACGATATTGTTTATGACTCTGCCCGGGATAGCCCCTATATATGTACGTCTGTGACCTCTGATCTCAGCCTCGTCTCTTACACCGCCGAGAGACATTCTTACGAATTCTCTTCCTGTCGCTCTTGCAATGGAGCGCGCGATGGAAGTCTTTCCTACTCCCGGAGGTCCAACAAGGCAGATGATAGGTCCCTTGTTTTCCTTAGTCAGGTGCTGAACGGCGAGATTCTCAAGGATCCTCTCCTTGACCTTCTCGAGACCGTAATGATCCTCGTTCAGTATCCTCTCTGCTCTCTTAAGGTTGTTATTGACTTTGGATGAGTTGTGCCACGGCAGGTCAAGAATGGTCTCGATATATGTCCTGCTTACATTGGCATCCGGACTCATCGGATTCATCTTGGCGAACTTGTCTATCTCTTTGCGGATCTTGGTATCCGTCTTTTCATCAAGAGCGAGCTCAGTGAGCTTATCCTTCCAGACCCTGGCTTCATCATCGATGTCCTCGTCTTCACCGAGTTCCTCCTTGATGACCTGAAGCTGCTCCCTGAGATAGTACTCACGCTGCCCTCTGTTCATGTTCTTGACTACTCTGTTGTTGATCCTCCTTGCAATGGAAAGAATATTGTTTTCCCTGCCTATGATGTCGATAAGGTGTCCTATCCTCATCTTGACCGAATCAATATCCAGAAGAGTCTGTTTGATATCATAGTCCACATCGATCTCATTGGCGATCAGGCTGCACATCAGAGCAGGATCAGTGATACCCTCGATCAGTGATCTGCCTCCGTTTCCGTCCTGTCCGCTCTGTTCGAGATACTTGGAATATATCTGTCTGAGCACTCTGATATTGGCCTGAAGCTCGATATCATCCGTGTCGTCATCGTAATCTTCCGCAAATACATAATTTGCGCGCAGCATATCGCCGCTTTCATATATGTCAGTTATCCTTACTCTGCTTTCAGCCACAACAAGAACGCGGACATAGTCATCATTCCGCTTTACTACCTGTCTGACCTTGATAAGGCAGCCGGTAAGGTAACAGTCCTCCTGCTGAGGTTCGTTGACTGTGACATCTCTCTGTGCAGACACGACAAGATACTTGTCGGAGCTCATTGCAGAGTCGATAGCGGCAAGGGACTTATCCCTTCCGATATCGAACCCGACTATGGTGCCGGGGAAGAAAGTCTGTCCTCTCAGAGGAATGTACGGCATTCCGCTGTTGACGATTTGTTCTTCTGCCATTTATGCTTCCTTCTTAACTTTCTTTTCAGACTTCTCAGCCTCATCACGCTTCCTGATCTTCACAGGTTCAGCACCGTCCTCAACGACTTCACGTGTGATGATAACCTTGGTAACATCATCTTCGGACGGTATCTCGTACATGAGGTCAGTCATGATACTTTCAAATATTCCTCTCAGGCCTCTTGCTCCGGTGTTGAGGGACAGAGCCTTCGCAGCAATTGCGCTGACTGCTTCATCGTCCACTTCAAGCTCCACATCGTCCATGGCAAAGAGTGTCTGATACTGCTTTATAAGCGAGTTCTTAGGCTCCCTGATTATCCTGACAAGTGCCTTCTCAGACAGCTCACTCAGAGCAACTGTCACAGGAAGTCTTCCTATCAGCTCAGGAATGAGTCCGAACCTGAGAAGATCCTCCGGCTGCACCTTGAGCAGGATATCCTCATCGGAGACATCAAGGAGTTCGTCCTCCTGGTTGAAGCCGATGACCTTGCTTCCGAGTCTTACCTTGATTATCTTGTCAAGACCTGTGAAAGCGCCGCCGCAGATGAAGAGGACGTTCTTGGTGTCGAAGTGTATGAATTCCTGATTAGGGTGCTTGCGTCCTCCCTGAGGCGGAACATTGGCTATCGTTCCCTCAATTATCTTGAGGAGAGCCTGCTGAACACCCTCGCCGCTTACGTCACGTGTGATCGATGTATTCTCAGACTTACGTGCGATCTTGTCTATCTCATCAACATAGATTATTCCCTTCTGAGCTCTCTCAAGGTCGCCGTCAGCTGCCTGATACAGTCTCAGCAGAATATTTTCAACGTCCTCGCCGACATAACCGGCTTCGGTAAGCGATGTTGCATCAACGATAGCAAAAGGCACATCAAGGATGCGCGCAAGAGTCTGCGCGAGCAGTGTCTTTCCGCTTCCCGTAGGTCCCAGCATGAGGATGTTGCTCTTGCTGAGCTCTATAGTTTCAGGATCCTTTACGGCATGTGTCTCCAGATGCCTTATCCTTTTATAGTGATTGTAGACTGCAACTGCCAGGCTCCTCTTGGCAGGGTCCTGCTCGATAACATAGTCATCGAGTTCTGCCTTGATCTCGGCCGGCTTTGGAAGTCTGTCAGACTTTTTTCTCCTCTTTGCCGGGCTCTGGCTCTCCTCTTCGATCATGGCTTTTGCCAGATCGATGCATTCGTTGCATATGTAGACATCAGGTCCTACAACGATTTTGCGGACCTGAGAGTTGGTCTTTCCGCAGAAAGAGCATCTGATCTCATTTCTGTCTGCCATTTTGACTCCTTAAATTAAAAATGTCAGTGTTTGTCGATGACCTTGTCAATAAGGCCGTACTCAGCTGCTTCAGCTGAAGACATGTAGTTGTCTCTGTCGGTGTCCTTCTCAATTACTGACAGCTTCTGTCCTGTCGCATCAGCGAGGATCTTATTCAGCTTATTCTTGATGCCGACAATGTGATCTGCCGTGATCTTGATGTCAGAGGCCTGACCCTGGAAACCGCCGAGCGGCTGGTGGATCATGATCTCTGAATTAGGCAGAGCATATCTCTTGCCCTTGGTTCCGGCAGCGAGCAGTACTGCTCCCATACTTGCAGCCATTCCTACACATATAGTGCAGATGTCCGGCTTAATGAAATTCATAGTATCGTAAATAGCAAGTCCTGCAGTGACCATTCCGCCAGGAGAGTTGATATATATGTTGATATCCTTCTCAGGGTCCTGTGCTTCGAGGAAGAGAAGCTGTGCTACAACTACGCTGGCTGTATGCTCAGTTATCTCATCATCGATAAAAATGATCCTGTCGATCAGGAGTCTGGAATAGATATCATATGTCCTTTCGCCCTGACCGGTCTGCTCTACTACATAAGGAACGTAATTCATACTGATCCTCCTAATTTCTTTTATTTCAAAGCCCGGAGAGAACAGAGCTCTCTCCGGTCCTTATCCACGCTTTGATTCAGTTCGGCTGATCCGGAATTACTTCTCCTCAGCCTCTTCCTTCTTCTCTGTCAGAACAGCGTTCTCGAAGAGGAAGTCGATAGCCTTCTTGGTCTGAGCATCTTCCTTGAAGTAGTTCTCAGTCTCAGCTCCTGCCATCTCCTTGACCTGATCAACAGTCATTCCGTACTGTTCACCGAACTCTGTCATGAGCTTTTCGACCTCAGCTGCATCAGCTTCGAGGTTTTCCTGTCTGATGAGGTTCTTGAGAAGGATCCTTGTTCTTACTCTCTTCTCAGCCTCAGGCTTTGCCTCTTCTCTAACGTCATCGATGGTCTTTCCTGTCCACTCCATGTACTGCTGGAGTCCGAGGCCCTGTGTTGCCAGGTTCTGGTTCATGTCATAGATGATGTTGTCGATCTCGTTTCTGATCATTACTTCAGGAACATCGATCTCGTTTGCTTCATACAGCTTCTCAAGAGCTCTGTCCTTCATGAGGGACTCGTCTCTTGCATCAGCGTTCTCCTGCAGCTTCTTCTGAAGGTCAGCCTTGTACTCATCAAGAGTCTCGAATTCACTTACATCGCTTGCAAGCTCATCATCGATCTCAGGGAGGATCTCCTTCTTGATTTCGTGGATCTTGCACTTGAAGAGTGCTTCCTTGCCTGCGAGCTCTTCTGCATGATAGTCCTCAGGGAATGTAACTGTAACGTCAACATCTTCACCTGCGTCCTTGCCTTCAAGCTGCTCTTCGAATCCAGGGATGAACTGTCCACTTCCGAGCTTGAGCTCGAAATTCTCAGCTGTTCCGCCTGAGAATGCCTCACCGTCAACGCTTCCTTCGAAGTCGATGATCACAGTGTCACCGTTCTCGGACTTACGGTCCTCAACAGCTTCCATTCTTGCCTGGCTCTTCTGTACTCTCTCGAGCTCTTCCTGAACTTCCTTGTCGCCGATGACTGTCTCAAACTTCTCGACCTCAAGTCCCTTGTAGTTCTTTACCTCGAGCTCAGGGAATACCTGAACGCTTCCGCTGATAACAACAGGCTCACCGTTCTTGATTTCAGGGGATTCAAGTGAAGGCTGTGCGATAACCTCGATGTCCATCTCCTTTACTGCATCATAATATCCGTTCTCGAGAAGCTTGTTGAGTGCTTCATCCCAGAAGATATCATGTCCGTAATAGTTCTCAATGATCTTTCTTGGTGCCTTGCCCTTGCGGAATCCGTCAACAGAGAATTTGCTTCTGTTGTCAAGATATGCCTTGTTTACAGCATCTTTCCACTCATCAGCAGAAAACTCGATGTTGAATTTTACGATTCCGTTCTCCTTTGAAATCTGTGTTGCCTTCATTTGAATTGTTCCTCCGTTTATAATAATTGTTTAAAGTATCTGATTAATGCGGCGCAGCAGTTCTGCGCCTTCTGATTCAGGCTGTAGCTCTCTGCAGCTTGGACCTGTCCTCAGTCTCCAGTCCGTACTTGTCCCTGATAAAATTGGCGAGTGCTATGAAGTCTTCTTCATCGCCGTAATACCATTCGATCTCCAGTTCACATACAGGTACATCGTATCCGTCGATATGATGTATAAGTCCCTCGTCGACTGAGATGCAGCTGATAGATTTGCCTGTATCGACCTTGAACTGCCTGCGTGTGTAGTCCATGCTGATCGTCTTGACCAGCTTCTTGTCTCCTGCGGCACTGTACAGCACATCGTAAGCGTCGCTGGAAATGAACAGTCCGATGTCCGGGTTTTCAGCAAACCTTTCATCATTTACAACAAGATTGAACTCCTCGCGCCTGTGGAGCCCGTCGCTTACATTCACATCCCACTTGATGGTGGCTGTGATCCTGTCGTCCTCCTGACGGATACGGTATGCGATACCGGCCTTTCTGAAATTCTGCTCAGGCGTATCAAAGTATGACGCATGCATTTCTATGGTTTCTACAGCGTCAATGCCCATCTTGTTGATTTCTGCGCTTTCAACTATTCTGTCGAAAACAGCAGTATCCTTTAAGCTGAACTTGTATTCTGTTTCCATAAAATCTCCTGACTGCAGTTTCGTATTAATTGCATAATACGCACAGCTTATTGATTGTACAAGAAAAGCTCTTAATCTTCAAGTTTTACTTTGTTTTCTTTCAGTACGCTGGTTATTCGTCCAGACTTTTGAGCTTTACCCTGAAGTCAGTTCCGGCAAAAAGCAGATCTGTCATCGAGATGAAATTCTCCGACAGGTCGCTCGCATAATATCTGTCCTGCCTGTCTGAATCATGCGCAAGCATGTCCTTTTCTCTCAGAAGTTCTGCGGCCTCACCTATTACTTCTGCGGAAGAGCTGTACAGACGGATGTGCGGATAGTGTTTTCTGATATGTTTTGCTATCAGAGGGTAATGCGTACATCCCAGGATCAGATCATGTACATCAGTCTTCTCAACGAAGTCATCCATATAATGTCTCACAGTCAGGTCCATGATCTCCGTGTCAGTAAATCCCTCTTCTATAAGTGGCACGATCGCAGGACATGCGAGACTGTGAACTTCTATATCCGGATCCAGGGCCTTGAGGCTCTTTCCGTATACATCGCTGTTGACGGTCGCCTTGGTCGCAAGCACTCCGACTTTTGTGCAGCCGTCGTTTACGACCTTCCTGACAGTAGGTCCGATAACACCGAGGATCGGCATATCAGGATATCTCTCCCTCAGTGAGTCGAGAGCCCATGATGTAACGGTATTGCAGGCGATGATTATCATTTTGGTATCCTTCGAAACCAGATAATCAACGATCTGAGTTGCAAACTTTTTTATTGTTTCCGGAGATTTCGATCCGTAAGGGGTACGTGCAGTATCTCCGTAATATATGACTTTCTCCTCCGGAAGCATTTTGTGCAGCTCATATACAGATGTAAGTCCGCCGAGACCGGAATCGAAAAATCCTATAGGTCTGTTATCCATTAACTGAATTATTCTCCTTTAATATATATCTCTTTCTTCTATCCCCATTTTTTGATAAGGGCTTCAATTTCAGCAGCAAATGCTCTGAGGTGCTTGTTGGACCTGCCCTGGCAGCGCCCGATCAGCTGCATGAGCTTCTCTCCTGTTGTCACGAGGTCGTTATAAGCCGATACAGCCCTCTGAGTGGATTCAGTGACCTTGTAGCCCTTGCCTGAAGGCTCCTGTCCGCTGCCGCCCTGTGCGCTCTTTCTGATGACAGGAACGATCTCAGCCTTATGTACAAGAGTGCATTCAGCAAGATCCCATACCTCACCGCTGTAAGGCGCAACCGCAGGCTTTCCTGTCAGTTTTGCAGCCTCCATAGCGAAGGATTCTGTGACTTCGTTCTCACCGTGATTGATGAATACCTGTGTGGAAGGATCGACTTTGCCTATCCACTCAAGAAGGTGCTTCTTGTCAGCGTGGCTGCTGAACGAATCGATCTGTCTGATCTCTGCCCTTACCTGAATATCTTCGCCGAAGAGTTTAACGAATTCCGCGCCCTCGAGGAGCTTTGCACCAACTGTGCCCGCACTCTGGTATCCGACAATGAGCACTGTGCATTCCGGTCTCCAGAGGTTGTGTTTGAGGTGATGCCTGATCCTGCCTGCTTCGCACATGCCGGATGCGGAAATGATGATCTTAGGAGTGCTGTCCTCATTGATCATCTTGGACTCATCGCTGGATACAGAAACCTTGAGGTCCGGGAAAGTGACAGGATTGATGCCGGCATTGACGAGAGCAAGGGCTTCTTCGTCATAATAACCGTTCATTTCACTGCTGTATATATTTGTAGCTTCTACCGCGAGAGGCGAATCCACAATTACAGGGAACCCGTCATGATTCCTGACCAGGCCCTCCTCCTTGATGATCCTGATGTAGTATAGAAGCTCCTGTGTCCTGCCTACTGCGAAAGCCGGAATAACAACATTGCCGCCTCTGTCCAGTGTCTTCTGTATGGCATCAGTAAGCTCACCTAAATAGTCAGGCTTCTCAGCGTGCAGTCTGTCGCCGTATGTGGATTCGCATACAACGTAATCCGCATGAGGAGGATCCTGAGGTGATCTTATGAGCGGTTTATCAAGATTACCGAGGTCTCCTGAGAACAGGATAGACTTCTCAGTATCACCTTCTTTGATCCTGAAAAGCACGTTGGCAGAGCCGAGCAGATGACCGGCATCGGTGTAGCTTATCGTCACGCCGTCGAAGATTTCTGTTTCTGTCCCATAGCCTGAAGTAACGAAAAGCTTCATTGTATTCTGTACATCTTCAGTTGTATAGAGCGGAACGAATTCCTCCTCGCCGGACCGTCTTCCTTTACGGTTTCTCCACTGAGCTTCGAACTCCTGGATGTGTGCCGAATCAAGCAGCATTATCCTGCAGAGTTCCATTGTTGCCTCGGTTGTATAAATCGGGCCGCTGTACCCATTTGCTACAAGGAAAGGAATCTTTCCTGTGTGATCGATATGAGCATGTGTTGCTACAATAGCATCAATATCCGAAGGTGCTACCGGTATCTCGATGTTTTCAAAGATATCCGCTCCCTGTTCCATTCCGCAGTCAACAAGGATATTCCTGCCTGAAACTTCAAGAAGTGTACAGGAACCGGTTACTTCATGAGCAGCTCCGATAAAAGTGATCTTCATTGGTTTTGCCTCCGCGTGCATAAAACTATCAGTTGACCATAAAAATACAAGTTATTATAGCACGAAACACAGTGTCTGACTCACCTTTTCACATCAAAATCACATTAAAAAATTTTTGAAAAATGTTAGCACTCACTATTGACGAGTGCTAATAAAAGTGTTATAACATAGTTGTCCTGAAGAGGACATCTGAAACAGTTCAAAATAAGATTTACATATAAGGAGGCTATACTATGTTCTATCCAACACTTTTCAAAGATGATTTATTTGATGACTTCTTCGACTTCCCTACATTCAGGGATTTTGACAAGGTTGACCGCAAGCTTTACGGCAAGCACGCAAATGGTCTTATGAAGACAGATGTACGTGAGAACGAAGGAAACTATGAGCTCGACATCGACCTGCCTGGCTTCAAGAAGGACGAGATCAGCCTTACTCTCGACAACGGTTATCTGATCGTCGGAGCAGCTAAGACTGTCAATGAAGACGAAAAGGATTCAAAGGGCAAAATGCTCCGTCAGGAAAGATACTCCGGTGCAATGCAGAGAAGCTTCTATGTAGGCGACGGAATTGACGAGAACGACGTCAAGGCTAAGTTCGAAGACGGAGTCCTGAGTCTCTCCTTCCCTAAGGAGAAAGAACCTGAGATCCCTGAGAAGAAGACGATCATGATCGAAGGCTAATATAATCAGTTACATCTCCCTCATAATGAAAACCTTCATCAAAAGGTCCTGCCCGGTGCAGGACCTTTTGCGTGCAGAGAAAAAGCTCTCCGCATAACAGCGGAGAGCCGTTTCAGTAAGTATTACTCTAGAGGAGGCAACTCTGAAGTAATATATTAGCTCCTTTTTCAGTACTACTGGCAGATCACCAGCTCTGTGTTCTTATCAAAGACGTGGATCTTGTCAACGTCTACAGCAAGCTTGATATTCTCGTCTGCCTTCTTTGCGTATCTTGCAGGTACTCTGGTTACCAGTTTCTGTCCTGCATAATCAAGATAGAGGTAGGACTCAGATCCCATCATCTCGTCGAGGTCGATATATGCATCAATGGCATTTCCTTCTCCGAAGAACTGCGGCTCTGCGTGGAAGTCCTCAGGTCTTACGCCGCATACTACAGTCTTTCCGACGTATGGTGCCAGAGCTTCATTGTTTACATTGAGCTTGGCTTCGCCGAAGCAAAGAGCAAATCCGTTTCCGGTCTTCTCAACAGTAGCGTCGATGAAGTTCATCTGCGGCGATCCGATGAATCCTGCAACGAAGAGGTTGCAAGGATAGTCATACAGATTCTGAGGTGTGTCGAACTGCTGGATGATTCCGTCCTTCATGACACAGATCCTGTCGCCCATTGTCATGGCCTCAGTCTGGTCATGTGTTACGTATACGAATGTGGTACCCAGCTGCTTGTGGAGCTTGCTGATCTGGGATCTCATCTCAGTTCTCAGCTTTGCATCCAGGTTGGACAGCGGCTCGTCCAGGAGGAATACCTCCGGGTTACGTACCATGGCTCTTCCGAGCGCTACTCTCTGTCTCTGTCCGCCTGACAGAGCCTTTGGCTTTCTGTCGAGGTATGGCTCGAGGCCGAGGATCTCAGCAGCTGCATGAACCTTCTTGTCTATCTCTTCCTTTGGTGTCTTCGCAAGTTCCAGTGCGAATGCCATGTTCTTGTAAACCGTCATGTGCGGATACAGAGCATAGCTCTGGAATACCATTGCGATGTTTCTGTCTTTAGGAGGCACTGCGTTCATTCTCTGATCGCCTATAAACAGGTCTCCGCTTGTAATCGATTCGAGTCCTGCGATCATTCTCAGCGTGGTCGACTTACCGCAGCCTGAAGGACCTACGAGAACTACGAATTCCTTATCCTTGATCTCCATGTTGAGATCAGGTACAACGGTAACTCCGTTGTCATATGTCTTAACTACATTTTTGAATGTAATACCAGCCATTTTCTCTTCTCTCCTCTCTGACTACTCTTTGACTCCGCCGAGTGCAACACCGGCAACGATGTACTTGGACAGTGCTATGTATACTATGATGATCGGAACTATCGCTATGGTGATCAGCATGTATACCTTACCCATGTCGAACTTCAGGAAGTCCGCACTTCTCAGTGCTGCGATCAGGATCGGAAGTGTCTTCTTTGTGTTGTCCGAAATGACCAGAGCAGGAATGAAGTAGTTGTTCCAGCTCTGTACGAAAGCGAATATCGCCTGTACGGCCAGCGCCGGTTTCATGATAGGAATGACGATCCTGTTGAATGTCTTGAATTCGCCGCACCCGTCTATCCTTGCTGCTTCCACAAGTTCAAGCGGAAGGCTTGACTGCATGTAGCTGTACATGAAGTAGAATACGGCAGGCGCCGCTATCGACGGCAGGAACAGCGGAAACAGAGTATTGAGCATCCCCATCTTGGTGATCAGGTTTATGAAACCCATTGCAGATACCTGAGTAGGCATTACCAGGATCAGCATGATGAATATGAATGCAGGCTTTTTGAGCTTGAAGTTATATGCGTACAGTCCGTATGCGGTAAGTGCCGAGAAGTAAGTAGCAAGTACTGCACTCAGCGATGAAACGATCAGACTGTTCTTGATTCCCGAAAGAACCGGAATGTTCGCATCGTTAAGAACGTGCTTTAAGTTAGGAATGAATGACTTACCCGGTATGAACGAGAATCCCTTCTGGATCTGTGTGTGGTTCCTTGTTGCATTAACTACGAGGATGTAGAAGAAGAACAGACACAGGAAGGTAAGGAATATGAGGACAATGTATGCTACTACAGTCCTTACATGTGAAGGTTTCTTATCCATTGTTCTGCAGTGCCTCCTTCCTTGGTTTGAATCTGTCTCTCTTCTTGATCTTCCTGCTGTCATCTTCAGAGTTCAGCGTGAAGTATACAACGAGGCAGAGAATCGCAGCTATTATGAACAGGATGACTGATACAGCACCCGCCATGCCGTAGTTCTTACTGAACAGGTGATTGTTCAGGTACATTATCAGAGTCATCGACGTTCTGTCCGGAGTACCCTTTCCGTTGGTCAGGATCTGCGGTACATCGAACATCTGAAGACCGCCGATCATCGATGTGATCAGTACGTATACAAGGATCGGTCTGATCATCGGAAGCGTGATCCTGAAGAATGTCTGTCTAGGTGTGCAGCCATCGAGTTCTGCAGCTTCGAAAAGCGCAGGGTTTATACCCATTACAGCTGCCATGAGTAATATCGTTGTATTTCCGAACCACATTAGGAAGTTCATGAGTCCTACGAGTCCTCTGGTTCCCCATACGCTTGACAGGAACCTGAAAGGCTGTTCAAGCAGTCCGGCTGATACAAGTGCGTGGTTGACCGGTCCGTTATCTGAGAACAGTGCGAAGAACAGCATCGCGAAAGCCGAAGCCATGATCAGGTTAGGCATGTAGATAACGACCTTGAAGAACTGTTTTCCCTTGATTCTCAGACGTATATCGGTGAACCATGCAGCGAGGATGAGTGATACAATGATCTGCGGAACGAATCCGAGGAGCCACATTATGATGGTGTTCCCTGCATATTTAGGGAAGTCACTTGCGAAGAGCGCCTCATAGTTCGCAAACCCTACCGGATTAGGTCCAATGATCTTAAGACCTGAACGATAGTACTCAAAGAAGCTGTAGTAGATCGTCTGGATCAGAGGAATGAACTGGAATACCAGGAATGCGATGAAGAACGGCGCAATGAAGAGGTAGCCGTATTTCGCATAGCTGATTTCTTTTTCTTTTATATCTTTCATTCTTTCCTCCTCTCATCAGAGTAAGAGCTGCTATAATCAATACCTTTTGCAAGGTAAACGTTTTCGTTTTTTTATACAATAAGGGGTGACCCGTTAAGGCCACCCCTTTCTGTCCGGCAGAAATCCGGCCTTTTAATCTACTGTTATTGTGCAGGAATTATTCCGGCCAAACAACTGTCTTGATGTCAGGATACTTCTCTTTGATTGTCTTCTCGAAGTTAGCCTTTGCGCCATCCATGTCAACGTTGCCGTCGAAGTAATCCTTGAATGCGCCCTGGATACTTTCGTTGCATCCCTGGTCATATGGGCCAGCGTTGCTCATGTCGATCTTCTTAGCTGCTTCTACGAAGAGAGCGATGTGGTTCTGTCCGCCGAGGAAGTCTGAACCGAATTCAGGGTCATCAGCGATAGCCTGCATAGCTTCCTGGTTGTTTGTGTAGTCCTGAGTATCAAGAGTGATCTGCTTCATGATGTCAGCATTGCATGTGAGCTGCTTCATAACGTCAGCTACGAGCTCTGTGTTGTCAGTGCCTGCTGCGCCGCAGATCCATGTGCCGCCCCAGTAGTATGGCTCTGGTCCATAGCATACTGCGTAGTCACCGAAGATACCGTTGCCAACTTCAGCCTTTCCGCCCTGGTCTTCAGGAGTTTCGAGGGAGTTGCCCATCAGTGTGAAGTTGATGCCCCATGTGGAGTAGAAGAATCCGAATACGTTTCCGTCCGGACCCTGGTCCTTAGCCCATCCGTCACTCCAGAGTGAAGTCTTGTTGTTGTATCCCTTGTCAGTGAATTCCTTTGTCTGCGCAACCCACTTCATGATGTTAGGGTCTACCTTAACTTCTGTTCCGTCAACCCAAGGTGCGGATACGTTGTTGGAGAATGCACGATATGCATCGTCATAACCTGAGAGCATCTTATAGCCCTTTGCAGCAGCCTTCTCAGCTACAGCATTGAACTTATCCCAGTCAGCAAGTGCTTCCTGAACTGCATCAGGATCGTCTGTTCCGAGAACGTCCTTAGCGATGGATCTTCTGTAAGCGAAGAGTCCCGGTGTAGCCTGCCATGTTGTTCCCTTGATTGCTCCGTTGGAGTCAGTAACGATGTCCTTTGTGTACTGATACTGCTGAGCCATGTCGTCATCAGTCAGTCCGAGATCCTTTACATCCATTGTGTAATCAGAGTCAACATACTTGAGTGCATAGTCTGCCTCTACCAGGAAGATATCGATCTTGTCATCAGGTGCTGCGTCAGCCTGCTTGAGCAGTGCCTCGTCCAGCTTGTCCTGATAGTTGTTGTTCTCGTTAGGATTGATGGTCCACTTAACAACTGTTCCATCTTCAAGTGTAGTTGTGGACTTGTCTTCAGCTACTTCCTTAACGCCAGGATAATAGTCGTTGAAACGGCTCTGGAATTCATCGTTCCAGCACCAGATGTTCAGGACTTTGCCCTGCTCGCCGGAGTCAGCGGAACCGCTGTCGCCGCTGCCGCCGCATGCAGCAAGTCCGAATGCCATTGCTGCGATAAGAGCGAAGCTCATGATCGCTTTCCATGTCTTCTTCATAAGATTCCTCCTTAAGAATAAAGCAAAATGTGGGTCACATTTCTCCATCCCACTCTCTAACGCTTGATCCGGAAACAAGTTGGCCAGACACCATGATCTGTTCTGCCGCGCACGTCGATCTGTGTTCGATAGTCTCGATGAGCTTTCTTACAGATTCTTTTCCGATCCTGTCAGCATCCTGATGCCAGGTAGTAAGCGGTGGCTGAAGAAGTCCTGAGAGGTTGATCCCGTCGTATCCGCAAACGCTGATATCTTCAGGTATCCTCAGTCCTCTTCTGGTCAGCTCTGCCTGTCCACCAAGGAAGGAGATATCGTCAGGGAACATGATCGCTGTCGGAGGATCAGGCAGATCCATCAGCTTGGCTGTTGCCTCTCTGACTACGTCTGCATCATGATACCTTCCCTGGACCAGGTACTCAGGCGGTACGCTGACACCGTGTTCCTTCATTGCCTTGTTGAAACCCACAAGTCTCTTGTTCGTGACTGAAGTCTGCTCGCCGAAGATATATCCTATCTTTCTGTGCCCCTTGTTCAGAAGATACGATGTAAGTTCGTATGCCCCTTCGACATTATCTGACAGTACAGAACTCACGTTGTCGAATGCGTAGTCGATAGTTACGACCGGAACATCGCTGTTGATGAGTTCATGAACCGCCTTGCTGTCAAAATTGACACTGGCGATAACAACTCCGTCACAGTTTCTGTAAAGGCAGTGCTGGAGGAATGACATCTTACGCTTTCCCAGCTTCTGGCTGATGAACGTGATGTCATAACCGTTGATCTCAGCTTCTTCCTTGACGCTGTTAAGGATGTAGGAAAAGTATTCGTGTGTCAGACCGCTCATGGTGTCATCAACGAACAGGACTCCGATGTTGTGGGATATGCTCGTCTTAAGCAGTCTGGCAGCTGCATTCGGCGTGTAGTTGAGTTCACTCGCCGTCTGCCTGACCAGCCTTATGGTCTCCTCGCTTATATCGTCGTATCCATTCAAAGCTTTGGAGACTGTGGCCGGAGAGACACCGCACTTTTTGGAGATATCTTTGATTGTTACCACTGACATCCTCCTTTCTGTGCTGTCTCTTGGTCAAGATGTTTTCGAATACGTTTTCGTAGTTTCATTGTAAAATAATCGTTTTCGTTCGTCAATACCTCTTTTTAAAATTTTTCGGAAAATTTTAAATCGTTTTCGTTGTCCAATTAATCAACCGTTTGAGAAAGAAAATTGTTAAGTGAACCAAATTGTTGTTTACAATGAGCGTAAATTCCAATATAATGGTTGATAATAGCGAAAACGTATTCGTAGGAAAGGATCATATACATGAAATTCGGATATTTTGACGATACCAACAGGGAGTATGTGATAACGACCCCTCAGACTCCCCTGCCGTGGATCAATTACCTCGGATCCCAGGATTTCTTCAGGCTCATCTCGAATACATCCGGCGGCTACTGCTTCTACAGGGATGCCAAGCTGATGAGACTGACCCGCTACCGTTATAACAATTCACCGATAGACTGTGGCGGACACTACTATTATATAAAGGACGGAAACAACGTATGGAACCCCGGCTGGCAGCCTGTTCAGACTGAACTTGACTCCTATGTCTGCCGTCACGGTCTCGGATATACTGTTTTCGAATCATCGTTAAAAGGCATCAGGGCTTCACAGGAAGTATTCGTACCTCTAGGAGAGAACTGTGAAGTTACAAGGATCACTCTTACCAACACATCTGCAAGAGACCGAATGATCGACCTTTACAGCTATGTTGAGTTTTGCCTGTGGGATGCTCACGATGATTCAACCAACTTCCAGCGCAACTTCTCTATCGGTGAAGTTGAAGTACAGGGCTCGGATATCTATCACAAGACAGAGTACAGAGAGAGAAGAAATCACTACGCTGTATTCTCCGTAAACCACGACGTTGCAGGATTCGATACCAGCAGGGACGAATTCGTCGGACTCTATAACGGCCCTCAGCATCCGAAGGCAGTATTTGCAGGTGAAAGCTATAACAGCATCGCACATGGCTGGGCTCCTGTAGGAAGCCATCACCTCAAGGTATCTCTCGGACCGGGAGAAACCGCTTCTTGCATATTCGTTCTCGGTTACTGTGAGAACCCGCAGGATGAAAAGTTTGAGGCTCCGGGCGTCATAAACAAGAAGCCTGCTCAGGAGCTTCTGTCTAAGTTCAGAACAGACGAACAGTTCGATGCAGCTCTTGCAGCACTCAAAGAATACTGGAACGGTCTCCTTTCCGGCTACAGCATCAGGAGTGGCGATGAAAAGCTCAACAGACTTGTCAACGTATGGAACCAGTACCAGTGCATGGTCACCTTCAACATGAGCAGATCGGCCAGCTACTATGAGAGCGGTCTCGGACGCGGCATGGGATTCCGCGATTCATGTCAGGATCTTCTCGGATTCGTACACCTCATCCCTGAGCGTGCTCGTGAGAGAATCATCGATATCGCAAACACTCAGTTCCCTGACGGCAGCACATACCATCAGTACCAGCCGCTTACCAAGCGCGGCAACATGGCTGTAGGAAGCGGATTCAACGATGATCCGCTGTGGCTCATCGCAGGAACTGCCGCATATCTCAGAGAGACCGGAGATTTCTCGATCCTCGATGAGATGTGCACCTATGATAATGATGAGAACAACAAGGCTTCCCTTCTCGACCATCTGAGAAAGAGCTTTGAATACACATCGACTCACCTCGGTCCGCACAATCTGCCTCTTATCGGACGTGCAGACTGGAATGACTGCCTTAACCTCAACTGCTTCTCAGAGCAGCCAGGCGAAAGCTTCCAGACGACCGGTCCGAGCGAGGGTCCTGTTGCGGAAAGTGTCTTCATTGCAGGCATGTATGTGAAATACGGAAAAGAGCTTGCAGAGATACTTCAGCATACAGGCAATAAGGCTGAGGCAACAGAGATACTTTTCCAGGTACAGGCAATGGAAGGTGCTATCCTCGAAAACGGATGGGACGGAGAGTGGTTCTTAAGAGCATATGATGCTTTCTCAAACCCGGTAGGCAGCAAGGTCTGCGATGAAGGTCAGATCTTCATCGAACCGCAGGGAATGTGCGTAATGGCAGGTGTCGGAGTTGAGTCAGGTCAGGCTGCTCAGGCTCTTGCAAGCGTTGAGAAGCGTCTGGATACAGAGTACGGTATCGTTCTCCTCCAGCCTCCATATACAAAGTATCATGTGGAACTCGGAGAGATCACATCCTACCCTCCTGGGTATAAGGAAAATGCCGGCATATTCTGTCACAACAATCCGTGGATCGCATGCGCCGAGACAGTGCTCGGACACGGCGACCGCGCATTCGATGTATTCCGCAGGACATGTCCTGTATATCTTGAGGATATCAGCGAGATACACAGAACAGAGCCTTACGTATACTGCCAGATGGTAGCAGGCAAGGATGCACCGACACACGGCGAGGGCAAGAACAGCTGGCTCACAGGCACGGCTGCGTGGACCTTCACTACTATCAGCCAGTACATCCTGGGCATCCAGCCTACAATGGACGGACTTAAGGTCGATCCTTGCATCCCTTCGGATCTCAGCGGATACACCTGCGACAGAAAGTTCAGAGGATCAGTATTCCACATCAGTGTAGATAATTCTGCCGGAGTACAGAAAGGTGTCAGCAGGATAACGGTCAACGGAGAAGAGCTTCCTTCACTGACTATCCCTGTTCCTGAACGAGCCGGAGAATTCGACGTAAGAGTCATAATGGGATAAATATTTCAGATAACACACAAAGAGAAAAATGCTGCACCGCCCGATAAAGGCTGTGCAGCATTTTGAATTTAGCGGTTTTACCGGCTCACATTTATTCATGAAGAGCAGCGTCAGTATACGCTGTCGTCTTTGAGCCAGCTGCGGACATATGCGAATGCGGCGTCCTCTCCTTCTTCCTTGAGGACTCTCAGCATCTTCTCGATCGCCGCAAATGTGTCCGGGTGCATCATTGTCCACCTCTTTGCTCTTATGAGATAGTCGTGCGCATCTGCATCCGTATACTTATCTCCTTTGTATATCTTGCATGCAGCAACTCTGTCGCAGAACATCTCGGCAACATACTTCTTTGGCATCTTATTGCCTCCGAATCCCACAGATCCGTCTTCGTTTATCACATAGTCGATCCAGTATTCAAAGTGATGCTTGTTGCGTCCCTTGTGATGCATCCACGCCATAGACACGCCGGTCTTTCTTCGTTCCTGATCATTAGGGCTCCTGTCGCCCTGATAATACACAGCTCCGCGCCAGAACTCCACCAGTGAGTACTTGCTGATGTCATGCAAAAGGCCCTGCCTTACAAGACCGAGTCTCAGGCAGTATCTGCATACCAGATTGCGGTGTTCCGTTATAGTTCTGAAGTGCTTGACCGGGTGCATATTATCGTCCTGTTATTAGTTGGCTTCAATAAGTTCGATCCTGAAGTTGAGTTCCTTTCCTGCCATCTCATGGTTGCAGTCAAAGGTGATCATTCCGTTATCAAGTGCAGTTACAAGAGCAGGGAAAGGTCTTCCGAGCTGATCCTGGAGAAGGATCTTGTCGCCTACAGAAAGGTCTTCTGCGCCCTGTACGCCTGCCTGCTCTACTGTTATGATCATGTCCTCTCTAGGCATTCCGTATGCTTCTTCAGGCATCAGATGGATATCAACGATGTCGCCGACCTCCATATCGCCTACAGCGCGGTCAAACCCGGAGATCATCATACCTGCAGCGCATACGAATTCAAGCGGCTCGCCTCTGTCATATGAAGAATCGAACTGCTCTCCGTTGTTGAATGTGCCTTTGTAATGGACCTTTACATTCTTTCCTGTATTCTTTGATTCGAAGAGGTATACAGGTTCGCCGCATCCCGGGCATCCTGCACATCCGCCTGCTTCCCCACCGCAGCCGCCGCAGCCGCCTTCAGCGTGATCATGGTCGTGATGGTGCTCATGTCCCTCGTGATGATGGTCGCAGTTGACACCGCTATTTACGAGTTCGCCTCTGAGGTATGCCTCAACAGCTGCATCTGTGTCACCTTCTGCTCCGGCGCAGACATCGATGCCTGCCTCTGCAAGTGCATCCTGTGCACCCTCTCCCATTCCTCCGCAGATGAGAACATCAACAGTGTTGTCCTTGAGGAGCCATGCAAGAGCCTCATGGCCTACTCCGTTGGAGTTCATCACTTCAGACGAAACTACCTTTCCGTCCTCTACGTTATAGATCTTGAAATTTTCAGTTCTCCCAAAATGCTGGAATACGTTTCCGTTGTCGTATGTTACGGCAATTTTCATAATACTTATCCCTTTCGTTTATATATTGTATCCGGTCCGCACCGGCAGACCATGATCATCGGTTTCTATTCGCCTTCAAAAAGCGGTGTTGAGAAGTATCTCTCTGCGGTATCAGGCAAAACGGTAACAACGGTTTTGCCCGGGCCGAGCTTTTCTGCAAGCATCAGAGCGGCTACAACGTTCGTTCCTGAGGATATCCCGCACATTATGCCCTCTTCTTTTGCTAGCCTTTTGGCCATATCCAGTGCATTGTCATCAGGCACGATACATGTATTGTCATAGACCTCTGTATTGAGGTTGTCAGGAATGAGTCCGTCGCCTATACCCATCTGGAGATGGGTGCCAATGCTTCCTCCCGCCAGGATGGCAGCATCTTCCGGCTCAGCAGCCCATATCTCTATATCCGGATAATTCTCTCTCAGTATCTCTCCGATACCGGTGATCGTCCCGCCTGTTCCGATGCCTGAGCAGAATCCGTGGATAGGTCCGTCTACCTGAGCAAGGATCTCATGAGCGGTATACCTTCTCTGAGCCATGTTGTTGTCAGGATTGGAGAACTGCTGAGGTACGAAAACATTAGGATCCTCCTCCTGCATTCTGAGTGCGGTCTCAAGGCACTCCTCTATGCACTTACCGATATCACCGTCATCATGGATCAGCAGGACTTCCGCACCATAGTGGCGGACGAGCTTGCGCCTTTCCTCACTTACGGAATCCGGCATTACTATTATCGTCCTGTATCCGCGCACAGCGCCGACAAGTGCAAGACCTATTCCCTGGTTGCCGCTGGTCGGTTCGACTATCACGGTATCCGGGCCGATTTTGCCTGCCAGTTCAGCCTGCCTGATCATATTCCACGCTGTACGTGTCTTGATCGAACCGCCTACGTTGAGGCCTTCGAATTTTACCAGCACCTGAGCGTTACCGGGCTTATTCACATGATTCAGGCGGATCATCGGAGTGTTTCCGATCGCCTGAAGGATATTATCGTATACCATTAGTTTCTCTTTCTGTCTTTGATTTGAAGGCTTCCGCCCTCATGCCAACGCATCTATTATAACAATATCTTCATCCGAAAAAAAGCGGTCCGCACCACAAGTTATGTTATAATCAAAGCAAATCTAACATATAACGCGAGGTTATTTTAATGAACTGCCTGATAATCGGAATTGCCGGCGGTACAGGTTCCGGCAAATCAACCTTCACCAACAGGCTCAAGGCCGAGTTCGGTGACCAGATAACCGTCATATATTATGACAACTACTACAAGCGTCATGACGATATCCCGTTTGAAGAGCGCAAGCTTATAAACTACGATCACCCTGATGCTTTTGAGACGGACCTCTTCATCGACCATCTGCGCAGACTGAGAAACGGCGAAAGCGTCGAATGTCCTGTCTATGACTATACGGTCCACAACAGGAGCAGCAAGACCGTCACCATCCACCCTTCCGAGGTAATAATAGTTGAGGGAATCATGGTCCTCCAGAACGAGGAGCTTCGTGATCTCCTGGACATCAAGATATACGTGGAAGCTGATGCCGATGAGAGGATCCTCCGGCGTGTCATCCGTGATGTCAAGGAAAGAGGCAGAGATGTTGAAGGGATCGCAAGACAGTACCTCACGACCGTAAAACCAATGCATTATCTGTATGTTGAGCCAACCAAGTATCTGGCCGATATAGTCCTCAACAGCGGGCTCAATGACGTTGTATTCGACGTTATCAAAGTCAAGATCCAGTCGCATCTTGACCACTGCCGGTCAGTAAAAGCTGACTGAGAATTCTCCGTCTGAAAGTCTGTCATCTGCCGAATACTTAATGCCGGCATCCGGGTATTTCTCTGCGAAATACTTCCTGTTGCAGGCCTTATGACCGATCATAGCGGAAAACCACAGATTGTTTGAGCATATCATTACAGTCTGTTTTCCGGAAGATGATGCATCATCAATAAGAATATCCCTGAGGAGCGGTTCTATCCGCTCCTTTGCTATTTCACCTTCCACAAGCTGTCTGAACGCAGGATGATATGTTCCTCCGTTGATCGCACCGCCCTTTCCTATTATCTCGGTGCTCTTGAGTCCGACTCTCATTATGGTTATGCCGGCATCGTCGAGGATCTTGTACATCTCTTTTGTACGGTATACCGCTTCCTCACGGGAGAGAGGTTCATAGGCACCGCTTTTATACATATTGTAAAGTTCAGTGTCATCGAGGACTATCGTAGGATAAAGTCTTGCAAGTGACGGCCTTATCTTCGCAGTCTCTTTTGCGGACATTATGCATGTTTCCGCCGAATCTCCCGGCAGACCTATCATCAGCTGTATTCCGAGCTCAAATCCGTATTCCTTTATGAGGTCTACTGCTCTGTAAACATCCCCGCTGCTGTGCCCTCTGTTGGACAGTCTGAGAACTTCATCATCAAAGGACTGCACTCCGAGTTCTATGGTATCCACGCTGTATCTCTTCAGGTTGTCCAGTATCTCCCTGTCTATATAGTCAGGTCTTGTGGACAGGTGGACCTTGTCTATAAGGCCCTTCTTCTTGTATTCATACGTGACTTTCAGGAATGCAGACTGCTCCTCTATTTCAAGCCCAGTAAAGCTGCCTCCGTAGAAAGCTGCTTCAACGGTATGGCGGTCTCCCTCATGACCGCTTGCATCAGAACCGGCAGGCCTGAGCGTGGTCAGCCATGTGTCTATTATTTTGCGAGCATCTTCAGGCGTGACAAAATCTGTCCTCGCTGTTATCTTCCGCTGATTGCAGAATACACAGTCATGAGGACAGCCTCTGTGCGGTATGAAGATAGGTATTATTGCGTGTTTTTTCATCTGCAATTCTTTTCAGGGTATATGCTGATAATCGATCCGATGTCCGTGAGCGGCCATTCCGGGAACCATTTGATCTTCAGGCCCCTCTCCTCTATGAACCGGATGATCCGGTCTGAATCAGGATGTGCGCTGAGATCACCGTTGAATACAACAGTATCTCCGATGCGGCCGCTTGCACCGCCTATAAATCCTGTATCGTATCCCGGAAGAAGAATATGTCCGGGCGTTATCATAAGCACATCCATACCGGCCTCAGTACAGGCTTTGCCCAGCCCGCGGTCATAGGTTATCACCGAATCCTCGTCAACGATGACCGTACTGCATTTTGCATAGCCCTGCCTGACATTGACCATCTCAAGTCCAAGCTCCTCCGCCCGCTTCAGCAGCACAGGAGCAGTGTACTTCAGATTGTGTATGAAGTATTTTCCGGTACACGCGGCATTGAATGGGATATCCTCCGGGTATTCAGGAGACAGCCTTGTCTTATCCTGCATAAAATACGATATGATCTCAGAATCATCAGATACGCCCATTTTGCACATGAACATATCCGGGTGGCATGAAAGCGGCCCGGCTATGATCCCATCCGTACGGAACTCTTCCACATCGTATCCGCACGACGAAAGCCATGATATGAGTCTGTTGTCAGCTTCTGAAGAAACGTAGATCATTTCTTTTTCCTTTCGCCTTTCCGGAGTATAACACAAACAGCATGCAGGGTTTTCCGAATAAAAACCATCCCCGCGTCAAACGCGGGGTTGTTGTTTTTACGGGCATAGCCCTTACACTCCTCGCGTGACGCGTACAACGCGTAAACTGGTCTGCCAAC
>OMZI01000056.1 GCA_900315485.1 uncultured Eubacteriales bacterium | reverse complement strand
TGGAATCTCAACCTGTTGCATTGAAAGGGTTACAGATTCCGAGAGGCTATTGATTTGAGTGGATTGGTTAGGTTGCAGATGTCGATTATTATGGCAGTGTATTCCCTGAGCCGGATATAGATTTGACAGAAAGGGTTTCTATTCATGGAAGAGAATAAAACGAACAAAACTGTAGAGATAATACTGTCCGCCGTGGCTGTGCTGCTGGGAGCGGCGATAGTGTTCTTCATCGTGAAGGGTAACATAGCGGCTGCAGGAGCGGCGGCCGGACTGGTGATCATTGATTCCTGCGCGCTGCTGGTCAAAACCCGCGGTGGCAGCGATATGGTTACGCTGTTCAAGAAGCGTGACCGCGAGGACTGGGAGCAGATCTGCAAAGCCCTTCAGGAGGCAGATATCAAGGGCGTCAGATCGGGCCATTATCTCCAGGAAACCGTTATGGGCGGCGGGTGCGGCGCTAAGCTCGATCCAAGAGACTTCGGGCCACAGGGTCGAATCGACCGCGAGATATACTGGGTCGAGGTCCCGGGCCGCATCGAGGCCGAAGCCAGAGAAGCTTTGAGACGCAGCGGACTGGTTCCTGAGGTCGAAGAGAATGTGCTGCTCGACGCCGCGCTGCGCAAGAAACAGATGGATACAACCCAATTCTGACAGCAGGGACAGGCAGTTTGCTAATTACAAAATAAGAAGCATTTGTTATAAAAAGTAGTGCAATTACGATTTATCAGTACTTGTGCTATTTTTTATTTGGGTATACAATCAATCTGTTTGTTTTTGCTTAAACAGACAAATGAAATTATAAGTTATTGTTAGGAGGTTTAAAAAATGCTTAGTTTTATCATTTGCTTTGTGATCCTGATTCTGGGATACCTCTTCTACGGTAAATTCGTAGACGGTATTTTTAATCCGGATGACAGGGAGACTCCTGCCGTAGCCATTAACGACGGTGTCGACTATGTCGTTATGCCGCAGTGGAAGCTGTTCCTCGTCCAGCTCCTTAACATCGCCGGACTCGGCCCTATCTTCGGTGCTCTGTCCGGAGCTATGTGGGGACCGGTTGTATTCCTCTGGATCACATTCGGAACAGTCTTTGCAGGAGCAGTTCACGACTACTTCGCAGGAATGCTTTCCGAGAGGAACAACGGTGCTTCTATCTCTGAGGTAACCGGTATCTATCTCGGACACACAATGAAGAATGTCATGAGAGTGTTCTCAGTAATTCTTCTGATCATGGTTGGTACAGTATTTGCTGTAGGACCTGCGGGACTTCTGGTCACACTCTTCAAGAACAGTGGAGTTGAGTCGGGCGTTGTTGTTCAGGCTACATTCTGGCTGGCAATCATCCTGATCTACTACTTCATCGCTACATTCATTTCTGTTGATAAGGTTATCGGTCGTGTTTATCCGATCTTCGGTATCTGCCTTATCGTAATGGCTATTGGCGTATGCGTCGGAACCATGACAAGCGGCACTCCTATTCCAGAGATCTGGAATAACCTCGGTAACGTTCATCCTAACGGAACCCGCATCTGGGCTTACATGTTCATCACAGTTGCTTGTGGCGCTATTTCCGGATTCCACGCTACACAGTCGCCTCTGATGGCTCGTTGCCTCAAGAGCGAGCGCCAGGGCCGTTTCGTATTCTACGGAGCTATGGTAGCTGAAGGTATAATCGCTCTGATCTGGGCTGCTGCAGGATGCACACTCCTCGGCGGAGCGCAGCTTGCTGAGCTCGGCGGCGGAAACGCAACCACAGTTTACACCATCTGCACAATGACAATGGGCAAGGTCGGTATCATCCTGGCTATGCTCGGCGTTATTGCTTGCCCGATCACTTCCGGAGACACAGCTTTCAGAAGTGCCAGACTTACCATTGCTGACTGGTTCAAGCTTCCTCGGATTCGGAAACACTCTCGGATTCATCGACTATCAGATCATCTGGCGTTACTTCAGCTGGTCCAACCAGACACTCGCTATGATCGTACTCTGGGCTGCTGCTATGTACCTTGCTCAGAATAAGAAGAACTACTGGATCGCAGCAGTTCCTGCTACATTCATGAGCGCTGTATCGGCTACATACTTCGTAATGGCACCGGAGTGCCTGGGACTCATCCCGGGACTGACAGACAATGCTGCTGTAGGTTATCCTGTAGGCATCGTTGTCGCTATCGCATTCCTTGCGCTCTTCCTTTCGAAGGTTAAGAAGGCTGCGTAATCGGATCAGATGATCCGCATAAGTTTAAGCGACTTATCCACAAGCTTTAAAGGGCAGGCCTTGACCTGCCCTTTGCTGCATGAGGAAATAATAGCCGGTCACAGGGCCGGCATCATGACAAAAGGCCGGCAAGATGTGCCGGTGATCGATGTACGGGGGTACTGATAATGCTCACAATTACCGTCCCGCTCGGAGATAATACACTTTCGGGCGAGGTTTTAAGCAAAGATAAGAAAAACTGTCTCAGGTCCGGACCGTGCGGGCTCGGCGATGAGGCTTTATATATAGGACGCAGGTTTATAAGCCGCCTGTACTATATCCGCTGGGATGAGGTCCGGCGCGTATATAAACGCATAGCGATGAGCCCGGGTGGATTCTCGGGGAGTGGGGCCTTTGGCACCATGGCGTATCTTGTCGTACAATGCGCGAACGGCAAGGAAAAGACCTGCTATTTTAAAATTGAAAAAGAACTGGATTCTCTTCTCAGCGAGATCGAGAGGCAGCATCCGGACATTCCGACCCACAGCGCGCAGGCCGAGCAGAGACTTGCTGCGGCGGCTAGAGAAGAGGTCGCGAAATATAAAAGCAAGCTCAGCAAGACGGCAGAGGAGACATGGGAAAGACTGAATGGCGCTGTCGAGCATCTGGAACTAAGGCCTGACATATACAGAAATCTTACAGCGGCAGCCAAGCAGAAGCGCATCGTAGACAATCTTTCACCATCCGTCCTCGTTGGCGGAACAGCAGTGTTTCTGGCGGGGCTGTGCGCGGTGGCTTACGGTCTGTACGGGCTGTCTGCGCATACTCCGAACGCGGTATACTTCCTGCTCGGAGGCGGCGCGGCGGCATTTGCCGTATTCTCTGCCAACCTCGTGCCCGGCAGATGGAGCAGCAAGGCTAATGCTCAGAAAGACTGGGAGAGCGCAGTGCGCGAAAGTGCGGAATACGTTTCCGGATTCAGATATTTCCCGGTCCCGGCGCAGTATGCGCATCCTGTCGTCCTGAAATGGATGATCAGAGCCGTGCGTGAGAGCAGGGCAGAGACTGCGCAAGAGGCTCTCGAGACAGTTAAAACAGATCTCAGAAACATGAATTCAAGCGTCAGTGTCACGCAGGAAATACACGATGATGTAGTAGATATCAAACCCCTGTTCCTGGTGTGTGACTACGCAGACTGATAAGACAGAGATAATATCCAAGGAGAATATCAATGCAAGAACTATTCGATTTCCTCAGGGAAGAGGGCGTCGAGCCTCGCCTGCTTGATGGCGTAAAGGCTTTCAGGGAAGCGCATCCGGTTGCGCAGGAGTACACGGATCGCATCCCGGTGCCGGAATACTATTATTACGGCAACAACACCTGGGAACTGGCGCTTGCCGCTCTGCTCGCTGGGAAGAACCTCCTTCTCGCGGGACCTAAGGCGACGGGCAAGAACGTCCTGGCAGAGAACTTAGCGGCCCTTTTCGGCTGCCCTACATGGGACGTTTCGTTCCATGTGAACGCTGACGCGGCCAGCCTGATTGGGACGGACACCTATAACGGCAGCGAGGTCGTATTCCGCCCGGGCCCGGTGTGGATGTGCGCCAGGGTAGGAGGATTTGGCATACTCGACGAGATCAACATGGCCAAAAATGAAGCGCTGGCGGTCCTCCACGCGGCTCTCGACTTCCGCCGCAGCATAGACGTTCCGGGTTATGACCGGATCGAGCTGCAGGACGGGACACGTTTCATCGCGACCATGAATTACGGATACGCAGGCACGAGAGAGCTCAACGAAGCGCTCACCTCGAGATTTGCCGTGCTCAACATGCCGCTGATCAAAGACGATGACCTGGTCAAGCTTATAGCGCGCAGGTATCCGGATATCGACATGAAGATCTGCGGACAGCTCGCTAAGCTGTACAAGGAGCTGGAGAAGAAGGCCGAAAGCGCTGAGATATCTGACTCTGCGCTCGACCTCAGAGGCCTGCTCGATGCCATCGCGCTTATGGATCAGGGCATACTGTCCGGAGCGGCGCTCGAGATGTGCATAGTCAACAAGACTTTTGACGATTATGAGAGAAAACTCATCCGCGACGTGATCGCCGCGAGGATCCCTGATGATCTGACAAGAGTCGCTGTGTTCGGGAAATGATCAAGAAACAATTCACTTCCAACGCCAGAAGGGCGCGTAATATAATCTGGAACGCGGCGGGAGACTATGACTTCGAGCCTCCATTCATGGCCTTTTTCCCTAACGGAGCACCCGATCATTATTTCAATATGATAATCGGGCTCGTCAGGAAATGGCTGGATATCGACAGGATCGGGAAGTTTTTTGACAGCTACGCGGCTGACAGGCGGTCTGATGAATTCGATGAGTATCTGTGGCTCGGTCTGGAGAATTGCGTCTACGAGAAGGAGTCGGCAGAGAGGCCTGTCATGGAGAGGCTGAGAAAGCAGAGAGCCGAACAGTTCTATGTGGAGCAGGCCGGTATGTCGCGGCAGCAGATGGAATACCAGAGCATGCCTGTATACACTCAGCAGCAGGCCAGGTGGGCTTCCGTCAGCGGCAGGAATCTCCCGGTGATGACTTCGAGGGAGAAGCGCATGCAGGAAGCGCTGTGCCTCTCGGGAGACCTGGACACGGATCAGCTGCTGCGGGAGATGGCAGACTTCCTGAAGACTTTCTTCAGGTATGAGGCCCCGCATGGCGCTGCTTTGCGTGTCAGGCGGAGAGGATCGCGGGGACCGAAAGGGAGCGGCAGGCGCAGGAAGGATCACTTCCTCGTCAGGACCGGGACCGGAGAGGGCGACCATCCTAAGGCTGTGACACTCACGCATGACGGACTGGGCAGATTCGTCCCGCCTACGCAGGAGGATGAGGACTACATCCGAGCGGTATTCGGAAAGAGCGTGCTTCCGGAGTCCGAAACAGAGATACTTAACAATGACATTTGCACCGGTGCGGACGCGAATTGCCGTGTGTGGGTCACGCAAGGTGAGGAGAGCGACGCGGACTATAAGGACGCGGCCGACATCATCGCACGGCGCAGACGCCAGCGAGAGCTCAACGAGAACTTTTACGCGGACAACCGCGCGGCCGTCAGAAGCGCTGTAAAGACTCTTTCGGCGGGCATGGAGACTGTGTTCGAATCCTATCTGAAGCATCTTCCGGAAGCGTCAAGAGCAGGAAGACTCGCGCCGGAGAAAGTATACAGGCTGCCTGTACTCGGTGACAGCAAGGTGTTCACAAGGGATGGCGAAGAGACAGAGAAGGAAGTCTTCGTAGACATTCTTCTGGATGCATCGCAGTCGAGGATGAATTCGCAGGAGATCATATCCGCCGAGGCGCTGATAGCAGCCAAAAGTTTTGCCGTGCTAAATGTGCCTGTCAGGGTGTCGGCGTTCAGGAGCCTCAGGGGCCACACTGTCCTCGAGATCCTCAAGGACGCCGGAGACAATGACTGCAGCGGCATATGCGGATACTATGCCGGAGGCTGGAACAGGGACTCGCTGGCTGTCAGGCTCATCGAGCATCTCGACGATGACCCGCACATGACCGGCAAGCAGAGGATCGTACTGATCATGACGGATGCCAATCCTAATGACTCAGTGCCTGTCGCCGAGGCCGGCCATCTCCTGACCAGGGAGTATGATGGAGCGGTCGCGGTCAGCGCAACAGAGGACGCTGTCAGGATCCTGCGCAGCAAGGGCATCATGGTGGGAGCGGTGTTCCACGGTAACAGTTCGCATATAGGCGATCTGCATCAGATATACGGGCATTCCTGCGTGCGCATCAGGAAACCTTCGCAGCTGGCACAGGGCCTGTGCGACCTGATGCTGATGCTCATGAGCAGACGATGAGGCAATCAAGAGTGCCGAGACAAAGACGTTAGATAATTAAAACAGCAAGATTGATATAATCAATTTCGTATGTGGAAATCCGGCAAAACATTTGAGGAAACGCTTTGACGAAGAGCTTATCGGATTGCTGCTAAAATTCAAGTGGTGGGATAAAAGTGTTGTAGAAATCAACAGTATGATCCCGATACTTACCTGCAGCGATTTGTCAAAGGTTAAAGCAGAATTAGAGAAACGACTGAATGCAGACTCAGATGACTATGAGGACATACATGATCCGTGCCTGCGTTTCCAGAGGTAAAAAATGGAAAATGCAAAAGTTGTTAAGCTAAAGTAAACTCAGTTAAAGTACATTCTACTTTCGATATCCTGCGAGGCATATTAACCTCGCAGGTGTTTTTTATTCGAGTTGATAGAACATTTATCTGCTGAATAATGAATAACGTGATGGGGTTCAGTGATATGGAATAATGATAATGAATATCGGTTCAGGATGTGATCCTGGCTATTATCATGCCCGAAACCAGGAGTTTCGCTACCCGATGGGTAGGCGGGGATCGAAGTTGCGAGGAGATGCCGAAAAATCAGCATCTGATGGAAAATGCAGGTTTTCGTAAATCCTCCGAAAACCCATACAGACCCATTTAGGCCTTATACAGACTTACATTATTGTCGTCAGCGCTTTCAAGGCCTTTTGAGGCGTTTTTTCCTCAAAAATCGCACATTTGCATTGAATCGGAAACGCTGTATTTGCAAGGGTTATACGAGTTTTCGCAGGTGCAGCCGGCCGAT
>OMZI01000013.1:57561-57915 GCA_900315485.1 uncultured Eubacteriales bacterium | reverse complement strand
GGCTGTTCGCCCATTAAAGAGGTACGCGAGCTGGGTTCAGAACGTCGTGAGACAGTTCGGTCCCTATCCGCTGTGGGCGTTGGAAATTTGAGAGGAGCTATCCTTAGTACGAGAGGACCGGGATGGACATACCTCTGGTGCACCGGTTGTTCTGCCAAGGGCATAGCCGGGTAGCTACGTATGGACGGGATAAGCGCTGAAAGCATCTAAGTGCGAAGCCCCCCTCAAGATGAGATTTCCTCCATTATGGTAAGACCCGTGGGAGACTACCACGTTGATAGGTCAAAGGTGTAAGCACGGTAACGTGTTCAGCTGATTGATACTAATAGGTCGATAACTTGACCAGATGGTTTT
>OMZI01000013.1:0-57540 GCA_900315485.1 uncultured Eubacteriales bacterium | reverse complement strand
GTCACACCTGTTCCCATCCCGAACACAGTAGTTAAGCTCCTTAGCGCCGATGATACTTGGAGGGCGACCTCCCGGGAAATTAGGACGTCGCTGCTTTTTTCTTTTGTATAAAAAACCTGATGGCAATGGGTATGATCCTGTTGCCTTTTTTGTTGCGAGAGGTAGACTATCAGTTACACAATTCTACATAATAACTCTGACTGCCCGAATGTCAGTTATAGTTGGTTGCTCTTAATCTCATTATTCCTTATCCGTTTTATTTTGGCTTTTGATACTACTGAGCAAAAACCTACCCACTAGATCGTTTTCGAAAAATGACTTTTGTTTTATTTCTGTACAATCGGTAAGTGTGCATCGAAATTAGTACATTTTTTGAGCATTCTTTCCTTAATAAATATTCACAAAGTTATCACACAGATGATAAAATATAGTCAATATTGATAGTTTATCACACAGATGATAAAATATAGTCAATATTGATAGTCTGCGTAAATGTGTGACAGACTTATTACTTTGTTGAAAAACAAGAGGAGAGGAAAGGTTATGAAAAAAGGATTGAGTGTTCTTCTCATAGCTGCAGCACTCTTCGGATTCTACGGCGGAGCCGTTAATCTGAACGACGTACTTGCCTGCAAGGACTACTGGGAAGAAGAAGGTGAAAGATCCACAGCTGACATGAATAAGCTCGAAGATGGACTTAATCAACTGAAGGATAACGAACAGGCATATCTCGACGGCCTCGATGCAGTCGCTGATGGTGAAGATGCTCTCGCTCAGGGTGAAGCAGACTATGCAGAAGGTCAGGCTACACTCGCAAAGGGCGAAGCAGACTACGCAGCAGCTCCTGCTAAACTGAGAGCAGGCGAGAAGAAGCTTGCTGCAGGTAAAGCAGCTATTGCAAAGGGTGAGAAAGACCTTGCAAGTCTGAACACTCTTATTGATGGTATCGAGCAGGTTCTTGATGGATATCCTGAGTGGAAAGATGGTTATGAGCAGCTGAGAAATGGAAGAGTTGATAAAGTTCTTAAGCAAGTGCCATCTTTAACTCCTATGCTAGGAAAGATTCAGACACTTCTTACAGAGGCTGGTGATATGGCATCTCTGAAAAAACTCGGAAGTGCTAGTAAAACTCTTCAGGCACAGGCTGGAAATATTGGATATACAAATGAAGATTATGAAAATTTCGATGCTGCGCTTAAAGACCTCAAGGTTGCTTTAAATGCATGTAAGCCTGTACTTGCATCAATAGATACTGAAGTAATGGGCATCAAGGATGGCCCGGTCAATAAAGATAGCCAGACGCTTTCAGATATCGAGAAAGCATTATCTACTGATGATAAAACTCTCGGCATGTCTGTTGCTGCTAAAAATGGTGCTACACCAGAGCAAATTGCCAAAATGGAAGAAAAAACTCTGATTGGTTTTGGCCATGATGCTAAGACTGACATCGTTTCGCAGGTGAAGACTGTGCTTGGCGGTCAGGCAGGTAAACTGCAAAAACTCGTCGAGAACTTTGATGAGAAAGATTTAGGGACGCTCGCATCTGCCGTAGCAGCCATATCATCTGCGTCTGACTATAATGACGCTGCATCCGTAGCTTCAGCCATTGGGGATGTCAGATCGATTCTTGCAAATATTCATACTGAAATAGCAACCTTCCAGGCAATGATTGACGGATACACTAATGACAATAGTGGTCTGCTTACACAGTGGATAAATGGATACGCAGCAATTTCTGATCCAAGTGGCAAGGCTGTAAAGGGTCAGAAGACTCTCGTTGGCGGTGTAGCTCAGATCATCGGCGGCGTACTTGCCAGCAAGAATGATGAACTGATAAGCGGTATGAATAAGGCTGCATCGGCTGCAGGGTTCACACCTAAGGATTTCGCGACAGTTGCTTCATCAAAACTTGCTAAGGATATGGCATCCGGATCAAAGCTTGAAAACTTCTATAACGATATGAATAAGATCGAAGATGGCTTCAAGAAGGTCCTTCCTGCACTGAAGAACAAGGCTTCCGATGGGTCCAAGACTCTGAATGCTGGTAAGAAGCAGGTTAAGGCAGGTCAGAAAGAACTGAACAAGGGCTATGCTGACTACAAGGCTGCTCCTGGAAAGCTGGCTGCTGGTAGAGCTGCTCTTGCAGAAGGTCTCCAGAAGCTCATGGACGGACGTAAAGAGCTGGCTGCCGGTAAGGACAAGCTGGCTGAGTACGAAGATGGTGAGCAGCAGGTAAGAGATGGTCTTGCTACTCTGATGGGTACAGAGGCTAACGGCGGACTTGAGAGCATTCTCGACAGACGCAGCGGCGATGATGACTTCGACAACGGAGATGAGCACCTTGATCTTGATGAAGGTCTCGATGCAGTAGACGTTGGTAGAGGATATCAGGCTGACTCCGGTGAGCTCATCACTAAGGAGATCACTAACAGAGCTATCGGTACTGCAGCAGGACTCGGCGCAGGAGCTCTCGCAGTACTCGCTGCAATTCTTTCCTTCCTCAAGAAGAATAAAGGATCCGGCGTATGCGCACTTCTTTCTGCAGCAGCAGGTGGTGCAGGAATCGCAGCAGGCACAAGCGCTGGAATGGAATTCTCCAGCATCGCAGGTTCTGCAGTAGGAGCTACTCCATGGATCGCATTCGGCATCCTGGCAGCTGTAGCTGCAGTACATGCAATCGCACACTTCGCATCCAAGGAAGCATAATCGCCTTACAGCGAAGTAAATACAAACACAACGATCAGGAAGACGGGTAAAACCGTCTTCCTTTTTTCTCGAAATAAATACTCTTATTTCCTTTGATAACAATGCCAAACAATGAAAATGCATATATTGATTAGAGAGCGGTTCTAAATTAGAATTAAAACGATACAGATTCGTTTTGGGCGTTATTGTGCTGTGCATCTGATAAGGATCAGGTGCAATTCATGCAATAACCGGAGAGGAAAAAATGAAGTATAAATACAAGCAGATAACCGCGATACTGCTCGCACTGACCATGTCATTTTGCATGCTCTGCCTAGCAGGCTGCAGCCAGAACAGCAGTGGGACGGATGATACGGATACCGCAGCTGAGGAAACCGCTGCATCCGGTGATATAGTCGTCCTGTTCACCAGCGACGTCCACTGCGGTGTGGATCAGGGCTGGGGATATGCCGGCCTGGAGCAGATCAGGAACACTCTTGAGGCTAAGGGCGACCAGGTTCTGCTGGTAGATAACGGCGATGCTATCCAGGGGGAGGCTATAGGAACACTTTCGTCAGGCAAAGCTGTTGCGGAACTTATGGACAAGGCAGGCTATGATGTCGCGATCCCGGGCAATCACGAATTCGACTATGGCATGGAGAACTTCCTTGAGATCGCCGGGAACTCAACTTTTCCGTACATCTGCTGCAACCTTATGAAAGACGGAGCGACAGTACTTGAGCCGTACATGGTCTTTGATAAAGGCGGAAAGAAGATCGCTTTCATCGGTGTCACAACACCGAGAACCATTACCAGTTCGACACCGAAGTACTTCCAGGATGAGAACGGCAATTTCATATATGATTTCCTTCAGACAGACCAAACAGGGCAGGCTGTTTACGATGCGATCCAGAAGAGTGCTGACAATGCGCATGCTGAAGGAGCGGATTATGTCATTCTGCTCGGACATCTCGGCATGTATGCGGCAGATGCACCATGGGATTATGCCTCAGTAGCAGCGAACACCAGCGGCATAGATGCCATCCTCGACGGGCACAGTCATGATTCTGACCAGGTCATGGTAAAGAACAAGGATGGTGCTGAGATACCGCGTTCCGCCTGCGGCACGAAGATGAAGAGCATTGGCTGGCTTCGCATCAGCGGTGAGGACGGGTCACTTAGTACAGGCCTGTACAACTGGAGCAACGACGTCAGCGCGACTGAGCTTCTCGGCCTTGACAACGACATGAGCAAGGCAGTAGCCGCTTCAATGGAGGATGTTGAAAAGAAGCTGGCCAAGGTGATAGGCAAAACTACTGTAGACCTCACGATATTCGACCCGAAGACTGAGACTGATGACGGACAGCAGGTACGCTTAGTGCGCAGGGCGGAGACCAATCTTGCTGACCTTGTAACAGATTCCTACCGCGCTCAGACTGGTGCAGATGTTGCCATTGCCGGGGGAGGTACTATCAGAGCAGATATTCCTGCAGGAGATATCACCAAAGGAGATGTGCTCAGTGCCATGCCATTCACTGAGGACTTGTGCGTCTGCGAAGTGACCGGACAGCAGATACTTGATGCTCTGGAGTGGGGAGTACATAAGATGCCGGATGAATTCGGAGGCTTCATGCAGGTGTCAGGTATGTCATATGAGATAGACATGAGCGTCCCGAGCTCCTGCACGGCTGATGAGAACGGCCTGTTTGCCGGAGCCGACGGCGAGCGACGCGTGAAGAATGTAATGGTCGGAGATAAACCAATCGATCCTGCCGGAACATACACTCTGGCATCCGATTTGTACCATATCACGGAGCAGGGCGACGGGTTTACGATGTTCAGTGAAGAGAATGTTGTAAGAACGGTAATGGTAGATAACGAATCCGTGATGAAATACATCGAAGAGACCCTGAATGGTGTAGTCGGAGAAGAATATGCAGATCCATATGGCCACGGAAGGATAACTGCAGTAGAATAAAATATAATATTAGTGAGGGGCAGCTGAGTCTTATTCGGCTGCCTTTTTAAATATCTGATAAAAATGCTGAGGGACTGACAAGAATACTGCGATGGACAAGAAAAGTGCAAAATTCGCAAGATGGCCTGAGATGCTGATCATACTGCAGTCAGTGGTGTACGGCTTCGGAGATCCCATATCCAAGATCGCGTTCGAAGTGACACCGGTATACTCAATGATGACTGTACGGTATTCGATCGCCTTCTTAGTGTGCTTTGTACTCTTTCATAAAAGGATCATCCGTACAGTAAGGACCGTTCCTGTCAAAGCATGGCTGATTCCGGGTCTGTGCATCGGCCTGACATACCTTCTGAACAACGTAGCGCTGTCTTTGACAGATGCAACATCAGTTGCTTTCCTGAGATCTCTTTCTGTCGTTATAACCCCTGTATTCGCATATCTGCTGTACCGTACACATTACAGCAGGCTGCATATAATCCTGCAGATAATGGTTCTGCCGGGGCTGTATCTTCTGTGTGTAAGAGGAGGGCTGTCAGGATTCGGAGCAGGGGAGATAGTGACTCTGGCGGCAGCCGCCTTCGCAGCTGGAGCTCTGGTATTTACCAAGGGATACATAGAGATGGTAGACCCGGTGAGCCTTACGGCGCTGCAGGCAGGGTGCTCGGCAGCGCTCGCTCTCGGTGGAAGCCTCATATTTAAGGGCGGTATCCACATGGAGAGAACTACTCCTATAGCCTGGCTTATCATCCTGTATCTTGCAATAGCCTGTACGTTCCTCGGATATCTTATGCAGAATCTGGCACTGACGAAAATATCCGAGCGGTCTGTCGCATTACTGCAGACACTGTGCCCGGTAATGACAGCGTGTTTTGCATTCTTCCTGCTGGGAGAGAGACTATCTCCGGCCGGTATAGCAGGTGCGGTGATCATTATAGTATGTGTGGCAGCATCAACTGCAGCAGGAGGAAAGGATTGATATAACAATTTGAAATGATTGACCATCCGGAAGGCTCTGTCCGCACAGCGGCAGGGACTTCCGGGTGGTCTTTTTTATTGCATAATTTTTATGTGAGCTGACTCCGGTAAGGAGCAGTATCACACATCCTCCAGGAATGACGCATTATATGACGCTCCGGAGGCTAAAATTCGAGTGGCGAAATAATGCGCTAATATCAAGGAGTCTCTGCAAGAATTAACAAATAAATGACGGAATACATGACGACATTGAACGTATAATACCGGTGACGGAACTATGCGTTGCAGCATCCGGGATTCAGCAAAATCATAGCTTATAATGACACTATATATGACGCATTTCGCGCTATGATTCTGTTGGGGGAACTATATGTTTTGCTTGCCGCGGTCAAACACCAGATTTGCACAGAATATGACTCTCAATGATGAAGACTACAGATTCAGCGGATGGTACGGCGATTCCGGAAAGATCGAGGACGGAGACAGAATCAATGACGATGCAGTCATGAGCGCACCGGCAATCACAGCCATGAAGGCAGGCGCAGCAGTGATCAACGTATTCGCAAGATTCACAGAGATCAAAGAAGAAGTTGTTCCGGAAGAAGAAATCATCCCATCAACAGATAATGAGACACCAGCAGCACCGCTCGCAGCACCTGAGCATAACTGGGCACTCATCAACCTGATCGCAATGATCGCAGCAGTAGTAGGATCAATCATAGCATCCTTCCGCAAAAAGGAAGAGAACGAAGATAACGCTGAAGAGGACGATGAAAACAGAAACATGGGCAGAGTAAGAGCAGCTAAGGCAGCAGGACTTCTCGCCGGAGCAGTATCAATGATCGCATTCTTCCTCACAGAGGACATGAGCCTCCCGATGGTACTCACTGACAGATGGACCATCCTGATGATCATCATCCTCGCAGTACAGGCAGTATCTGCAGCACTCGTCAAGAAGGCTTGCGAAAGCGAAGACGATGAAGAGGCAGAAGCTGAAGCAGTCGCAGCTGAGATGTAATCAGCAGGCAGCAGAAAAACGGTGATACGAGCTAATAACAAAAACAATTCTTCATAACTCCTCAATATAAATACGGATAATTCCGCAGGCAGGACCCCGGGTAGCCGGGGTTTTGCCATTCATAAGACCGGCAGAGGGCAGCAGCGGGCAGGAAGGCTGTCAAGCAAATTGTTTGACATAAAGAACATGTACTGTCAAATAAAATGTTTGACAGGCAGTGGCCTCTGTGCTATCTTATTACAGGTGTAAAAAAGAGGATGGCAGAATGGCTGAAGACATCAGAAAATCCGCCGGAGCTAATACGGCTGCCGGCACGCAAAATGACATTGCTAATATCGAGTTTCAGAGTCTTCTGTTCGACTTCTACGGAGCGCTTCTGAATGAGAGCCAGAACGAAGTCATGGCGCTGTATCACGAAGACAATCTGAGCCTGTCAGAGATCGCTGAAGATCTCGGCATGAGCAGGCAGGCTGTCCACTACACACTCAAGAAAGCAGAGAAAGCACTGAACGGTTATGAAGACAAGCTGGGGCTTGTTGCAGAGTATCACCGGAATCAGGAGCTCGCTGAGCGGGCCAGAAAGATAATCGCCGGATCGCAGAAGGCGATCGGCTCTAAGGGCAGCGAGGAGCTGCTCTCAATAATCGAAGAGTTAACTGAGTAATATCATTACGGAGACAATATGGCATTCGAAGGACTTTCGGAAAAATTACAGAGTGCATTCAAGGACCTCAAGGGCCAGGGCGTCGTAACCGAGAAGGATTTTGACAACGCCATGAGGGCGGTCAAAATGGCACTGCTCGAGGCCGACGTCAACTTCAAGGTCGTAAAGGATTTTGTCGCCACCATCAAGGACAAGGCGCTTGGCGCAGGCGTCCTGAACAGTCTGACACCGGATCAGATGGTAGTCAAGATCGTCAAGGACGAGATGGTCGAGATGATGGGGAGCACCGGCTCCAAGCTTACCTACTCACCGAGCGGATTTACCGTGCTGATGCTGGTAGGTCTTCAGGGTACAGGTAAGACGACGACTGCCGGAAAGCTTGCAGCATGGCTCAAGCAGACAGGCAAGCATCCGATGCTCGCTGCCTGCGATATATACAGGCCGGCCGCTATCGATCAGCTCGAGATCGTGGGAAAAGCTGTCAACACACCTGTATATGTGGACAGAGAATCACACAATGCTGTGAAGATAGCTCAGGACGCGGTAGCTGAGGCGCAGAAGAAAGGATGCAATGTCCTGATCGTGGATACGGCGGGACGTCTGCAGATAGATGAGCAGCTGATGAACGAGCTGAAGGATCTCAAGAGCCAGATAAAGCCTCACGAGATACTCCTCGTAGTCGATGCTCTTACAGGTCAGGACGCTGTAAACATCGCGAGCGGATTCAATGACGCTCTCGGCGTTGACGGCATCATCATGACCAAGATGGACGGTGACTCAAGAGGCGGTGCTGCTCTGTCAGTCAAGGCTGTAACGGGCAAGCCGATCAAGTTCATGGGTACCGGCGAGAAGTACAACGCTCTCGAGCCGTTCTATCCTGACAGGATCGCGTCCAGGATCCTCGGAATGGGCGATGTCATGTCCCTCATCGAGCAGGCTGAGAACGCCTTCGATGAAGAGGAGACAAGAAAGCTCGAAGAGAAGATCAGAAGGAACAAGTTCGATCTCGAGGACTTCCTGTCCCAGATGAGACAGATCAACAAGCTCGGAGGTCTCGGCAAGATAATCGATATGATTCCTGGTATCTCTGCTGCTGACAAGAAGAATCTCGACCTTGAGCAGGGCAGGAAAGACCTGAAGAAGATGGAAGCCATCATCCTGTCCATGACTCCTGAAGAGAGACGCAGACCTAACGTCCTCAACGCTTCAAGACGTAAGAGGATAGCTGCCGGCTCCGGTGTAACGGTTCAGGAAGTCAACCAGGTCATGAAGAAGTACGAAGAGATGAAGAAGATGACCAAGGTCATCGCCAATCCGAATTCCAAGAAGGCGCGTGCGATGATGCGCAACATGGGATTCTAGAAGCAGTTATCAATTAATTTTATCTATAATTCTAGGAGGAAAAAATGGTTAAGATCAGACTTAAGAGAATGGGAGCTCACAAGAAGCCTTTCTACAGAGTAGTTGTTGCAGATTCAAGAACACCGAGAAACGGAAAGTTCATCGAAGAGATCGGAACTTATGATCCGCTGAAGGATCCTGCTGAGATCAAGATCGACAACGAAGCTGCAAAGAAGTGGCTTGACAACGGTGCACAGCCGACTGATACAGTAAGAGCTCTTCTCAAGAAGTCAGGCGCTATCGAATAATAGTCCTGCTGGGAAGGAGACAAGAAAATGGGAAGCCTAGTTGAAGTAATTGCCAGAGCTCTTGTGTCCAGGCCTGACGAAGTTAGAGTTACTGAAGAAACAGACGGCAAGGAAGTCCTTGTTAAGCTGCAGGTAGCTGACGAAGATATCGGTAAGATAATCGGCAAGTCAGGCCGCATTGCTAAAGCAATCAGGACAGTAGTCAAGGCTGCAGCAATCAAACAGAATCTCAGAGTAACGGTTGAGATCGTTGAAGAATGAAAAAAAGAGATACTGACGAACTTATCAACATCGGAAAGATCGGGAGCAGTGTAGGCCTCAGAGGTGAAGTCCGGGTCACACTGTATTCCCCTGATTCCGTCAATCTGAAGGAGGGCAAGGTCCTCCTTCTTAAGCATGCGGGCAAAACTGCGGGCACCGCAGGAAGCGGCGTGCGGGAACTCGAGGCAAAATGCACGGGGGTAAGGCTCCAGAAGGACAGACCGGTCATAAAACTCGAGGGCATCACCGACAGGAATATGGCTGATGAGCTGCGCGGGATGGAGATATACATCCGCGAGGACCAGCTCGAGGCGCTGCCTGAGGGACAGCACTATGTGAGAGACATCATCGGATATAAGGTGATAGACCTTGCGACCGGCACCGAAGTCGGAGTGCTGAAAGACGTTATACAGAACACAGCCCAGAACGTTCTCGACATCGAGGGAGCAGACGGCAGGCAGATACTCGTTCCGGCAGTCGATGCTTTCCTGAAAAGATTCGACGACGAGAACGGAGTGATCGAGCTGGAGCTGATTCCGGGATTTCTGTAGTATGAAGATAAATATTCTTACCATCTTTCCGGAAATGTTTGAGCCTCTCAGGGCAAGCATGCTGGGAAGAGCGATGGAAAACGGAATAATCGAGGTCAGCGTTACTGACATCAGAGACTATACGCTGGACAGGCACAACAGGGTCGACGACACGCCTTACGGCGGGGGTGCAGGCATGGTGATGCAGGTCCAGCCGATTCTTGATGCTTTCAGGGCGCAGGGTTACGGCGGCAAGGTGCTGTACATGTCACCGAGAGGAGAGATGCTGAGCGGCAGGCTCGCGCATGACCTCGCTCAGGAGGAAGAGATAACGATCCTCTGCGGCCATTATGAGGGCGTTGATCAGAGAGCTCTCGATGCACTTGAGGCGAAAGAGGTGTCCATCGGAGACTATGTTCTGACCGGCGGCGAGCTGCCTGCAATGGTGCTGATCGATACGGTTGCAAGATTCCTTGACGGGGTCCTGGCCAGCGAGGAGTCCGTTCTGGATGAATCAGTGTATTCGGGACTGCTCGAGTATCCGCAGTACTCCAAGCCGAGAGAATACGAGGGCATGGGGGTGCCTGAGGTGCTGCTGTCCGGCAACCATAAGGAGATAGCCAGATGGCGGTGGGAACAGTCGCTTGAACTCACTGCAGAGAGGCGCCCGGATCTCATGAAAGAGTACCTCGACAAGCCTCATGAAGAACTGACCAGAAAAGAGCGTGCAGTACTCGATAAGTACAGGTAAAGTGTACTTTACGAAGCACAAAATGTAGTAATTTTGCCTGCCCGGAGTAAATACATATTGTACTCCGGGCCTTTTATATTGTATAATTGCACGGAGAGGACCCATGATGAAAAAGAAGTGGATTGCAGCAGTAATAATCTATCTTGCACTGCTCGTAATGTGCATTGCAGTAATATATGCTGTTCCTTCTCTCAGGGGCATGCTCGAGAAAACATATGTGACTGAATACGGTAAGATCGATATCACTGATGAGGTCTCTGCCTATATTGTGCGTGATGAAACAGTTTATGTCGCAGCACAGAACAGCAAGATCAAAAGGGTCGCCAAGTCTGACAAACTGGTCAAGGCAGGCACCCGCGTCGTTGAGCTTACACCTATAGTCGATGAGGACGCAGCGGCGGCCGGAGAGGCCGGGCCTGATGCGACCCAGGAGGAGGCAGAGGCTGCGGCTGCTGCCAATGAGGAGGCTCCCGACAACATATCGCGTAAGTATGTCAAGGTGATGGAGGACCTCGGAGACAATGTGCGCTCCACAGATGAGGGATACACCAGACAGGCAGGATATATCAGCTACTACGTCGACGGTGTGGAGCCGGTGTTTGCAACAGACAGACTTGCGGATATAAGCAAGTCCGACTATGAGTCTCTGACTCAGCTGAAAGCGCTTGAGACTCCTGACAAGGAGTGCGGCAAGGGTGATCCGATCTTCAAGGTTACCAGCAACAAGAAGTGGTACCTCGTATTTTATATAGATAACAAGGCAGGAGAGAAGTATTCCGAAGGCCGCACGGTTTCAGTGGATATAGCCGGGAAGAGTGTTCCGGTCACCGTTGCTCAGGTGCAGGTCGGAAAGTCGACTACCAAGGTCACTCTCTCATGCAAAATGTTCTTCGAGGGATTCCTCAAGGAGAGGCGCCTCGATACCACGATAACTGTAGCGAGCGCTGAAGGGCTGATGCTGCAGGACTCGAGCATCGTCATGAAGGGGGATCAGCCAGGCGTTTTCGTCAAGAACAAGCTCGGAGAGCACAAGTTCAAGCCTATATCTATCAAGGCTGATGACGGAGAACGCTGTGTTGTATTTTCGGATATATATGTAGATGAAGGCGGCAACTATGTTGAGACCGTCAAGACGTATGATGAGATAGTAGCCGAGCCGAGCGAGGAAGAAGTCGCAGAGCTGCAGAAGCAGGCGGAAAAGGAAGCTGCCGAGAAGGCCAGGAAGGAAGCCGAGGAAAAGGCCAAGAAGGAGGCTGAAGAGAAGGAAGCAGCCGCAAAGGCCGCGATGGAAGCGGCAGAAGCAGAGGCAGCAAAGGCTGAGGCCGAGGCAGCGGCTGAAACCGGACAGGAAGGTGAAGGCGGCGAAGCAGCAGAAGAGCCTGACACTGAGGACGTCAGCTCACAGGACGGCGAAGGATAACAATGGATAAAAGCATAGCTGAAAGATACAGAGAGATCGAGGACCGCAAGAATGCAGCAGCGGTAAGAAGCGGCAGAGCGCCTGAGGATGTCGTTCTGATGGCGGTCACCAAGACACATAGCGCGGATGAGATCAATCAGGCGGTCAGCGCAGGTGCGACGGACATCGGGGAGAACCGTGTCCAGGAGATGCTTGAGAAGTATGACAAGGTAAGCCCTGTCAGATGGCATCTCATAGGACACCTTCAGACCAACAAGGTCAAGAGTATCATAGACAAGGTCGTTATGATCCATTCCGTCGAATCGATCAGACTCGCCAGGGAAATAGACAAGAGGGCCGGCAACGCCGGAAAGGTAATGGACATCCTGATCGAGATCAACTCCGCGATGGAGGAGACCAAGTCGGGAATAGCTGCAGAGGATCTAAGGGCTCTTACTGAAGAGATCACCTCGGAATGCAGCAATGTCCGCATAAGAGGAATAATGTGCATACCGCCGATGGCGGCAGAGCCGGAGGACGCGAGACCGTACTTCCGCGAGGCACGCATGATGTTCGAAGAGATGAAGACCTGGGACCTGCCGGCAGAGAGATTTTGCCCGGACACACTGTCAATGGGAATGTCGGGGGACTTCGAGGTAGCAATAGAAGAAGGTTCAACAATAGTCAGAGTCGGGAGCTCGATATTCGGGCCGCGTAACTACAGATAGGGAGGATGCATCAACAATGAGTTTCATGGACAAAATGAGAGATCTCGTGGGCATTGACTACGAGGGAGACGAAGATTTCGACGATATCACTCAGGAAGAAATCGAAAACTACAAGAAGAGTATGGGATCGTCGGCAAGCCCGGCTCCTGCAGAGGAAAGCAGCTCAAACATCAGGCCGCTCGGTTTTGGCGGAGTGGAACCTCCGATGACAGCTATGCCTAAGGCTGCTCCGGACATGAAGGATTCTATGAATCAGTCCGGTCAGTTCAAGATGGTCGTGATCGAGCCTAAGAGTCTCGATGAGTGCCGCAAGCTGGTAGACAATCTGAGAGCACGCAAGCCGGTCATCATCAACCTTGAGAGAGTTGAGACTGACCTTGCACGCAAGATGTTCGACTTCCTCGGCGGTGCTACTTATGCTTTGTCCGGAACCGTTCAGAGAATCAACCAGAATATATACATTTTCGCTCCTAAGAACGTAGACATCAAGGCTATGGTCGACAGAGCGACAGAGGCAGGAAAGCCTGCCAATGCTAATCCGTGGAAATAGTAGAAAAGAAAGGTAAGGTGCTGACACTATGATAATGCCTATTGATATCGATAAGAAAGAATTCAGCCGCGACAAGAGAGGATACAATTCAAGAGAAGTTGACGAGTTCCTCGACATCATCGTTGCAGATTATGAGAAGATCCTCAACGACAACAGATCCATGGCTCACAAGATCAAAGCTCTGGAGAAGCAGCTCGAAGAGGCTCAGAAGGATGACAACGCTATGCTCGATACTCTCGAGACAGCAAAGAAGCTCATGGCTGACATCTCCGCAAGCGCTGAGAGAAGAGCTGAGCTCATGATGAGAGATGCTGAGCTCGAGACTGAGAACATGCTTCTCGACGCTAAGGTAACCGTAAGACAGCTGAGCGACGAGCACGTTATCCTCAGCAACAAGGTACAGAGACTCAGAGCTAACTTCAAGAAGATGCTTGAGGCAGAGCTGCAGAGCCTGAATGATGATGTTTACGGACTCCTTGATGACCTCGACAGAAGCGACGTTGCTTCGATCGATAAAGAGCTCGGACTCGATGTTTCTGCTGCTCCGGCTGTAACCGCTGAGGTACCTGCTGCAGCAAGCTCAGCAACTATCGTAGTAAGCGACAAGCCTGTAATGGATATCCCTGCTTCAGAGCCTGTTACCGATCCTGGCCACGCTACCATTTCCGACCTCTCCGAGGGACTCAAGAAGATGGCAGAAGAGCCTGCATCGATCGGAGATACTATTATCCTCAAGTAAGGTTTCCTCCGGAGTTTACGGCGTTGCCGTAAGGTCGGAAACCTTCTAATTCGCTCGACAAGCTCGCGAATTAACTTAATGTCTTAAAGCTTAAATACAAAAGCTTAAGCATAATAGTATAGGCAAAAGAGACTCAGGAAGTGACTCCTTCCATTGGAAAATGTGAGGGGCTCACTTCTTTTCTCTTTATTTGCGGAACCGCAGATGTTGCATGCGGACTCGCATGAATGATAAAATAACTCTGTATGGCTTACGATGGAATCATTACATATGCAATAACGAAAGAGCTGGCGGAAAGGATAACTCTGGGCAAGATAGAGAAGGTCTATCAGCCGGGGTCCGAGGAGCTGCTCTTACACATACATACAAGAAACGGCAATGTCCGTCTCTTTATTTCGTGCAACAGCCAGTCGGCGAGGGTATGTCTGACTACCGGGACATATGTGAACCCGGATCAGCCGCCGACTTTTTGCATGCTGCTCAGAAAGCACCTGCAGGGAGGCCGCATCACAGAGGTGAGGCAGAAGGGTTCAGAGAGGATCATCGAGATAGATATAGAGGCTCAGAATGAGCTGGAATTCTCGGTCAGCAGGCGCCTTATAGTTGAGATAATGGCCAAGCACAGCAATATCGTGCTTGTGGATATAGAGTCGGGAAAGATCATAGACTCGATCAAAAGGATATCGATCGATGTCAACAGATACAGGCAGCTGCTGCCGGGCATCGTGTATCAGTATCCGCCTGAACAGGACAAGATCCCGTTCAGGGAGATCACTGCAGACACCGAGCTGCCGCATGATGACAAGGCGCTCATGAGCCGTGTCGCGGGCATATCCCCGGCGATAAGCAGAGAGCTCCTCAGCCGCTGCAGCGTGGTCAATGATATCAGGGTAAAGTCCACAGAGCCTGCGGAGAGGATAGTTGAGATCATCAGGTCGGTGGATGACGGCACATGTGTGCCGAGGATCTATTCGGATGACGGTACCCCGCGCGAGTTCCACATTACCGGTCTTACGGAATATGAGGAGCTTGACAGAACTGATTTTGCCAGTCTGTCTGAGTGTGTTGAGTTCTTCTTCAGCAACCGCGAGGCATCCAATCTGGTAAGACAGAAGTCCATGCCTCTCCTGAAGTCCGTGCAGACATCGCTGAGCAAGGCTCTGCTCAAGAAGAAGAAACTGTCGGAAGACCTTCTGAATGCGGAGAATTCGGATAAGTACAGGCTGTACGGGGAACTGCTTACGGCGAATATACATGCTGTCAGGCCGGGAGCGCGCAAGGTGACGGTCACCAATTACTATGACGGCAGCCTTATAGATATCCCGCTGGATGAGAAGATAGGAGCGAGTGCCAACGCCCAGAGATACTTCAAGAAGTACTCCAAGGCGAGGACTGCGATCCATGAAAAACAGGCGCAGCTCGAGGATAACGACAGGGATATCGCTTACCTTGAGTCTGTAATTAGGAACATCGAGGCGGCAGACAGTGTGCCTCTGCTGGAGTCGATACGTGATGAGCTTGAGAGCACGGGTTACGTCAGGAGAAGAGCCAAGGCTGCACAGAGGAAGAGAAAACCGGCAAAACCGGAGCCTCTCAGATATACCCTGAGCGACGGAACTCAGGTGCTGGTCGGCAGGAACAATATTGAGAACGACTGGCTTACGATGAAGCATGCTTCCAAGACTGATGTCTGGATGCATACCAAGGACATCCCGGGATCACACGTGATCGTGAAGATGGAGGACGGCAGGAATGTGAATGACCTGTCTGCGGAGCTTATATACGAGGCAGCTTCGATCGCTGCCTGGCACAGCAAGGCAGCGGGCAGCACGAATGTGCCGGTCGACTACGTACCTGTAAGGTATGTCAAGAAGCCTAACGGCGCCAAGCCGGGAATGGTCATATTCACTCACAACCAGACGGTCTACGTCGACCCGAAGCTGCCGGATGATGCAGTAAAGAAGTAAAAGAGGATAATACACAGATGATACTGTACCCAGTGATCGCAGCGGCCGTTATAGCCCTCGATCAGTTGACAAAATACCTTGTAAGAGCAAACATGCAGCCGGGAGAGAGCATACCTCTCATCGGCAGCTGGTTTCGTCTGCTCTATGTCAGGAATACAGGTACGGCTTTCAGCATGTTCGCCGGCAATAAGTGGATAACGGTCGTATTCACGACTGTTCTGATAATTGCCTGCCTTATATACGTTATACATGAGGCCAGGAGAGGATCGAAGGTGATCTCACTCCTCCTTACGTTCGTTATAGCCGGAGGTGTTTCCAACATGATAGACCGGCTGACACTCGGATATGTTACGGACATGATATCCTGCGGGAATTTTGCCGTATTCAATGTGGCTGACATAGCGGTTACGTGCGGATGCGCACTTACTATCCTGTACCTGATTCTTGAAATGAGAAAAGAAAGCAAAAGTGATCAGACTGAAAGACAATGAGCAACTGAATGAAGATATCCGGAGTGATCTGCCGGAGCTCCGTGAGGAGGACAGCAGTGTTATCGGGCTGACAGCCGGGGCAGACGATGCCGGGGCAAGGCTCGATGCGTTCATCGGCTGGAATACGGACGAGCTGTCCAGGAGCTACGCAGTCAGGCTGATCGAAAAGGGCAGAGTCACAGTGAACGGCAAAGCGGTCACTTCCAAAAAGTCGACTCTCAATGAGGGCGATGAGGTGGTCATTGATCTGCCTGAACCTGAGGTGCTCGATGTAAAGCCAGAGGACATTCCGCTTGAGATCGTATATGAGGATGACGATGTGCTCGTGGTCAACAAGCCGCGCGGCATGGTGGTCCACCCGGGACCGGGCAACTGGTCGGGGACCCTTGTGAACGCTGTGATGCATCACTGCGGACAGTCGCTTTCGACTATAAACGGGGTCATAAGGCCGGGCATAGTCCACAGGATAGACAAGGACACAAGCGGTCTTCTGATGATCGCGAAGAATGACCGCGCTCACGAATCGTTGGCAGAGCAGCTGAGAGTCCACTCCGTGACGAGAGAGTATACGGCGCTTTGCCTTGACAACATACCTGAGGACGGCACGTTCGGCGTAAGCGGTGTGACACGTGAGGGTGAAAACGGCGAGGTCATAACGGTTGATGTACCTATAGGTCGTGATGTCCGCAACAGGATGCGTCATGCCGTCAACGGGTCAGGAAGCCGCAATGCAGTCACACATGTCAGCGTGCTGGAGCGGTTCGGGAAATATACTCTCATAAGAGCCCGCCTCGAGACCGGACGCACGCATCAGATAAGGGTGCACATGGCATACATCCATCATCCGCTTGCGGGAGATGAGCTGTACGGGCCTAAGAAGCAGACCGGCAGTGTCGCCGGCGTCAAGGTGAGCGGACAGCTCCTGCATGCGGGAACGCTCGGATTCGTACACCCTGCAACAGGGGAGTACATGGAATTCCATTCAGACCTTCCGGAGGCTTTCGAAGAAGTGCTCGGACACCTGAGGGAAGGAAGATAGAAAGACAACGGAAAGTAATACTGAAGACAACCGATGAAGATAAGTTCAAAACCGGGCCCTCTGACGGCACCGCTTCCTGCGGTGATGGTCAGCTGCGGCGACATGGATAACAGCAATATAGTCACGGTAGCGTGGACAGGGATAATCAACTCGCATCCCCCGATAACATATGTATCGGTCAGAAAGGAAAGATACTCGCACGATATCATCGCTGAGACAGGCGAGTTCGTCATCAACCTCACAAGCACGGACCTCGTGAAGGCGATGGACTACTGCGGAGTGAAGTCAGGGCGCGATGTAGACAAGTTCAGCGAGATGAAGCTCACAAGGGAGGCCGGAGACGAGGTTGCGGCTCCTATGATCGCTGAATCACCTGTCAATCTTGAGTGCAGGGTCATGGAGGTGAAGGAGTTCCCGTCGCATGACATGTTCATCGCCGAGATAGTGGCTGTCCATGTGGATGAGAAATATGTGGATGAGAACGGAGCGTATGACTACGGTGCCATGGACCTCGTTTCGTTCAGCCACGGTAAATACTACAGGATGAGACCTGAGGCGCTCGGGTTCTTCGGCTATTCGATCATGAAGCCGAAAACGGCAAAGAGACGTGCCGCTGAATCAGGAAAAGGCAGCGCGCGCACGGGCAGGAGCGGACGGAAGAACACCCGCAGCAAAGGCGGGAAGTCCGGCAGGAAATAACAGACACGAAAGATCAGAAGAGATCATAATATATAACAGGAGGCTTTCGGAACAATGATTAAGAGCATGACAGGCTTCGGAAGAGGCGAATACGTTGATGACGTGAGAAAGGTCACCGTAGAGATCAGGGCGGTCAACCACCGTTACTGCGATATCTACATCAAGATGCCGAGGAAGTATTCCTTCGCAGAGGAGAAGATCAAGTCCGTCATCAAGAACAGGATGTCGAGGGGCAAAATCGAGGTGTCTGTATCCGTGGACAACTTCGGCGTGAGTGATGCTGATGTAAGGCTCGACAAGGACCTTGCGGGCAAGTATATGAAGGCTCTGAATGAGCTGAGTGAAACGTTCGAAATCGACGAACTGACAGGACCGTCACTCAGCCTGCTGGCCAAGATGCCGGATGTCATCAGGACTGCACCTGCCGAAGAGGATGAAGAGGTAATGCTTGCATGCCTGCTCGATGCGACGGACAAAGCGGTCGATGACATATGCTCGATGAGAGAGACTGAGGGCGCAAAGCTCGTAGAGGACATCTCAATGAGAGCTGACATCATCGCAGACATAAGATCAAGGATCGAAGAGAGGGCACCTCAGCTTGAGAAGGAGTATGCAGCCAAGTTCAGGGCAAGGATCGAGGAGCTTCTCGACGGAGTATACGAGGTACCTGAAGAGAGAGTTGCTCTCGAAGCAGCAGTATTCGCTGACAAGGCCAATATAACGGAAGAACTCGTAAGACTCGACAGCCATGTCATGCAGCTCAGAGAGTTCCTGAAGGGTAAGGAGGACTCCATCGGAAAGAAGATAGACTTCCTGATCCAGGAGATGAACAGGGAAGCCAATACGATCGGTTCAAAGTCCAATGACAAGGAAATCACCTCGATGATGCTCGACCTCAAGGCTGAGATCGAGAAAATCAGAGAGCAGGTGCAGAATATAGAGTAGCAATCGGCTCGTTAATATGTTATAATGCGATTTTGCATGGGAGGTGCTTATGAGCCAGAACAGAGGAAAACTCTATGTCATCTCAGGTCCGTCCGGAACGGGCAAGGGAACCATCTGCAAGGAGCTGCTCAAAGATAACCGGAACGAATTCTCGGTATCTATGACAACGCGTGCTCCGCGCGAAGGAGAGGTGCACGGAAAGGACTACTTCTTCGTGTCAAAGGAAGAGTTCCTTGAGCATGTGGAAAGAGGGAATTTTCTCGAGCATGCCACTGTATTTGACAATTATTACGGAACGCCTAAGGATATGGTCATCAAAAGGCTCGAGCGCGGACGCAACGTCCTCCTCGATATCGATGTCCAGGGCGGCTTGCAGGTCAAGGCAGTGATGCCTGAAGCGGTGCTCATATTCATACTTCCGCCAAGCCTTGCTGTTCTGAGGAGCAGACTCGAAGGACGCGGAACAGAGACGCAGGAAGTCATCGAGAAGAGGCTCAGCAAAGCGGTAAATGAAATCAAACTGATCGGCGAATACGACTACATCGTTGTGAATGACGTGCTTGAAGAGGCAGCAGACCTCGCGCGCAGCATAATGAAGGCCGAGAACGCAAAGGTGCCTGAAAAGGTAATGCCGGTCATCAGAAAATACGAACAGGAAGAGAAGGGAGAATAAGATCAATGTTACTTTATCCATCAGTAAACAAGCTTCAGGAGAAGACAGACAGCAGATATTCACTGGTTATCCTTACAGCCAAGAGAGCAAGAGACATCATCGACGGCAAGCCGGTCCTCACAGAAGAGGAGAGCGAGAGACCTGTCAGCCAGGCTGCAAAGGAAGTAGCAGAAGATCTCATCACCTATAAACGCAAAGAAGAGGAGCTGTAAGTCAGCCACGGACTGCAAATGCAGCCTATGACAGCTGCATGATTTCCGGATGAAAAGCAGGAGACGGCGGGTTGCCGTCTCCTTTTTTGCATGACAATTATTTAACGAAATTTGAAAAGGCAGATGTGGTGATATATGATGGTCAAAGTACAGAAAAAACAGCATTTTCGTGGAAACTGACCGTTGGAATGCCAAGATATGCACTGATAGGCGGTACCCGTGGATACAATCAGTTCAGACGTGTCCATGAGCAGATCGCGGATTATGAATATGTGGAACTTGATGTCAATGACTCTGCTGAGCTGGAGAGGGCGCTGAAGGATACAAGATACAGCGGGTACAACATCGCTCATCCATACAAGGTCGAGGTCATACAGTACCTCGATGAGATAAGTGATGACTCCAGACGGGCAGGGGCGGTTGATGTTGTCATGAGACTGCCTGACGGGCGGCTCAGAGGATTCAACACCGAAATGGCTGCATTCAGATACATGGTCGAAGGCTATGTTGAGGATAGGAAATGCCTGATCTTCGGCAGCGGCGGCGCCGCAACTGCTTCGGCAAGGACGCTTAAGGACCTGGGTGCATCGGATATAGTAATAGTTTCCAGAGATCCTGAGGAGGCAGCCGCTAAACTGATCCCTGACCCTGACGGGGAGAAGGTGAGACTCGGAGACATATACAAGGTGACCGGATATGACAGACTGCATCTGCACTATGATGCCCATGTGGTCATCAACTGCACTCCATCAGGCAAGTCACCGGATGTCGAGCACTCACCGCTCACGGATCACAGGCTCACGATGAGGATGTTCAGCGGGCTGGAGCTGGCTGTCGATCTCATATATGATCCGTACAGGACCAAATTCCTTCAGGATGCGAGACGTCTGACAGGATGCCATATAAAGTCAGGCGTAGAGATGCTGATCTTCAGGGCTATTGCATCGAGAAACATCTGGCTCGGCAAGCCGGATGAAACTGATCAGGACAAGAGATTCATAACCCCGATCAAGAGAAGACTGCTTCAGGAGCAGCTCAACGTGATCGCGGTCGGGATGCCGGGAAGCGGCAAGACGACCATAATGAGAAGATATGCCTATGAGCTGGGCCTCAAATTCATCGATACAGATGAAGAGACGGAGAAGCTCATGGGCGAGAAGATAGCAGATGTGCTGACAGAACCGGGGCTCGGCGAAGATTACTTCAAGGCTATGGAGCACCTTGCTGTCAAGGAAGCCTGCAAGAGCCGCGGTGCGGTCATTGCGACAGGCGGCAGCACTGCACTCAACCCTCTGAACAGGGATCTGCTGAGAGCGAACGGCATAGTCGTATATGTCAGAAGGCCGCTTGACAAGCTCGACAAGAGAGGGCGTCAGATAAGCATCAACAAGGGGCTCGCAGAGTTCTTCAATGCAAGAGACCGGATATACCGCAGAACAGCTGATATGTCCATCCTCAACTCAAGGATCTTCGGTGAACGGAGAGCGAAGACAGGGGAAGGCAACACATATAACTATGAACTCAAAGGCTTTGTGTATTACATAGCCAGAAAAATCGAGAGGTATCTGAATGAAATTGCTGATAATAAATGGACCTAATATGAATCTGCTCGGAGTAAGGGAACCTGAGATCTACGGAACAGGTACATACGAGGAGCTCGTAGACTTCATAAGAGAGCAGAGAGGGGAAGAGAACGAGCTGAAATTCGTTCAGACCAATCATGAAGGGGATATCATAGACGAGATCCATCAGGCTTATTTCGAGAACTACGACGGGATCGTGCTCAATGCGGGAGGCTATGCATATACCAGCATTGCAATAATGGATGCAATGAGAGCAGTGAGGACCCCTGTAGTCGAAGTTCATCTTGTAGAGCCTCTGCTCCGCGAGGATTTCCGCCACCACACATATACAGGAACGGCAGCGATCGGAACCATCGCAGGCAAAGGGTTCGACGGATATGTCGAAGCCATTGACCTCCTGAGCGACTTCGTGAATCATAAATAATCAATTGCATAGAAAAGCGCTGTGCTCCCTTTCCGGGAAGTACAGCGCCTTTAGTTTGCGGTAAATAAGTCTTATACGAGCACGTCGCCTTCCATGCCCGCAGGCACCTCGAGTCCCATGAGGGTCAGGAGTGTAGGTGCGAGATCTGCGAGCTTGCCTGTTGTCTTCCTGAACGGTACAGGCTCGTTGCAGATGTGGCAGAGAGGAACCTCTGCAGTGCTGTGCTTGGTGACAACGTTTCCGTTCTCATCGAGCATGGTGTCTGCGTTTCCGTGATCGGCAGTCAGGAGGATCTGCCCGTCCTGAGCGAGGATGGCTTCTGCGATCTGACCTACGAGACCGTCGAGTGTCTCGATCGCCTTTACTGCCGCATCGAATACACCGGTGTGGCCTACCATGTCAGGGTTGGCGAAGTTAAGGATGATCAGGTCGTATGTGCCTTCGTTGATCTTCTCGATGACTGTGCTTGCTACGAGCGGTGCGCTCATCTCAGGCTGCAGGTCGTATGTCGCTACCTTAGGTGACGGGATCAGTATCCTGTCCTCACCCTTGTTAGGCTCCTCGACTCCGCCGTTGAAGAAGAATGTTACGTGAGCATACTTCTCTGTCTCGGCGATCCTCAGCTGTCTGAGGCCGAGGTCTGCGATAGTCTTTCCGAGTGTCGGATCGACATCCTCAGGCGGGAATGCGACTGATACGTTAGGCATGGTCGCATCGTACTCAGCCATGCATACGTATGTAAGATTCTCAGGGAAGGACTTTCTCTCGAATCCGTCAAAATCAGGGTCTACAAGAGCTCTTGTGATCTCGCGGGCTCTGTCAGGTCTGAAGTTGATGAAGATGACCGAGTCGCCTGTCATGATAGGTGCGGCATTGACTACTGTAGGCTGAACGAACTCGTCAGTCTCATCCTTAGCGTAGGAAGCGTCGATAGCTTCCTGCGAGCATGAAGCGTGGAGTCCCTCGCTGAGAGTCAGTGCGTCATATGCTCTTACAAGTCTCTCCCATCTCTTGTCTCTGTCCATTGCGTAGAATCTGCCGGAGATTACACCGATGCGGCCTACGCCTTCTTCTTTCATGTACTCCTCGAGTGCTCCGAGCCATGTCATAGCGCTCTTAGGCGGAACGTCTCTTCCGTCGAGGAAACAGTGTACGACTACATCCTCAACTCCGTTCTTCTTGGCCATGTCGATAACAGCCTTGAGGTGCTCAAAGTGGCTGTGCACGCCGCCGTCGGATACAAGGCCCATCACATGGAGTGTGTGTCCTGCTGCTGCGTTCTTCATTGCACCGAGAAGTGCAGGGTTCTCAAAGAACTTTCCTGACTGGATCGATCTGGTGATCTTCAGGAGGTTCTGATAGATGACGCTGCCGGCGCCGATGTTGAGGTGGCCGACTTCGGAGTTGCCCATCTGTCCTGCAGGAAGACCTACAGGCTCGCCGCTTGCTTCGATCGTCATAAACGGATATTTTGCGAACATCTCATCGAGTACAGGTGTGTTCGCTGCGGCAATCGCGTTGCCGTACGTTTCTTTTCTGATCCCGAAACCATCGAGGATCATCAGCATTGCTGGTCTGTGTTTCATGTTTTATTTCTCCTTATTGGGGCCGTAAGCCCCGGGGTGTAATTATCCCTCTTATCGTGACAGTCGTTATTGTATCACATATTAACTGCAAAGAGACTAATTGTGTTAAAATATCCGTATGGCAGTTAAATACACGCCTGAACAGATACAGGCGATAGAAACACTTGATAAGTCGGTGCTGGTATCCGCTGCGGCGGGGTCGGGCAAAACAGCGATCCTCGTCGAGAGGATCCTGCGGATAATCCTCGAGGGCAAAGCGAATGTTGATGAGCTCCTCGTGGTGACCTTCACTAATGCTGCAGCTTCCGAGATGAAGCTGAGGCTTGCATCGGCGATAAGAAAAAGGATGCGGGAGAACCCTGAAGATACAGGACGTCTGAAGGAGCAGCTCTCGCGGCTTTATCGTGCGTATATAACAACAATAGACAGTTTTGCCCTGAGAGTCATAAGGGAGTTCTTCTATGAGACGGACGCTGACCCGGACTTTAAGGCCTGCGACGAGGTGCAGGGAGAACTGATGAGGCGTGAAGCCCTGAGCGAGCTGTTCGAGGAGGGCTTCGAAAATGACCGTATTCTGGATATAACAGCTGAAGAGGCTGCGTCACACCCATATTCGGGAGAAATCACTGATGCTGTTAACAGCGTCGGATTCAGGGAATTCATGAGGCTGTACAGCGAGGAACGCCAGGAGGACTCGTTCAAGGACAGGATGCTGAGTGCATATGCGGGACTCCGCTCTGTGCCTGACTATTTTGAGTGGGCATACGGGAAGGCTGAGCAGCTGAATGTGACGGAAGAGAACTTCGAGGGATCAGGGCTGCAGGCCGCGATGGCGGCTGATGCTGCAGAGACTTTTACTGCGGCGTGCAACTCCGCGGACCGCATAAGAGAGCTGTTCTCGGATGCCGGGCTGGAGGACATGTACGAGGAGAAGCTCGCTTCTGAGGTGCAGATGCTGCATGACTTCAGGGACGAGGTCGCTGAGGGAGATCTCAGCATGGAGCTTCTGGAGAGAATTACTGCGGTCTCTTTCGTAAGGCTGGCGGCAGGCAAGGATCAGAAAGAGGCCTACAGCACGATCAGGGATGAAGTGACGGCTCTCAGAGATGCTTACAAGAAAGAAATCAACGGGTGGAACACCAAATACATGACGCCCGATCTTAAGACGCGTCTCGATGAGATGAATGCCACATATAAGTACACGGTGTACTACATCAGGATGCTCGAGGAATTCGAGAGAAGGTATTCTGAGAAGAAGCGCGAACGCCGTGTCATGGATTTTGCAGATATGGAGCACATCGCTGTCCGCATACTCCGGAACAGAGAGGCGGCAGAGACTCTCCGCAGGCGTTTTCACTACATATTCGTGGATGAGTACCAGGATACCAACCGCATCCAGGAGGAGCTCATAAGCAGCATCGCAAGGCCTGACAATGTGTTCAGGGTAGGTGATGTCAAGCAGAGCATATACAAGTTCAGGCAGGCCGAGCCGGAGATATTCCAGGAGATGTACAGGAAGTTCTCGGGTGGTGAGGAGCCTGACGGAACGGCGATCGATCTGAGCATGAACTTCAGGTCGAACGGAGCCACCATCAATTACATAAACCGCGTTTTCGAAGATGTCATGGAAGGCTATGATGACAGGGCCAGGCTGTACACGGGAGCGGACTGTGATCCTGAATACGACTTCATCCCTGAGGTGCACATACTGACTGCCGGTGAGACGGAAGTGAGTGAGGAAGACGATGAGACGGCTGAACTCAGCAAGGAAGAGGCCGAGGCCGAATACATCGCAGGACTCGCGGCGGACCTAATAGGGACCGAGTTCCATGATACCAAGACAGGTGAGATAAGGAAGGCTGAGGCCAGGGATATAGTGATCCTGTTCCGTGCGGTCAAAACGCGCGGGGATGTCATGGCGGCCGCGCTCAGAAGGCGCGGTATCGAGCCGCATGTCGAAGAGTCGGACGATTATTTTGACACGGTGGAGATCGGCGTAGCGATGTCTCTGCTGTCCTGCATTGACAATATGAAGAGGGATATCCCGCTGATAGCGACCCTGCATTCCGAGGTGTTCGGATGGGCTCCGGCTGAACTCGCTGAGATAAGGATCGCGCATATGGAGCATCTCAGAGAGAAGGGCAGATCGGGAAGGCCTGCATTCTGGGAAGCGATGAAATGGTACCGTGAGGACGGACCTGAAGGAGAACTTAAGGATAAGGCGGTATATGCTGCAGACAGGCTGCTCGGCTGGAGGAGACTGTCGCATATGATGCCTCTTGAGGACTTTATATGGTACGTGCTGACGGATTCGGGATATTACAGGATGGCGGGAGCCATGCACGGAGGTGCAAGGAGACAGGCCAACCTCAGAACTCTCGCTGACAGAGCTGCGAAGTACAGTCAGGAGACGGTCGCTTCTCTCAGCTCATACATCACATTCGTTGACGTGATGAGACAGAAGAAGATAAGCACCGGTCAGACGCCTGCTGCGGCAGGGGACGATGTCATATGCATCTCCACGATACACAAGAGCAAGGGCCTTGAGTATCCGTTCGTAATAGTCGGCGGACTCGGTCACCGGTTCAGAAAAGACAACAATGAGAAGGGATTCAGTTTTGACTCCTCCATAGGCGCAGGCCTGCCGTACATAGACCCTTCCAGAAAATACTGGAGGTCGACACTTATCCAGAGAGCGATCAATGCCAAGTCAAGAAGGGACGGCTACAGTGAGGAGCTGAGGGTCCTCTATGTCGCCATGACAAGGGCGAGAAACAGACTGATCATGGTCGGAACATATGACAGTGCTGAAAAGCTTGAGAAGTATTCCGCACGGCCGGACTGCTATCTCAAGGTGATGCAGGATGTCATTAAGACCGGATTCAACAGATACTATATAAAACCGCTTCCGGTCTCAGCTGCCGAGGCAGCCAAGAGAAAGCTGAGGATACCTGATCCTGACAGCATCGAGCTCACACCTGAAGAGACGGAGATGCTCAGGGAGATAGAGCGCAGATTCTCATACAGATATCCGGACAGCGATCTTCTTACTGCCAAGGCCAAGTATTCGGTAAGCGAGCTTCGCAGAGCGGCGCTTGATGCAGAGGCGAAGGCGGCAGCAGAGGAAGACAGGGAGGATGCCGGCGGAGCAGAAAAGCAGACTGCGAGTGCGGCAAAACCACGCAGAAAACGTACTGCCGCGAGTGCTGCAGACATAGGCACCGGGTATCACCGCATAATGGAATTCGCGGATTTTGCCCTTGCCTGCAGGGAAGACGGAAGCGTCGATGAGGAGTATATAAGCGGATGCGCGCAGCTCCTTCACGATAACGGAGCGATAAGCGATGAGGTATTCGCTGAGATAGATACTGACAGGATCGCGGGATTCTTCAGATCGGACATCGGCAGAAGGGCAGCCGGTGCCGCAAGACGGGGGGCTCTCAGCAAGGAAAAGCCGTTCACTCTCAGGACTGCTGCAGACAGCGGCGCAGACGGGAGCCGGAGAAGGCAGGTCCTTGTACAGGGTGTTATAGACTGCTGCTATGAGGAAGACGGCAGCATGGTTCTCATAGATTACAAATCTAATTTCATTAAGCCGGGAAGGGACTGCGAAGCGGAACTTGAGAGGATACAGCATGAGTACAGGGTGCAGATAGACCTGTATTCAGAGGCTGTTCTGAAAGGGACAGGGCTTGAAGTAAGCGAAGCATATCTGTATCTCTTCTCTTCGGGAGAGGCACTGAGAATGGACCACTGAGGGGCGGAAATGAAGAAAGACAATATACGTAAAATCACAATACTTCACTCCAATGACATACACGGGCAGTTCACCGGTACGACGGATGATGAAGGGCATGTAAAAGGAAGCCTTGCACAGCTTTCCGGATACATTTCGAAGGCCAAGGCCGAGAACCCTGACACCATATACTGCAACGCCGGAGATATGTTCCAGGGATCGCTGATAGACAGCGATTTTCTCGGGCTGTCCACGATGCAGATCCTCAATCTGATGGATATCGATGTCATGTCGCTCGGCAATCACGAGCTGGACTACGGTATCTCTCACATGCTGTTCGTATCGAGGTATGCTGACTTTCCTATAGTCAATGCGAACTTCCTCGTTAGCTCCAACCAGAGGCATCTCTTCAGACCGCATGCTGTTGTGAAGCTGGGGGACCTCGATGTTCTTTTCATCGGACTGATCACGCAGGATATCCTTGACATGGCCAGGGCGGAAGGGATCGTAGGAACTTTCGTCAGCGTTGAGGATGCGGAGAATGAGATAAGAAGGGCAAAGGAAAGGGCCGTGGAGGTAAAGGGATTCGACCCTGACCTGACCGTGCTGCTGACCCACATAGGATATGAGGCAGACCTTGAACTTGCAAAGTCGCTTCCGGCGGACCTCGGCGTGGACATTATTGTCGGAGGCCACTCACATACCTATCTTGAAGAGCCTGCAGTAGTGAACGATATCATCATCGTTCAGGCCGGCATGGAGAACACACATCTCGGAAGGCTGGATATAGACTACGACCGGGAGGAGAGGAAGATCTCGAACTGGACATGGGAGATGGTCCCTGTCGATGATGAGCATTGCCCGACTGACAATTTCGTGCGTGCCATGGTCAACACATATGTACTGGATATCGATGAGAAGTACGGTGCGGTCATTACCAGACTCAGGAGGACTCTCGACAACTACGGCAGGGGCAATGCCACGGAAGTGGGGCAGCTGTTCGCAGATGCTTTTGCTGATTCACTGGATGTCGACATATTCATGCTTGCCGCATCCAGCCTCAGGTGCTATTCTCTCGACATGACCGTGACTCTGCAGGACCTGCGCGAGGCATATCCGTATGACGGAAAGATAGTAGCGTTCAAGGTGACGGGAGAGACGCTGTACAGAATGATATGGCACATGCTGAGGCCGGCTGTTCTTGATGACTGGGAGGATGTCTTCTTCCATACGTCGAGGGACCTGCATATTGACTACGACAGGGATGCGGCGGATCTCACACTCACCTTCAGAGGAGTGCCTGTCGAGCTGGATAAGATGTATACGATCGGAATGCAGGAATTCTACTACACCAGCTCGGATATAGGGTTCGGCATAGGCCCTGAGGAACTTATCGGCAATGGCAGGCTGAAGGTAGCAGCTCCGGATGCATTCGGACTGCTGCAGGATTACTTCAGAGATAATCCGAATATGGGCGGACCTATAGATAACAGATTCATGCTCCACGGAACATTCCGCGGAAAGAAGTACGAATAGCGTGATACAACAGGACAGTAAACAGAGAAAGAAGAGGGAAGATGATGAGCAAGGTAATATTACTCAACGGCAGCCCTAAGGCTGAAGGATGCACTGCGACAGCACTCGACGAGATGGTCAGGGTCTTCAATGAAGAGGGCATTGAGACCGAGGTGATACATGTAGGTAACAAGTCCATCCGCGGATGTGTCAGCTGCGGATACTGTGAGAAGGGCGAAGGCTGTGTAGTTAAAGACCTGGTGAATGAAGTATCGGCCAAGCTGAAAGACGCAGACGGCCTTGTAGTCGGAAGCCCGGTGTATTACGGATCGCCTAACGGAACTATCATATCGTTCATGGACAGACTGTTCTACAGTGCTCCATATGACATGCACATGAAGGTCGGCGCGGCAGTGGTCAGTGCCAGAAGGGGCGGCAACTCCGCTTCGTTCGATGTGCTGAACAAGTACTTCAGCATCAGCGGCATGCCTATAGCTACATCGACTTACTGGAATCAGGTACACGGATTCACAGCGGATGATGTGAAGAAGGACCTCGAAGGACTGCAGACCATGAGGAACCTCGCGCACAATATGGCATTCATGATCAGAGCAATAGCAGACGCCAAGGAGAAGTACGGAATGCCGGCTGTGGAGGCTGAGGCGTTCACGAGCTTTCCTGATGGGCTTTGATAATTAGATCTCAGGAGAAAGATGCCGCAGCTTGTACTGCGAATATTCCGCAGGAACCACCGGACAGTAATGCGGTGGTTCCGAGGACGTGAGCAGGATAAGCTGCAGCATCTTTCATAGCTGATCAATGATGTAAAACAGGAAAACAAAGAGACCGCCGAAGCGGCCTCTTTTCATGTTTGATTATAAAGAGTCAAACGAGTTCCCGATAATCTTTCGATTATACAAGACCCTGAGCCATCATAGCCTCAGCAACTCTCTCGAATCCAGCGATGTTAGCACCCTGTACCAGAGCGTTCTTGTTGCCATAGTACTTCTCACCAGCATTAGCACATGCATTGTAGATGTTCTTCATGATCTGGTGGAGCTGTGCATAAACGTCCTCGTGCTGGAATACTGTGTGACCAGCGTTCTGTCCCATCTCGATGCAGGAGCAAGCAACGCCGCCAGCGTTAGCAGCCTTAGCAGGACCAACTGCGATGCAGTTATCCATGAGATACTTAAGAGCGTCGTTAGTTGTAGGCATGTTAGCTCCTTCGCAGTAGAACTTGCAGCCACCCTCAACGATCTGCTTAGCATGCTCCATGTGAACGTCGTTCTGCATAGCGCATGGGATGAACATGTCAACCTTGCATCCTGTATCCTGGAATACGCCCCAAGGCTTCTTGCCAGGGAAGAATGTAGCTTCTGGGAACTTCTCAGCATAAGGTGCGCAGATGTTCTTTCCGGAGCCTCTGAGCTCGAGGAGGTAAGCAACCTTCTCGTCTGTGCTGATTCCTTCTGGGTCATAGATGTATCCGTCTGGTCCGGAGATTGTTACGAGCTTAGCGCCGAGTCTCTGGAGCTGCCATGCAGTACCCCAGGATACGTTACCGAATCCGGAGATAGCAACGACCTTGTCCTTGATCTCTTCGCCGTTAGCCTTGAGCATTTCCTCAGCATACCATACGATACCGAATCCTGTAGCTTCTGTTCTTCCGAGCAGTCCGCCGTAAGGGATTCCCTTACCTGTGAGAACGCCTTCATATCTGTCAACGATTCTCTTGTACTGTCCGAAGAGGAATCCGATCTCTCTTGCGCCAACACCGAGGTCACCAGCAGGAACGTCAGTGTTAGGTCCGATGTGTCTGTAGAGCTCTGTCATGAATGCCTGGCAGAATCTCATAACTTCAGCATCACTCTTTCCGTTAGGATCGAAGTCGGAACCGCCCTTGCCGCCGCCGATTGGCAGTCCTGTCAGGGAGTTCTTGAAGATCTGCTCGAATCCGAGGAACTTGATGATTCCAGGATATACGTTTGGAGCGAATCTCAGACCGCCCTTGTAAGGTCCGATTGCGCTGCTGAACTGATATCTGTAACCCTTGTTAACCTGAACTTTACCTTCATCGTCAACCCATACAACTCTGAAAGTAACTCCTCTTTCAGGCTCAACGAGTCTCTCAAGAAGTGCGCACTCTTCATACTCAGGGTGCTGCTCAACTACAGGCTGAAGGGAAGAAAGTACTTCTTCTACAGTCTGGTGGAATTCAACCTCACCAGGGTTGTTCTTCTTGCACTGCTCGATGACTCTTTCTACATAATTTGCCATTGGTATCACTCTCCTTATGCAATGTAAATTAAATAAAAGTTTTTGCGGTGAAAACACCTACGCATAAATTCTATCACTTGCGATTGAAATGTCAACATCTCAGACATCCGGGAGATGTGAAGATTTGGTATTTTATTTGTACATTTACGGATGCATATGAAGAATACTTTTCATTGTCTGACGGCACAAATGCGTATTTTCCGGCGTGAGTATTTTTTGAAATTCGCGTCGGTTAAAATCGGGTATTACAGGCCGTAATGTGGTACAATCAAGTATCTATGGGCAGTGCCTGTATGTTTTAATGCGCTCTGCACAGGGATAATAATAAGGAGAAACAGATCCTGCGGCTGCGTGCTGCAGGAATGAGATAGATGGCAGACAGAAACAGAGTCGAACTTAACAGTGAGCAGCGTAAGGCGGTGAAGCAGATCGAGGGACCGGTCCTGATCCTTGCGGGTGCGGGGTCGGGCAAAACGGCTACCATGACCCACCGTATCGCGTACATGGTGCAGCAGGGCATAGATCCGCGCAGCATACTTGCCGTGACTTTTACGAACAAGGCGGCAAATGAGATGCGGAGCCGTGTCGCAGACCTGGTCGGTGACATTTACGGCATGTGGATCATGACCTTCCATGCGATGTGTCTTCGCATGCTCAGATATTCAGGCGAAGCGCTGGGCTACAGGCCGGGTTTCACTGTTTATGATGAGACTGACAAGAAGGCTCTTATTAAGAGGATATGCAAGGACCTGGGAGTTGATGAGAAGATCACTCCGGTGGCTCTCCTCATAGCAGTGATCAGCAAGTGCAAGGAGAACGAAGAAGGCCCGGAAGAGTATCTGGCGACCAGCAAGGGCCTGCCGCAGGATAAGATGATATATCAGGTCTACAGCAGGTATCAGGAAGAACTGATGACTGACAATGCGATGGACTTCGATGATCTTCTGTGGAACGGCGTAAAGCTGCTTGAGAAGGAGCCTGAGGTACTCAGATATTATTCTGAGAGGTTCAGGTATATCATGGTCGATGAGTACCAGGATACCAACTACCTGCAGTACAAGCTGATCAGCATGCTGGCTTCGCATCACGGCAACCTCTGTGTTGTCGGCGATGATGACCAGTGTATATACCAGTGGAGAGGAGCCGACATCCGGAATATCCTCGACTTTGAGAATGATTTTGCCGGTGCTTTTACCGTAAGACTGGAGCAGAACTACAGATCTGACGGCAATATTCTCAAACTGGCGAATTCAGTAATAAAGAACAACACGAGCCGCAAGAGCAAGGCTCTGTGGACTGACCGGTCCGATGGGGAGAAGATAACATACAGGCGGCTTGATGATGACAAGCAGGAGGCCTACTGGATCGGCGCCGAGATAGACCGCCTCAGAGATGAAGGCTACAACTACAGGGACATCGCGATCCTGTACAGGAAGAATGCCCAGTCGAGAAACTTCGAAGAGAAGTTCAGCTTCCGCGGCATACCGTACAGGGTGCTGGCGGGGCTCAGGTATTATGACCGCAAGGAAATAAAGGATGTCATGGCATACCTCAGACTCATCGCCAATCCGGGCGACAATGAGAGCATGCGCAGGGTAATAAATGAGCCGAAGCGCGGCATCGGCGCCAAGACCATGGCCGGGATCGAGGGATATGCATCCTCATACGGGATGAGCCTGTATGAAGCTCTCTGCGATGAGCAGCTGCTCGGATCACTGGGCAATAAGGCCAGGGCAGCCGTGCGCGAAATGACTGAGATGATCGGCGACCTGAGAGACGAGCAGGACAATCTGACTCTTTCGGATATATATGACAACCTGCTCAGCAGGTCGGGATATCTGAAGGCTCTTGAGGACGCTAACACTGTAGAGGCTGACGGACGGATAGAGAACATCATGGAGTTCAAGTCGGTCATCGCCGAGTTCGAGAAGGGCCTTAATGACGGGACTGTTGCTGCCATGCAGGAGGAGATGAGAGCAGAGAGGCTCGCGCTTCTCGGAGAAGGCCTTCCGGCGGAGGAGACATCGGCTCTCAGCACATTCCTTGAACAGATCACACTGATGTCGGATATAGACAACCATGATGAGGAAGAGGATGCGGTAGTTCTGATGACTCTTCACTCGGCGAAGGGACTCGAGTTCCCTGTAGTTTTCATGCCTGGCATGGAGAACGGTATGTTCCCGGGAGTTGCTGCTTTCGATGAGACATCAAAAATGGAAGAGGAGAGAAGACTCTGCTATGTAGGCATCACAAGGGCCATGAAGAAGCTGTACCTTACGGGCGCCCAGATGAGGACGATGTACGGAAGGACTGACTGGCAGACAGAGTCAGTGTTCCTCGATGAGATGGACAAGGACTGCCTCGACGGAGACAGCACCGTAAAGGACAAGCTTAAGAACGAAGACGGCCTTCGCGGACGCGGAGGACTGCTCGGAGATTACATATTCAGCGGACGCAGCTTCGGAACTGCAGACGGATACGCCGGCGAACCGGCGGCAAGGCCTTTTGACGGGCTAAGCGCTGCAAGAAAGGCTGTCCATAATAAAGAGAAGATCTCAGACGAGTTTGAGAATGGTGATATAGTCAGGCACCCGAAATTCGGAGAGGGCATGGTCATCGAACAGGACGAGAAGACGATGACAGTCATGTTCGACGACTTCGGACAGAAGAAGCTTGGCAAGGGTTTTGTCAAAATGGAAAAGGTGCAGTGACACATCAGAAGCAATCAACTTAAAAGAGGGACTGAAATGACGCTTGAGGAAAAGAGAAACAGGATAGACTGGCTGTCAGACAAGCTGAATGAAGCATCGAGGGCGTATTATGCTGACGGCATAGAGATCATCACCAATTTTGAATATGATGAGATGTACGACGAGCTCCTCGCACTTGAGGATGAGACGGGCTATATCAGAGAGGACAGCCCTTCTATAAATGTAGGATATGAGACCGCTGCCGGTCTTCCTAAGATAGTGCATGAGATCAAGATGCTGTCTCTCAACAAGACCAAGGACAGGGACGAGCTGAGAGAATGGCTCGGAGACCAGACGGGGCTCCTGTCATGGAAGCTCGACGGACTTACAGTCGGGCTCACCTATGAGAACGGCAGACTGGTCCAGGGAGTTACAAGAGGAAACGGAGTAGAGGGTGAACTCATAACCGCCAATACCCTGGTATGTGAGAACATACCTAAGACGATCCCTCATAAGGGCAGGGTCATCGTAAGAGGCGAGGCGGTCATCAGATATTCAGACTTTGAGAAGATAAACGAAGCCATCGATGATACCGATGCCAAGTACAAGAATCCGAGGAACCTCTGCAGCGGCAGCATCCGCCAGCTGGATCCGGCCGTCACCGCAGAGAGGCATGTGAGATTCTATGCGTTCACGCTTACGCTCTCTGAGGGCGTGGACATGAACAGCAGAAGAGATAAGATGGAGTGGATGAGGACGCAGGGATTCGATGTAGTCGACTATGTGATGGTCGACAGGAACAACCTGCTCGATGAGATAGATAAGTACGAGGCCGCGATACCGGATTTTGACATTCCTTCGGACGGACTGGTGCTGACACTCGAGGACTCGGGCTACGCGAAGACGCTCGGCGAGACAGCCAAGTATCCTAAGGACTCGATCGCGTTCAAGTGGCGCGACCAGAACGCGGAGACCGTGCTCAGAGAGATCGAATGGAGCCCGTCGAGGACAGGACTCCTGAATCCTGTGGCTATCTTCGATCCGGTCGAGCTCGAGGGCACTACGGTATCCAGGGCATCGGTACATAACATTAATATAATGGAGGATCTGGCGCTGGGCATCGGCGACACCGTGCGTGTCTACAAGGCCAACATGATCATTCCTCAGCTCAGTGACAACCTCACAAGAAGCGGAAACATAGAGATACCTGAGGTGTGCCCGGTATGCGGCGGACCTACAAGGATCAGGGATGATGAGGGAACGAAGACTCTCATCTGCACCAACCCGGACTGCCTCGCCAAGCACGTCAAGAGTTTTGAGCACTTCGTATCAAGGGACGCTCTCAATATCGAGGGTCTGTCGGAATCAGGGCTGCTCAAGCTGATCGGTACAGGTGCGATCAGGAGATTCCCGGATCTCTTCAGACTGGAGAACCACAGGGATGAGATCGTAAGCCTTGAGGGATTCGGCGAGAAGTCCTATGATAATCTTGTTGCCTCAGCTGAGAGGGCTTCGCACACCACGCCTGCAAGGCTGCTGTACGGACTCGGAGTGCCGGGAATAGGCGTTGCGACCTCCGGAGTCATCGCAAGAGCATGCCGCAACAACTGGAATGAGATCCAGAACCTTGACGAGGACGCCCTGAAGGATATCGACGGTGTAGGCGCTGTCATGGCTTCAGACTATACGGCCTTCTTCGCAGATGAAGACAACAAGGCCATGATCAGTGAACTTCTCACTATGCTGGACATAGATGAAAGCTACGAGGCTGCAGGCACAAGAGTCGAGGGCAAAACGTTCGTCATCACCGGCAGTCTTGAGCACTACTCCAACCGCAAGGAGCTGCAGGCCGAGATCATCGCGGAAGGCGGCAAGACGACCGGTACAGTCTCCGAAAAGACTGATTACCTTATCACAAACAATCCGGGTTCAGGCTCAGCCAAGAACAGAGCTGCGAGAGAGCTCGGCATAGAGATCATCACAGAAGATCAGGTCCGCGAGATGCTCGGGCTTGCAGAATAAACATCAGATAAGTAGCTGCTTCAGATGTTATATCAGAAAGGAGGAAGAGACCCATGGAGAATACCAATATCATCGTCGATATGGATCAGGCTTATGATGAGTCGCTCGAGAAGATATTCGAACTGCTTGAAGACAAGAAGTACTTCAGGTGCAGGGACGAGCTGCTCAAGCATAACGAAGTAGAGATCGCAGAAATGCTGGTAGATATCCGACGAAAATTCGATCTCCAGCGCATGGTCGTTCTCTTCCGCGCTCTGCCTAAGGATGTCAGCGTTGACGTTTTTGCCGAACTCAGCACTGACGACAGGCTTGACATCATAGATATCATCACGGACCCCGAGCTCAAGTACATCCTTGACGAGCTCGACTTCGATGATATGATCGACGTCCTTGAAGAGCTGCCTTCGAACATTGTAGACAAGATAATCGACAAGACACCTAAGAGCGAGAGAAGGATGATCAACACCTTCCTTAAATATAAGGAAGACAGTGCGGGCTCGCTGATGACCCCGTACTACATCAATCTCAGCAAGAACAGTACAGTAAGGGAAGCGCTTGACCACATCAAGGATGTAGGTCTTGACTCGGAGACTATCTATACATGCTACGTTCTCGACAGAGGCCGCAAGCTGATAGGCGTAGTCTCACTGAAATCACTTGTCATATCTGATGACAGCCTGCTCGTTTCAGACATCATGCATGACGACCCGGTGGTCGCACATGTGGATGATGACCAGGAGGAGGTATCGGACCTGTTCACAAGGTTCGGTTATCTGGCCATCCCGGTCGTGGATAATGAGTTCAGGCTTGTCGGTATCGTAACCGTAGACGACATCCTCGACGTCATCGAAGAAGAGACGACCGAGGATATCGAGCGTATGGGTGGTATCATCGATACATCAGACAGAGAATACCTCGACCAGTCAGTATTCCAGCACGTGAAGGCGAGACTGCCGTGGCTCTTCCTGCTGATGTGCTCGTATTTCATCACAGGAGGCATCCTTGCATCCTTTGAGGATGCGATGTCCAAGGTGATCGCTCTTGTAATATACATGCCTATGCTGATGGGTACGGGCGGTAACTCGGGATCACAGTCGTCGACACTTATCATCCGTGGTATGGCGACCGGTGAGATCGAACTGAAAGACTTCCTCAAGGTAGCATGGAAGGAGATCCGCGTAGGTATCATCGTGGGCGTGTGCCTCAGCATACTGAACTATTTCAGGATAGTTTACCTCGATCACAATCCTCCGCTGGTCGCACTGACGGTATGCTGCGCGATGATCCTCATAGTGATCATCGCCAAGCTCATCGGCTCCATGCTGCCGATGCTGGCGAAGAAGATCGGAATCGACCCGGCCCTCATGGCGGGACCTATGATGGCGTCGATCACCGATATGATATCCCTGTGCACATACTTCATAATGGCGGGAGTGTTCCTGCATATCTGACGGGTCATAATAATTGAAATATGTTAAAAATGAGTGCTTGCAGATGCAGCAGCATCGCGCAGGCACTTTTTATTGTTCTTTTTCCGTTGAGGACCACGGGGAGGACCAAAACGTCAGCAAATCACGGGCAAAGAGAAGAACAGGACCACGGGGAGGACCAAAACGTCAGCAAGGAGCGTGCAAAAGTGAACGGCAGGTCCACCGTGAGGACCAAAAGTGAGGCAAAATTGTGCGCGAATTGGCGAAATAATATATTACATAAAATAATTACCAATATGTCCGACAAATTTCATTGACTACTGAGTATTCATATGTAAAAATGAGATGCTGACTTCCGGGAGGCACGTATTTCAGTAGTTAGACGGCTTTCAGGAAGTATAAGACAAGATTGATAAGACCAATTCCCAACTATCAAGACTGGAGGAAAACGCTTTGAAAACCGTACAGGAGCTGAATGAAATAGCTCGCAAAGTAAGAATCGATGCTCTTAAGGGTATCCATGCCGCCGGAGCAGGGCATCCGGGCGGATCACTTTCTGTGACCGACATACTCGTATCTCTCTATTTCAACGTTATGAATGTTGACCCTGCAGAGCCAAAGATGGAAGGAAGAGACAGACTCGTTCTCTCCAAGGGCCATGCAGCTCCTGCACTCTATTCAACTCTTGCACACAGAGGATATTTTGATCCTGCTGAGATGCTGACTCTGAGAAAGCTGGGTTCAAGACTGCAGGGACACCCGAGCATGGAACTTCTGCCGGGCGTCGAGATGTCCACAGGTTCCCTCGGACAGGGATTCTCTGTTGCTGTGGGCATGGCAATTGCAGATAAGATAGACGGTAAGGACCGCAGGACCTTCGTCGTAACAGGCGACGGTGAGCTGCAGGAAGGTCTCATCTGGGAGGCAGCTCTGTCAGCTGCCAAGCACAAGCTCGGCAACCTCATCGCCGTAGTTGACTGGAACAACCTCCAGATCGACGGCTGCGTGGATGTTGTCAAGAAGGTCGCTCCTATTGATGATAAGTTCGCTGCTTTCGGATGGGAAACATTCGTAGTTGACGGACACGATATGCAGGCACTTCTCGATGCGTATGACAAGGCTATGGCTGTAGAGGACAAGCCTGTATGCATCGTAGCGAAGACAGTAAAGGGCAAGGGCGTATCCTTCATGGAGAACCAGGCCGGATGGCACGGCAAAGCGCCAAACGATGAGCAGCTCGCTGCTGCAATAGAGGAACTCGGAGGTGACAAGTAATGGCAGATGTTAAGAAGATAGCCACAAGACAGGCATACGGAGAGTTCCTTGCTGAATACGGTGCTGAGAGAAAGGACCTGATCGCGATGAGCGCAGACCTTTCCGGCTCCAACAAGACTGATATTTTTGAAAAGGCATTCCCTGATAGATTCGTTGAGACAGGTATCTCTGAGCAGGACATGTACGCAGAGGCTGCAGGCATCGCTCACTCGGGCCACGTAGTAGCTGCCAGCACATTCGCTATGTTCGCTGCAGGAAGAGCTTATGAGATCATCCGCAATTCCATCGCGCACACACATGCCAATGTCAAGATCTGCGCTACCCACGGCGGTATCACAGTAGGTGAGGACGGAGCTTCCCACCAGACATTCGAAGATATCGCTCTTATGAGAGTGCTGCCTGACATGGTAGTGCTGAATCCTGCAGATGCAGTCAGCACCAAGATCCTCATGAGACAGGAGTTCGAGCAGGAGAGACCTGCTTATATCAGACTCGGAAGAGCCGGCGTACCTGTTATCTACAGTGAAGACGCTACTCTTGAAATCGGCAAGGGAGCACAGCTGAAGGACGGAGACGACGTTGCCATCATCGCAACAGGCATCCTCGTAGCTGACGCACTCAAGGCAGCAGAAACACTCGAGGCTGAAGGGATCAGCGCAAGAGTCATCGACATGCACACCATCAAGCCGCTCGATGAGGACATCATCGTCAAGGCTGCTTCGGAATGCAAGGGCATCGTCACAGCTGAAGAGCACTCCGTTATCGGAGGCCTCGGCGGAGCCGTTGCAGAGGTAACTGCTCAGAAGTGCCCGTGCAGGATCGCCATGGTAGGACAGCATGACTGCTTCGGAGAATCAGGCAAGCCTGCAGAACTTCTGAAGAAGTACGGCATGACAGCAGATGACATCGTAAAAGCAGCTGAAGGACTTGTGAAATAGGACTTGTCTGCTGACGAAACTGACACCCTGAACAACAGAATTTTGCATAGGACAGCCCGGAAATACCGTGAAAAACGGCGATTCCGGGTTGTTTTATTAATGAAGTCTGAATGTTCATTAAGTTTATGTGATTTGACAGTTATGGTTGTGTATAATGTTGAATGTCAAGCCGACTTTACAATTTCCGGAATAGGCCGGAGCAAGGACGGCAGAAAAGAGAGCTTTCAGAAAATGATAGAATTCAAGAATGTTACCAAGAAATACGGCGAGAATGTCGGACTCATAGACGCTTCTGTTCATATCAACAGGGGCGACTTTGTTTTTCTTGTAGGTCCGAGCGGCGCCGGCAAAACGACTTTCATAAGGCTCATCCTTAAGGAGATAGAGCCTGACAAGGGCAAGATCCTTCTTGCAGGCAAGGACATCACACATATCGGAAGAAGAGAAGTACCTGCTATCAGACAGAAGATAGGTATGGTATTCCAGGACTTCAGACTTCTTGAGAAGAAGACGGTATATGAGAATGTCGCTTTCGCTATGGAAGTTCTTCACAAGAGCAAGAGAGAGATAAGGGAGAGAGTACCGTATGTACTCGACCTCGTGGACATAAAAGACAAGGCAAAACGCTATCCGGCTGAGCTGTCTGCAGGAGAGCAGCAGAGAGTCGGTATCGCAAGAGCGCTGGTCAACAAGCCGAGAGTTCTCATCTGTGACGAGCCTACAGGTAACCTCGACCCGATCACAGCGATGGAAATCATGGAGCTCCTCGACCAGATCAACGTCAGGGGAACCACAGTCCTGATGGTAACCCATGCCAAGGATATAGTAGATAAAATGAACAAGAGAGTAGTTGCGATCGAGCACGGTCACATCGTCCGTGATGAAGAGGGCAGCTACGGATACAGAAAGCAGAAGACAGAAGAGCCTGAGCTCTACATACCGGGGCTCGGATACAATGCTGCAGCAGTATCATCAGCAGGAAGCACAGGAAGCAGTGAGGCATTCTTCGTTCCGAGAAGCGCGGATCCTAAAGAGGCACTTGAAGCAGAGAGACGTCAGACAATGTATCTTGATCAGGATGCTGCAGACACGATCATGAAGCAGACACAGACACTCACAATGGCGGATCCTGCTGTAGACGATATGCTCAGTACATATCTTGACGGAGGGGAGGACGTATATGAGTAGAGTAGGTTACAATCTCAAGCAGTCCTTCTCACAGATGAACAGAAACAAGGGTATGTATTTCACATCGACGATGGCTATCACAGCCATGATGCTGATACTCGGACTGTTCTTCGTGGCATTCGTCAACATCAATCTTTTTACAGCTTCAATTGAGAAGGACTACAACGTCATCCAGATATACCTCGCCAAGGGAAGCAACCAGGAGACCGTACAGGCTGTAGGTGCCCAGCTCGAGGCAATGGACGGAGTTGATCATATTACATACGTCACCAAGGATGAAGCCCTCGGCACACTCAAGACAAGATGGGGAGATAACGGATACCTCCTTGAGAACCTTCCGGAGAACCCGCTCCCTGACTCATATTCAGTGTATGTCAAAGACAAGGATGCAGCCAATACCGTAGCGGCAGCAGCTGCTGAGGTAGCAGGAGTCGACGATGTCGTTTACTACCGGGATACGATAGAGAAGCTCGCTCAGGTATCGAGATTCGTAGAACTAGGATCGGTCATCACAATGGGCTTCCTGATCATCGTATCGATCATCATCGTAGCAAACACCATCAAGCTGACCGTTTTCAACAGAGAGAAAGAGATCAGCATCATGAAATATCTGGGTGCCACGGACTGGTTCGTAAGAGCACCGTTCATCTGGGGCGGAATATTCGTGGGAGTGTTCTCCGCGCTGATAGCAACAGGCCTGACACATGTTATTTACCAGAAAATAGTGAACATAGTGGGCACGGATGTTTCGAGGATACTTTCGGTAAATCTGGTGCCGTCAGAGTATCTTACAACCAATCTTCTGATCATATTCCTGTGTCTGGGTGTAAGCATAGGTACATGCGGAAGTATCATCTCGATCAGGAGATTCCTCGACAGATAGCAGCATAAAAAAGGGTCAGAGACATCAGACGGCCGGGACAGTTAAGAGTATGAAAAAACTATTCGGAAAAAGAAAAACAAGAGCAATACTGGTGATCGTGCTGGCGTTCACGCTGTGCGCAGGGTCATGGTACGGAGCATACAATGAAGCTATGCTGAATTCCTATGCTACCAGCCAGGAGGACAAGGACGCAGCGCAGAAGGAAGCTGACAAAGCCAAGGAAGCTGCTGAAGCCAAGAAGGAAGAGGCGAAAGCCGCTGCAAAGAAGGCTGCTGAAGCAACTCAGAGTCTGGAGGACGCTGAGGCAAGGCTGGAGTCTCTTGCAGGACAGGTAGAGCAGACCAAGGCTGACATCGCTGCCACCGAGGCTGAGATAGAGGCTACCAGGGCCAAAATGGAGAAAAAGGAGAAGGAGATAGAGGAGCAGAACAATGCCCTCAATAACCGTCTCACTGCAATGTACAAGACCGGAACTGCAGGTTTTGTGGATGTAATCCTGAACTCCGAGAGTGTAGAGGATCTCCTTTCCAACGTGGGCATGGTCCACAAGATCCTTGAGAGCGACCAGGAACTTCTCAAAAAGCTCCAGAAGGACTATGCGGAGCTCAAGGAAATGAAGAAGCATCTCGAAGAGCAGCAGGCTGCTCTTGAGCAGAAGCAGATAGATCTCGAAGCAGCTCAGGTCGAGACTGAAGAGCTGAAGAAGAAATACCAGGCAGAGGCTGACAAGTACAAGGCGATGGAAGATCAGCTCGAAGCTGAAGGTCAGCAGCTCGCAGCCGAGGCTGCAGCCAAGCAGGCAGCTGCGGAGGCCATGATCGTTGAGAACGGCGGAAATGTTTCGGTAGCTACGGGAGACTTTGCATGGCCGACCAACAGCAACTGGAAGATCACATCCAACTACGGATGGAGAATCTGCCCGTTCCACGGAAGGGAGTTCCACAATGGCTTAGATATCGTACTCACAAGCGGAACCAAGGGATCGCCTGTATATGCTATTTCAGACGGAGTTATAACAAGGGCGTCCTGGTACGGCGGATACGGCAACTGCATCCAGCTCGCTTCGGGCAGCGGATACAGCTCGCTGTACGGACATCTCAGCGGCTACAACTGCAGCAAAGGACAGTACGTTACCAAGGGCCAGCTTATCGGATATATCGGAAGCACCGGCAACTCGACAGGACCGCATCTGCACTTCACCGTATTCCTGAACGGATCGGCGGTCAACCCGATGAGCCTCTATTAATGACAGACTACGCAATACATGCCCCGGCCTCACGGCCGGGGTTTTGCATTGAAAAAATATCGTGTATAATTATAAACTGTGGACTTTCAGAAGACGCATGTCAGGAGGTCTGCCGGAACTAATAATTCAGGGGTACATGAAATGCATGAATCCGTTCACATACCGGAGATAATACTTAACATAATAAGGGCGAGAGGCATAGACGAGGACATGACTGAGGAGTTCTTCTCCCCACGTCCTCAGCTTGCCTATGATCCTTTTCTGCTTTCGGAAATGAAGACGGGAGTGGATCTTCTTCTTGATGCAGTCGACAGCGGAAAGAGGATAGTTATCTACGGGGATTATGATGTTGACGGGATAACTTCGACATCTCTTCTGATGAAGGTGATCGGTACCCTTACAGATAATGTGACATACTATATCCCTTCGAGACTTGATGAAGGGTACGGACTTCACAGGGAGTCCATTGACAGGATACATGAGGACGGCGGCGAATTCATAGTAACTGTGGACTGCGGATCGGTTTCGAGAGACGAGACAGCCTATGCGCATTCACTCGGCATAGACACGCTGGTCACCGACCACCACAATGTATCGGATGTCAGGGCGGAAGGAACTGTTATCAATCCAAAGCTCCGGGAAGACACCTATCCGTTCAAGGGCCTTGCAGGCGTAGGCGTTGCATATAAGCTGGCGCTGGCAGTTGCGAGGACGAGAGAGGTGCCGAAGGCGGTCATGGCTGAGATCCTTGAGCTCGCAGCTATCGGAACCATCGCGGATATCATGCCGATGGTCGATGAGAACAGGACCATAGTCAAATGCGGCCTCAGGTCGATCCACCTCGGATGCAGGAACAGTGGCCTGAGACATCTTATAGATCAGTCAGGGCTGGATTACAGGACGCTGAGGGCAAGCGATATATCATTCGGTATCGCGCCTAAGATCAATGCATCGGGAAGACTTGGTGATGCTTCGATCGGAGTCAGACTTTTCCTGGCTGAGACGGATGCCGAAGCTGACGAATGCTGCCGCATGCTCATAAATGCCAATCAGGAGAGGCGCCGGCTTCAGGATGATGCATTTGAAAAGGGTCTCGGGATGCTTGATGACGAGCTCGCCAAGGGTGACTTCGTAACCGTCGAGATCAATGACTCGCACGAGGGGGTACTTGGTATCGTTGCCGGCAAACTGAGAGAGAGGATAAACAGACCGGTCGTTGTCATATCGAAGAACAACGACACGTATAAGGGCACCGGCCGCTCGATAAGGTCAGTAGACCTGTTCAGCATGCTGGATAAGTACCGGGAGAGCTTTATAAGCTTTGGCGGGCACAGCGCTGCCTGCGGTTTTACGATCGCAGCGGACAAGGCAGACTCGCTCAGAAAGGGACTGAATCAGGACATCGCCGATCTCCTGCAGGAGGACAGCAGTCTCTTCGACATGGATTATGACTATGATGCAGAGATAGAGACCGGTGAAATAGATCTTGACCTCGCTGAGGCGGTAACATGGCTCGAGCCGTGCGGCAGGGACAACGAGATGCCGGTGTTTGCCGTAAGAAATGCAGAAATAAAGAACTGGAGGTATCTCAAGGGAGAGAACCGTATGGCCAGGTTCAGCATAGCAACTGAAGGTGAGAAAAGTGTGGAATGCCTTCTGTTCCATGATGCGGCCGAGGCATATGATTCGATAACATCTGATAATGATGCGCCGGACCGTTATGACGGGGCGTGCAGAGCAGATGTGCTCGGAACAGTCGAGATCAACCGCTGGAGAGATGAGACGCATGTCCAGATGATAGCAAAATACGTGCTCCCTGCAGGGACACTGAAATAGGAGTTACAGCAGTTACATGGAAGAGAACACAACAATAATCAATGAGACAGAGGAGAATACTACTGCGGATACCGGTGACGGTGAAGGCAGAAGCAGAAGGAAGGGACGGATTAAGCTGATCGCTGCTTTCGCTGCAGGTTTCGCGGCATGCCTTGCGGTATTTGCAATAGCGCTGTATCCGGCCGGTCTCGGAAAGATCATCTCGCAGGACGATTATGATTACTATGAGAAGCTGAACGAGCGCTACGGCAAGTATAACAACATCATGGAAATGATCGACCGTGATCCGCTTGTCAAAAAAGTTCCTGAAGCAGTCTCTGAGGATTCCATCAGGGAGATGGTCGAGAATCTCGGAGACCCGTACGCAGCATACTACACTCCTGAGGAATATGCCGAGTTCACCAGGAACTTCAACGCTGATTATGTCGGAATAGGGATCCTCGTCGAGCAGAACGATCAGGGCCTGTTCGTAATGCAGGTGTATGATGACGGGCCGGCTCAGAAGGCAGGCATGCAGCCCGGAGACGAGATCGTTAGAGTGGACAATGTAGTCCCTGAAAATATAGACGACGCTGTAAGCAGGATGACCGGTGAAGAAGGAACGAAGGTCACAGTAACGGTAAAAAGAAACGGGGAAGAGCTCGACCTTAAGATGAAGAGAGCTGCCATCAACCTTGACTCCGTTGCATACACAGTCAGTGAGGAGGACCCGGACGTCGGATATATAAGGATCGCTATTTTTGCTGAGGACACATGCGATGAGTTCAAGGACGCTGTTGAGGAACTTCAGGACAAGGGCTGTGATAAGTTCATACTGGACCTCAGGGATAACGGCGGCGGACTCACCCAGGCAAGCCTGGATATCGCAGACTATCTGCTTCCTGAATGCATGATAATGACTGAGATCGACAAGGACGGCAGCGAGAAGGAGTACAAGTCCGAGAAGAGCGCTGCAGACCTCGACATGGTAGTGCTCGTCAATGAGAATACGGCAAGTGCATCTGAGATCCTGACTGCAGCTATCAAGGACAACAAAGCAGGCACGGTCATAGGAACAAAAACTTACGGAAAAGGTGTCACACAGATGTCTCATCAGTTCCAGGACGGCTATGCCATCAAGCTGACGATCACTGAATACCTGACACCTAACGGCGATCATGTTCAGAATAAGGGGATCGAACCTGATATAGCAGCAACAAACGAAGATATCCTGGATAAGGCTCTCGATGAGCTTAAGGACTGATGGTCATATATTACACACACAGTTACGGCAATAGAAAAGGCGAGAGCCACAGACTGCTGCAGCTCGCGATAGCCCGTTATCTTACGGAAAACGGATACCGCGGGGATGCCGCAGAGACTGAAAGCGCAGCGCTGACAGCATCACTCCGCACCGAAGGAGAATACGGCAAGCCGGTCATCCCCGGTTTTGCGCCTTTCTCGATCTCGCACAGCAATGATACCTGGGCTGTTCTGATAGCAGAGTCAGGTGATGGAGCGGAGAGGTGCGGTCTGGATATCCAGTACCGCAGAAATACGTCAGCTGTATCCGTTGCGAAGAGGTTCTATGCTCCGGAAGATGCGGAAATGGTGTCTGAGGCCATGGCCGGCGGAGGAGAGGGCGCAGCAGAGGATGTGTTCTTCCGCCTGTGGGCCAGGAGAGAAGCTCTTGTGAAAGCAGCCGGCGGATCTGTCGCGGGTACTGACTTTCCTGCGGTGAACGGAGATGCTGCTGTATTCAGAGATACTGAGTACATCCTTGCGGACGTAAAGATACCCGGCACAGGACTGTATGCTGCGGTATGTTCGGACGGAACTCAGATACCGGTGAGGACACCGGAACTATTGTACTATGAATGAAAAGAACAGGAAGTCTGCCATCGAGGCTGCATACTCATTCCTTGATACAAGGATGCGTACGAAGGCCGAGGTGGAACGCAGGCTTAAGGAAAAGGGCTATACTGAAGACGAGATAACCGAAGCTGTCAATGAGCTCATCGGAATGAGATATCTTGACGACTACCAGTATGCTCTGAGATATTATGAATATAACAGGGAGAAGAGACGCGGCTCGGGAAGAGCTGCGGGAGAGCTCGCTGAAAAAGGTATTGATCCGGAGACCATAAGGAATGCGAGGGAGGACTTTCTGTATTCTGAGAAGGTAGATGAGTATGAGGACGCTCTGGCAGTTGCACTTAAGGAGCTTGAGCTGAAGCCGGGAACCGATGAAAAGGCAATGGCAAGGATAGGGCGCAAGCTCGACGGAAGGGGATTCGCCCGGAGCGACATATTCAGGGTGCTTGAGGAACTGAGGCGCCGCAGCGGAGAAGATCAATGAGTGATGAACGTTATTCAAGAACTGTAAAAATGACCGGTGAGGACGGCCTTGCCAGGCTCAGAGCCGCCAGCGTCATAATCATAGGAAACGGTGGAGTCGGCTCATATGCCGCTGAGGCCATAGTCCGTGCGGGCGTGGGACATGTCACATTCATGGACGGCGATGCAGCGGCACCGAGCAACCTTAACCGCCAGCTCGTCGCACTGACTTCCACACTCGGAAGGAACAAGGCTGAGATAATGGCGGAGAGGGCGAGGGACATAGATCCTGACACAGAGATAACGGCTCTCCCGAGGTTCTACCGTGAGGATGATGACCTCGACCTGACGCAGTATGACTGGATCATAGACGCCATAGATGATGTCAATGCCAAGACTGCACTCATATGCAGGGCGAAGGAGCTCGGCGTCAGCATCATATCCGCCATGGGAGCTGCAGGCAAAACAGAAACAGCATTCAAGGCAGCTGACCTTGCGAAGACAAGCGTCTGTCCTCTCGCAAGAGTGATGAGAAAGCGCCTTAAGGAAAGGGGTATAGAACACCTGCCGGTCGTCTATTCTGAGGAGAAGCCGGTACCGAGGGACGGGGATCTCGGCACGCTGAGCTACGTCCCGGGGGCCGCAGGACTGACACTTGCGGGGTATGTTATAAGAGCGATCGCGTTCGGGGAAGAGTAATGAAGATATTTGCCATCTCAGATCTTCATCTGGCATTCAGTGAGAATATCGACAAGCCAATGGATAAATTCGGCGAGGGATGGGAAAACCACGCCGAAAGGCTCAAGGCTGCCTGGGAAGAGATGATCTCAGACGGGGATCTTGTGCTGATCCCGGGAGATATATCGTGGGGACTCAGGCTTGAGGAGGCCGTCGCGGATTTTGACTGGCTGCACTCACTGCCGGGCACCAAGATAATATCCAAGGGCAATCACGATCTGTGGTGGGGCAGGATAACCTATCTTAATTCGCTCTATGACGACATAGTTTTCCTGCAGAATGAATGCTATGTTCCGGACTGCAGCGGGATCGTGGTAGTGGCCTCCAGAGGATGGCCGTATCCGGGATCCGAAGAATACACTGAGCATGATGAGAAGATATATGCAAGGGAACTGCAGCGTCTCAGGCTCGGACTCGAGGCAGCGAAGGCGAAGGCGCCGGAGTCCAGAATAATAGCCTGCCTGCACTATCCTCCGTCAGATCCGGGAGGACGGCAGACAGGATTCACAGATCTCCTTGAAGAATACGGAGTGTGGAAATGCATATACGGGCATCTGCACGGATTCCCGGCATTCGGAAGAGGGATCAAAGGTGAGCTGAGAGGCGTGCAGTACCAGCTGGTAGCGCTCGACTATCTCGGAGCGAAGCCAAAACTTATATACGACAGTACAGATGAACCAAGGGAAAAAGAGTAAAATGAAATATGCTTTCATAGTCAATCCGGCTTCGGGACAGGGAAAACACGACAGAGGTATAGCTGCAGATATCGAGGAGCTCATCAAAGGTAATCCTAACAGAGACATCAAGCTGTATTACACGAGAGGTGAGACAGATGCCACATATCTTTCCGGACTGCTTGCTGAAGAGGCGGCAATGACCGGGGATGATATAGTCATTTTCGCCTGCGGCGGAGACGGCACCGTTCAGGAAGTCGCGAACGGCGTGTACGGTCACGATAACGCAGTTCTCGGCGTGGTACCTGTGGGAAGCGGAAATGATTTTGTCCGCCAGCTGGGAATAAATAAGGGCAGCGGCAAAAGGTACCTCAATCTGCCTGAACAGCTTGACGGAATGGTCACTAAGATGGACCTCATCAGAATGTCCTGGATAGAGAAGGGTGAAGAAAAGACGAGATTCATCACCAACGGCATCAATATAGGATTCGACGGCAACACAGCTATCCTCGCGCACAGCCTTAAGAGGCTGCCGCTTGTATCGGGAACGGGTTCGTATCTTATGGCTGTTGCGGCCAACCTTGCCGGGAAGAAAGGGCAGAAACTCAGGATAACGGCCGACGGAAAGAACTTCCATACAGGGAAGCTGCTCCTTGCGACAGCTGCCAATGGCGGATTCTGCGGAGGCGGTGTGCAGAGCTGCCCGAATGCCGACCTGTATGACGGACTTATAGAACTCCTTGCGATCAAGGACCTGCCGAGAAGGAAGTTCGTGGCGCTTTTCCCTAAATACAAGGCGGGAAAACTGTTCAGCATCAGGGGCGTAGAGGACATCGCATCTTATACCCAGGCTAAGAACATCCTGATCGAGCCAATGCTGGCACCTACCATGAAGTTTGTCGGAGACGGCGAAATATTTGAGACCGGAGCACTGAGGATCGATGTGGAGCCTAAGGCGATAAAGGTGCTGGTCCTTGCATGATCATTCAATCAGGAGAAGCATCACCGGCTGCGCCGGTGTGTGATGATACAGATGGAAAGAAACAGAAGAAATAAAAACAGAGTAATCAACGTAATCAGAAGAGCAGCGGCTGCATCAGTGCTGCTCATTCTTATGGTGAGCCTCGTAACGGTATATCCGGCTGCGGCTGAAGAGAAAGCTGCTCAGGATAATACTACTGCTGAATATGCTCACGGAATGACTGCGACAGGGGAATCCGTAAAGTGCAAGGGCGGCACGCTCGTCGATCCTGTAGGTGACCTGAATGCAGATGCGCCTGAGATCAAGGCCGACTGCGCTGTGCTGTATTCTCTTGACCTCGGAGAGTTCGTATACAGCAAGAATGCGGACAAGAAGATCGATCCTTACAGCACTACCAAAATACTGACATGCTGGCTGGCACTCAAGAATCTTGACAAGGAACAAGTAGTGACAGTATCTGAAAAGGCAACTCAGGAGTACAAGGCGGGAACGACTATCTGGCTCAAGCCTGGAGAGAAGATCCGTGTAATAGACCTCGTATACGGCGCGATGATGGAATCCGGCAACGACGCAGCGTATGCTCTCGGTGAAGCAGTATCAGGAAGCGAAGCTGATTTTGCCGACTTAATGAACAAGACTGTCGCTGAATGGGGCTGCGAGAATACTCATTTTGTCAACGCCAACGGCTGGCAGAACAAGAACCACTATTCTACAGTTCATGACATGGCTGTCATCACGACAAAGTGTCTCGAGAACAAGGAACTGATGGACATCTCCATCACCAAGTCATATACGGCTCCTGCGACCAACCTGACAAGTGCCAGAGAGATGAAGAACTGGTTCCTTGGCGCTATCGATAATGACGACATCATGACATGCGGCAAGACGGGATCCTGGAGTGAGGACGACTGCGGACTGGTTGCATCATTCACAGAGGACGGCCTCAGTGAAGTCATGGTCATCCTCGGAGACAGCGAAAAGGGCAGAACAGAGGATGCCAAGATCCTTGCTGATTACGCGCACCGCGTAACCCCGGGGTATGCCGTACCTGCTGCGGGCAGCAATGTCAAGACAGTGTGGGTAAGACACGGAGCAAAGACCAGGGTAGACCTGATAGCAGACGGCGCTACATATGCATATCCTGCTGACAACAAGGCGAGATCGATCAGAACTGAGATAGAGACTGAGAAACTCGAAGCGCCTGTCAGGAAAGGTCAGGAGGCAGGCAAGATCCAGGTATATATGGGCGATGAGCTGATCGGCGAACACAAGCTGGTTGTATCCGAAGATATAAAGACCGGATGGCTTCCGTCATACCTGTACATCTCCAATAAAGCAACCATGAATGCGCTCAAGGTCATCGGACTGTTCATACTCCTTCTGCTGCTTGTGAGCACTATAGGAAGAAAGGGTGCGAGCAGGCGCAGACAGAAGAAAGAGGCGCGCAAACGCCTCCGTGAGAAGTACAGAAGCAAGCATTAACTGTGCTGAAGACATAACTGCCGGGCCCGTCAGAATAAGCTGACTGCGTCCGGCAGAAATTGTTGAAAACCTGTAAGACGATATGCTATAATCACATTCGCTGTGGAGAGGTACCCAAGTGGCTGAAGGGTCTGGCTTCGAATACCAGTAGGTCGGTAGTACCGGCGCGGGGGTTCAAATCCCCCTCTCTCCGCCATCGAATCCCTTGATTTTTCAAGGGATTCTTACTTTTTTGCTTTGATTACACCTGATTACACTTATTGAATAGCTGCAATTATCTGCGCATTTCGCTCGGTTTTAGTCTTTCGGTCGTAACAATAATTGTTAAAAGTGGTATGCTCGTCTTTGTGACCGGCGACAGAGCGAACGGTATTGATGTTGATGCCGGAGTCAAGAAGCTCAGATATATAGGTTTTTCTTGCTTTATGTGGACCTCTTTGCTGAATATCAAGCTGCTTGCAGTATTTTGCAAATGCCTTTTGAATTGCGAGGTATAAGTGTATAGGGCCACCTGCCATAACAAAAATATACTGCATGTCTTCCTGACCATTGTCCTTTTGCTTTTTTCTGGCGATGCTGATCAGTTCAAGAGCTTTCGGTGTTAGAGGCACCCTTCGGTCTCCGAACGTTCCTTTGGTAGAATCAATGATCTCTCCGCCCGGGTAACGAACCATTCTGCGAACAATGATCTCATCGTCATCGATATCCTCGTATCTTAAAGATGCTATCTCACACAGCCTCAACCCTGTCTGAAACAGAAACTGAACTGCCAGGGGGACCAGCTTGTGCTTCGGTCTGTTATTTGCTAAAAAGTCTTTCTCTGCGCATCTATAGATGAATTCAAGCTCTTCCGGAGTGAAGACCTGTGTTTCATCAGCCTTTTTATGTTCGGCTCTCAAGACTCTTTTCTTGTCTATCCTAACAGAGAGAAATGGGTTCGAGTCGATGATTCCGCGGTCAACTGCATAGTCCAGTTCCTGTCTGAGTATGAGCGAGAAATTGCCATACTGATGATAATCCATATCATATTTTTTGATCATCCTATGGATCCATTCATCCAGATCGAGTTTGGAGATACTGCAGATAGGTTTACTTACTATTGCTGCATCTTCATAGTATCTTTTCCAATCTTTCTTTACACGGTTGATGGTAGTGTATTCAACGTGCAATGCTTTATACTCGATCCAGTCAGGGTATAGAGATGCTAAGGTTGTATTTGCAGAAATCAGGTCTTCGCTCATTGCGTTATATTGTTCTACAATAGCATCTTCCAGTTTTCCTCTGGAAGATTTTGCTATCATACGGCGCCCACTGCTCATTGATGGATCTTTGATGTATGTACGGTATCTTCCATCTTTACTTTGAAATATAGTGTAAGGGTGATTTGCGAGTATCTGCTCCTTTCTTACTTTCATATAATCTGAAACTACACCATCCAAAGAGAGATTATCACGCTCAAGAATATATCGCAATAATTCTTCCTGAGAACAGGATGACGAAGTTGCAATATTCTTTTTTAAAGTGCCGGCATATGCCATACTCCGTCATCCTCCTTCCCGCAGAAGTTGTTTTGAGACAATGGCCTCTTGTTTGGTTTATGACTTATCCCTTTTCATCGTTCTTTGCGCCACTCTTCAGAATCTGTTTAGTGTCAATCTTCTTTGGAACGATATAATATTTTTCGATCTCACATCGCAGATATCTCCACGCTTTAGTCTCTTTCAGGATTTCGATTATTTCATCAGGTTTGCCCATTCTGAATGCAATCTCGTCGATCTTGTCTGCAAGCTCACTGATCCTGTTCATATATGACCAGAACCTGTCGTCCGGCATCGGTGTCGGACCGTATCCAGCAATCAGCTGGCGTAGGTAAGTGCTGCGGTTTAGACCAGTCTGCTTCAACTTTCTGTTGAATCTTTCCAACTCTTTATCATCGAGATAAAGAGATATTCTGTTGTTTCTTGTACGCATAATTAACCATTCCTCCTTGGATAGTTTCATTATCAGTTTGCGGGAAGCAATCGGGGGTTTGGGGGTCTACCCACCAAGGCTGGATTTGGACCGTGAGTGCGCAAATCCTCTGCTTGCTGCAACCGGCAGCAAGCGCAAATGAGTGATCATTTGCAGTGCTTGTTCCAATCGTACTGGCCCGTACTAGCGCCATTTATGGCCGATTTGAGGACTTTTTTTCACCAAATGATCAGCTTAGTTGATATCCTTTTGCCACCGCCAGGTACAATTTAGATACCTTGCCCGGCGGCGATGCTACCGATTTGATGCTGCATTTTACGCTTTTGATACCAAATCGGTAGCAGGCCTACATGTCCACATTGTGGCTTCAATTCAGCCCTAGGAAGTCAAAATCAATGTCATCTGCAGCATCTTCATCTTTCTCCTCGATAGCTGTAGTATCGGCAGTGATCTGTCCGAACGCATAGCCCTCAGGGGTGAATCCTGCAGCGCATGCCATATAGCCTGCGAGGAAAGAGGGGAGAGTACGTTCAATCGCTTTTTCAGCAGCACGCTCTACAGTTTCAGAGATATCCGATAGAGTAATGATGCTTTCGGCATTCCTTACGGATTCACATGTCTCTTCCGACAGCAGCTCGATCAGAGCCTGTATAACTGTCTGGCTGTATGATGAGAATCTGTTTTTATCCCTGTTCTGCAGGAGCTGCCAAGCCTTGAGGTGCATCTCGTTGTCCATGTCGAAGCGTATATTGGCTGTTCTTGTCTTACTCATTTGCGGTTCCTCCAGCTAAGTGCAACCACATACTCATAGCCTTTGGCATTGGCGCAGATATCATCTATGATCTCGACTCTTTCGGAATCATACTTGCCAAAGTTCTTGATGATTACTGCGCCGCCTCCGACAATGTGCAGTCTTACAAGATCCGGGTTATATTCATACTTCTTGAGAGTTGAGAATATCTCAGCAGCATATTCTTCAGCGACCTTACGTATGATGGAGAGATATTTCTCTGGAATATCTGCTGTACCGAATCTCAGCACTCTTTCAACGGTAGCGGGCTCGATACTCGCGCCGGTCTCTTCCATCACAGCATTTAGCACCTTGATCATGCACTCATTGGTCCCAAGCTTCTCGGTCCAACACTTCTCCTCAATCGGCTTCTTGTCGACGATATACATGATGTTCATGGTTCCGTTTCCGATATCTGCGACCATATGCGTACCCTGATATTTCCCGACTGACTGAGCAACAGCAGGGTAGCCCTGAGGGAGCACTGTGCAGCCTGTAAGCTTCACGCGGAAGTCCTTGCCGTTATACCTGAATGAAAGCTTTTTCTTTCTCGTGAGATATGAACTGAAGTCTTCTCTCTGGGATCTGACCCATTTGAGTGGCAGACCGCATACGAGATGCACATCAGCCTCATAGATCTTTTCTCTGCCAAGTTCTCTGGCAATTGCCATAAGGGTGAGAAGGTAGTATTCTTCGTCCGTTGTCTTGTCTGCAACAAAGTCCTTATGCTTTTCTCCGACTTTGTACCACTTACCGTAATATTCAAGGATGTTGCCGCCGAGAGCAGGCTCACTGTCATATGCTGTTATTCCTGTTGGTGTGACTGTGTTAGCGGTCTTGATGTTTCCGTATCCGTGGTCGACCGCAATGATTTTGGTGTTGTTGATTTCTGTCATAGGTTTTCCTTTCTGCTTAATGTGAAATAGCGTACATATCCCGGCTGACCTGCATAGCCAGCTCGGCCTCATAGGTTGCCGGAGTGTTGAAGAGTATGGTGACCAGATATGCCTTCATGTTGCCGACTGAAACAACAGAGTTCTTTATACGATCAAGTATCGTTTTGATCATCTCCGCATTGAGTGATCCCAGGCGTGCCTTGACCAAATCAGCAGCTACAGTCTCACTGTTCACGTTGAGGGTTTTCTTTCGGGACATGTTTATTTCGACCATGATGTCTACGATGTTATCGATGATCCCTTTGTCAGTTTTCATGTCTTCGAGGAGAATGCCATAGTCTATCTGATCCCTGACTCGCTCCAGCTCTGATTGATAGGGTAGATAATCTTTGCTAGTAATCTCTGTAGAAATCTCTGTATTTGTCATATCTTTTCCGATACCACCTGGTTCATCGAAGGCGATGACCTCATCCATTTCGTTTGATACCCTGGTTACATTTTTTGTACCAGGGGTAGCTTCGTCCGGGAAGGTGAGCTGCAGCAGCCTGTCTGAAAACATTTCTATGAACATCACATTGTTGAGACTGTCGCCGGCATCAGTTTCTAAGTCCCGAAGATGCCGCTTGATCACCCCGAGCCGCTCAAGGTTCTTCATGGCTCGTCTGCACTGTGCCTTTGATAGATGGAATTTCTTGTTGAGTTGCCCATAACTGAGTTGCAACATGTCACTGGCGAAGCGTTTTTCAAGTACTGTCTCTCCGGAGTCTCCGTCTCCGCAGGACTCTCTCGGTCTGTGCCAGTACAGTATCTCGGATAGTATCGCGATCGCGTTCATGTCCGGCTTACCTTTCTCAGTCTGTATCGTCCCGTACCAGGTGTGGGGGATGATATTCCCTGAAAACTCGACATTGTAGAGCGCATCAACAGATGCGATGGTAGTCTTTCTTATCTTCTTCATTTCTTCCGTCCTTTCTCCCGGCAGCATATAAAGAGACTTCACCAGGGTAAAAAAGAGTGATACGAGTTGTGATGAAGTACCTTGCCTAACCCCTTCACTTGTGGGCATTTCGTCAGCCAAATGTATGGGTGTTTTTGAGAAATATTTTTGTATAAAAATCAATGCAAACCACAACACCTTGAAAATAGTGGGCTTAAGCATCAGAAATAATGAACGGATTTTCGAAATAAGCGTTGAGAAACGTCATTATTAATGCGAAAATAGTAGCAACATGAGATTTAATCAACTTTAGATATGAATAAAAGGCAATTATAATGATCTCAAGAGACTACGCTAAGATGCTTGGCAAATATGAATGGCAGTACAAAAGAGCAGGGAAGGCTGAAGATCCAGGTTCATCCTGGAGAATAACCTGGCCGCTTGTGGTCACTGGACCTCCGGGAACAGGTAAGACAATTGCTATGAGCCAGTATCTTGATTCGGTAAAGATTGGGCTGTATTTTTCGTTCAGGAATGTATCGTATAGCCTTGCCCTGAAGATCTTCACGCAAAGATATCCGGAAGTATTCAACAATTGCAGGACATGGGATGATTTTTTCATTCAGCTTGATGAAAAACTTGGCTTTCGCTACTATGCTTCAATTGTGTTTGAAGATGTAGACTTCGAAAGGATGGATCCGGGGTTTATAAAAAATCTCAGAGCGTTTCTTAAACGCCACCAATCAAGAAATGTATTTGTGATCCTTACAAGCAGAAAGCCTCCGGAAGAGAACGACGGATATATTATCATTGGCCTGAATCGCCTCACAGCAGGAGAGATTACGAAGACTTTTGCGGGTTTCGGTGAACTTGATCGCTTGAGGATCCAGGCAATGACTGATGGTGTACCGGGGCTTCTTGATATGATCGATCATGATATGACACTGCGTGAAAACATGCTCAGGTTATACTCAGAGGGATCACGGTTCTTAAGACCGGCTGAAGAAATAATAAGAGAGGCTTTCCGGACACCAGAGAGCTATACGTCACTCCTGTATGGTATGGCTACAGGGATACACAAACTCACAGATCTTGCAGAATACTCCGGATATGCACCAAACAAATGCGACAAGTATCTACGTTCACTGATAGATGAAGGGCTTGTGGTGACAGGCAACTTAAATTCTGAAGATGGAAGAACGCGCAGAGGATATTATCTTGAGTCCTCATATATGACCTTTTATATTCGTTACTGTATGAACAGAAAATACGGACAGACAGGCGCAGAACTCTGTGATGATATCATTTCATGTATTGATAAAGAATTTCTCCCTGGTTTCTTTAGAAGACTTTGCGGTATATGGATCGAAGAGCATAGCGATAAGCTGCATCCATTACCTCTCAGGTTCAAGGATGAGTCAAACTTTAACTATACAGCCGGAGAGGTAACTTTCGATTATGTGCAGCGTGACGGGGAGAAGATGCTTTTTGTAAAGATATGGGATGATCTCGATACGACACGTGGACCGAAAGACTGGGAAAAGATTCAGGAAGCTATTCTTCCTGTAAACAAGTTCTACAACAGCGAAATAGTACTGTGCTCGCTGAGAAGGTTCAGGGAGACGATGTGGGATAATCCAAGAGCCTTTCGAAACCTGCACCTCATGGAAATACGAAACATGATGACCGGAGATGAATGGTGGGATTTGAGAGAACAAAATCAGGATACTTTTTATAAGACTTGGGCAAAGCTGTAATGTCCAGAGTAGCCCATTGTATTGACAACGGGCCGATGGAAGGCTTCTGGGGCATTTTGAAACGTGAGAGGTATTATGGAAGACGTTTTACGTCACGGGAAACACTTGTCGAAATGATTACGAAATATATCCCCTACTACAACAGCGAACGGATTCAGAGAAAGCTTTATCGGATGACCCCGATGGAGTTTCATGCAGCTTTCGCGGCTGCAGCATAAAGAGAACCGTCAGCTGATTCATTCATCAGCTGACGGTATCCAGTCACTTGTTATTTTTCACTGTCCTCTTGACGGGTAGCACACCACGGATCTCCGGGGTTTTCTCTGCACGATATTCTGTTCCCTGCGGTCAGCAGTCTTTCTCCAAATGCCAGATATCATTGTTGTACTGGTCGATCGTTCTGTCGGAGGAG
>OMZI01000019.1 GCA_900315485.1 uncultured Eubacteriales bacterium | reverse complement strand
GATTAGTGACCGCCGTCGCAGCGCGGGTCGCTCGGGGCATTCCGACTAAAAAAGCGGGATAGCTTTTACTCGCTATCCCACAAGTATTCGTGAAGAACCTTCTTTCTTGTTAGCTCTTATATCGGCCGGCAGCGGTTCGTTTGAATGCTCCGAGAACTCTTTGTTCTGTATCACGGGAGTTCCCGCAAGCATTCCCAGCAGAGTGATAGCCAGGTTGAGCTGCCTGACACTTATTTCTTTTGTCTCAGCGAAGTGCCTGCCTTGCTGTTCATTCTCGTATATGTGTTTCAGATATTTCGGCGAATCGAGGCTGGCAAAGTCAGCGGTCTCTGCCTCAATCTTGCCGCACAACTCTATCGCAGACGATATCTCACCCTGGCGTGTGCGCAGTCTCTCCACATTGCCCTCCAGAACATCATGCAGTTCCACTTTGCCATCTATCAGATCTCTTATCTCCGGAATACCCAGCCCCAGCTTACGCAGCACTATGATTTTCTGGAACAGCTGCACCTCTTCATCGCTGTAATCACGATAGCCGTTCTCCATGCGCGGCGGTGTAACAAGTCCCTGATCCTCATAGTATCTGATTGTCGCCTTTGAAACCCCCAGCAAGTCTTCAAGCTCATTTATCTTCACAGCTCTTCACCTCCTGTGTGTCCATCGTAAACCGTGATGTAACATCATGGTCAAGGCTTTTCTGCAACTTTCGACAGAAGCTATATGTTCATTTCACGCCAGCCCATGTTGCACCTTACAGAAGCCATCCGTGTATCATAGCATCTATGATTTTGCCATCGATCCCCCCGTCAGGCGTGTCATAGGTTATGATCAGGTTGTCCCATGGAACGATATCCGAGTTCTCGTACTCTGTGAGTTTCAGCTCATTCCCTTTCATGTATCCGTCATCACCTGTCAGGCCGAGATGCTCCCAGTAAATAATCTTGCCGTCGCGCGGCCTTCTGATCTTGAAATCAGGAATGCGGTCCACATCCGGGTGCGCCACGGAATCTTCATATCTATAAGGTATCCCGTAGAACTCAAGTCTCGCCGCAATGTACATCTCATTCTTGGACAGCATCGATGTTCCGTCAGCTGCGGTGTGCTTGCGCTTCTCCGCATAGAAATCCTGCTGCCTTTCATAGTCATCCGCCCACGCCTCATCGCGCTGCCGCCCATGATAGATCCCATCGCTCAGCTCCGGGTGCTTTGCCAGGAATTTTGCCATCACAGACGCCTCATCAATATCAGTGTAGTGCCTGAGCGCCATATCCACGACCTTAATGTCCTTATCTATCCGTCCCAGCGCCTTCGTGATATACCTCTTCCGCACCAGCCCGAATATCTGCTCCGTGTCGCGCGAGATCCCGATCCGCTTCTCCTTCTTCCTGTTGCCCTTCTTCGGCAGCAGCTGGTAATACACCCACCAATCTTTGCGCCTGGAGCAATACAAAGTTCCTTCCGGCAGCGTTCTCAATTCATTCTCAAGCGCGCCCTTTCTTTCAAGCAGTATTTTCCGGATCCGTTCCAGTTCTTTTCTGTGCGTCATGACATCCCTCCGGAGGACTTTTTTGTTTTGTTGTTCATTTTAAAATAAAATCATCGAAAAATGTACACAAAGTATAGCATACATATCTGTCTTTTGCCAGATACCCGTCCTTCCATCTACGTTTATGGCCACCCCTATGATTTCCGCATATAGCGCCTATTATCACCGGATCCATGAAACCCAGTGTTTTCAAGGCTTTGCCCAATGCAGTCCTTTAGATGCAGATCTATTCATGTTCAGATATTTTTGTCAGCAGCAATGCGCAGCTGGTCGTTATAGCATTTTGTGTTCATTTTTAGGCAAAATTATTTTTAAATGTACACAATTTCATAAAACTCCTCTTTCGCTTATGAAGAATTGAGCATACGAAGTAATGAATTGGCAAATGCGCGCGTAAACGGGTTTATTGTGCGTCAGAAACAGAGCTTACGGCCGGCATAGCCATACACTGCAAAAGCCCAGTCCAGTATAAAACTGAATTGGGCTTTCTATATCTTTTCAAATGATATTTTGACTATTTCGCTTTTCGCGCGTCTGATCGTTGACCGCCTCTCATCAAGCGAGATCCGCTGTTACCGTTTGTAGTTCGAGCCGTCTCCGAAATGATTGAAGAGTTCTCTGATGAAGTCTACAGGCGGTCTCTTCTCGTCTTTGTGTTGTTTGATCGAGTATGCGAATACGCCTATGACCAGTGCTGCGCATACTATTATTAGAATGATTTCAGTTGCACCCATGTTTGCCCCTCCTTATATATCGGCATATATCGGCCGCAGACTCTGTTACCGCGACCGTGTTTCTTAATTGCCGGCTCTGACGCCTGCAACTGTGATTACTGCTCTTCCTTATGCTCCTTGCTTTCCTCTACATACAGGTCAGCGGAGTAGCGGACGGCATCCACCTGCTCTGCGGTCAGCTCCTTCACGACTTTGGCCGGCCGGCCGAAAGCCATGCTGCCATCGGGTATCACTGTGCCGCCTGTTACCAGAGAGCCTGCACCGATTATGCAGTTGCTGCCGATGACAGCCTTGTCCATGACGATCGAGCCCATGCCGATCAGGGTGTTGTCCCCGATGGTGCAGCCGTGGATCAGGCACATGTGGCCGGCCGTTACACCGCTGCCTATCTTCACATCGATCCCGTGGCCTGTGTGTATCATGCACAGATCCTGGATGTTGGTCCCTTCGCCAATATCCACGTGCTCTTCATTACCGCATCTTATGACAGTGTTATACCAGACGCTGCTGTCCTTTCCTATTGTTATATTATCTCCGACGAGCCTCGCGCCCTCGGCAATAAATACGCTCTTATCTATGTTCATAAAGACTGTCCCCTTCTGCCTTTCTCTCCCCATACGGGTGCTGTCACACAGATGTCCCATTTTGCCATTCTCTCCCCATACCGGTGCTGTCACAACAATCAGACACACAGATGTCTCCTTCTGCCCCTGTACCCTGTATAACAATCACAGATTGCAATGGTTATGCTTTCACCTGTAGGCATTCTCAATAATATCACATTCATGCTATCATAAAGTGTAACTATTGTCAGTTGAGATAAATGGCGTGTTTCCACAAACAGCTGCAGTCTGAATTTGCGGACCGCACGGGACAGCAGTTTGAAGACTAACTATTAAAAATCAAGCCTAATTTGGAGAAATCCATTTAGATATATCAGAACCTTGAAAACTGCATGACAAAAAAGGCGTCAAAGACGCCAAGCAGAGCATATTGTAAGGATCACGCAGCTATTCTGTACTGCTCGCCACTGCTTTCCAGAGCATAGATCAGGCGAACAAGCTTTTTTGCTGCATGAGTAATAGCGACATAGTAATGCTTGCCTTCGGCTCGCTTTTTAGCAAGATAGGCTGAGAAAGTTGGGTCCCAATTGCAAACATATATCGTTGCATTGAACAACGCATAGCGAAGATATTTGGAGCCGCGTTTCTCCATGTGGGCATGGGAAGATGTCAGTTGCCCAGACTGGTAGGTCGATGGTGACATGCCTGCGTATGCCAGAATCTGGTCCGGAGACGAAAAACGGTCAAAGTCTCCAATCTCAGCAATGATCATAGCTCCCATGCGGTAACTTATGCCGGGAATGCTTAAAATCGGAGAATCAATCTCATTCATGATGCATTTGATCTCTGCTTCGATCTCATCGATCTCGTTGCTTAAGATGTTTATGAGGTTGATGGTGTGGCTGAGTTCCAGCGACTTCGCAGGCATAACTGACCCGATGGATGATCTCGCTGCTTCACGGATCTCAATAGCCTTGTCTCTTCCATAGTGACCTTTAGACTCAACATACAGTAAGTGGGTTAAATGTGTCAGATGGGCTGAGGCAATATGTGAGGCACCGGGGAACTCAGACAGGAGAGTATATACAGACTTCATATGGAGCGAGGAGACAACATCCTCAAGCTCCGGAAAAAGGATGTTTACGAGGCGAGCAACGGAAGTCTTGTACTTTGCTCGCTCCTGGACTTTTATGAAGCGATAACGGGTCAATGACTTGAGTATTCTATCCGTTTTCGTCTTTCTAAGGCTTTGACCTTTTCTGAAAAGATTAGTATGTAACGGATTAATAACATAGGTGGTCAGACCTTTATTAAGAACGAATCCCAGGATGTTGTAGCTATAGTGGCCGGTCGCTTCGAGACCTACTTTTACTTTGGAAAAATCGTCAGCTACAGATGAGATTTTTTCATAAAGATCTGAAAAACCATCCATTGTGTTAGCGATGGTGAAGACATCGAACAGAACTTCACCGTCAGAGGTTGAGATGAAGCAGTCATGCTTATCTTTAGAGACATCGATTCCAACAAGGATCATAGCGTCACTCCTTTCAATAATAGGTTTTGATACTGTTTGGATCCACAGGGCTCTTTGCAGTTGTAACCTCGTTCTACATAAACCGTCGTGCGGTATCTAACTGATCAACAAGTTAACAAAGAGACTGTGGTTGGAGCCTTCAAAAAACCATCAAGTGGTAGGGAGGGGCAACCAATCCACAGTATCCTAAACAGCATAGCCTAAATCCTATGAAATGGCTATGACACTATAATACGAGGGAGGGAATAATGAAGAAATATCTGAGCCTGTTTATAATCGCAGTACTTGCTCTGGCGCTCACAGCATGCGGCGGCAAATCGGCAAGCGAGGAGGCTGCGCCTGATGACGGGCAAAATCCAGTGATGAACTATGTCGGTAATTACGTATGCGGCAGAGCAGCCGTGCTCATCGGTGCCACAGATGAGAAGGACGGCGCCAGTGCGTCAGTGACATGGTCAAGCAGTGCTGCAGAGAACAGCACATGGGAGATGACCGGAACCTTCGATCCTGATGAGAAGAGGTTCGAGTATCACGACTGCGTCAGAACAGATTTTGTATATAAGGAAGACGGCACTGTAGAGTCCCAGGAAGAGGTCTACACAGGCGGCCACGGATTCATGTTCTTCGACGACAGCGGCGACAAGCTCACCATGACATGGCAGGATGATCAGGAAGATATCGCCAAGGATATGACATTTGAATTTGCTGTTGCGCCTGCAGAAGGCGAAGCGTCCACCGGCATGGCCAACCCATGGCAGACAGCAGACACACCGGAAGCTGCAGCTGAGGGTGCCGGCCTTGACGGATTCAGTGTCGCTGAAGCGTCGGTCCTCAGCATCGGTGAAGTCAAGGTTGAAGAGTGCAGATACATGGACGGTCTGGCTGAGGTCAGAATGCCGGTCGGTGCAGTCGAGATGACTATCCGTAAGGGCAGAGCTGATGTTGCCACAGACGGCGATATCTCAGGAGACTACAACGAGTATGCTCACACATGGACACAGAACATCAAGGGCCTCGAGGTCACATGCTTCGGTAACAGAGAAGGCGAAGCCACAAAGACTATCTGGCAGGTCGACGACACATGCTTTGCGATCCTTGCATACGGAGCAGGCGGAGATGATAATTATGGTCTGAATCCGGATGACATCAACTCACTGATCAATGGTATCCAGTAGCCGTTCAGCCGGAATGCCGGCCCTGCTCAAACGGCAGCATCATCTCGGTCCCGCTCGACGCGGATGAAGAGATGCTGCTTTTTCATATTCATTACCGCTATAGAGATAAGAACGAGCGCGATGCCTGCGATCTTGGCAAGGCTCAGGCTCTGGCCGAAAACGACCAGCCCGATGATCGCAGCGACCACCGTCTCGACCGAAGCCAGCACCGGGATCCTTGAGGTCTCGGTGATTTTGCTTATGCCGCTGTAGTAGGTAATGTAACCCATCGCCGACGGCACGATGCCGAATCCGATAAACACAAGGATGACCTGCCATGTGACCGGCACACCGATCCCGTTCCACGGCCTGATCAGGAAGAAGAGCAGCAGCGCGCCGAAGAACTGCCCGTAGAATGCAGCTGTGTACGGATCCTCCTCATCTGCGCCCGTCCTCGAGAGGATCGGAAGCAGAGCATAAGTGAAGCCCGCAAGGATTCCCATGATTATGCCGAATCCCGATATCTTCATGTCCGAGAAATCGCCACCCGTAACAGTCAGGATACAGCCTATGATATTGATGACGATCGCGAGGATCTTGTTGCCTGTCAGCGGCTCACGGAAGAGTATCAGCGAGAGCAGCGCTACGTATACCGGCGATGTGTATAGGAAAACAGCTGCCGTAGCCATGCCGCAGTGCTCGATCGTGTTCATGTAGCAGATGTTGTACAGCGCCTGCGAGATGAATCCTACCAGCATGCAGGAGATGAGTCCGCGCCGGCTCACTCTGAAGAGACTGGTCCCTCCTCCTTTAACCAGCAGGATTAGTGCCAGCATGATAGTCGCAGACAGGACCCTGAAGAAAGCCACAGGGCCGGCGCTCAGTCCCAGATTCGACAGCAGCGTCGCGAAGAGCCCGATCGTTCCCCACAGCGAACCTGCCGCCAGTACCATTAAATACCCTTTGTTTTGTTCTTTATTCATCAGTTACTAATTGCTCCCCGGGTTTTTTCTATTCATCCTTCATGGAATGACGCATTGAATTCTATTACCGCATGAGCTGACCGTCAAGCTATTTTCGGGCAGGGTGTCGATCTCTATGTGGCGTAAAATCAGACGTTACGCCCGACTTTACGCCAACTCAACTGATAAAAATGACGCAGACATGGAATGTATTCCCGGACCTGCGTCATTTACTTCTCTATTCTTTAATTTATAAACTTTTTTCCTGAGTCTGTTTGGCCAGAACCTGGCAATCATCTCTTCGCTGATGTCAGCTATTATCTGGAAGCTGCTGCTGCGAGTACGATCGAGTAGAACTTCTCTTCAGCGCTGGAGCCTCTGGATGTCAGAACGATAGGAGCCTTGGCGCCTACGATGATTCCTGCCATCATTCCTGTGCTGCTTACAGTCCATGCCTTGCCTACCATGTTTCCTGTTGCCATGGATGGCATGATCATTGCATCGACTTCACCTGCAACAGGGCTGTCGAACTTCTTGAAGTCTGCGATCTCTTTGCTCAGAGCGATATCATAGGAGATCGGGCCTTCAACTGTGCAGCCTGTGATCTCGCCGTTCTGCCACATTTCCTTAAGAGCTGCAGCGTCTACGGATTCCTGAGCCTTCTTGTTCAGTACCTCAGCACCGCACATAACGCCAACGTTAGGATTCTCATAACCGAGTGCGTGGAGAACCTCAACAGCGTTGTTTATGATCTTGACCTTCTGCTCAAGATCAGGCTGCAGCAGCATTCCGCCGTCTGTCAGAACGACTACCTTGTGATAGTTAGGTACCTGGAAGAGTCCTACGTGGGACATGATCTTTCCAACCTGGAGTCCTGTCTCCTTGTTGACTACCTGTCTCAGAAGGTCAGCAGTCTGCATGCGACCCTTCATCAGGAAGTCGCCCTCGCCCTCACGGATCAGGCGGACAGCAGTCTTTGCTGCCTCAACATCGTCGTCCTCGTTGTAGATCTTGACATCGCCAAAGTCAAATCCGTGCTCAGCGCATATGCTCTTGATCTCGTCTTCCTTACCAACGAATACAGGTGTAACGATGCCTTCCTTGAACGCTTCATAAACAGCATCGAGTGAATGCTCGTCATGAGCGCAGCAGAGAACGATTCTCTTCTTGACAGGATTAGCCTTCACGAGTTCAGCCATAGCCTTGAAATCTTTAAGCATAAGTTTTGCCTCCTCATTAATAAAACAAGTGCTTTTATATCATTTACATAACCGGAGTCCATTCGGGCGTCATACTCTGCGCCGGCTTCTTCAACCGCACGCCTTTGCGATACGCCGTCTGCTCCGGTCCGCCACGAATTATTTTATCACAATATCGCGCATACCGAAATAAGGCAAAGATGAGCTTTGTGTGAAGTTGCGGGCAAAACGGTTTTGCTGAGGTGCGTTCGATGCGCTTCGTACTGCTGCGGGCAAAACAGGCGGTTGAAAAGTTTGAAAAACGTATTACAATTACATATGGGTGCTTTGCACCACATTCTATACTGTCGTACACTGCGGCGCAAAATTTCCGTCATGATACGTCACGCTGCGACGCGGCGGATCAGCGGTTTTGCACCAGGCGGTGGCGGCTCCCCTAAGATGAATGTTATTACTAAGGAGAATCAATTATCATGAGCAAAGTTACTGAGAGATTTTTCAGGTACATTTCAGTAGACACTCAGTCGTCCGAGGAAAGCGATACTTTCCCGAGCACCGAGAAGCAGTTCACACTGTGCAGGATGCTCGCTGACGAGATGAAGGAAATGGGTGTCAGCAATGTACGCATGGATGAAGAACACTGCTACGTTTACGGCGAGATCCCTGCCAACACGGACACAGACCGCACTCTGGGATTCATCTCCCACATGGATACGGCTCCGGGACCTTCCGGCGACGCAAGCAATGCAAGAGTAGTAGAGAATTACGACGGCAGCGTCATCAGACTGAATGACGAAGTCTGCCTTGATCCTGCAGAGTTCCCTGACATGAAGAAGTACGTCGGCCAGGACCTGATCGTCACTGACGGCGTTTCACTCCTCGGCGCTGACGACAAAGCCGGAGTTACCGAGATCATGTCGATGGCAGAGCGTCTGCTGAACGACCCGTCGATCAAGCACGGCAAGATCGCACTTGGTTTTACCCCTGACGAAGAGATCGGCTGCGGAACAGACCACTTCGACGTTCCGGGATTCGGCGTTGAGTGCGCTTACACTGTAGACGGCGGCCCGATCGGCGAGATCGAGTACGAGAACTTCAACGCAGCTACAGCATTCATCACGATCACCGGCAAGGAGATCCATCCGGGCGAAGCCAAGGGCAAAATGATCAACGCCGCAAGGATCGCAGGTGAATTCGACAGCATCCTGCCTCAGGAGATGAGACCTGAATACACAGAGGGTTACGACGGATTCTTCCACCTCACCAAGCTCGTTGGCGGCGTTACATCCGCTGAGATGCAGTACCTGGTGCGTGACCACGATGCAGCCCTCTTCCAGAAGAAGAAGGATCTCCTGAAGATCGCAGCTGATATGATCAATGCAAAATACGGCAACGTCCTCAAGCTCGAAATCAAGGACGCATACAGAAACATGAGAGAGCTGGTCGAGCCTCACATGTATCTGATCGACGACGCCAAGGCTGCATTCAAGGCATGTGACATAGAGCCTAAGGTCATCGCTATCCGCGGCGGCACAGACGGAGCTCAGCTCTCATATAAGGGCCTGCCTTGCCCTAACCTCTCGACAGGCGGACACAACTTCCACAGCAACCAGGAGTACATCCCGGTACAGTCGCTCGAGAAGATGGTTGACGTGCTGGTAGAGATCGCGCGCGTTAAGTAGCAGTAAGCAGCGTCAGCAGTTCATCCTGCTCGCGTCCTCGGGAGCGCAGCATTTTATGAAAGCGCTCCCTGCGGACCAATCATAAGGGGTACCGCTTGCGGTGGATACCTTATGATGAATACTCGCAGTACAAACTGCTGACGCTGCATATAAGATACTAAAAAAGTTAGCGGTATCCCGCTAACTTTTTTTCTTTCTTATCTTTTTCCCCAGGCCGCTATCCTCATTCAGCCTGCTGCGCTTCCTGCACTGCGCCGGATCTTTACTTCCCGCTGAGCTTGCTGCCCACGACCGTGAGAAGATATGCGGCGAGTATCACGCAGCCCATTGCGATTTTGCCCGTAATTGTACCGAGCGGAGCCGCGATGTATCCGAGCATCGGAACATGCAGGACCAGCTTGCCGAGCACATTCGCGTAGACGACCGGGCTCATGTCGTTCTGTTCGTTCGCGTCGCCCTTGGTTATGATCTCGCCGTCCGCGACGTGGTTCTCAACGACCCTGTGTGTGACAGGGGTGCTGCCGGCCTCATTGCTGTAGAAGACGATTATATCACCTGCCTCAAGCGTCGACGGATCGGTCTGCGCCGAGTAGACCATGCTTCCGACAGGTATCGCCGGCTCCATGCTGCCCGAGATAACGACGTACTGCTCGATCCCGGCAAAACGCGGCACCGACAGTCCCAGGCATGCGATTATCGAAACGACGAGGAGGATAGTTCCTATCGCGCTGATCAGTTTGCCGAAGACTCTGCCTCCGTGGAACTCAGGCTTGCCGTCGTTCATCGCGCGGGCCTCCCTGCGCGCCTTCCGCTTTTCCTCTTCCGTCTGGTCCCAGACTCCGAGGTCGTCCGGCCTGCTCTTCAAGGCCGCTCTGTCTTCCCTGGCGTATTCGTCCTTGTGTCTTTCTACTCTGCTCATAGCAACTCCATAATCACTCTTCTTCCAGGTCCTCTGGTCCAAAGCTCTCAGGCAGCAGCTGCTCAAGCGTCCACTCCCTGTAATCAGTTTCAGATTTTGCACAGATAACAGTCATCTTGTCCGGGCGGGCAAAATCCCTCATCACCTGTCTGCAGACTCCGCATGGTGTGCAGTAGTCGTGCTTTGCGAGGTCATCCGGATCGTCCGAATTCGGTCCGCCGACGATGGCGATGGCGATGATCTTCCTCTCGCCCTGCGCTGCCGCGTGGAAAATAGCATTCCTTTCAGCGCATATCGTATTCGTAAGCAGCGCGCTCTCGACATTGACGCCGGTATAGATTTTGCCCGAAGACATCAGAACCGCCGCCGCAACGTTGTAATGTGAATACGGGGCGTACGAATTCTTCAGTATGTCCATCGCCTGCCTGATCATGGCAGCCTTGACCTCTTCAGGCACCTCCGCCCCTTCTGCAGGCGGCGGCGTTACCTTCAGCAGCTTTTCTTCAGTTTCTGCTATGCTGTACATTTATATGCTCCTCTTGGATCATCGGGGGGGGTGTCAAAACGGAACGTCCCCTCTGACACATTTTTTAAAACTCGAATCTGCGGTTGTCCTTGTCTACAAGTCCTGTCTCTACAGTGCAGCTGTAGCCGGATCTTGCAAAGTAATTGGCAAGGAGCTCTGTGAAGTCCTTCATTGCGGCCTTGACCTCTGCCAGATTGACATCGCTGAATCCGTCGATAGGATACAGAACGCCCGCGGTCTTCTCTGTCATTTTGCCCACTTCACTCTGTCTCCATGTCCAGCGGCGTGTCCTGACCTCGTGGCCGGATACGTATACGACTTCGCCGTCTTCCGGATTGTCGAACTCGCCTTCAGCAGCGCCGAAAGGCCTGAAGGTATCCTCAGCAGTTGCCGGTCTTACCTCGAGACCTGTGTCTGCAGCACCTCTGCCCGTGCCGTCAGGGCGGACGAAGGTGTAGATGTCATGAGCTCCGATAGGCAGCTTGTACTTGAGCGAGATAGCATTGCCGAGGTCGACGGCAGGATTGATCTCCGGCATTCCTTTGCCCTTGGCGATCCTGTCCATCAGTGCCTCTGCAGCGCACGCATATCTGTTAGGATTGATGCCAAGCGCACGGAAAGCCTCGCGGTACGGAACGACGCACGGGTCGTTCTTAGCTTTGTTGCCGCTCTCTTCAAAATACTTTCTTACAGCCTCCGCATTCTCCTCGAGCATCTTAGTGATCGCAGGCACATCCCTCGAATTGTCGATGCCTGTTACAGCGACCACGCCGACCACGAATGTAGGCAGCTTGTCAAAAACCTCTTTGCTTACTTCATAAAACATATCATTTCCTCCTGCTCTGTCTTTAACCCTTCCCGTATATTGTACAACCTCGGGCCCGATTAATCTACATCTTGTGTCAATTTGCTGACAACGGGGACCGTTCTCCCTGTCGTCCCTTTGTCACCAGACACTCTCCCTGTCATCCTTACAAAAACAGCGGCACAGGTGTTATCCCCATGCCGCTATTCCATAGTTTTGATCTTAGTGCATGCACCGCATTTTCAGTGGCGCATCCGCCCCGCAATTAAGCAAGAGCCTCGTTCAGTGCTGCTGTCAGAGCGTCGCCGTCAAGTCCGTGAACCTGAGCAGCTGCCTCGATGGACTCACCCTGGGAAGCAGGGCATCCGATGCACATCATGCCGTTAGCGAAGAATGTGCGGACCAGTTCTGGGTGCTCGCTGATAACATCACCGATGATCATATCCTTAGTAATCATTTCTGTATCTCCTTTCACCGCTGCTCTCAGCAGCGCCGTTCAGTCTCGCGCGTCCGTGTTAACGCCCGTTATGTTCCATCGCATATACTACAACCCGCATGATGGGTTGTCAAGCAAAATTCCTATTTGCGTGGTAGGAAATTAGCAGTGTGTCGAAAAAAAACGCCTCAACGGCACTTTACAGTGCTGCCTTGATGGCTGCGAGGAACTCGTCGTACTCCTCGAATGCAGGGTACTGCGGATAGTCAGCCTTGATTTTGTCAGTAGTTCTGAACAGGAATCCTGCCTTGCTCGCTTCTATCATCTCGAGGTCATTGTAGCTGTCGCCTGCAGCGATGGTGTCGAATCCGATCGACTGAAGGCCCCTGACAGTAGTCAGCTTGGAGTGCTCGCATCTCATTTTGATATCTGCGATATATCCCTCGTCATCGATAACGAGCTCATTGCAGAAAATGGTCGGCCAGCCGAGCTTCTTCATGAGCGGCTGTGCGAACTGCGAGAAAGTATCGCTGAGCACGATAGCCTGTGTGGTCGCACGGAGCTCGTCCAGGAATTCCTTGGCACCCGGCAGCGGATCGATCCTTGCGATCGTATTCTGCACATCCTTCAGCTTGAGGCCGTGTTCCTTCAGGATGCCGATCCTCCACTGCATCAGCTTGTCGTAATCAGGCTCGTCCCTTGTGGTCCTCTTGAGCTCAGGGATCCCGCTCTCCTCACTGAAAGCGATCCATATCTCAGGTACCAGTACACCTTCCATATCCAGACATACAACGTTCATTCTGTTACCTCTTCTTTCATCATTCTATCGGGAATCCAAAATACGCTCCTTCAGCGGCAGCCTCTGCGCCATTCGCCGCAGCGCTCATCGACTGGCATCGTCCAGAACCCGGTGTCCTGTAGACAAGTGTCTCTGCCCCGAAGTGTTCCGCGATCCGCAAAGCTATCTCCTCTTCGATCTCTTCAGAGAGCGCCCTGAGCTGCGGGTTGACCAGAAGCTCATCGAGCATCACGGTATTCCCGGCATATACCACTCTGCATACAGCATCTCCGCCGTTTATCACGAGCAGTCCGCCGTCGCCGTCAGCTCTCAGGAACTCCATCATCTCAGGACTCATCTCCACATGCGGGATCCCCGCCAGGAATTCTTCTCTGTACCTATTATACATAGACCCGCTGACGGATTCCACGCTTAACTCAGGCTCGAATGCTTCTCCTTCTTCATCATCGAGAAAGTCCGCATTACCATCCGGCCCCAGGCCCCAGAATCTTGTATCCGCAGCCGCACTCTGCTCACTGGTTTCGATGTATGCAGACTGCTCACCAGCCTCAGCGCCTACGGCCCAATCTTCCTCCTCAGGCAGTTCCTCTTCACCCGCATGTACTGCGTGCTCATCCACAAAGAAGGTCTCCCTGTATCCGAGTCTGTCATAGTACCCGATGAGCGACTCCTCCGCAGGGGACACGAGCGATATGCCGCCGAGGCCCTCAGCTGCAGGCAGCCCGTCGTCTTCTCCATGTATAACAGTTCCACGCGGTGCAGTCACGATGCTCCTGACATACTCGGTCAGAGCAGCCGCATGCCCCTGCCCCCGGTATTCCGGATCTGTGCATATGGCATATGACACATATACTGGCAGGCTGTCAGCACCGCCGCCCGGTCCATCCGGCGCATCATGTGCCTGCCTGCCCTCTGCGTCACCCGGCGCATCACGAAAAACTCCGCACCTGAAGCAGGTCAGCGCGGAGATCGTTTTGCCCGCATCATTGCGGATGACATAGCCACGGATATCCCCGCCGAACGACTCATAGAAAAAGTCCACGAACCCGGGCTCATCGCCGAATACTCGGCACCACAGATCGCGCAGACCTTCATATTTATCCTTCGAGTCAACTGTCTCTACTCTGTATCCCATTTATCTGAATCTGTGCTGTCAGCGCACGTCTTCCTTTTACTTTTCTCTCGCAAAATACTTCATCAGCAGGATGTCAGGATGGTAGCTCTCCTTGGCCTTCCTCAGACCCTCGAGGCCCATGTCCTCCTCGCGGTTGAAAGCTCCGATGCCCGGCAGCTCCGCGTGGATCAACCTCGCAAACTCGCGGTTGACCATGGTGTACGCACCCTCAACTCCCGGCAGCGCCTTCTCGAAGTGGACGTCGAATACCTCTTCGTCCAGCTTGGTGCCTGCAGTGAACGCCACCGGCTCACCGTTCTGGTAGAGAAGCCCGCCGATGAAACCGAGCGCCTCGTAGTTGGCGAACATCTCCTCGATCGCGCCTGCCTCCGCCTCGAGATCAGGATCATTCTTCTCCTTGTAGAACTCCGCAACGAAAGCCTTCGCATCCTCAATGGATGACAGCTTGTATCCGTTATTTGCCGGGATCCCGCCTTCATCACAGCTGACTCCCGTGCCCGAAGTGAAGCATCCGCATGAGTCGGCAGCTATCCTGTGGAACTCCCACGCGCCGTTTCTCTCAAAATGCTTGATGTGATTCCTCTTGGACGACAGATGCCTGCCTGCCAGATTGCACAGTTTCTCCGTCGTATAGATATAGTCCGCATTGTCGCGGTCCTCGGTGATCTCGAATCTGTCACCGTACAGCGGCAGGAACTCATTCAGAGTCTTGTCAGTCAGACCCCTGATCACGAGCTTCTGTCCGCGCGCATGCGCCTCTTCGAGCAGCAGCTCGATCGAAGGCACCGGGTCGCCGTCCCCCTTCGGGTAAGCGTAAACGTTCCACTGCGGCATGCCTACCAGCAGCCTCGGTCCGCAGAACGCGATCTGCGGCCTGTATGCTTTGCGCCAGATGTACAGATTGGCAAAACCATAGTCCGCTCCATGACATCCGCTCGCACAGATTTTATCTTCGATCGCCGGCTTATCGCTCAGCTCAACGTCTTTCCAGTTGATCATAAGACCTCCCGTCTCTCTTCTCCTCTATCTATCTTTCTATTTTATCTGTTTCTACTCTAATTCATATTATCTTTCTACACTACAAAATCAGTGTCGTGATTATATCATATGATGTATGCGCCAAAATATACCTATTTTAAATAACTCCGGCGATTTCTCACCGGAGCCATTATCTGCTTATCGATCTTCACCGCTGCAAATTTTGCACGTATTATTCGTCGTCACCGCTACGCCTGCGGATCACCAGCACCGCTGCACCTGCAATGGCTGCTGCAGTCAGCAGCGCAATGTATAAAGTCAGGTGTGACTCATCGCCGGTCTTCGGCTTACCTGACGAAGGGTCCCGGTCAGGATCATGATCGGTATCCGGATCCTCAGATGGAACGTCCTCATCCGGCGGCGCCTCGTAGTAATTGATCACTTCAAGGCTGTCTGTCCAGTGTTCTTTATCAATCTGAATACAGTCCGCGGTACGTTCATCGTGTCTGGTCTCGATTTTCACCAGCTTTGCATCTCCGAGCCGGACATCCATCTTTGTCACATCGACCGGTGTCCCATCCTTAGTGACTTCCCATACGTCATAGAATGCTTCATCTACACAGATGAACTCCGCCCTGGTTTTCGGATTTCCGTTTTCTATGTGGATGGACTCGATCCACTGCTTATTCTCTCTCTTCTCAAAATCATCGGCGTATGTTTTTCGCCCCTGACCATCAGTCGTATATCTTCTGAGTGAAAAATACACATCGCCGGTCAGTCCGGTTTTGTCCCCATCATAGTTAACGGTCTTGGTTACGATTACCGCTTTGACCGGGAAGAGGTAGAAATTATCTGAAAGAGAGTTGCCTGTGACTCTGTATTTTACGCCTCTCTCGACGACATCCTGATTCGTATCGACATCTTCCTTCGTACGAACGTCGTCTTTGCATTTGCTGAAGTAACGGCCCTCACCATGAGCAATCTCGTCCACTTGAGTATATACGTTGTAATCTCCAGGCGAGCTGACATTTGATGCAAAAGATCTGTATCCGTCGAGACCAAAGGTGTCCATTCCTGTCAGAACGACCTTGTCACTGTCATCAGCATCATTTATGATTTGTATTTCTTTGATGCCCTCAGTTCCCTGGTCGACTCCGTCTTCAGATACGTATTCATGTACGAAGGTTCCCTGGAGAATATTTCCCTGGACTGTCCGTCCGTCCGTATAGCTTTCTGTCGATCCGTCCGGTTTGAGATCACGGGTATCTATTGCAAACTTGGTTCCGTCTGCATATGCTTCAATGTCTGCTTTGCTGGCATCTATATTAATAGTATCCGCGATTTTGTTTCTTGCTCCGGATCCTATTCCCGCAGCACCCCAGCCGCCGACAGCTGTCACATCACCTCCCGTGATACTGACACTGACAGCTGTTTCCACATGATAGCTGCTGCTGTCCGGCTTGTTCATGCCTTCAGCCTGAGCATCCTTTCCGTACAGCCCGCTTCCTATGCCGGCTCCGCCAAGCTTATCTGCTTCTGAGGATCTTGCACCGAGCGCCGTGACCGTGCCGCCGGCGATAGTGACTGAAACTTTATCTGCGCTTGTTCCGCCTCCGATGCCGGAGCCTCCGCGTCCCTTGGTCGCGTCGGCAACTACCGTGCCGCCGGTGATCGTGACTGATGTGCTCGTATTATGCACGATCCCGAATTCTGTTGACCGGCCATTCTTCCCGTCTTTCCCTCTGTCCTTGTTGCTGTTCGGAGTTCCTCCTGAGCCGATGGCAGCCGCCGCACTGTTATCTCCTACATACGCTTTGATATTACCTCCGCTGATCTCGATATCTGCATGTGATTCATATCCGCCGCCAATACCTGCTCCGCCGTGGTGTACCGAGTTGTGATTTGCCCCGCAGCTGCCGCCGTACGCGGTTATGTCTCCACCTGTGATCTTGATATCCGTATCACAGTAGCCTCCGCCTCCGATGCCTGCACCGCCCCAGTTATCCTCTCCGGTCGCTTTTGCAGTTATGGATCCGCCGTTTATCTCTATCTCAGTATAGTAGTATCCGGGACCCTTTCCGCCTTTATCATTTTTCTCATACTCATGACTTCCTGTGCCGCATCCTATGCCCGATGCTCCACTGGCATTGATGCTGCCGTTATTGATCGTGATCTTGCCGCTTTCTGAATGATTGCCGCCGCCGATACCTGCGCCATTGGATCCGGTCGCAGTTATATCTCCGCCGTTGATAGTTATGGTACCGATATCCGGCCTTACGCCTCCATCCTCATATTTAGTTGTTAGCATTTTATAAGAGGCGGAAGTATTGGAGGTTCCGTCGGCATTACGATTATTGTTGTTGGCGCTGCCGATTCCCGCACCGCCGTTAGTTCCGGATGCTTTGATAGTGCCGCTGTTGACCGTTATGTTGCCGCAATATGATGAAATGCTTTTTCCGCCTGAGTCCTTATTTGTGTAAGATGCACCGATGCCTGCTGACTTGTCGCCCCCGGTCGCATTGAGGGTGCCTTTTCCCTCGATCGTAAGGTCAGCAGGGTTTCCCTGCTCCCATCCTGACTCTACACCTGCATATCCGGAAGCGCCTGTTACATCGTTGGTTCCGGTGACAGTCAGTGTCGCTTTTACTCCAGAGTTTACCTTTACCGCAGGCCCGCCTTCAGCAGTTATCTTCAGTCCGTCGATCGTCACCTTTGCATTGTCCGCCACCACGATCCTCTGAGAAGTGCTGTCTTTTCCGTCTTTCATGGATATAGTGACATCTCCGGTGACAGTCAGAACTCCGGTGTTTTCATCAAATGAATAAGACCCGGCAGCACCTGTTACCTGAAAATCACAGTTTTCCATCTGATCAGGGCCGGCTGCAAGCACTCCGCTATCGGCAGCTACCCCCAAAGCATCTGAAGACGGCCCTGCTTTGGTCTCTGTTTTGACCTCCGCTGTATCTGGTGTCTCAACCGCCTTAGCTTCTGCTGAATCTGATGCATCAACTGCTTCTGCTGCTTCTTTATCTGCTGAATCGACTGCCCCAGTCTCTGCTGTTTCTGCAGACACAGCTGCACCAGTCGTTTCTGTCCCGGTCACTTCCGTCCCGGTCGTCTCCATACTTGTCGTCCCGGGATTGACAGCAAAAGCAACGTCTGAAAATAAAACGCCACCCATTCCTGCGGCAACAATAAGTGCAAGCGTGAGTGTCAGCATCATCTTCGCAAGACCGTGAATTCTGTTTTTATTAAGTTCTCTCATGGCAGTCGATAAATTCCTTTTTCATTCTGTAATTGATTCGTTCTTTCAACGCCTGAGGAGAATATTTAAACGCCCCTCTAATTTTTTGATTTTACCACAAAGGCTTATGGCGCACAATGACACCCGGGCAGCTATGAAAACAACTCAGCCCACCATCAGGTAAACACAGCCACAACAAAAGCCCTCTCTGGCAATCGTTTCTGTCAGAAAGGGCTCGATTATATTGTTCTGATTACGGGTTCACCGCCCGACTCTGAAAACAGCCGGAAGGTTCAACAGCATAATCGCTGAATTACTTTTCTTCTTCAACTTCTTCAGTTTTTTCTGCATCCTCAGCAACTTCAACTTCAAATACGTCGGAAACCTCTTCCTTTTCCTCCGCATCGGCAGATGCGTCTCCGGAAGCCTCTTCTAAAGTATCTGTTGACGCCTCAGCTGCTTCATTTACAGCTTCTGCCTCTTCATCGTCATCATCAAAGACTACAGTGTTATTGCTTTCCTCAGCAACAACAGCAGCAAACTCAGGCTTGATCGAATCGTCCGAAGCGAGTTTCTCCGCACCGGCAGCAGCAGTTGCAGCAGCCGCAGCAGCCTCGCCCTTTGCGATCTGCTTTGCCTCCTTAGCGAGTCTCTTTGCTTCCTTAGCCTCTGAGATCTCCTCATCGGATGCCCAGTTAGCCGGGTTGCCCTTTCTCACTTCATCAAGAATGATGCCTGCCATGAATGTGCCGATCGCAGCGAACAGCGGCATTGTGCCCTGCTGGAAGAGATATGATGCTACCTCACCGAATGTCGGCGACATGTCATATGCAGCATAGTACTGATTGATCGTAGTTACTGTGCTGATGACGATAGTTACAAAATAAGCAGCGAACATTGCCGCGATTACATAGCATGCAATAGTAAATGGTGATCTTCTGAATTTCTTCATTTTCTTACAAGTCCTTTCAATTACATATATTCATTATGCCCCGCACATACCGCAGGTCATTCATTAACTGCCCCACAAGAATAGGATTTTACCAAAAGCACGCCCATTATTCAACAATCTCTGCGTCCTTCTTCTCTTCGCATTCTGCGTCACTCCTCTTTTCACACTCTATGAGGCACTCTTCGATCCGGACCCTGTGGGCCTCAATTCTCATCATTTACTAGATTAACTCACCAGGCTTAAAGCTACCTTAAAAGAGCAAGGCTTTACACCTTGCTCTTATGCCAAGCCTTCACCTACGCTCCGGCTCTCAGCCAGTTCTCCAGTATACTCTGCACCGGCATCTGACTGAAGGTCTGGTCCAGATTATCAAAAGTGAAGAAGAGATTGATGTTTGGGCGATATCCTTCCTTCATATAGTGCTCAAGAGAGAAAATGTATTTATTCCTGTAGGATTCAAGATCCATCCGCCCAGCGTGTTCGATAATTATTTCAGCCAGGAGATCCAGCGGCGACAGGACTGTAAAGTCCGACAGCAGCCAGTACCCGTTACACTTATGTGGCAATTCATAGATCCACGTCAGCCCGTTCATGTCCAGAATGTCTGCAATCGACCCCTCGGACTTTGACCGCATCCATTCCCCGGTCCACCTCTGATATGTAAGCGTTTCAGGATATTTGTCCGGGTATTTTTCCAGATAGGCCGCCTTGAACGCCTCCTTATCCTTCTTCCATTTTGCCGCTCTCACGTCCGGCTCACTTCCCATACTTAGTCTGCTGTTCCTGTACACTTTTGGCAGCATCTGCTCCACCGCATCGGGGCTGTGATCCGCAGCCTTATCCAGAGCAGGCACAATGAGCGAGGAATCATTCTCCATCAGCTTCATCGACAGATTAATATGATGCAGTGCCTTGATATTCTGCACATCCGGGTGCTCCTCGCCTCCGAGATACACCCGCCTGCCGCTCTTCGGATCAATTGTATAGTAGTACACCCGCCCATAACTCTTGACTGATGGTATGAGAACCATCCCCTCATACATCTTCAGTTCTTCTTTCTTTTTCCCCAGAGCAGATTTGTTCATTTCAATAAGTTTAAGCTCCTTTTTCAGGACCTGAATCGTTGATGCATCCATGATCCCGCCTCCTTTCCTCCATTGTCCTTATCTGTATAGCCATTGTATTCACGGCTATCCCACCGCCCTTACTGTTGTCCTTAAATGATAGACGGAATCGCAAAATACCACAAACAAGCGGCGCATGAATTCCTGCAATAAAATCACCCTTGTAAAAAAGTGCAAAACAATACATTCTTCTGATGGCGTAACTTACCCTACCGTTGCCATTTTTACGCCAACATGATTCGTATCATGCGGGCAAAACGGGATGCGAGTTGGCGTTTTTGTCTCAATCTCTGTCTCATTTACGCCAACAAGAACCGTGTCTTCGTCGTGTTTCTGTGTATTTGATGGCGTTTTTGGTAGCTTCTCCCTGTCCGTTACGCCATCACGTACCGTGTCATCGTCGTGTTTCTGTGTATTTGATGGCGTTTTTGGAAGGTCCTCTCTGTCTGTTACGCCATCAAACCGGTCGGAGAATAGAAAAAAGCAGTGATTGTGTGGCGTAGGAATTCCCTTAATCACTGCTTTTACGCCAATCCGCATAATTGTCTGCTCCATATACCATCATCCTGTTGGCGTAACTATTAAGAATTCTTTCTGCTTTACGCCACAATGGCATAAAGTCTATAACCTTGTTTGTCTGAAATGGCTCGCATGCCATACATCACAATGACTCACAGACTCCAGTCGACCGGCTCGATGCCGTTGTCCTCAAGGAAGTAGTTGCATCTTGAGAAGTACCTGCCGCCGAAGAACCCGCGGTATGCCGAGAGCGGGCTCGGATGCGGCGCCTGAATTATGAGATGCCTTCTGTCTGTGCCCTGGGCGTTCAGGATCAGATCCCTTTTGGCGCCGGCATGTGATCCCCACAGGATGAAAACCATAGGTTTCTCTCTCTCAGCCAGCAGCTCGATGACCCGGTCGGTGAGCTGCTCCCAGCCCTTGCCTCTGTGTGATCCGGCCTGATGGGCCCTCACGGTCAGCGATGTATTGAGGAGCAAAACGCCCTGCCTCGTCCACGGCACGAGCACTCCGCTTATGTGTCTGTGTGTGAACTGTCCGATGGCAGCTTCCATGTCCCCATGCACAGAGCCGCGGCCTCTGTTCTCCGGTGAACTGCCTGCAGCCCCTCCGCCTTCCGAAGAGCTGGAGTCCGCTGAACCGGGCAGCCTCCACGGATCCGAATCGAGCTCCTTGATGATGTTGACGAGCGACGGCGGCTGCGGCACCTCGTAAGGGACACTGAAAGCAAGGCCCTGTGCCTGCCCCGGCTCGTGATACGGATCCTGCCCGAGGATCACAGCCCTGACCTCGCTGTACGGAGTCAGCCTGAGCGCATTATAAATATCATCAGCCGGCGGGTAGACCGTCCCGCTGCTATACTCTTCACGCAGGAACTCTCTGAGTTTCTGATAGTACGGCTTGCCCCATTCGTCCCTGAGCAGGTCGTCCCAGTCATTACCTATAGTTACCATCTCTGTTATTCTCCTGTCAGCCCTACCGGGCCGTCTTATGTCCATGTCCTCTGAATCAGAAATCATTTTCAGATGCTTTTTTCTTCCTCACAGCATCTGCATGACGCCTTCATTGCGTAGGTTACTGTCTCCGGTCAGTTAGGGCATGACCGGCTGGATTCCCGTTCACAGTAAAAAGATTATAACACAAAAGCCCGGAAGCTTTTCGCCTCCGGGCCTCATATTACATTCCGTTCTCCGGTTTCATTTACCGGATCGATCCTGTCTGATAAGTAAACGCACACCGCTGATAAGCGGCTGATAAGCGATCCGCTTACATATTACTTCGCAAGGATATACTCTGCACCCTGAGGGTCAGTCAGTGTCATGATGCCCTTGTCATTGATCGAGCCTGTGAGTGACTGCTTGTTTCCGTAGTTGATGGTGATCGTGCCGTCCTTGGCCTTTTCCCACTTTCCTTTAGTCTCCTCGCCGAGAAGATTGAGTTCGCATTTGCCGCTCTTCTGAAGTTTGATGGTTCCTACAGCATTGAGACCGATGCTCTCAGCATCCTGCTCGTTCATGACAACTTCTCCGGCAGTTACCTTCTGAACGATCCAGAATCCTACTGCTGAATCATCGCTGCAGGCAGTGAATACTACCATAGTAGCTGCCGCCGTCATAATTATCAGTGCTATTGCTGTAATTATCTTGATCGCTTTCATATCGATTACCTTCACCCTTCAGTGCTCTCGTCTGGTCCTTTTATCTATATACCAGCCGGAAACCGCCGCTCCGGCCAATTTCTGTGCCTACCCGCCGATAATACCACGTTTTTCTTCGGCTTTTTTGACAAAACTGTGAATAATCGTAGCACAAATCATCCCAAGTAGCAAGCCGCAGATCACATCTGAAGGATAATGCATTCCGAGGTAGAGTCTCGAGAGCCCGATCAGGCACGCCAGAACGACCGCTGCGATCCCGAATCCGTGCGCTTTCTTAGCGTCAACGCCGCTGCCCTTCCATCCGAGGCAAGGCACCTCACGGTACGACCGGATCAGTCTCACCTCGCCGGTATCTTCGTTTTTCACTCTGTGTTTTACGGGCAAAGTGCTTATAAACATTGCCCATGCAGGTCCCATGGCGTTCGCGGAGTGTCCGCTCGGGAACGACGAGTCGCCCGGAGGCGGCAGCATCGCATTGACCGCGGAGAACGTGATCCACGGGCGGGTCCTGTCGACAAGAGGCTTGAGAGCCAGGTTGCAGCACAGGAAGGTGAACGCAAGAGACAGGGAGCACAGAATGCCGAGCCTCCTCGTACGCTTGAATATCATAAGAAGCAGGCATACCGCGATCCAGAATATGCCGCCTTCCCCGAACATAGTTATCACCTTCATGACCGGCGTCAGCCAGTCCGCATTCAGTGTCTGCTGAATACCTATAAGAAGATTTCCGTCAAATTGTGTGAATCCATCCATTTTATGATGTCCCTCGCTCTTACTTTATCTTGTTTATAATGAAAGCCGCCTGATCTGCGCAGTGCCTGTTCACCACGATACAGATACTGCATAGATTATGCAGCGTATGCCTTAACTCTCCCTTAAGAAAAACGGGCGGGACACATCACTGTCCCGCCCGGATGTCTTTTAGTTCCGGAATGCCGCCGGAGCGCCTCAGTTCAACTCGCTGATGCTGCTCAACTATTCGCACATTCCTTCAGGATAGTTGATGTATACCTTAGGGATCCTGAGGTCGAAGCAGCATGTGATCTCGTAGTTGATGGTGCCGTTGATAGCAGCAAGGTCATCAGCACTGATCTCTGCATCGCCCTGCTTACCCATGATGACAACCTCGTCGCCGAGCTTGACATCAGGAACAGCGCTTACGTCTACCATGCACTGGTCCATGCAGATGTTGCCGACAACAGGGCATTTCATGCCGCCGACCAGCACGCTGATCTTGCCGCTGTTGAGTCTCGAATAACCGTCAGCGTATCCGATTCCGATAGTAGCGATTTTGGTCTCCTTGTCCGAAGTGAACTTACGGCCGTAGCTTACGGAAGTTCCTGCCGGAACAGTCTTGAGGTTGACGATCTCAGCCTTGACGGTCATGACCGGCTTGAGGTCGAGAACCTTGCCCTTGAGGTATCCCGATGGAGCAAGTCCGTACAGGATGATTCCCGGACGGCATGCATCAAAGTGGATCTCAGGATATACCATGATGGATGCCGAGTTAGCGCAGATCTTCTTAGGATTGAATCCTGCTGCGTTCAGCTTCTCCATGAAAGCGTTGTAATTGCTGATCTGAAGTCCGGTGTACTCTCTCTGCTCTTCGTCAGCTGTCGAGAAGTGTGTGATGATTCCCGGAAGCTCGATGCCCGGGAGCTCAGAGAACTTCTTGTACTGCTCAACTGCATAGTCGCGCTCTTCATCAGTGAAAACTCTGAATCCGATACGGCCCATTCCTGTGTCAAGTGCGAAGAGGCACTTTACAGGCTCAGCGCCCTCAGCCATTACTTCATCGCTCAGAGCCTTGACGTAGTCATAATGCATTACGACCGGAGTCAGGTCATACTCGATGACTGTGTCGACACACTCTGCCGGAGTCAGGCCGAGAACTACGATGCTGCCCTCGATGCCGTCCTCACGGAGATTGACGCCTTCCTCGAGAGTAGCAACGGCAAAATGATCTACTCCGTTGTATTTGAGGACTTTGGCGCACTCAGTCGCGCCGTGTCCGTATCCGTTAGCCTTGATGACGCCGATCATGTTCGGGCACTTCATCTGGCGCTTGATCTCCTTGACATTATGGTCAAAGGCAGACATATCGATCTCTGCCCATACCTGTCTCAATGTTTCCTTATACATAGCAAATCTCCTTACAGCCTGAACCGGCCGCACTGTTTTCGCATGACCGGTCCCGTTTAACACCCACCTTACAATTACGCGCCGTGAAGGCATATGCACGCCTTCCCGTACACATAAATTTTACTCCTATAAACCCTACATAGCAAGAACTCCGTTCCCCTTGACGGGAAGCGGAGCTCCTGTTTTCAATGCAAAATATCAAGTATATCTGCCCTGCTCTTCAGCGCAGCTGTGCAGCCGGTGCTAGCCCTCGGCCGGTGCCTCTGCTGCGGCAGGTTCCGGTCTTTCGATCAGCTGAATATCGTTGAGCAGCATCTTACTCTTGTTGTATTCGATCTTGACCTTATCGCCCTTCTGCGGGAAGTATCCGGTAGCGTATTTACTGTTCTTGTCATAGTTCAGCTTGACGCTGCTGCCATTGATCGTAACAGTAAATGTATTGGTTGCCGGATCGCCTGCTTCGATGATCCCTTCGCCGGAGATTATGACATCCGGTTCAGGCTCTACGATTACAGGTTCCGGTTCAGGTGCAGGCTCCGGTTCCGGTTCAGGCGCAGGTGCAGGCTCTTCCTGTTTCTCTTCAGGCTGAGCTTCTTCCTGCTTCTCTTCAGGCTGAGTTTCCTCCTGAGACTGCTCCTCAGGCTTGGTCTCTTCCTTCTGATCATCAGGTTTAGTCTCTTCCTCAGGCTTGTCCTTATCCTCTTCCTTGTCCTTGTCGTCACTCTTGGCCTTCTCGAGCAGCTCCATCTTGATGAGCTTCATGCTCTTGTCCATGTAAGTGACTCTGACCTTGTCGCCTACTGCAGGCAGATATCCGCTCGGGATGTCGAGGTCGTCCTCGATGTTGAGTCCGAGCTCTGTCTGGTCATCGGCCTTGACCTTGAAGGAGTTAGGATTTGCCTCGCTGGTCCACTCTGTGATGACAGCATCGACAGTTGCAGTCTGCTCTGATGGTTCAGGTTCCGGTTTTGGTTCAGGTTCCGGTGTCGGCGCCGGTGTCGGAGCAGGTGCCGGCTTGGCTTCCTTCTCCCACAGAGCCGTAACAGTCATGTCCTTGGTGACCTTGTTGAACGACTTGTCCCAACCCTTGAACTTGTAGCCACTGTGCTGAGGATTTGCCGGTGCCGAAGCGGCTTTGCCCTTCTCGACCTTCACGGTCTTGAGCGTTTTGCCGAATCCGTCAACGAATGTGACCTTGTATACAGTCGGCGTCGGTGCCTGCTTTACGCAGTAGATGTTGATCGCCTGCGCCTTGCCGCTGCTGAGAGTTCCGGTGTACTGGATTTCAGACTTATAGCCCTTGGCCGGCTTGTCGCCTGTGTACTTTGTGTTCTTTCCGGTCTGGATCATGTAGACCTTCTTGCCGGTGTTCAGTGTCACATAGTTCTTGGCAACACTCTCGATGGTTCCGTTGACAAGCCTGATCTCGGTCTTCTCGGACTTCTCCTTGACAATGTCTATGTTGCTTGCCTTAGGAGAGCTCTTGACATCACCCTCGAATGTGATCTTAACGGTATCGCCTACTCTGACGTATTTTGATGCGCCGGTGACGCTTGTGTTCTTGTCAAGCTCGAATCTGTAAGATGTCGATGAATCGATCGCTACGAGCATGGACTTTTCAGTGAACTCTGTGACCGTTCCGCTGACGACCGTCTTCTCAGGAACCTTGTCTGCTTCCTTCGAAACGTTGATGACCGACGCATACGGATACTCGTTCAGGTCTCCCATGTACACGAGAGCTACCTCGTCGCCCTTGCTCAGCTCGCCCTTGATCTCCGTCTCATCATTGATGGTAAAGGATACCGTGAGGCTCTTGCCCGTGACTGTGACTGCCTTGTCCGTGACATCAACTACCTGTCCGTTGAACGTCAGATCCTTCTGCACGTGTTCGCGCAAAATGATTTTGTCTGCCGTCATGGTGTCTCCGGATGAGTGGTACTCAACGTCAACTACGTCGTCGAGGTTCAGCTCATCCATACCGCCGAGATCGTAGACCGTCTCACCGGTGGTCTTGAACTGCTGCAGTCCGTCATCACTGCTGATCGTAATGCTGTCCTGCGCTGCCTCCTTCAGAGTACCGGTCGAGATCCCCATCTCCACCTTGTCCTCCTTGCTGCATGCTCCGAGTACCAGAACAAGCGCAGCAACCAGCACCGCAGAGAACACTATCCTAATTTTTTTCTCCATAGATCCCTCCTTACTATATACATTCATATTACCTTGCAGGAAATATTATCCTCGTGTAATTATATCCGGATTATGTCCCGGCCGCGTCTGCACGCGCAATACCGAGCCCATCATTATACTCCTATTATACGACAAGTCCAGCAAAAATATAACAGCGTTGCTTCTTTGCTGTTGCATGCCGTAATCTGCCTGTTCTCAACCTTGATATCTGTCATAAACTATGTTATCATATTCGGGCACGCGGCATAGGGGCGTTATCTCCTGTACCGTGGTCAGATAAAACGACATGTCTCAGTAGCTCAGGGGACAGAGCACCGCTCTCCTAAAGCGGGTGTCGCGCGTTCGAATCGCGCCTGGGACACCACAACTGACCTATTCGAACTTTTACTTCTATCGCGGCGGATTCGCCGTAAGAGTACAGATGAATAAGGTAAATTGAAAAACGGCAATGTTGCCGTTTTTTGCTTTTCATTATTTAATAGATCTGTATTTTGCTAAACGGAAATAGCCGTAGCACTACTTTTCCTTTGATATCGCTTTTGCTAATAAAACCAACTTCACTGCTTCTGGAATCGGTACTGTTGCATCGGTTGTCTCCAAGCACATAATAGCAACCATCTGGAACGATTACGCTGCTTCCATCTTCCGGAATATCTACAGCAGGTGTGAATCCGTCCTTTATATATTCTTCAATATAATTCTGATCATTTAGAAAAAGATTGTTGTCCCTGATGGCTATTTTATCGCCAGGTACACCAATAACACGTTTGACTATAAGCTTGTGCTTCCCGGATTTATAATCTGTAAGTGAGCTTTTCACGATTACGATGTCGCCCTTTTCGGGATCATGCTTGCTATAAGCTTTCCTTGCCATAATCAAATAGTCCCCATTATGAAGTGTATTCTCCATGGACTCTCCGTTAACTATCGTAGGTCTTATGAAGAAAAGAATCGCTGCAGCCAAAACTGTTGCGATAACCATATCCACAAGCATATTTTTTAATACAGAGTTTTTGCTGTTGCTCATTACTTTAAAATCATGATAATCACGCATTATTAAAAGCGGAAGTTACAAATTGCAATCACTAAACTTACAGCTGAGGCAACTATTCCTTCATATGCGTATCGATCTTTTCTTTTATATATTCCCAAAGTCAAGCCTATTACCCCAACCACTGCTGCTATAACTTCTGAAATTCTAAATGTGAATGATCCCAACGAGTTAATCCCCAGTTGATACAACATAATATCACCTATTGTAATATTATTAATTGGCAAACCTATTACCACTGCTGCAATTGCTGCAATTAATGAAAAGCTACCTACTCCTCGTTCCCTTGTTTCAATAAGTATATTCCTTTTCTTTATTCGCTCACACATATGAAAGAGGCCGTAACCAATTACTGCTCCGAGTATATTGAATAATAGGTCATCAATATCAAACAGCCTCCCAACAAACAGCATCTGTGCTAACTCAATCAAAACGATTATTGCCAGACTTACAAATACCATCTTTTTTAATGTCTTTAACTTGAAAAGCCTAGGTGCTAAGAACCCGAAAGGCACAAAAAGCAAAGTGTTTAAAAGCATAAGTCTTGGTGATTCGTTTACTAATGGAATTAGATTAAAAGAAACGCTTTCACACATATGCCAGCGTCCTCCAATTAATCCAGTGATTCTTAAAATCGAAATACTGTATATACAAAAGATGAATTCCGTGATGAAATAGGTATTTGCTTTTATTATCTCGTCATGTTTAAGGCCTTTTATTATGAGGATTACAATCATCCAACTTACGGCAACAAAAGCAACGTCCCTTACAATATTTGCTCCTTCAATCAAATAACTAATCATAAGAACAACTTCCCTATGTATTGCCTTATCAATTATCAATTCGATACTCCAAATTAAAGAGAATGGAAGTTATCAAAATCTGCATTTTTGTGCTGATCTGCGCAAAAGCACACCAGCATATATCCTATCGCACCGCCAATCGTATTGCAGATGACATCATTAACATCCATTATAGGCGTCATATCCTCAGCTATACAAAGAATAGCCTCCAGCCCCTGAATCAATTCGATCCCGATTGACATGACAAATGAGATCAAAACGCTCCCCTTTAATGACTTCACCATATGTACATTACCTAAATGTCCAAAAATAGTTACAGGCATGAACAGAAGTATGTTTTCACAGTACGATATTAGTGCCGCTCTGTTTGTAAAAGCCTTAAGCAAATTCAAAACATTTAGGTTATATTCAAAACCATAAGGTATTTCTCCTGGTACTCTTATTGGCAAAATAGTAAACGAAACAATAATACATATGTAAAATGCAAATAATCCCGTCCAGAATACTTCTTTGCGCCCTTTCATAATTACGTTACTTCTATTGCCAATACATAAATATGATAAGCAGATAATCGGTATTATCAGTATAGATATCAGTAGAAACAGACCAGATGTTATTACAATTGTCATTTTCCAGAAAAAACGCCTCCCAACTTTTTATCAATTTGTCGCTATCGATACTGTTAAGCTGATTTGTTCACCTTTACTTGTTTCCTCACCCGGCTGCGGATCCTGACTGGTGATAACTTCTTTACCAGAATCATCGCCCTCGATGTATTCTATATTTCCGACTTCCAGCCCGCTCCCTTTGATTGCGCTCTTGGCATCTTCCAATTCCATGCCTATTACATTCGGCACCAGCGACGCTGATGATTCATCTTGATCTGTTTCTGTGGCTGTGCTAGAACAAGACGACCCAATCAAAAGCACTATTGCGGCAATCATTATCAACAAAGATTTTCTCATTATTTAAAGCTCCTTCCGTTTTCTCCGACCAATGGTCTCTATCTATATAAATCCCTCTCTGTCTTGAAATGTGACATGTTTTGATAATTCTTTTTTGCGCGCTATAATGGAATCACTATTTCACAGGAGGAATCGATGATTTCATTTCTGGTTTCAGTTGTAAAAGATTTTGCAGAAATCGTATCTGATAAATATAAGGCGATGATGATGAAGCTCTCGCTTAAGATAACCGGCAGCAGAGAGGACGCCGAAGAGGCAGTTCAGGATGCCCTGCTATCCGTTCACAGGAATCAGCGGAAAATAACGGATCTCAATTCTGCGGATGCGAGAAACTATATATACACAGTCACTAAGAATGCCGCCTTAAAAATACGCAAGCAGCAGGCAAAACATGACTCTGATGTCACATTTTCTGATGTAGAGGGATTTATTAATATAGAAGGGCAGCCGGATATTGATGCATTCAAAGATGAATATGGCTTCTCCGAAGAAGTCGCCGATGCCCTTAAACAACTCAGCAATGAAGACCGTGATCTCATATGTTATTTCTATGGTGCAGGCTACAATTACAAAGAAATATCTGAACTTATGGGCATCAATCCCCAAACACTAAGAAAACGCATGGAACGGATAAAGACAAAACTTGCAGAGATTCTAAGCAGGGAGAAAGTGTGAATGTCAAAAGAAACAGCTGAAGCAGAGAAGATACTGACTGAATATGGCCGCAAAATGTTTGATTTGCATGCCCGCTATTTTAGTTCCGATGACAGAGTCATGCAGGCAGAAACATATTTCCCTGTTCGCACTCGTTCGACAAAACGCATTGCAAGGCGAACGTTAATACTGTGTGCAGCGATGATCCTCATAATGTCGCTGACTGTTGTTGTTTGCTCCGCTTTAGGTCTTCAGATCTTCAACTATAAATTTGACATAAAAGACGGCTTCATTGTTATAACAAGTCTTGACGAGGAGAACGGCACCTGCTTCTATCGTCCTGAATACATTGCCGACCATTACAGCTACAGTGATACAGTGAATCTAAATGATTCAATTGTTTTCTACACATATACACATGACGATGACGATCGGGAATACACAATAGAGGAAAGCATAAATAAAGATGGCATAGTATATCAAGACAACGAAGGCTATGACATCAGCAAAGAAATATATAGCGAGTATGAACTCATTGTCTTCCGTGATCAGACCAGTCCTCTTATTGTTGTATACATGGAGAAAAACGGTACATATATTGCCATAACCGGTCAGCTCTCAATGGAACAGATCCATTCAATCATCGACAGTTTGGTTGTTGATGAAAGTATTTGATTTGCGCCTTCTCATACAAAAGTACCGGGGATTGTTTTGTCCTCGGTACTTTTCATCATGACGAGGCTTGGCTGACTATCTTGCGCCTCTATCAGTTCGTAACTCTTTGACTGGATCATTTATCCTAAGTCCAATTCTCTCAATAGCATACTGCATCAGTTTTTCAAGAGCATTGCCCCATTCTTCTGCCCAGGTCTCTCTTCCCTGTCTGCTAAGGAGTCTGCACATTTCAGCTTCTATCGCTACCGCTCTTACAAGTATGCTGTTGTATTTTCCGGGATCGCTTATGCCGCCGGCTTCCCTGATCGACTCTGCTGCCGGTTACTCAGCCCTTCGATTATCTATTTACCATATTTACACCAACACCTTTCGGCGGGCGTTTACTGATGCACTAATAATGTTGTCATCTCTGGCTCGTGATCGGAACTGGATCTCCTTTTTCAAAGCTCCCCAGTTCTGTCCGCTAGCGGTGAAAGCTGTTATTTTTCTTTCTTCCTTCAGTATTATCATTATCACGTATGACAGTGTTGATAAACGAATCACTTTTTTCTGATAAAGAAGCGGATTAGTGTGAGAGCGCAACTGAATAAAAACGGCCGAATCACAACGCCACTAAACCAATGTCTTTGTGCTACAGCAGCTTTTATATTGCGATTAAACACTCATCTTTGTCTAAACATTAATCCCATGTTAACATCTTTCCGTAGTAATAACTCCCGTTTGCTTTTTCTTTTCGAAATACAATTACATAAAGATTATTGGCAATTGAAGCAACTTCATCGATAAAGGGTACTTGATCAATTTCGGAAAGATTATACTGAGAAATCTGCAGTCCCGGCAATGTTACCCCATAATCTCCTGCATTCAAAATGTATCTGAAAAATCTTTCATTTTTCATCATCGCTATTCTTAATCGAGACTTGTTTTTGGGATTATATCTGAATAATCCTATATCAGTACAGTCTTCTGCTATTCCCTTGGAATAGAAAACATATATCCATTTGTCTAGCATTTTCCTATCATAAGCATTTTTGAACAGTTTACAGGCTTGTGATGTAGGCGAGTACACTTCGTATGCAATAATGCGCCCGCTTTTATCATAAACTTTATGTACGGCTCTAAAAATTGCCATGACAACTGAATTGCTTTTCTTTTCTCCCTCGACCGGGTAAAAATAAGATATTTGAGATTCGTAATCATCTTCACTGCTACATGTTAAAATTATATCCGCTAGTGATATTTGAACTCCTATGTTTTCGTTAATAATTCGGAGTATTACTTCATCTCCATAGCATCTTTGCAAATTGTCATTACAATTCATAGGATCGATAGTAATACCAGAATCCTTCCCATCGTTGTTAATTTCATTTAATGGAATTTGTACTAACATTATTTACTTCCTGAACACACCTGTCCATATTGGAGTCATAGATGAGCTCCTGCCGTATATGTCTATAACTGTTAAGTTGCTAAGTTTCACTTTGCAGGATTTGCTTTTCCCCATTCCAAAAAAATACTGTCTCACCATATATTTCGTGCCAGAATTATTTGTCATCAAAAAAGTCTTCGAAGCTATTTTGTTATACCATCAGCCTTATAGACTGTGCAAGTTCCTTTATATGTCTTTATTTTTCCAGTTGCCTCACACCCTATGCCGATTTCCAATGTGCTACCCTTCCAAGAATTCTTTTTTGCATATCCGTATACAGCAATGCTTGGAAGCTTTTTTGAATCACTTTTCATGTTACAGTCTTCAATTATTCCACCTGACAGCGTCATATTTGTCCGTGGCGTTTTTATACAAAAGTTCCCATCACCATCAATACCTTCCGCAGTTATTACAATCTCCACGCTTCCTGAATTGCGATCAAATGACACTTTTTCGGTATTAACTTCTGCAACCTCTTGAAGTGCATCATCCGCTGTCACAGCTGTCTCTAGGTCAGCGGCGAATGTCACTGCACTCATCATTAGCACCACCCTATAGATGTGACATGATTCATGCGATTTTCTTTGTATCTTTTGGAGAATATTCGGAATCTGAAAAAGTGCTTGTCTCTCTATTTAATAAATCCCTACAATTCATAAATAGTGACCTAGTTTGAATTAATCATTTTTCGCATACTATAACAAAATCACTATCTCACAGAAGGAATCCATTATTTCATTTCTTGTTTCAATCATTAAGGACTTTGCAGAGCTTATTTCTGACAAATATAAGACAAGCGCAGCAAAGCATCAGCAAAGATAGTATCGTATATGCAGACAACGAAGGCTTTGACATCAGCAAAGAATCATATGGCGAGTACGAACTCATTGTCTTCCGTGATCAGACCAGCCCTCTTATTGTTGTATACATGGAAAAGAACGGTGCCTACATTGCTATAAACCGGGTAGCTCTCAATGGAACAGCTCCATTCAATCATCGACAGTTTTGTTGTTGACGAAAGTATTTGATTCGCGTCTTCTCATACAAAAGTACCGGGGATCGTTTGTCCCCGGTACTTTTCATCATGACGAGGCTTGGCTGACTATCTTGCGCCCCTATCAATTCGTAAACCTTTCACCGGATCATTTATCCTAAGACCAACTCTTTCAATAGCATACTGCATCAGTTTTTCAAGTGCATTGCCCCATGCTTCGACCCATGTTTCAGGTCCATATTTACTTAGTGACCTGCACATTTCTGTGATTATAAGTACAGCTTTTATAAGGATGCTGTCATATTTATCAGGATCCCTCTTCCCACCGGACTCATTGATCGATTCAGCTACAGGCTTGGATATCAACTCGCTTTTGACAGTCAGCAGGCTCTCTGGTGGCGCACCACGCTTAAGCGCATGATCCACCTGATTGTTCCAGCGTCTTCTTAGATCATTGGTTCTTCTGATCTCATCTGCCTTTGGGTTGTTATTTCCTATCTTTTTCGTTGCTAGGTAAGGACTGTTCTTAGGAAAAACCTGTAGCTTCTGATCATCTCTCAACGGCTGGTTCATCAGGTCAGTGAAGAAATGCTTTGCCTGAGTTGTGAAGTTTTTCTGCTTGAAGACAGCGCTTTTCTTATCAAATAGGTGCTGCTCGTATACTTCTCCTTTGGCTATCATCGTATATCCCGGCAACAGCTTGCCGTCTGCAGTCGCCTCTTTTTTAGTCCTCAGATGGCGGCCATTCGGATCAAAATACATATTCCTGGTCGCTATTTTCATCACCGGTTCTTCCAGTTTTTCTCTCTCAGAATAGATCAGATGGATGTGATAATTGTTCATATCATGATTGTGATGGAGAGCGGCAATGCATTCAGCACCGTACTCTTTTCTGAAAGATTTCACAAAGTGCTTCAACACTTTATCCGGATCCCAGCCGTATTTGTAGTAGACTTCCGGCAGAGCGATGATAAATTCTCTGGCCTCGATGCACGTTCCACTTGTGCCGGATCTGAAGAAACTGTCACGATTTTCCTTTGCGAGTTCTCTCCAGTATTCGTCCGGCTGAGTCTGATAAACCGCATAAAGATGCTCCTGTTCCTCGCCGCTGCTTATATAATTTATCCTGCCCATAAGATCCGGTAGTTTCTCGTGTCTTATATAACTTGCTCTTCTCATATACTATTTCCCTCCATTTTCTGTATTACCTGCGCGGGAAGGCGTCGCCCCGCGAGGCGAAATTCACAGAGTACAAACCATAAGGTTTGTGCGATGGGTGTATTTCGCTCTCAATCGGCGAGGCCTCTTAAGGCGGCAAGATGGCAACATGGCAATTTGGCAGCAACCTGTTAATAGCCGGTAAGATGCCAGCATCAGCTCAGAAGTACCGCCTTACCATCTTGCCATCTTCATCGCATGGATCAGACTGCATACCCCGTGTACCACCTGTCCGCTTCTTTATGTGATGTGATACCGAGATCCTTCATCGCATTGCGCAGTGTCTTCTCAGCGATCTTCTTCTCTTTTGCTTTCTCCATAAGCTCGGTACTTGGGATATACTCGCCAGGTTCAGGGAGCTCTGATGCGAGAAACTCTTTTGCCGCTATCGTCTTCTGTCCTTTGACTCTCGTGCTCTGCAATAATTCCTCCGCCGTGATATCGTAAGTGCCTTCCCACTCGAAGCCTCTCTCCTTGCTCAGGCGAAACGCGACCGGGTCAGGCGGATAAGTAAGTGAGCACTTTGTTGATGCCAATACTCGCACGTCTCTGTCGCGCGGAGACTCTGCGCACAGGATCACGCTGCGTGCTGCAGCAGTGAAGTCGATCGATCCAAGGCCTCTGTATTCGGGTTTACCTGAATCTTTCTTGTTCAGATGCCCGATCAGCACCATGCCGCAGCTGTTTACGGCAGCAATGTCTCCAAGGTGCTTCAATCTCGGTCTGACTTCATTTGCCCTGTGCATATCCACATTCTCTCCAAGATATGCCTGGATCGGATCAAGCACCACCAGCCCCGCATCCGTCTCTCTGATCGCCCAGATCAATCTTTCATCTGTCATGCTGAGCATCCTCTCCCCTTCATCAATGACCGAGACTCTGCTGCAGTCTGCTCCGGCTGCAACGAGTCTTGGCTTGACAGTATCGGCGAGTCCGTCCTCGGCTGTCTGATAGATGACGTTGATAGGTTCTCTAATCTGTGGGCTGCCCGGCGGATCAAGAAGATCCCGCCCCGTAGTGAAAGCTGCGATCAGATTGAGCATTGCCATGGTCTTCCCCTTGCCTGAATCTCCCTGCAGAATCGTAAGCTTGCCGACCGGGATATATCCTTCCCAGAGCCATTCGACCTGTTCTATCTCCACATCGTTCATATTGATAAGTTTGTAATCGTTTTCCTTCATTCGTTAACCTCCATTTGTGTTCTTTCCATACCCCTTTTAAAAACTGCTGTCTCAGGGGCGTTTTTCATAAAAAAGCGTTAGCTATCTCGACTATTTTGTTTTCAATTCTTTTCATCGATGTTTGTATCATTTGCCGGACGTTTTCCCATCCTGTACGGCCACAGCGGGCACCATTCGATTGGGCATAGTCTTACTTCTTTTTTCTCGCCGCAGCTGCAGTCAAGACATTTAGCCCGTATCGCTTTCATAGGTGTCATCTTTCCCATGATCTCTCCTCCTCTCACTCGTTCTCTCAATTACGCCGTCCTTGCTTGCTCTATCTGTCTGAGCCTTTTGATCCTAATTGACTCATGACCATGTCCTCGCTGGTGTTGCTGCTCATATGGCTTCTTACTGTCCATTTCATTGATCCAGTTATATAAGGCCTGCAGCTCATACAGTTTCGGCATAATGGCTCTGACAAACTGTCTTATCTGTATTTCCGCTAGCTCCATAAAACCTCCTTTCCTGTGTTACAAAGTGATAAGTTGCATCATTGCTGGAAGGCATTAGCCTCTCCATGTATTTCTATAGTTTTTAATAGCTATTTTTTAGGAAGTAGATCATTATATAACTTTTTCTGACATAGTCAAGCATTGGTATAATCTTTTTTGTTATATTTTTCTTGCATATGCTTTGAGAATATGCTACAATCCCCTCAGAAAGAGAGGTGGCTGAAATGTCAACAGGAGAAAGGATTCGTTATTTTAGACGACGCAAGGGATTAACACAGGCAGAACTCGGAGAAGCAATGGATTTTGCCGGGAAGTCGACCAATGTCAGAGTGGCTCAGTATGAATGGAATCGGCGCGAGCCGAGGAAAGATGTAATAGAGCAGTTCGCGGAAATCTTTGATGTTGCACCGGAAGCTATTCAGAACCCGGATATCGACACAAAGATCGGTCTTATGCATACCCTTTTTCAGATAGAAGATTTATACGGACTAACCATTACAGTCCTTGATGGGTATATATGCTTAAAGCAGGATATCAACCATCCGAAATACAACAAGGAATTTGCCGATGATCTCAGAGCATGGTATGTCATGAAAAACAAGCTGACGACAGGTAGCATATCCAAAGATGAGTATGATGAGTGGCGATATAAATATCCGATGCTCAGAGAGGATGCGGAACAAAGGGACGGTTACTATTACAATATGGACTCCGGGGCCCAAGGCAAACCGATGGAAGTAAGAGACAACACCGCCATATACAGCGAAGAAGACCTTCTGAAGATCCTGCAGCTGTACAGAGAGAAACAGACCGAAAAAAGAAACGAGGAGTAACACTTGCGCAACCTCTGAACCCTTTGGAAAATCCCATTAAACTGACGTCAGTTTAATGGCCTGCAAGGTCGGAATACGCAATTGACTACAACGATCAGTCAGTCTGAGTTGTAATAGTAATTCGTACAACTCGAAACAGGTCGCAAAAGCTTAATGAATGTGGGTACTATTTGTACCCTGGAAGGAATCCCATGAGCAATAAGCCAGACACTATTAATGAAGAAACGACCGCAGCGAACTCGGTTGAACTTGTCGATGAACGCTCGCTCAAAGAGAAGATATACATCATACGCGGGGTCCAGGTCATGCTCGACTTTGAACTTGCGGAAATATATGGATATACGACCGGCAAGATGAATGAGCGTGTAAAGGATAACGCAGAACGGTTTGAAGGAGAGGAGTTCCGCTTTCAGCTTACAAAAGACGAGTATAACAACTTGAAATCCGAAAAACGGATTTCAAGTTGGGGTGGACGCAGGACTCTTCCATATGCATTTACCGAGCAAGGTATTTACATGCTTATGACTATTCTCAAGGGTGATCTGGCGGTAAAGCAAAGCCGCAAGCTGGTTCGCATGTTTAAGTATTTGAAGGATTATGTCAATGATAATCCTGCACTTATAGTTAACCAGCAATTACTATCAATTTCTGCGCAAACCGCTGATAATACTCTGGCTATAAAACGCATCGAAGAAAGGATGGTCTCACATGATGACCTGTCAGATTTCGTTAAACTGTTTGATAAAGGAATCCAAAACGAAGAGATACTTATTCTTGACGGACAGCCTTTCAAGGCTGATGTCGCATATCAGAAGATATATAAAAGCGCAAAGAAGTCTATTATCGTCATTGATGACTATATCGGTGTGAAAACCCTGCATCATCTTGTACATGCGAAACCGGGTGTGAAACTTACAATCATCAGTGACAACAAGCTCAAAATACTGAAACTCTCGGATTACAATGATTTCCTTAAGGAGCATCCGACAAGAAGAGTGGATTTCATCAGGTCAAAAGACCGTACACACGACAGATATATAGTAATTGATAATGATACCGTCGGGATGAAGATCTATCACTGTGGAGCCAGCAGCAAGGATGCCGGGAAGCGTATAACTACGATTACAAGACTATCAGATGTAAATGAACACAAGGAAATGATTGCATCCCTTCTGAGCAATAAAAAGCTGATATTAAGTTAACTGGAGAAATGATTGCAAATGAAAAACGCAGTAATATATGCAAGATACAGTTCAGATAAACAGAACGAAATGTCCATTGAGGGACAGATAGACGAGTGTAAGCGCTATGCGGCTGCAAACAATCTTCTTATCGTACATGAATATATTGACCGGGCACAGAGCGCGAAGACAGACAGGCGGCCGGAGTTTCTCCACATGATTGCTGACAGTGAGTTTGGAGGCTTTGAAGTAATACTCGTGTATCAGCTGGATCGCTTTGCGCGTAACAAGAACGACTCCGGTTACTACAAGAAGATACTTGCCGACAATGGTGTTAGAGTCGTTTCCGCCAAGGAGAACATTGCAGCCGACAGCTCCGGCATTATCACTGAAGGTATGCTGGAAACCATCAACCAGTGGTTCAGCGCACAGCTGTCTGAAAAGGTCACTCGCGGAATGCTCCAGCGAGCAGCACAATGCAAATACAACGGAAGCACGATTCCTTTTGGTTATAAAGTTGATGAAAATGACCACTTTATACTGGACGAACAGAAGGCACCGATAGTACTTGAGATATATGAACGTGTTGCTGCAGGCGAAACGATACAATCCATCATGGATGATCTAAATAACCGAGGCATCAAGACACAGCGCGGAAATACATTTAAGCGTGGCTCCCTCTCAACAGTGCTTCGCAATGAAATGTATAAAGGGATCTATATTTACGATAACGTACGTATCCCGGGCGGCGTTCCGCGTATCATCAGTGATGAACTGTTTGACGAGGTTCAGGAAATAAGAGAACGCCGCAAGCATGGGCACCGCCCTGCGATTGAGGATTATCTCCTTTCCGGCAGGGTATTCTGCGGTCACTGCAAGGATCCAATGGACGGAGTATCGGGCACATCGGGCACGGGCAAAACTTACAGATACTACAAATGTCTCAAGTCTCCCAAAAAGTGTGATAAGAAAAATGTCCGTAAGGACTTCATAGAACCTCTCGTCCTTGACGTCTGCCGCCGTCTCTTGGACAATGATGCAATCGATAAGATCGTACATGCAATCGAAGATCAGAATCAGAAGGATCTTGAAAGCTCCGCCACGATCAGACTGCGAAAAGAAATAAAAGAAACAGAGAAAAAGATTGAGATATTGATCGATCAGCTTGAAACAGGGGTTAACTCTTCAAGAGTGGCCGGCAGACTGAAGCAGCGCGAGGATGAATTAGACGCATTGAATAAACAATTACAGAAGGAGCAGGCAAAGCAGATAAAGATTGACCCTATCCTTGCACGAAGCTTCCTTCTGTCCATAAGGGAATGCAGCCACAACGATCTGGAATACCAGAAACTACTGGTCAATCTCCTGATAGACCGCATATATCTATATGATGATCACTTCGATATATTCCTGAATAATTCAGACCGGAAAGGCAAAGTCTCAGACTATGAAGCGGCCGACATAGAACGGTACTTTGACAACAACCCCGACTCCAGTTCTATTACACTCGACTCCGGGACACCATAAAAAATGGAGCCTTGAACAGGCTTCATTTTTTATTTCTTACCTATGTACTGTATCGCCATTCCCGGATTGATAGTGGCATAGACTCCGCCTGTGTAGCGGACATAGAACTTAAGTATATCACAGCCGGAAAATGTAAGGGATTTGAAAGGACTGCGACTGGAGAGCCTGGTAGCCTAAAGGGCTCCCTTCGGGCAGTTCTTCACGCACTCCATGCACAGGATACATTCAGTGCCGTTTTTTCTGTTTCTTGAATTATCTGTAACATCAACATCCATCGGGCACACTCTTCTGCACTTCCCGCATGAGATGCATTTTTCCTTGTCGCACTTCACCCTGACCAGGGCAAAATAGCTCATCGGCTTGAGGAATACTGTGACCGGGCAGATGTATTTGCAGAACGCCCTGTTATCTTTGAATGCATATGCCAGAATGATCCCCACCGCGTAGTACAGAACATTCCCGACGATGAACGCCCAGAACATGATCCTCTCAATATTACCGACATGCGCGAGGAACAGGGCCGCGACAAAAATCAGCGACAGCGCAAAAGTGATATATCTGATCCATCCCAGGTTCTTCCTCGGCTGTGCCGGCACCTTATACGGCAGAAAGTCCAGTACCATAGCTGTCCAGCAGGCATAGCCGCACCAGCCGCGTCCGAAGATCAGCGGCCCGAAGATTTTGGCCACTGCATAATGAATAGTTGCCGCCTCAAATACGCCCGTGAACAGGTAGTACCAGAACCCTTCTATCTGCATGTTTTCCCCGCAGATCAGCCCGAGATATATGAGCATATAGGTTCCGACCAGCAGCTGGACGATGCGTCTGGTGTGCTTGTGGTTTCTGATGAACAGAAACATGCCCAGCGCTATCGAACACCCGATGTAGCTGAAATTGAAAAGATAGAAGATATTTCCTTTCGTAAGCCAGAGTGTAACAGCTATTGTCTCAAAAATCGCCAGCATAAGTATGGGAGCCGCGTACTTCTTCATTCAGATTTACTCCTTATCTCAGTTTCTCCCACATCAGGTATCTGAGGACTCTCCTGTTGAAATCCTTTGCCTGCTCGTATACCCCGTGACTGTAGCCTTCATACATGTACAGGCGGCTGCCCGGGATCTTCTCATTCAGTTCAACCGACGCATTTCCGCCCAGCACTCTGTCCTGATCAGCACCTATTATCCATACAGGACAGGTGATCTTACCGAGATCATCGTATGCATCGTGCTCAAGACATGACCTGCACAGGACCCTGAAGCGCGTATAGTCTGCAGGCTTTGCCATCGCCAGTATTCTGTTGAGCATCCTGCCCCTTTCAAGATATGCGCCCGTGTACGATCTTTCAGCCGTATCCAGCATAATGCCCGCATAGTCGTCCCGGTCCGCCATTTCAAGCCAGCCTCCCAGCGATTCCCGCATCAGATCATTAGGACGCGGCGCGGTCACTGCCAGAACAAGGCTTTTCACCTTATCCGGGTGACGGATCGACATCTGCTGAGCGATCATGCCGCCCTGAGAGACCCCGAATATATGTGCCGGCCCGATGGACAGGGCCTCCATTATGTCATTCAGATCATCGGCCATGTCCGCTGTTGTGAAACCTTCCGGCAGATCATTTCTCCTGCTGAACGCGTACACCTTGAAGTTCTCAGCAAAGCACCGGTACATCATCGCAAACGGCACGGCTATACCCTTTGCCGTCTTGAACCCGTCTCCTACGCCGGGAAGCATAATAAGCGGATCCTCTCCTCTTCCGAAGGATATATAGTCGCAGTCAAAACCGTTTAGCTCTATATGTCCATTCCGTGCATTCAGCATTAATCCCTTCATGATTTCCCCGTTTTAAATATACCTTCTAACTATCGACAGGACGGAATACAGATAACTGCCCCCGAACAGATTGAGATGGTTCAGCAGGTGATACAGGTTGTACAGGTCTTTCCTGTCGGCATAGCCGGAATCGATCCCTGCAGTCTCTCTGTAAGAATCATAGAATCTGCGGTCAAAGCCCCCGAACAGCTCCGTCATCGCGAGGTCTGCCTCGGCATGCCCGACGTATGCCGCAGGATCGATGAGCCACGGCTCACCACTGCTGTCGATCATGTAATTGCCTGCCCAGAGGTCGCCGTGAAGAAGTGACAGCCTTTCCGGCTCGGCAAGATATCTGTCCACACGGTCCAGGAATCTGTTTATCCTTTTCCGCTCATCGATGTCCCAGTAATATGATGCCCTCTCAAACTGAGGTCTCAGTCTCCTTTCTATGAAGAACTCCGTCCACGAATCTGCCGGTTCATTGCACTGGAATCCCGCTCCGATATAGTTGTCATGCAGAAATCCGTATCTGCCGCGCAGGTCGTAAGATGAAGGATCTGTCGCATCATCAGCAGATGTAATAATTCCGGTATCTGCCATGTGAAGCTGCGCGAGCCTCCTGCCCAGTTCTTCTGATGCCACAGGACTTCTGCGACCTTCTTCTATATATTCAAGCAGCAGAAACGACTCGTTATCATCCACGCCTCTTGTGATCACACGCGGAACACTGATCGCCCCGGCCGACCTCAGCGCCTCGAGCCCTTCTGCCTCTGCTCTGAAGAAATCCGCATTCTCCTTACGGTTGGCTTTCATGAACAGCCTGCCTCCATCAGAAAGGTGCAGCGCATAGGCCCTGTTTATGTCCCCGCCGGACACAGGCGTTTTGCTCATGACTGAAATATTATTGCCATATATATTTTTCAGGGTATCGTTAATACCATTCATAGCAGTTAGGTGCGGGAGCTAAGCGTAGACGATCACAGCGATGAGTTCCAGTGTCTCATCTCCCTTGTTTGCGATCGAATGTCCCGTTCCTGCAGGGCAGATGGTGACATCGCCTGCCTTGACAGTGCAGATCTCACCGTTGTCACTGTATTCACCGGTCCCGGTCAGGAAATAGAAGAGCTCGGAGTCATTCTCGTGAATATGGAATCCGATGCTGCATCCCGGTTCCAGAGTTATCCTGGAAAACATGCGGCCCTTTCCGCACAGCTCGGACGGGTCATTGATGAATCCTGTCAGCTTGACCGTACCGTCGCCGTCACGCATGTGCTCGCGGTATTCTATTTTGCATTCTTCAGCTCTGCGAATCATAGCACTCCTCCTTTATATCTTTTGATCTCCATCTTCTGCGATTCTTCCATCCTTGCGGAATCTCAATTACTCGTTCAGAAGAATGATACCTATATCTACATTTGTCATATCTTTGATGTACTTGTCCGCGTCTCCTCTGAACAGACCCTGCTTGTAGTAGCCGATCGACACGGTCAGATCAGACCTGACTGCGAGCACCGCCTCGCCGGTATCCCCATTCATGCCGCTGTTGATATCGACGCTGATGACATATGCGCCCGACTCGTTGATGGCCTTTATCGCCTCTGCCGCGTTGCCTCTTACCTCGCCCCTGAATCCGGTACCGAGGATGCAGTCAACGATCACATCATAGCCGGAGAGACCCGCATTGCCGGCAAAATCACTGATCGATGCTCCGAGGGTTACCGCACTCGCAGAATCGCGCATATCCGCCCCGCCGGCTTCCGGTTTCGCAAAATCGCACATCGTTACTCCGCAAGCTTCTGCCTTCCCGCAGTAGTACCTGCCGTCCTCGGAGAGCTTGTCGGACACCCTTACCACTACAGAATCGACGCCGGCTTCCTTCAGGATCCAGGCAAGCGCGTATCCGTCACCGCCGTTATTGCCGCCGCCGGTCAGTATCGCGATCCGTTTGCCCTGCCAGCCGTCAGGCATGAGGTTCCTTTCGTGCATGCCGTTAGATACGGCGCCCTCTCCGCGCCGGCTGTCGTAAGCGAGGTATACCCCGTATGCAGCCCGGTACATCAGCTCTTTACTCGGCACATAATGCTCTATCGTATAAGCGTCACTTCTGCGCATCAGGTCAACAGATATCGCAGTCCTGTCATCTCTGAGCTTTCCGTACAGGAAGATGTCATGCATTTTGCCCTTCTTGCATGCCGACCTACGCTGCAGGCCCTCGCGCACGAATCCATTCTTCTCAAGCACCTTCCACGACGCCTCGTTTTCCGTATATACGATGCCCGTTATCCTGGCAATATCCAGCTTCTCAAATGCTTCATCACACATCAGCCTTACAGCCTCAGTCATGATGCCCTGAGACCAGTATTCAGTCAGAAGCATGTAGCCTATCTCACAGTCGCGGTGATACACATCAGGCCTGCACTCAACAGAAATGCTCCCGACTGCCTTACCGTCAAGGACTATCGCCCTGAACAGTCCGTCCACACCGTCATGTTCACTAACCATGTTAAGCCACCAGTCAGCGTCAGCCTCAGTATACGGCGACGGCAGCCTGTCAGAGAGATAACTTCTGTCCACACTGTTGCAGAGATCCATCAGTTCAGTTCTCAGGTCCCTGCTCCAATTCAGCAATTCCACGTTCATGCTATGTTTATGCTCTCCTCTCAAACAAAATGCTCTTTCGTCCAGCACTAATACGTATATATGATAGCATATGGTCTTCTATGGCAGAAAGCCATTCCATTTAGAAGCTTTACGAGCTCTAAAGTATGCACTGTGCGCAACGCGCCCCCTTCACGCATCACTTTTGCCATACTCAGTATGCACCATGCGCAACGTCCGCCTTTCGCGCATCACTTTTGCCATACTCAGTATGCACCATGCGCAACGTCCGCCTTTCGCGCATCACTTTTGCCATACTCAGTTTGCACCATGCGCAACATCCGCCTTTCGCGCATCACTTTTGCCATACTCAGTATGCACTATGCGCAACATCCGCCTTTCGCGCATCACTTTTGCCATACTCAGTATGCACCATGCGCAACATCCGCCTTTCGCGCATCACTTTTGCCATACTCAGTTTGCACCGTACGCACCAGCCGCCTCTCGAGCATCACTTTTGCCATACTCAGTATGCACTATGCGCAACATCCTCCTTTCGCGCATCGTATGTGCAATATGAGTTGCTGGGAGCGTATTGCGACCGGCTCGGAATTGCGATGTCCTTCTAAGCGCCGGTTGACGGATAATATTATTGTCCCTTACTTTCAACATTTAAATCACTAATTCCGACATGCCTATTGGAATCGTCTTTCTCATGAATATACTCCTAGTTACAACCAGCTGTGTATTTAACGTTTTAAGGGATGACACCAACTAGCACAAGCAGCCTTTAAAACAGACAATTGCTGTTACAAAATCCAGATGCGATGCACATTCCACCTTTTAACTTAGGAGTTATCAGATTATGAGATACTCATGCAAATCTGCAGTAGAGTACGATCTAGACCTGCAGTATAAATTAAGAGACAGATATATCAAGAATCTTTCTGAGAGCCAGTCCTTTGATGGAGCATATATGAAGAGGTGTGCTGTAAGAAAGGGCAAAAGTTTTTATGCAGTCAAGTTTCCGGGGCAGGCGCGGTATGTTTATGTTGGCGACGACACGCATCCTGAAATCAGAGGGATCCGTACGCATCATCTTTACAAGAAAGCCATAGAAGTAATAGAAACAAACATCGGGGTTATGGAAGATTTTCTGCGAATCTACCGGAAGACAAATGCTGCCGATTTCAACGAGCTCCTTTCTTCGACATATATGCTGCCGGGAAATGACCCGTTCCTGCGCATAGAACCTGAAGTGTATAAATGGAAGACAGAACAGTTGGCTCTCAAGGAAAAGCTTCCGGTTTTCGATCCTGCCGGGTTGAAGGTCACGGCATTCGATGGTACCCCGATGCGGTCCCGCGCTGAGTGCATCCATCACGAGGCATTCTTCATCTATAACGTGCCAAGTATTTTTGAATTACCTTATAAAGCCAACGGCGAGTTGCTTCATCCGGATTTCACAGCACTGGACGTGTTCACAATGACCCCAAAGATATTTGAACATCTGGGAAACTGGTTCCACAGCAATTTGGCAAAGCGAAGCCGTTACCGTACTGATGCTGTAACGCGCTGGGACCAGCTTGCCGAGATAGGATTCTTTCCGGAGTCAAATCTGCTGCTTACATTCGGTGCAGATGAGAACAATTTTGACGCACAGGCTATACACCGCAAAATTGCTATGCTGGCAGCGCCGCCGCCTTCAGAGGAGACCATGAACATGCTGCGAAGGCAGTAATTGTGTGTTAACTCTTATCTCCAGCTCATGAGCTTTTCCAGCAGCGACATATTCTCAGTCCGCTTTGCCTCGCCTCTCCGTATCGCTTCCCGGAACTTCTCAGGGAAACCGTGCTCAAAGAAATAGCACATCTGCGGATCATAGCCGAGCAGATCTCCTGTCTTTCCACAGGCCGCTTTCAACAGGCGGGTACACAGTCAGTGACTCCACGCATTATGTCATGATAGCCGACACCGTCAAAGCTGATCATGAATGTCGGTGAGATATTTCTTTTATCAAGTTCGTCCAGCAAAGCATCATTCACCAGCGATCCGTTCGTGAATATCTGAACCACAAACATTCCCCTCTGCAGGATCGCATCGACGATCTGCATGAAGTCTCTTCTGACAAGCGGCTCTCCTCCGATCAGAACTATGTTCTTGAGGCCGCAGTCCTTCATCTCATCGAGAAGCTCCTCAATCCTTTCAAACGAAAACTCGCCGAGTGGTGCTTCCGGCGCATTCACCGAGCAGTGCAGGCAGTTGTAGTTGCACTGGCCGGTAATGGAAAATATCACCCCTCCGCATAGATTGCCCTAGAAGCAGATCTCCTTCTTGTCTGTGAAGTACTTGTTTACCGAGAGCTTCTCAAGATACTCGCCCTGGAACTCCTGGAGTCTCTGGTAGTGAGGCATTGTGCGGTGGAGGTTGTGTGCATCTGTGTCCTCCCACTCCTCATACAGGAAGAGTCCGTTCTCACAGTCTACAGGCTTGAAGTACCTGTAAGCGTGGTTGCCTTCCTCGGCAAGCGAGCCTGTGCGTACGCCTTCCTCTTCGATCCTCTTCAGAAAGTCCTCTCTCTTTCCCTCTTTGCATGTGTAGAATACGTTGATAACAAGCATTTTCTTCTCCCTTCTGCGATAGTCCCTCGCCTTTTATTTATTATCTGCGTCACCGGAACCGGTTCCGTTATCAGCTGATCTGTCAGGCCTGCCGCCCCTCATGTTCTTATTGTCGTATCTGCGCTCCGGCCTGTTCTCCATCGAATCCAGTGAAGTGATAAGAATATTGCGTTCAGTCATTTCCCCTCTCCGTTTTTCTGGCATCGGTGATGGTTTTTTCCCTGTCATCTTTTTCTTCCATACGGAATTATAGCAAAAATGCGTCAGCGGGGACGCATTATTCGCCTATTGTGGCAACTATTACTGCTTTGATTGAGTGAAGCCTGTTCTCAGCTTCATCGAAGACTACCGAGTTCGGTCCCGAGAAGACTTCCTCCGTTACCTCGCGGATATCGTATCCGAGCTTCATCTGCTCCGCTGCCATCGTCGTGTCAAAATTGTGGAAGGACGGCAGGCAGTGCATGAAGAGGCATCCCGGGTTTCCGGTCGATGCCATGAGTTCTTCAGTTACCTTGTACGGGGTGAGGAGCTTTACCCTCTCAGGGATCTGATCCTCTTCGCCCATCGAAGCCCATATATCCGTGTATATTACATCTGCACCCTTAAGGCAGTCAGGGCCGCTGCTTACGACTATCTCTGCTCCGGTCTCTGCAGCTACTGCATTAGCTCTGGCCAGCACTGACGCATCCACCTGCTCTGCCAGCTCCGCCGGACCGTATGCGGCGAACTTCATGCCCATTTTGGCACATCCGTACATCCAGGCGTATGCCATGTTGTTTCTTATGTCTCCCACGAAGACTACCTTGACCTCTGAAAGCGGCTTGTCAATGTGCTCCTCGATGGTCATGATGTCTGCTATTATCTGAGTCGGGTGGTCCTCATCAGTAAGCCCGTTCCAAACAGGCACGCCCGCGTTGGCTGCAAGTTCCTCGACGATCGCCTGGCTGAAGCCTCTGTACTCGATGCCGTCGTAGAATTTGCCGAGGACTCTGGCCGTGTCCGCGATGCTCTCCTTCTTGCCCATCTGAGAGCTCTTAGGGTCGAGGAAAGTTGCATAGCCTCCCTCGTCAGCAGCCGCGACCTCAAACGAACATCTCGTACGCGTCGAAGTCTTTTCGAACAGCAGCACTATATTTTTGCCGGCAAGCGAAGCCCCCCTGATGCCCGCCTTCTTCTTAGCCTTGAGCTCCTTTGCAAGATCCAGAAGATACCTTATCTCTTCCGGTGTGAAATCCATTAATGTGAGGAAGTTCCTTCCTTTAAGACTTACTCCCATTTTCTGTCCCCCTTTATTTTCTGAATTGTATCTCTAACAGTTTCCTGTATAAACGCTGTCCAGCCGCTCCCGAGCGACCTCCGCGAGCCGGTACACCTGCCGCACATCCGTCGCCCTGCGGTCTGTCATATGGAACCGCGGGAAGAACCTCGAGATATGCAGCGGTATTTTGCATCCCACAGACCTTCCCTCTGCATCCGTAAGGCCTGCGATCCACTCCGTCATCGCCCGCATCTCATCTTCTGTGTCATTCTCGCCCGGAACGATCAGCGTCGTCAGCTCGACATGGCAGTGCTTCACGGCCTCCGCGATGAAATCCATGACCATCTGCCTGCTGCCGCCGAGTACTCCGTTATAGTACCGGTCGGTGAAACCCTTGAGATCTATGTTCATCGCATCGATATACGGTGCGAGCTCGTGCAGGACCCCGGTGCTGGCCGTCCCGTTCGTGACGATCACATTCACCATCCCGGCACCGTGCACCAGCCGGGCGGTGTCCCTTATATATTCGTAACCGATGAGCGGCTCATTGTAGGTGAAAGCCACTCCTATATTGCCGCGGTCACGGCACGAAGCCGCGATAGCAGTCAGCTCCTCAGGCGATATGTATTCCGCTGAACGATGCATACCATTGCTGCCTTCTGGAGTATGCTGTCCGGCACCGTGTCCGGCGTGCCTTTCTTCAGCATAACTGAATGCCTCATCCGACCAGGATATCTGGTAGTTCTGGCAAAACGGGCATCTCAGGTTGCACCCGTAGCTCCCGGCCGAGACTATCATGCTGCCCGGGTGGAACTGTGCGAGAGGCTTCTTCTCGATCGGGTCGAGCGCAAGCGAAGTGATCCTGCCGTAATTCGCTGCAGTCACTACGCCGTCCCTGCAGGTCCTTGCCCCGCAGAAGCCGAGCCCTCCTTCGGGAATATTACAATGTCTGAAACACACATTGCAAACCGCCATTGATCCTTCTTCCTTTATCAATACATGCCCGCCGCACTGTATTCCGGCGATATGATTCTTACCGGCTAATGATGCCTGATCACTTCGAATCTCTGAAGTTTGTAATTCTCTGATCTGCGGATACCGCCCTTTCTCATGGCGATGTCCACCTGCTGCTCAGGCGTATCAACTCCGTCAAGGTCAGGCAGCAGCAGGCCTCTCTTATGACCTGCGGATACTATGACCCCGTACCTCTTCACATCCAGCTGCTCTGTTGACTCTATGTCCTCGGGCTCGCCGAGCACATCCACGCTTATCTCAAGCCACGGCAACTCGTCCGCGGTGATCGCAGGGAACCTCGGATCCCTCGTCGAAGCACTGATCGCATTGGCGATTATCTCCTCAGCGACCGAGCTTCTTGTCGGAGCGATCGTTCCGATGCAGCCCCTCAGCTCTCCATGCTCATGGATCGAAACGAAAGCGCCGGCCGTTTTGCTCAGCATCTCATCCGGAAGGTCATCCGGCACCCTGATCCTCTCACGCCTCAGCACATAACTCTCGACCGACTTGCGCGCGAGCCTGACGTAGGCATCCGACTGCTCGCGTTTTGCCTGCATCTCCGCGCTGAGCCTGTCCATGTGCCTCTCGAGGAAGTGCCTGCCCGCGTCCTCGCCCTCAGGGTAGAACGTGCAGATGCCGTAGCCGACGCCGGTCACATCCTGATGGGACAGCCTTTCCGCCTTAACAGCCATGCCGTCGAAAGCCCCCGCCATGATGACGAAGGAGCGGTGGCCGCATTCCGCCGCTTTGTCGCAGAAAGTGGTGTCGAAATCCAGTGTCTCGCCGAAAGCCGCCCTGCTCATGACGTCCATGATGCGGTCGTCGTACTCAGGTCCCTCAGGTGCAAAACCGTAAGGCCCGTAGTCCTGCAGCTTGTGCGAGAGGTCTCCGCTAGCAACGAAGACAGCGCGTCTGCCCGTGTTGTTCACTGCGTCGCGGATTATCATGCCCAGCCTGTAGTGGTCGATCAGCGGCTGACCGGAAAGGCCGATGCGGATGATCCTGCCGCCGTCGTATTTCTTTCTTATAAAGTACAGGGGCACCATCGTCCCGTGGTCGAGGCTCCTGTCCTTCTCACCGAGTGTTCCTGCCGGGAAGTCCTCCGCATCGCAGAGCCTGCAGATCTCATCCGCGAGCTCAGTGTCATAGGTCTCGCTGAACCTGACCTGCGGCGCTCTGAATCCTGCAAAATTCCCGGTCGCGCCTTCTCCCGGCGATATGTGAAAATAGTCCGCATACATCACGGAATGCGGACTCGTTATTATTATCGTCTCCGGCCTGAGCGCCGCGATCTCATCCGCGACCTTCTCATAGGCCTCAGTTGTCTCTCTTATCTGCTCTTCGCTTCCCCTGCCGATGTCCGGAACGATCATAGGCGGGTGCGGTACCATGAAACCTGCAATTATAGCCATAGCAGCCTCCTGATATGACAGTGGGGACGGTTCTCACTGTCATCTTTTACATACTATTTTCAGTATATGGTGAAGATGACAAAGAGAACTGCCCCCGTTGTCATCATCTTTATTAGCTTACAGCAAATACTTCTCCGCGATCTCAGCTGCCGTCCTGCATGCTCCCACGCACGGCCGGCTCCTGTAATATTCCTCCGTCCGCACAGCAGGCTCGCCCAGGTCCTCGCCCTTTTCGAGGCCCAGCAGCTCCCTGCATATGATCGAGCCTTCCTTCTCCTCGAATTCGGCGCACATCTTCTGGATCAGTTTATACAGCTCTACCTTCTCCTCGCGCGCCTCCGGGTCCGAATAACCTTTCAGCTTTCCCGCCAGCATCGTCATACCCGACACCGCGCCGCAGACCTCTCTCAGCTTACCGAATCCCGCACCGAACGGGCTCGCCAGCTGCGCCGCCTCCTCAACAGACATCCCAACGACATCCGCAAAAGCCGCGAACACCGACTGGCTGCAGTTATATCCCTGTCTGAACAGAGCCTCCGCTCTGTCCGCACGTGTTTCACTCATTTTTCACCCCTGAATAATAATTATTCTATGCAATTAATTATACAAGACAGCTGATTCTCATAAAAGAAGAAATGTGTCAAAAGGGACGGTCCTTTTTGCCCTCTCCAATAAAAAAGAAGACGGTCCCACTGACACAATAGGACCGTCCCATTTTTTATTACCATAATCGATTCTTATTACTTGAAGTACTTCCCGGCTTCATCCTTGTACACGAATTCCGTGATACCTCCGCACGCCTTGCAGCGCGCCGACTTGTATCCGTATCCCTCGCCGAATCCTCCGAGTCCCGTGATCAGGTCTGCCGAACCGCAGAAGGCACAGACTTGCTCCGCTTTGCCCGATCTGTCATCAACCGCCTTGCGTTTACCTGTGTTAGGCAGGCTTCTCATGTCCGCCCGCTTTTCGTTATCGAATCCACAGACCGTTCTGTTCAGTTCGTCTTCAGTCATTACCCATCTGCCGTCTGCCATTTTTGTCAGGTCCCTTTCACTATTCATCCTTGCGTCATCCTGATAGCAGTTCAATACTGCTGCCCTTTGCGCACATTCCTTTTACTCATTAATATCTCTGTACAGAATGTTGATCTTCTGCTGCGCGTGCTCATTTATGTGCTTGTCGCGGATCCTGTCGCGGTCGCTCTGTATCGCCAGCATCTCGTCCGCGACCTCTTCAAGCGGCCTGAGCCCCGCGCGCCCGATATAGCTGATCATCCGCTCGGCAGTGAAATCCGTGCTCATTTCCGCCGCGATGATCCTCGCGAACTCCTCGGGATAACCCTTGCGCAGCATCAGCCTGTACAGTATATCACTTTTTTCGCTGTTCATATTACGCGTCTTCCTTTTCGACAAGAGATATCTTCAGTTCCATACCAAGGGCATTAGCAATCCTCTCAAGGGTTCCTACTGTCGGGTTGGCAATCCCTCGCTCAATTTTAGATATGTCTGACTGATCGATACCGGTTAAGACAGCCAGCTGCTTCTGGGTTATTTCCCGCTCAGCTCTTCCTTTCATTACCGCACGCCCTGATATGCGGCCCGGAAACGGCGGCAATTTTTTTACCGTCCACCCCTCTTCGTATATTGTATCTGTTCCGATATCCAGGTCATCATTCCATACGATCACATAGGGGCCGATAAGATATCCTGACGTAAACAGCTTCCTGTCTTCCAGTGCTCTCAACTGGGGATACTTGTCATACAGACATGACATATCGTAGCCTTTTACCATTCCATCAGTGAAGGTGACTTCTAACTCGGTACCCTCATTAAATTTTAATTCAAGCGCCTCGTGAAACATATCATTCTATTGGCGGGAGTCTGGTGTATTCACCGCTTTCCCACATTTCCTCCAATTCTTTCCCTATCTGATTGTTGGCATACCTACCTCCTTCATTATAGGGTATATATCCCCTATTTGCAACAATTAAAAAACGCAAGGCTTCTAAATATCCTTGCGCACTGTATGCCTGCGTATGGCCCGGCCGGATAAGACCTGTCCAAAGTTTACCCTAAACACGCGCTCACTGCAACGTGCTGTTTTCTAAGTTCTGTTCCTGTTCCTTCTCTGCCTCATCACTATTGCGAGCATAATTAGAGCACCAAGAGCGACGCCTGCTGCATCGATGCACATGTCACGCGGCTCGCAGCTTCTTTCCGGCACAAAACGCTGGTGCAGCTCGTCAGTCACCGCATACGCCGTTCCGAGCATCCACGCCAGTCCCCACATCTGTCTCGGCTGCAGATGCGCAAAACAGTCCCGCACATTCAGGAGAAGGCATGCGCCCAGCACCATGTATTCAGTGAAGTGTGCCGTTTTGCGCACGACAAAGCCCACCGTCTCAGGGTCCGCCTGCACTATCGAAGTTATGATCCTGACGATTATGTTGCTCTCCGCTCCGGATACATGGCCCGGCAGCGCAGACTGTATAAAGATGAAGATCATCACCGCCGCAGTCAGGGCAAAATGAAGTCCTTTCCTGCCGCTGTTCAACGTCTCGCCTCTATCCATTCCGTTATCGCATCCGCCGTCTGATCCAGCTGCTCATCAAATAACAGCTCCGCCTCATTGTCCCCGTTCTGCTCTCCATAGTCACCGAACTGTGCATGGTTTCCGCCTTCCAGTCTGACTTCAGTGAAATCTTCCGGCCACAGGCCATTCTCCACGATCCTTCCGTATTCCTCAGGCTCCACGATCCCGTCATTCGTGCCGTATATGAGGATCGCCGGTACTGTGATCGGCGCGGTCGGGTATGCAGCAAGCAAAACGATGCCGTCCCAGTCGGGGCTTTTTTCCGCATCTGCAGCGGTGTCAGCATCATCCTCTCCGGCGTCAGAGGTCCCATCAGCAGCCTCGCCCTGTGTCACAAGTCCCGCAGCGGTAACGCCGCCGAGCGAATGTCCGCCAAGATACCAGTGTCTGTAGCTATTGTTTCCGGCTACATCTCTCACACCCTCTGCCGCATCAGCATCGAGCATGGCAAAGTTATACTTCATCCTGCACAGAAAGCAGTCAGTCCCGTTTTCCGCGAGTTTCTTCATCAGCGGAGAGTATGCGGCCGCCTCTACTCTGGCGCCAGGATAGAAAACCAGAGCAGCCTCCGTCCCTGCACCATCGAAAAGAAAATATTCCTCAGTTTCAGTAACCTGCACACTGCCCGTGTCTTCAAGAGCAGCGGCCGCGGTATCGCCCGGCTGGTAGCTCATACCAAAGTACACGATCACCACCCCGGCAAGTATCGCGAGCTGCGCGGCCGTGTTGATCAGCTCTTCGATCCAGTTCGACCTTGCGCTCTTATCCATATGTGAACCGAGCCAGCCCATCAGGCACATCCCTGCGAACCCCGCAATAAAGAAGAGCGTCGCAGGCATGAAAGTAAGGCCGCGCCACAGGCCGGCCATCGCACTGTCCGCGAAAGCCCCGCCGCCGGCCACGGTCCTGACCGTGCTCAGTATCACCGACAGCAGCATCAGCGCAAAACCGCCTATCATCAGCACGCGGAACACCCGCGAAAAGGCGGGAATATCGCGCTTTGCCAGAACGACGATCAGCTTCCATATGACTTTGGCCATGCCGCCTATAAAGCAGCACAATGCACCCGCCAGAAAAAGCCTACTCATGCACATGCTGTAGATCAGGATGCAGCTTATCAGAAATCATAACCACCAGTTGAACTGGTGGTATGCACAAGCCCTAAAAGGGCCTCGTACTTGCAAGCGTCTTAAGACGCGCCGAATAGACTGCCAACCGCA
>OMZI01000047.1 GCA_900315485.1 uncultured Eubacteriales bacterium | reverse complement strand
TCTCAGCTGTGTAGATTACTACTTATTGGGTTGAACCGCCGTATGCCGAACGGCACGTACGGTGGTGTGAGAGGGGCTACAAGTTAGCCCCTACTCGATCGTATGCGTGAAAGCTGCATAAGAGACTCTTCGCGGGAGAGGAACTGCTGAGTGGTCAGCATGGAAAGCTGCCTCTGCGTGCTTCCGGACTTCTCAAAATCCCTGCGATACTCTTTGGGCGTCCGCCCGTACAGCAGTTTAAAATCACGGTTGAAGTATTTAGGATCGGAAAACCCGCAGCTCATGCTGATGTCGAGCAGATTGAGATCCGACGACAGCAGAAGCTGACGAGCGTGCTCGCAGCGGATGCGCGAGAGATAATCCTGAAAGGACATACCAAAGGTGTCCTTGAAAAAGTGGGACAGATAATGAAGTGAAAGCTGCTGTTGTTCGGCGATGTCGGACAGGAGCAGCTTTTCCTGATAATGAGCGTCAATATACTTGATAAGTTTCCTCATACGGCGGCCTTTGGCTTCCGACATGCGCTGTTCCTGATCGCTCATCAGGTGGTAGCCTGCTTCTTTGAAGAGCGAATAAAAGAGGGCGTTGATCACAGAGCAGCATTGGAGTTCCCACATGTCGTACTGAAGGCACCATGATTCGCATATCTCAAGCAGGCACTCCGAATAAGTGATGTGCGGTGCTCTGTCTGCCAGAGGGAAGACAGGAGAATCTTTCAGCCAGTGTGAGTCGAATGCCGTCTGCTCGATCGAAGGCGCGAAGCCTCTGAAGTAATCCGGTGAGATCTGAAGAGATACGATCAGTGTCGGTGCTTCCGCGTGAAGCTCGTGGCTCTCATAAGGATTCACCAGAAACAGATTACGCGGCTTCAATGTGCGCGTACCGCCCTGGAGAGTCACATCCACAGCGCCGTCAAGAACACAGCTGAGCTCAAAGTCCTTGTGTGTATGCGGCGTACGATACATAAGGTCGACCAGAAAGATCCTGAAACTCGCGGGATTATGCGGGACTATCTCAAGTTCGTTATGTTTCATTCTGCACCTCGATAAACAGACCGGTCATATAAAGACGTGTTCACATTCCTTACACAATAATAGCAAATTTGTCATATTTTTTCAGCAAATGAAACAGAGAATCAGGATCGTGCCGGATGATACATTTTATATAAGAAGGAAAGGCAGATCAGCAAACAGCCTTACCTTCAGCAAACCGATATAATAAATAATGGCATATAACAGGAAAGGCATGGTGAGATCGTGAGTGAGTTTTTCAAGAATGTACCTAAGGTAGAGTATGAGGGCCCAAAGAGCAAGAACCCTCTCGCTTACAAGTATTATGACAAGAACCGTGTGGTCGGCGACAAGACAATGGGTGAACACCTTAAGTTTGCGATGGCATGGTGGCACACACTTTGCGCAGACGGAACCGACATGTTCGGAGTGGGAACAGCCAACAAGTCCTTCGGCACAAGCAATCCGATGAATCTCGCCAAGGCCAAGGTAGAGGCAGGCTTTGAGTTCATGGACAAGCTCGGAATCGACTACTTCTGCTTCCATGACAGAGACATGGCTCCTGAAGGCAAGGATATCGACGAGAGCAATAAGAACCTCGAGATCATCTCCGATCTCGTGCTCGCAAAGCAGAAGGATACCGGAAAGAAGCTGCTCTGGGGAACAGCAAACCTGTTCGGAAATCCGCGCTACATGCACGGTGCAGGCACATCGCCTAACGCTGACGCATTCGCATATGCAGCAGCTCAGGTAAAGAATGCACTTGATGTTACAAAGAAGCTCGGCGGAAGCGGATACACATTCTGGGGCGGCCGCGAGGGCTACGAGACTCTGCTCAACACAAATATGGGTCTTGAGCAGGAGAATATGGCAAGATTCTTCAAGATGGCTATCGCTTATGCTGACAAGATTGGATTCAATGAGCCGTTCTATATCGAGCCAAAACCAAAGGAACCAACAAAGCATCAGTATGACTTCGATGCAGCTACTACAATCTCGTTCCTGAGAAAGTACGGCCTGGATGATCGTTTCCGCCTCAACCTCGAAGCCAACCACGCTACACTGGCTCAGCACACATTCCAGCACGAGATCAGAGTTGCGAGAGAAGAAGGCTTCTTCGGATCGATCGACGCCAACCAGGGCGACACGCTCCTCGGATGGGATACAGACCAGTTCCCGACCAACATCTATGATGCTGCATTCGCAATGTACGAAGTACTGAAGGCAGGCGGCTTCACAAAGGGCGGACTCAACTTCGACTCCAAGCAGAGAAGACCTTCCTTCACGCTCGAAGACACAGCGATGTCCTTCATCGCAGGCATGGATACACTTGCAGTAGGACTGCTGGTAGCTGATGAGATGATCAAGGACGGACGCATCGACAGCTTTGTTGATGAGCGTTATGCAAGCTGGAACTCAGGCATCGGCAAGAGTATCAGAGAAGGCAAGGAAGATTTCGAGAGCCTCGCAGCATATGCTTCGAAGCTGGGCGATGTAGAGAACATCAGCGGACGTCAGGAGATGCTCGAGGGTATCGTGAATCAGCTGATCCTCGACACACTCACAAAGTAATTCGCGCATAAACGGAGGATAGAGACATGGCAGAAAGAGTAAGATACGGCATGGTGGGCGGCGGCCCGGGATCATTCATCGGGGACGCTCACAGGAAGGCCATAGCTATCGACGGAAACGCCGAACTGGTCGCAGGAGTATTCTCCCGCAGCCCTGAAAAGTCCAAAGTGACTGCAGAGCTTCTTCACATCGATCCTGAACGCTGCTACGGTAGTTATCAGGAGATGGCCGAGAAGGAAAGCGCACGTGAGGACGGCATCGAATTCGTAGTAGTCGTAACACCTAACTTCTCACACTATGAGATCTGCAAGGCGTTCATCGAGGCCGGCATCAATGTCGCCTGTGACAAGCCTGTTACCATCTCGTACGATACAGCGGCCGAGCTCAGGGAGCTTGCTGCAGAGAAGGGCGTGCTCTTCATGGTCACCTACACATATATGGGTCATGTGACATCAAAATTCGCGAGAGACCTGATCGCCAACGGAGAGATCGGAGAGGTCAGAACGGTAATGGCAGAGTATCCGCAGGGCTGGCTTGCACATGAGGGAGACTTCGGCGGCAAGCAGGGCGAGTGGAGATGCGACCCGGCAAGATCGGGTGGAGTGAACTGCCTGGGCGACCTCGGAACTCACGTGGAGAATGCGGCGGCGACCTTTACGGGACTCAAACTCAAAAGAGTGCTGGCCCGCATGGACGTAGTGGTACCGGGACGTGTCCTTGACGACAACGATCAGGTGCTGGTCGAATATGAGAACGGAGCAACAGGTATCTACTGGACATCGCAGATCGCGATCGGCTGCGACAACAGCCTGAGACTCAGGGTGTATGGCAGCAAGGGCACCATCCTCTGGTTCCAGGAGAACCCGGAAGTGCTCACGCTCATCGACAACGACGGCAATATCAAGGAGATTCACAGAGGATACGGAGCTGTCACGCCGGGCGCTGCCAAGTACGGACGTCTGCCGGCCGGACATACAGAGGGATGGCTCGAGGCCATGGGCAACCTGTACAGAAGCTTCACGGAGTGCATCAATGCAAAGAAGGACGGCAGCTTCACGGCTGACATGGTAGATTACCCGACCATCGAGGACGGAGTCGAGGGCCTCGCATTCGTAGAGGCATGCCTCGAGAGCAATAAGAACGGAAACGTTTGGGTAGAAGTAAAACGCTAGGAGGAATAGATATGTCAAGACCTGTAACTTTATTCACGATACAGTGGGGCGATCTTTCGCTCGAAGAGATCTGCCGTCTCGGACAGCAGATGGGATACGAAGGCCTCGAGCTTTCTGCAGCACATCTCGATATGAAGCGCGCTGCGACAGAGCCTGAATACGTTCAGGAAGTAAAGGATATGCTGGCTAAGTATGACCTCAACTGCTGGGCCATCAGCAATCACCTTGCCGGACAGTGCGTTGTCGACACAGTAAAGGACGCTTATGATTCGCGCCTCGACGGTTTCGCTCCGGGAGAACTCGCGGGCAAGCCTGAGGAGATCCAGAAGTGGGCCATTCAGGAGATGAAGTATACCGCGCAGGCTGCAAAGAATATGGGCGTTGACGTAGTCACGTTCTTCATGGGTTCGCCTATCTGGAAGTTCTGGTACTCATTCCCTCAGACTTCTGAAGAGCAGATCGAGGCAGCATATCAGCAGGTCAAGGATCTCTGGAGCCCTATCATGGACGAATTCGACGCATGCGGCGTAAAGCTGGCTCTCGAGGTACATCCTACAGAGATCGCGTTCGACTACTGGAGCACAAAGAAACTTTTGGACGTGTTTGAATACCGTCCGACGCTGGGCATCAACTTCGACCCGAGCCACTTGATCTGGCAGGGACTCGATACCCAGATGTTTATCATGGACTTCGCTGACAGGATCTATCACGTACATGTGAAGGACGCCAAGTTGAATCTCAACGGCAGAAACGGCATCCTGGGATCGCATATCACGTTCGGCGACCAGAGAAGAGGCTGGAACTTCGTTTCGCCTGGTCACGGTGATGTCGACTTCGACAACATCATCCGTGCGCTAAACCAGATCGGATACGACGGTCCTCTCTCGATTGAGTGGGAAGACAGCGGAATGGAGCGTGTATTCGGCGGCACAGAGGCCTGCGAATTCACCAAGAAGATCAACTTCTCGCCATCGGATGTAGCATTCGATGCAGCGATCAAGAACGACTGATCAATAGGGAAAGGAAGCAAGGGGACGGTATATTTTGAGTCAGAACGAGTCAAAAGGCCGTCCCTTTTGACCAAGTTACCGCTAAGCAGAGCTTCCTGATCCAATAAGAAGGGAATGATACGATGAACGGTAAAAGTGCAATCGTTGCAGGACATATCTGCATAGACATAACACCGGTGTTCCCGGAAAGCACCGCAAAGGTGACAGATCTGGGCGAGATACTGAAGCCGGGCAAACTTATAAACATGGATGCGCCTGATGTGCATACAGGAGGCGCTGTAGCGAATACAGGCCTCGGAATGAAGAAGATGGGGGCCGACGTCCGCCTGGTTGGAAAGATCGGGCATGACGCCTTCGGAGGAATGGTAAAGGAGATCCTCGGAAAGCATGATGCAGACGGCGATCTGATAGTTGCGGACGGAGAGACAACCAGCTATTCCGTCGTGATCGCGGCTCCGGGGATAGACAGGATATTCCTTCATTGTCCGGGAGCCAATGATACCTTTGACGGGACCGAGATACCTGAAAGCGTGATCGAAGACGCTGACCTCTTCCACTTCGGATATCCTACACTCATGAGGAAGATGTACGAAGCGGACGGGGAGCATCTGGCTGACATGTTCCGCCGCATGAAGGAAAAGGGCCTGGCGACAAGCCTTGACATGGCGGCTGTGGATCCCGCAAGCGACGCGGGAGCGGCTGACTGGGAAAAGATCCTTGCAAACGTGCTCCCTCTGGTGGACTTCTTCGTCCCGAGCTATGAGGAACTTTGCTTCATGCTGGACAGACCGAAATACGACAGTCTGATCGAAAGAGCGGGAAGCGGAGACATAACTGCGCTTTTGTCAGTCGAGGAAGATATAAAGCCTCTTGCTGAGCGCTGCATTGAACTCGGCGCGAAAGCCGTGCTGCTCAAGTGCGGGGCACCGGGGCTCTTCCTCATGACATCTGACAAGATGGTTGCAGCGGGAGAAAAGCTTGATCTGAAGGCAGAGGCATGGAACGGATTCTGCCGTTTTGAGAAGAGCTTTAAGATAGACAAGGTCCTGTCCGGAACGGGTGCCGGAGATACAAGCATAGCTGCTTTTCTGACAAGTGTGCTCGAAGGAGCAGCTCCGGCGGTCGCAATAGAGAACGCGGCTGCGGCGGGAGCACTCTGCTGCATGGCGTATGACGCCATCAGCGGGCTGATGCCGCTTGATAGTATACGCGAGAAGATTGACAGCGGATGGAAGAAAGCATAGGAGGAAAATGTGATGTTAGTTAATCTGGATGCCGTGCTGCGGCCGGCACAGAAAGAGAAATACGGGGTCGGACTATTCAATGCAGTCAATATGGAGATGACCAATGCCATTATGGAGACAGCCGAAGAACTCAGAGCTCCTGTTATTATGGGCACTGCTGAAGTGCTGCTCGGCGCGGCCAATCTGGCTGAAGTTGCAGCGATGGTAAAGGCGAGAGCGGAGAACTCAGATATTCCAGTAGTGCTCCACTATGACCACGGTCTTACTTTTGAGAAATGCATGGAAGCGATACATCTCGGATATACATCCATAATGTATGACTGCTCCACGGACCCGTACGAGGAGAACGTTGAGAAGGTGGCAGAGATGGTAAAGATCGCTCATTCGCTGGGTGTCACGGTCGAGGGCGAGCTTGGTCACGTTGGTGATAATGAAGGTGCAGGGAAACTGTCCAAACCAAGCGATTATTACACTGATCCTGCTCAGGCAGCGGATTTCGTGAAGCGCACAGGCGTGGATGCTCTGGCGATAGCGGTGGGCAATGCACACGGAGATTACAAGTTCCCTCCAAAGCTCGACTTTGACCGCATTTCAGAGATAGCTGCAGCTGTGGATGTACCGTTGGTACTCCACGGAGGAAGCGGGCTTTCGGATGATGACTTCCGCGAGGCGATAAAACGCGGCATCGCCAAAGTCAATATCTTTACTGACATCAGCAAGGCGCAGGTCAAGGGAATGCAGAAAGGCATCGAAGCGGGTGTCAATAACGCATTTGACCTTACATCATATGAAGTCGAAGCCATTCGCGAAGTAGTTGAAGAGAAGATGAGACTGTTCTCCAGCAACGGGAAAGCATAGCAGCAGTGAATAAACTATTCGGGAGGAATGAAATGGTCAATCCATATATAGGACACGAACTCCAGGTCAGTGGAGTACAGGAAATGCGTCTCGTTGGAGGCAAGGGCGACGGTCAGAGAATATATGAGATCAGCAACGGCAAAGGTCTTGAAATGAAAATCTCGCCTGACAGGAATGGAGACATAACCCAGCTTAGGTTCAATGGGATCAACTGCAGCTATCTGTCACCGTGCGGGTATGTTGCGCCGGCGTATTATGAATCGACCGGGTTCAACTGGCTGAAGTCATTTACCGCAGGCTTTCTGACCACCTGCGGTTTGCAGGCAGTAGGCGCGCCATGTACGGATGATGGAGAAGAACTGCCGCTGCACGGTTCAATCGCAAATCAGCCAAGTGCTCAGAGCTGGTGGGAAGATGATGAGGATGAGATCCGGATCCATACAGTGACCAGAGATGAGGTAATATTCGGGCGTAAGCTGGTGCTCAGAAGAACAGTTGCAATATCGCGTAGAGAAAACGCCTTTACAATATGTGATGAGATTGAAAACACAGGGTCTAAGACAGAACCGGTTGAGATACTCTATCATATGAACATGGGATATCCTTTACTTGACGAAGACAGCGTCATCAGCATTCCTTCAGTTGAAGTGACGCCGAGAAGTGATGACGCCACTAAAGATCTTGACAAGTGGATGATAATGGAAAAACCGCAGGCAGGCTACAGTGAGCAGTGCTTCTATCACCGGTTCGACGGAGAAAATGCTGAGGTCTCCATATACCAGCCGAAGAACGGAGTAAAACTGTCAATTGCAGCTGATCCCCGCGAACTTGACGGTTTTGTCGAATGGAAGATGATGGGGGTGCGTGATTACGTGCTGGGACTCGAATTCGGCAACTGTTATCCTGACGGCAGAAATGTGATGCGGGAGACAGGCATGCTCAAATTCCTCGAACCGGGGGAGAAGAAGGAATACTGCGTGCAGGTCAGGCTGGAAAATAAAGGAAACAAATAACACTAGTATTGGAGTAATAATCGACCTATTCAAATGCAGCTCCAACCTACGCTGGAATCCGCAAATGAGTCTGCAACGTTTTCAGAAACGTTGAAATTCTAATACTTGGATGTAGGTTCGATTCCTGTCGTCTCCACGGGATGATCAGGTGCAGACTCTCGCCTACGTATGCCTTACTGGCCAGGCTGTAGGAGCTGTAATGAAAGATGCTGGAATAAACATAGGCGGAAAGATGGCGGTTGCCGGAATCAAAAAAATCCCAGGAGAAGCACTCAAAGCAATTAATCAGAAAGTAGGCTTCAGATTGTTGACTAAATTTGGCGAAACCGGAGCAATCAATCTCGGGAAAGCAGTTCCTGTTGTAGGGAGTGTGATAGGTGGAGGTTTCGATTTTGCCACAACAAAAATAATTGCTGATAATGCATATAAGATGTTTATAAAGAAAAGCATCTGATATACCATATTTCCTACAAATGAACAATCAAGGCCGGGGCAATTGTCCTGGCTTTTATCATGTCCGAAACCAAGAGTTTCGCTCCCCGATGGGTAGGCGTGGATTGAAGTTGTAAAGAGATGCCGTAAAATCGGCATCTGATGGATAATGCAAGTTTTCGTAAATCCTCCGAAAACCCATACAGACCCATTTAGGCCTTATACAGACTTACATTATTGTCGTCAGTGTTTTCAAGGCGTTTGAGGCGTTTTTTCCTCAAAAATCGCACATTTGCATTGAATCGGAAACGCTGTATTTGCAAGGGTTATACGAGTTTTCGCAGGTGCAGCCGGCCGAT
>OMZI01000049.1 GCA_900315485.1 uncultured Eubacteriales bacterium | reverse complement strand
AAATGAGTATGACAGTTGTAAAAGGATTACAGTCTGAGATATTCGTACCTATCACTCCTAAGCCAGTTTGGGCTCCTGTAACAAAGCCGCTCAGCGAGATGACAGTTGCTCTCGCAACAGCTGCCGGCGTACACAGAAAGGATCAGGAGAGATTCAACCTGGCTGGAGACTTCACATGGAGAAAGATCCCTAACGAGTCCACAGAGGACGAGCTGATGGTAACACACGGTGGTTACGACAACTCCGACGTTAACAAGGACATCAACTGCATGTTCCCTATCACAAGACTTAAGGAACTCGCAGCTGAGGGATTCATCAAGGCTTGCGCACCATACCATGCAGGATTCATGGGCGGCGGCGGAAACATTGAGAAGTTCACCAACGAGACAGGTCCGGCTGTAGCTCAGATGCTCAAGGAGGAGGGCGTTGATGCAGCTCTCCTCACCGCTGGATGAGGAACCTGCCACCGCTCTGCAACAATCGTGCAGAGAGCAATCGAGGCTGCAGGTATCCCTACAGTTATTATCGCAGCACTTCCACCGGTCGTAAGACAGGCTGGTTCACCGAGAGCTGCTGCTCCTATGGTACCTATGGGCGCTAACGCTGGTGCACCTCACGATGTTGAGATGCAGACAGCTATCGTAAAGGCTTCCCTCGAGCTCCTCGAGACAATCGAGACTCCGGGCAAGATCGTTACACTGCCTTACGAGTATCACGCAGTTATCTAATCGGGTATTCCGATTACATCCGGGACTATATATCCCGGCATGAACTGAATAGGACATCGATATCTGAAAGTATCGAAGATGGGGCTGAGCAATCAGCCCCATTTTTTCCAGGAGAAAGATCATTGTAAATGTCTTTCTCAATTGAAAACGTCCGCATTTTGAAATATTATATATGCGGAAACTACAACTTAAGTATCATTGAAACTCATTAAAAAGGAGAGGTCAGAATAGCAATGGCTGCAAATGATATTGAACTGAGAAGACTTGTTATCAAGGCGTTCCACATGACAGAAGTCGAAATGGGCGACGAAAACAAGATCACGACCGGCGGAAAGATGACGATCAACAACGATTGCCTTCCTGCTTTGGCCGAAAAGTACAGTGAAGTGATCGACCACATTGATGTTGAGATCATCAAGCCGGGCGACCACGACAGACACACCAACACAATCATGGATATAATCCCTATTTCCGTAAAGGTTCTCGGAAAGTGCGGAGAGGGTATAACCCACACCATCACAGGCGTATATGTAATGCCTACAGGCGTGGACGTAGATGGAGAGCAGGCTCACGAGTTCGGAAGCTCAGACGGCAATCTCAGCGAGATGCTTCACCTGAACAGAGCCGGCACACCTGCTGACGATGATTACATCATCTCCTTCAACATCACCTTCAAGAAGGGAATGGGCCAGGAGAGATATGCGATCATCGACGCATACAGAATGGTCGAGGAGTGGATGAATACTTTCAGAGCACAGCTCAAGAAGTTCGAGGGCACCAAGTGCACTGAGAGACACGAATACTACGACAGGATCAGACCTGGACAGAAGAAGGTCCTCGTTATCAAGGAGATGATCGCTCACGGTGCGATGCTCGACACATGGATCTTCCCGAACCAGCCATCCGGCGTAGAAGGCGGAAAGTCACTTATCGATTATGGCGCTATGCCTGTCATGCTGACTCCTAACGAGTTCAGAGACGGTGCTATCAAGGCGATGAACTAAGGAGGTAGAAAAATGGGAGTAGGTCCTTCGACTAAGGAAACAAGCCTTCATCACTTCAGAGATCCTCTTATCGAGGTACTTGGAGAAGACGAAGGAATCGACCTGATGGGAGTTCTCGTTTTCGGTTCTCCTGAGGGCAACGAAGAAAAGATTAGATGCTCACGTACTGCTGCAGTAGTCGCTGAGTGCTGCCGTCCTGACGGCGTTATCGTAGAGACAGACGGCTGGGGCAACCTGGACGTTGACTATGTCAACTGCGTCAACGAGATCGGCGAGAGAGGCATCCCTGTTGCAGGTCTCAACTGGAGCGGAACAGCAGGCACTTTCGTAGTAGAGAGCCCGTTCCTTGCCAACGTTGTCGACTTCAACAAGAACCCTGAGGGCATCGAGTCGAACATCGTAGGTGAGAACAACTACACCGAAGAAGACGTAAGAGAATGCGTCAAGAGACTGAAGATCGCAATGCTCAAGAAAGAGCGCGGACAGAAGTGGTATTAATGTGACAACGGGGACGGTTCTGTTTGTCACATTCCGGCCGTGACAACGGGGACGGTTCTCCTTGTCACGTTCTGAACAATAATATACTGGCTCAGACTGTGGACCACATAATTGTGGTCGCACACTCTGAGCCATTTTATGTGTCAAAAAAGGACCGTCCATAGTGATGGCAGCGAATCATCATTGAATATGATGATGAGGACCGCAGAGATGACCAGAATGGCAGCAAATCATCAGTAAAAATGACGATGGGGACCACAGAGAGGACCAGAATGGCAGCAAATGATCAGTAAAATGAGGATGAGGACCACAGAGAGGACCAAAATTGCAGCAAACAATCAGTAAAAATGAAGATGAGGACCACAGAATGGACCAATGATGGCATGGGAAAAGCTGACAGTGAGAACAGCAGTGGCTTGCAGTCTCGCTGCGCTTCGGGCAAGCCTTGCATGTGATCTTCCATCGATTTCTTTCAGAAATCGGGATAGGTCATCACGCCCCCAATGTCAGAAAAAGATGACAATGAGAACCGTCCCCAATGTCATAATATGATATAATTACTACATGTTTACGCATTTACACGTCCATACTGAATACAGCCTGCTCGACGGCATGAGCAGGATATCCGAGCTGCCTGAATACGTGAAGGGGCTCGGGATGGATTCGTGCGCCATTACTGACCACGGGGCGATGTTCGGTGTGGTCGATTTCTATAAATCCTGCAAAAAGGCTGGCATCAAGCCGATCATCGGCTGCGAGGTGTATACGGCTGCGAGGACGATGTACGACAAGGAAGCGGGCAAGGACCGCAACTCGGGCCACCTTATACTGCTTGCCGAGAACCAGCAGGGCTACAGCAACCTGGTCAAGATCGTCTCGAAGAGCTATGTCGACGGATTTTACTTCAGGCCGAGGGTCGATAAGAACCTCCTGAGGCAGTACAGCGAAGGCCTCATCTGCCTGTCGGGCTGCCTTGCCGGCAACACGCAGAGGATGCTCCTGAACAGGGACTATGAGGGAGCAAAACGCGAGGCGCTGGAGCTCCTCGACATATTCGGCGAGAACAATTTCTTCCTTGAGATACAGGATCACCATCTCGAAGAGGACAAGACGGTCATCGCCGGTCTTAAGAGGCTGTCGGCGGATATAGGCGTTCCTCTTGTTGCGACGAATGATGCTCACTACATAAGGCGCGAGGATGCGACAGCGCAGGACATCCTGATGTGCATCCAGACGCAGACCAACATACATGATGAGAACCGCATCAGGTTCGAAAATGATGAGTTCTACATCAAGTCCGAGGACGAGATGAAAGCACTCTTCGCGGACATCCCGGATGCTGTCGAGAGAACACACGAGATAGCAGAGAGGTGCAACGTCGAATTTACTTTTGGCCAGTACCATCTGCCGGAGTACGTGCCGCCTGAAGGCATGACCTGCGATGAGTACCTCCGCAAACTGTGCTATGAAGGCCTCGTCAGCAGATACGGCAAGTCTGCGATGGATCCTGATTCGGGATACAGAAAGCGCCTCGAGATGGAGCTTTCCGTCATCGAGAACATGGGCTACGTCGAGTACTTCCTCATCGTGTGGGACTTCATCCACTATGCCAAGTCGCACAAGATCGCTGTCGGACCGGGCAGAGGCTCGGCTGCGGGCAGCATCGTTGCGTACAGCCTGGATATAACGGAGATAGATCCGATCAAATACAACCTGATTTTCGAGAGATTCCTGAACCCTGAGAGAGTCAGCATGCCGGATATCGACGTCGACTTCTGCATCGAGAGAAGGCAGGAGGTCATCGAGTACGTCAACAGAAAGTACGGAAGGGACAAGGTGTCGCAGATCATCACTTTCGGTACTCTCAAGGCCAAAGCGGCTGTCCGCGATGTCGCGAGGGCTCTCGATGCATCGTACGCTGAGGGCGATGAGATAGCCAAAGCCATCCCGAATGAGCTCGGCATCACTATCGCCAAGGCTCTCGAGGTCAATCCGGAGCTGAGAAGGAGATACGAGAACGAGCCGCTTGTAAAGCAGGTGCTCGACCTTTCGATGGCTCTTGAAGGACTGCCGCGTCATGCTTCGACGCACGCTGCCGGCGTTGTCATCTCCAAGCTGCCGCTTGATGAATATGTGCCGCTTTACTCTTCGGACAAGGGCATCTCGACACAGTTCAACATGACGACCATCGAGGAGCTCGGACTTCTCAAGATGGACTTCCTGGGGCTCCGTAACCTTACGGTCATCAGGGACGCTCTGCGAATGATCGAGGAGAACCACGGCGTCACCATAGACTGGGCGAAGATGGGTTATGACGACCCTGAAGTATATAAGCTGATAGCAGATGGCAACACCAAGGGCGTGTTCCAGCTCGAGAGCGGCGGCATGACGGACTTCATGAAGAACCTCAGGCCGACCTGCTTCGAGGATATTGTCGCGGGAATCGCTCTGTACCGTCCGGGTCCGATGGACTCGATCCCGAAGTATATCGAGAACAAGAAGCATCCGGACAATATAAAATATGTAGACCCTCATCTCAAGCCGATCCTCGACGTCACTTACGGCTGCCTTATCTACCAGGAGCAGGTAATGCAGATAGTAAGAGACCTCGGCGGATACTCTTTCGGACGCTCGGATCTCGTGCGCCGCGCGATGAGCAAAAAGAAGATGGGTGTCATGCTCGAGGAGAAGGAGTACTTCATCAACGGTAAGCAGGCCGATGAGAGCGGCGCTGCGATAGCGGGATGCGTTGCGAACGGCGTGCCTGCGCAGGCTGCGGAGACTATCTTCGAGGACATGGTCAGTTTTGCATCATACGCCTTCAACAAGTCTCATGCGGCTGCCTATGCGGTGCTTTCCTACGAGACGGCATATCTCAAGTGCCACTATCCGACTGAGTTCATGGCGGCTCTGATGAGCAGCATGGCCGGCGATGCCAAGCACACCGCCGACTACGTCAGGAACTGCAGGGAGATGGGTATCGAGCTGCTGCCGCCGTCGGTAATGAAGAGCGGCAGGAACTTTACCGCAGCTGACGGGAAGATCAGATTCGGTCTACTGAGCGTCAAGAATGTCGGAACAGGCATAATCGATGCGATAATCCGCGCGAGGGATGAGGTGCCTGAGACGCATGATTTCTATGAATTCATAAGCGCCGTGGATGCGGGCGAACTCAACCGCAAAGCGATAGAGTCTCTCATCCAGGCGGGCGCTTTTGACGATATAGAGAAGAACAGGGCTGTGCTGATGGCGGTCTGCGATGACGCTGTCAACAGGGCGCAGAAGAAGGCGAAGACCGGAGGAAGGGCGCAGATGAGCATCTTCCAGCTGGACGGTTTCGAAGACGACGTGCTTGCGAGCCCGCCGCTGCCTAGGGTAACTGACTTCCCGGGCGACACCAAGCTCGCCATGGAGAAGGAGATGCTGGGCGTGTACCTCTCGGGTCACCCGCTCGACGAATACAGGCAGCTTATCGCCGACAACACTACGGCGAGCACTCTCGACCTGACTGCAGGCGGTGAGGAGTTCACCTCAGGGCGCGATGACGGTGACAGCATGGTCATCAACACGTCGAAGTTCAGAGACGGAGATTTTGTCATACTTGCCGGAATGCTGAGCGGCGTTAGGACGATGATCACGCGTAAATCACAGGAGATGGCGAGGCTCACCCTCGAGGACTTTGACGGCGTGATCGATGCGATCGCCTTCCCTAAGGTCTACGAGAGGAAGAGGAATATCATAAGGAACGATCAGATCGTCGGACTGTCAGGCCGCGTCAGCTTCAAGGACGAGAGTGATGCCGAGATCCTGATCGAGGACATAGTGCCGGTCGAGGATATCCGCAGGCTGGCGGATACACGGCGCGGAGGATACCGCGACAACGGTTATGGTAACGGTAACGGTTACGGCCGTGGCGACAGCAATGGCGGATACAACGGCGGCTACCAGAACGGCAATGCGCCGCAGAATGGTTACAACGGCGGCTACAAGAACGGTAACAGTAACGGCAACGGAAACGGAAAGCCTGCTGCCCAGCCGCTTAACGATCCTGTCAAGCTGAGGGTGCCTGAGTCTGTGATGGCAAGGCACAGCGATGCGAAGGCTATGCTGTACCACCTGACTGACATGATGAGCCTGTTCCCGGGCAGCCGGGACGTGCTGGTATACCTGCCGGGGCAGAAGCCTGTCAGGTGCAGCCAGTCGAACCGGATAGATTTCACGGATGAACTGAGAGCAAGACTTGTAAAGCTGCTCGGTGAAGAGAATGTAAAGGGTTAGGGAAATGAGCAAAAAAGCAATAGTCATCTACACCTCCAAGAGAGGAAGCACCAGACAATATGCGGAATGGATCGCCGGGGACCTCGGATGCGAGGCCGTGGCTTTCGCTGACCCGCGCATGAAGGACATAAACCTGTACGAATACGACTGCATCATCTACGGGGGCTGGATCAGAGGCAGCGGCATCGTGGATTTTGACAAATTCGGAAAGCTGCTGGATGCCGAGCTGATGCAGAAGCTGATCGTATTCGGCGTCGGAATGGCTGACGAGACGGCGGACAATTACGCTCAGGTGTGGGGCTACAGCATCGGCAAGCTCGACCCTAAGAATGAGAACCGCTCGATCCTGTACATACTCGGCGGCAGGTACGATCCGGCAGCAGTCCAGGGCATGGACAAGTTCCTCATGAAGGTCATGAAGACCGTGCTCATTTCAGGCAGCACACCTGATGCAAAATCCCGTGCCAACTTCATGAAGGACCGTATCGAGAACGGTGTCGACATGGTCTTCAGGGACAACATCCAGTCGCTGGTCAAGGACGCACGCAAGAAGCTGGAAGAGCAGTAACTCGATGCAGAAGCTGGAAGTGGAATAGAGTGACACAGCAGCTTATAACAAGCGCAATAAACAGCAGTAAATCATAACCACCAGTTGAACTGGTGGTATGCACAAGCCCTAAAAGGGCCTCGTACTTGCAAGCGTCTTAAGACGCGCCGAATAGACTGCCAACCGCA
>OMZI01000050.1 GCA_900315485.1 uncultured Eubacteriales bacterium | reverse complement strand
TAAAAGATAAAAGAGACCGCTGCCGGTCCGGGGCCATTAAGGTATGATGGCACCGGACAGACGGCGGTCTTTTCTGCAGTGCTGATGCGGTGCTATAATGTAATTGGAATACTGTCCTTTTTTATGGGGAACGGAGGATAAGATCATGTGGACTGAATATTTACTGTCAGATCCGCAATACTGGCTGATTCCATGGGTCCTGCAGTCGGCAGCCTATTATTTTGTGCTGAAGAAAATGGGATTGAAAAAATGGACTGCGATCGCTCCGTTCATTGCTGAACATGAGCTGTCGACAGTTCTGTTCAGAAAGATGAGGACTTTCTGGAGACCTTTCTGCATCGCAGCAGTCATGCTTTCTGCAGCATACTATCTGGGACCGGGGCAGGGAACCGGCCATGTATTCATGATAGTTGCTCAGTTCGTGTACTGGGTATTCCTGATGAGGCTGTATTACCGTCTGGCAAAGAGCTTTGGACACGGGGTGCCATACGCGATCATGACAGTTATGTTCCCGACTCTGTTCCTGCTGATCCTCGGACTCGGCAAGAGCAATTATCACCCGCTTCAGTTAAAAAAGGAAAAAAACTACGGCGCATTCATCAACGGTCTGCGCAAGGTAACGGTATTTGTGATCTCAGCTGCTGAGCTGGCTGCACTGATATTCGTAGTAGGTTTCATTACAATAAGAGAGTATCCGCCTAGACCGCTCGCCAATATGGTGCTGAACGATGTATATAAGCAGAGCAGCGGAATAGAAGCTGACGGCAACTGCGTCACAAGAGAGGAGACAATGGGCGATGCTGCTGCTTCACTTGCGCAGATGCCTGTAAGCAGGGAGAAGTTCTTCCCTGATCATTCCGGTGACAAGAATGTTGTCGTAATGGAATACATTATAGGTGCGGACCTGGAGGACAGGATAGGCTGTGCAAGTGCCAACATCCGCATGATGCAGGATGCAACCAAGAAAGGAGACGGACTGACCTTCGTACTTGAAGCAGGCGGCTCAAGGAGATGGTTCACTCCGGGCATAACCGAGGGCGGATACGGCAGATATACGTTCAGGGATGGTGAGGTCCTGATGGATAAGAACCTCAATATTGAGACCATGGAGAGCCCTGCAGAGCTTACAGACTTCATCAAATGGACCGCAGAAAATTATCCGGCGGACAGATATATGCTGGTACTGTGGGATCACGGCGGCGGAGTACCGTACGGCTATGGAGTCGATCAGCTCGCACACAGGACGGATGCCGGTGACAGAACAGGGCTCAGCGTCTCGGAGGTTGCAGAAGCTGCGAAGGCGTCCGGCGTGAAGTTCGACGTTGTGGGATTTGATGCCTGCCTGATGCAGGATATCGAGGCTGCTACCGCACTGGAACCTGTTGCGGATTACTACCTTGCTTCAGAAGAGACTGAAGGCGGATTCGGATGGTACTACACATCTGCTTTCGGCAAACTTGCTCAGAATCCGGGGCTGAGTTCTGAGGAATTCGGAAAAGACATGGTTTCCGCATATGACCAGTTCAACAGAGCGACGAATAATGGCGAGGCGCAGACAGCGACAACGCTGTCCTTCGTCGACCTGACTATGGTGAATCCTGCATACGAAAAGGTCACCGGGATCTTCGAAAAGGCTGATGCTGCGATCAGGGAGGAGCCGAAGGACTTTGCAGAGCTCGGCCTTGCGGCAATGAACTCATACACATTCGCAGACGATATTCAGCTGGATCTTGTAGACTTTATCGACAAGCTCGATGATACAGATCTGGACGACTCCATCTGCAGCAAGCAGGAAAAAGTGGATGCGATCAATGCTCTGAAGGCATGCGTCATATACAGAAACAGAGACGCCGCTGAAGGAATACACGGCATGGCACTCGCTTTGCCTTATCAAAGGATCGGGTTCTATTCCGACACAAACACTGAGCTTAAGAATCTCAAGCTGGATAAGCAGACTGCCCTGTTCGACAATATTTTCAGTATAATTGCTGTGCAGAAGAAGGCCGAGCATGAGCAGAAACTCGAAGAGCAGAAAGACAGCGATTTTGGTACATTCCTTGAAAAACTGACCTACACGGATTACACGTCCAGCGACTGGTATAAAAAAGGATTCGAGAATTACGAGCCTACGACTGATCTCATAGACATCCCGGTCACAGATACAGGAAACGGATGGCAGGTACAGCTTCCGGAAGAGACATGGGATATAGTCGCCGACTGCAGAACGGCTGTGTACCAGAAGACAGAGGACGGAAAGCTGAGATTCCTCGGAAACGATCACATCGGTGACAACGATGCTGACGGGCATCCTATGGTCGATGTGGACGATATGTGGATCCACATCAATGATCATCTGGTGTTCTATGATGCCCAGACACCGAGGGAGACTGAGGAAGGCACGGTATTCTCCGGAGAAACAAGAGCACGTCTGAACGGAGAAGACGAGATCATAATCTACATCGAATGGGACCCTGCAAAAGGGGAAGATGATGCTGTGACGGGACATGTAACAGGATATGATTATGCGGATGATGAGCTGGCCTTCATGGAGAAGGGCACGCATACATTCAAGCCGGGAGATTCGATAGAATTCCTGTTTGACTATTATGATGAAGAAGGCAACCTCACCGGAACGGAGGCATACGGCGGTAAGCTGCGTGTGACCAAGCCGGAAAATCTGAAGGCAGAAGACAAGCCGCTGCCTGAATGTGATGTTCAGTTCCTTGGCGTGCTGACGGATGTATACCAGAGGAAACTGATGACAGAAGTATTAGAGGGGCACATTGGAAACTAGGAACAGTGCGACAGAAATTGAATTAAGACGAAGGCAGAACACGCTGATCATAGTCGGTGCGGGAACGATCATTTTCGGAGTCTGGTCGATTGTAAAAACGGTCGGAGTATTCATTTTTGACAAAACCAGACGCATGGCTGTGCTGAAAGGGATGATAGAAGCCAACGGCGAGGCATGGGAGGACTGTATAACGATTCGATACAGGTAGTGGCATATATCTATGCTGCCGGACTTATCTACACAACGTGCATAAGGATAGCCGGGGTATTCAGAAAAACAGATATAGTTTATATACAATGATGACAATGGAGGGATAGATAATGAATGAAGCTCTGAAGAAAGCAATCAACGGTATATCCGTTGCTGTAGTATTTCTCAATCTGGCGCTTGTAGTTCTCAAGCTGACCAAAACTGTTTCTGAGGACTGATCATAGATGAAGCTGTTTGCTGACAGAAGGCCGCCTCAGGAGGCGCTGGCGTCGGAACCTGTAAGGAGTCTGCTCTTCAAAATGGCAGGCCCTTCGATCATTGCCATGCTCATGCAGGCAATGTACAACACCGTCGACTCCATGTACGTATCAAGGATAAGCGACGGATCGCTTGCTGCGGTCACGCTGGCTTTTCCGGTGCAGATGATCATGGGGGCGCTGTCAACAGGCATCGGAGTCGGTATCAACTCAAGCATCTCGCGAAATCTCGGAGCGAAGAATTACAGGGAAGCATCAGCTGCGGCTGCGAACGGTCTCATGCTGGGGCTGTTTACGGTAGCCATTATGGCGGCTTTCGGATTACTGGGTGCCGGAAAGTTCGTCTCGATCTACACGGATGATCCGGAGGTTCTTGAGGCGGGAACTGCCTATCTCCGCCTTATTTGCCTGCTGGGATTCGGAAGCATTTTCTCACAGCTCTCATTCTCTGTGCTGCAGGGCTCCGGAAGTATGCTGATCCCTATGATCTCACAGATCAGCGGTGGTCTGATAGTTATTATCCTGGACCCGATACTCATATTTGCTGCGGGAATGGGGATCCATGGCGCGGCTGTCGCGTCGAGCACGGCACAGGCTGTCTCGATGCTGATAGGAATGTACGGCATCTTCGTTGTCAACAAGGCTAATCTGCCGGTGTCATTCAGAGGCTTCAGGCCGGACCTTACCATAATAAAGGATATACTGGCGGTCGGTATCCCTGCCGCAATGACGCAGGCTACTACATCGATCGTTGCAGGAATAGTCAACAAGCAGATCGCAGTATTCGGCACTGCAACTGTGGCTGTATACGGAGCGTACAGCAAACTCAGCTCATTCGCCACTTTGCCGGTATTCGGCGTGACGAGAGGGATGAACCCTATACTCGGATACTGCTGCGGAGCAGAGAACAGCAAGCGTTTCGATGAGACTGAAAAGCTGGCGGTCATAGTGGCCAACAGCTGGACGTTCTTCTGCTTCCTGATGTTCATGTTCATACCGCGGACAATGCTGGGCTGGATGAATGCCACTCCGGAGATGTACGAGATAGGAGTTACATCATTCAGGCTGCTTGCGATGTCGATGTGCATTCTCGGTGCATCGATAGTCATGACACAGATATTCCCGCCTCTCAAAAAATCATACATATCACTTACATCGGCACTCATGAGGCAGGTGCTTTTCCTGCTCCCGCTGACGATACTGTTCTCAAAAACCATTGGCATGAACGGTATCTGGATCGGTATCTGCACGGCTGATGCACTGAATTTCATATACGTAATAATCATGAACATCTGGGTCAGGAAAAAGGTGTTCACAAAATGGGGGAAGAACGGGTCCCCGGAGGCAGCTGCTGAAGCGTGACCGTATAAGGAAGGAGACAGGAGATGTCATATAAGATATTACTCACCTCGCTCTATGAAGCGGACAAGGACAGTCCGGTAAGATACTACTATTTCAGGGAAGGCAGCAGGAACTACTTCTGTGATGCTTTTCTTACAGTTGAGGCGAGTGCAAAATTCGTGCTTTCCCGGTTTGACATAGACGAGATCGTTACGATCGGCCGCAAGCTGACGTTCGATGAGGGGGATGACAGAAGGCAGATAGAGCTCAGGGAAGGCAAGTCGTTTTACACGTCAGATATAAGAGACCTTTCGACATACAGCCTGTTCAGATACAGGATAGCCCAGTACATCGATGAGCTGAGGATAGAGCAGCAGGATATGATGGAGTCGCTGTCCCATGAGGACCAGCTCAAGGCCAAGAATTATATAGACAGCTTTTACAAAAGCGGGGAATACAGCGGCAGGTTCAACCGCATGTTTGAGGACCTGTCCAAGGACCGTGAGCTGTACGCAAAGTTCATCCAGGGGCTGAATGCAATCATCCCTGGCGAGGATGCGAGGCCGCGCTTCTTGACCTGGATCAAGGGCTATCTCTACAGCACGATGAAGGATTCGTGCAAAATGGAGATACTCAGCGAGAATGAAGACGTGAAGGTCAGATTCATTCCTACCAGTCTTTCTGAGGACGGGCAGCTTCCGGTTGATAATATCCTGCAGCTGATACAGGTCATCATAGGTGAACACGAGGATGATGTCGAGATTTATGTGGCTCTCAATAACGATGACATGACAGACAACTATGTTCTTATGAACATCCTGGATATCATCGGCACGATGCATGAGGACGGCATCACGGTAAGGAACACCTTTACCACTACAGAAGCCACCAATTCGATTGCGGGCGAGATAAGAGACGACACTCTCGGCTACGGGATCACTGAACTGGCGGCGGCGACAAGGGCTTTCCTCAAATACGGCAAAGTCGACATGCTCGTTGAGTACTGGAACAGGAGCGGGTCCAGAAATGAACTGATCGAAAGAATGATCTATGCCATGAGGAGGATAGACATCGGCATCTCTCTGTGCAATATAAGAGAGATGGAGGAAGGCATAGCTACTCTGAGAGAGCTGTTCGCGGAGACCGACCGCATGCCTGATCCGGATGACTACTTCAGCAAGCTGTTCATGGTTCTCGCAGACGGCATCAGGGCCGATTACGGCAAACTGATGGAAGGTGAAGAGACACAGTTCATAGACCTCGTTAAGTGGGGCTACAGGAAGAAGTTCTACCAGCAGACGCTCACTCTGATCGAGTCAAGGGCGCCGCGTGAGTTCGTAAACAGAGGCATATACTACTACTGCAACAATGAAATGCTCAAGGAGCATGTAGTCATGCTGCTGGCTGAAGAGCGCGCGGGCATGAAGCCGTATGAGTACTGGAAGATGAATGACATTGATCACTTCTTCATCAAGACATACATCCGCAAGGGCAATATGCGGAACGGCAATGAAGATCCGCAGCGCACCTATGCAAGACACCGGCTGAAAGGACTCGACAGCACAAACAACGACATGATCACGGCCTATACAGCCTGTGAAAACAGAGATGTTGTTGAGAATGTCCTGTACGCTTACTATCACATAGGCGATATCCGCAACTACACCAACCATGCCGAAGACAGAGAGGGTGAAGATACCAGACTCATCGTCGATGAGAAGGACGACAGCATCAGACTTGTCAAGATCACCGAGGCGGTCGAGTACTTCATCAAGTGCTTCGACGAGGCCGCGGCAATGACGAAAGGCAAGGAGCTTGATGTGGTAACGATCACATCAGATGAGGTCAGAGCATTCGCCAAGAGGCTGGAAAGACGGGACTAAATTAGAGATTGAAAAAACCATCGCGCTCTGCTATCATAACAGAGCGCGATGCGCGCAAAATGCGATGTGCGCAAAATGCTGATATAGCTTAATGGCAGAGCATCTCATTCGTAACGAGAAGGTTGTGGGTTCGACTCCCACTATCAGCTCCAATTTTTGGGACTTTCGGGTAATTCCGGAGGTCCTTTTGTTTACTGGCATTCGTTGAAATTTCACAATGCCGTTAACTTAACAAAACAGGAAAGCATAGTTTTCTTTTGTTTCAAGGAATCGGTGCTATGGATTTCAGGCAAACGAAAAACGGAAGCACAT
>OMZI01000051.1 GCA_900315485.1 uncultured Eubacteriales bacterium | reverse complement strand
CATACATGTCAACCTCTTTCTTGAAAAAGTTGGAGGAATTTTATAAAAGTGGAATCTCAACCTGTTGCATTGAAAGGGTTACAGATTCCGAGAGGCTATCTACTCTGATTGGAGGATTTTATATTTATGGCTATTTTCTATAACGTGATAGCATTTCTCGGCGGGCTTGCAATGTTCCTGTACGGCATGCGCGTCATGGGAGACGGGCTCAAGAGCTCGTCCGGAACCGCAATGCGTGACGCCCTGGCCAAAGTTACCAACAGGCCCGTCATGGGCTTCATTCTCGGCATGCTTGTTGCATGTATCATACAGAGTTCAACAGCCACTATTGTCATAACAGTCGGTCTCGTAGGTGCAGGATTCCTTACATTTCACCAGTCAATAGGAATAGTCCTCGGTGCCAATGTAGGTACAGCAATCACCGCTCAGATCATCAGGCTTATGGACGTAAGTTCCGGGATGGAAAGCCCTCTCTATTTCTTTAAGGCTGACAATCTCGCACCGCTTGCTCTGATCATAGGCATAGTCCTCATAATGTTCGTCGGTACCACCAAATCGAGAAACGCAGGATCTATCGCATGTGGATTCGGAATTCTCTTCATGGGGCTTATCTACATGAGCAATGTAGTATCACAGTTCGGAGAATCACTCAGCGGCCTTCTTACAGCATTTGCCAATAATTACCCGCTTGGTTTCCTCGCAGGTGTTCTTGTTACATGTGTAGTCCAGAGTTCATCTGCTGTAATCGGTATCATACAGTCGATAGCAAGTTCCATAGGTGTTACTTTCAATTCAGTATTTGCTGTTATCATCGGTGTAAACATTGGTGACTGTCTCACCACATATCTCGTAAGCCGTATCGGCGCAAAACCTAATCAGAGACGAACAGCGATGGTGCATGTGATCTACAACATTTTTGCTGCTGTTCTGGTAATACTTCTCGTATTTATCGGAAGAACTTCAGGACTTATAAGCGACAGCATATGGACAATGCCGCTCAACTCCGGCGGAGTCGCCAATATACACGGTTTGTTCAGACTGATTCCGGCGATTGTGCTTCTTCCGCTTACCAGAGTGTTCGAAAACATTGCACTGACAATAATAAAGGATGAGCCAGTTGAAGCCGAAGACAGGAGTGCGATCGCAGCACTGGATGCTCTTGATGAGCGTCTTGTCGCCTCACCTGCTATCGCTCTTGCCCAGGTCGAAAGAGTCGTTCTTGAGATGAGCGAGATCGCTGCACACAACTTTGATGCATGTGTGCATCAGATCTACGACTTTGACCCTAAGAGAGACCAGAGGATACAGGAGAGAGAGCGTCTGCTCGACAGCATGACGGACGCTGCAAACAAATACATCGTATCCATATCGCCACATGTCAGCAACGACAGAGACACCCGTCAGCAGAATGCACTTCTCAAGGCTCTGATATGCTATGAAAGAATCGGGGATCTGGCAGTCAACATTACTGAAGAAGCAGCCGCAATGCGCGACACAGGCAAACAGTTCTCAGCCAATGCCATGGCAGAGCTCAGGATAGCTTTCGATGCGATCTATGAAATACTGAATATGACCACCACAGCATACCGCACAAAGAATTATCAGCTTGCAGCTCAGGTGGAGCCTCTTGAAGAGGTCATCGACGATCTCATTGAGGACATGAATGCAAGACATGTTTACAGGATGGTCAACCAGCTGTGCGATGCTGTCAACGGCATCTACTATCAGGCAATTCTTACCAATATCGAGCATATCTCAGATAAGTGCAGCGATATCGCAGTATACATCCTTGAAGGGTCCAATAAGGATATCTTCGGTAATGAACACTCATACGTTCATGATCTGCACCACTCCAATGATGCAGATTATATGGCCAGTTATCAGAGAAATTATGACAAGTACTTCAACGCGCTCGGAAAGGTTTCAATAACAGATGCTATCGAACCGCCGGATGCGGCAAGCCCAGAAGAAAAACATGCTGATGCTTCTGATGAAAAGGCAGATAAGAAGGACCGATCATTCAGAAAGAAGACCCTCAGATAGGCATCATAACGACAGGAATCAACACAAAAATGCGGCAGTGTCAATGCCGCATTTTGTTTTGCCTGTATTGATCTCCTGGCCCCTGATCTCTCAGGTCTGAGGAGTCCTTTCTATTCCGTAAAACGCTTCTGGAAGTTTCCGTATATCTTGGTCCCCTCGTTGGACATCACAAATGCGTTCGGATCTACGCTTCTGACTATCTCAATGAGTCTCGGGAGCTCATACTTTGTCACCATTGTCGTCAGTACATAGGTGTCTTCATCGGTGTAGCCGCCGTTGCCGCGCCAGTACGTAAGGCCTCTTCTGAGCTCATGGATGACCTTGTCGGTGATTCCCTCCTTCTTGGTGAATATCATGACCTGAACGTTGATATTCTGCGTATGCTGGTAATCCAGCGCAAGAGCGTTAACTACAGCGTATATCATCGAATATATGACTGTCTGGATATCGAACAGCAGGAAGCATATACCGTATATGACGGCATTTATCGCGATAGATATCTTGCCCACGCTGAAGTTCGGATGCGTTTTGGACAGTGCCACTCCGATGATATCCTGACCGCCTCCGGAAGTGCCGCCTTTGAGCACGATGCCGGCACCGGTGCCAGACACGATTCCGCCTACAAGACAAGCCGTAAGATAGTCATCAAATAAAGGCTCTTTTGCCACAGGCACAAGTGCCATCGCCAGAGCAGCTATGCCGATCGAGATCATCGATGTAATGCAGAACTCCCTGCCAAGGACCTTATACGCAAGGATAAAGAGCGGGATATTGATAATAAAATATATGATTCCGAGGTAATCCACGCCCGGGATCTGCGGAAAATGCAGGAATTTTAAAACAAAGAGCCTCAGGAGCATGGATATGCCTGTAAAGCCGCTGCTGTACAGGTTCATCGGAGAAATGATCCTGTTGACGCCAACAGCAAACAGGAAATTTCCGCCTATGACAAGCGCGATCCTGTACAGAAGGTGCTTTCTTTTTTCCGGTGTATCAAATCTTTTACCCAGTTTCATTTACCTTTTCCCCGTTTTTGAGTGCCGGACCGGATCAGTCTGCCTTGACCTGCTTCCAGTATTTACTGTAGAGGTCCGTAACATCCTGGTCGAGCATTCTCAGTGACTCGCACTTCGAGATAGTTTCTTCAGTCGGGAATATCGCTTCATTTGCGAGTGCTTCCTCATCTTCGATCACATCCAGAGCTGCCTCGTTAGGTGTCGTGTAGTAGAGATAATCAAAATTCTTGGCCGCAACTTCGGCTTTGCACAGATAATTGATCCATGCCTCGGCATTTTCCCTGTTGACAGCTTTTTTCGGGATCACCCATGAATCGATGAAGAACTCTGTTCCTTCCTTAGGGACGACAAATTCTACATCTTCGTTCAGATCCTTGGTGTACTGATATTCTCCGTTCCAGACGACTCCTACGGCCGCTGAGCCGTTGGCAAGCAGGTCTCTGGCGGAGTCATTGGCATACTTATATACAAGAGGCTTCTGAGCCTTAAGAGCGTCTGCAGCAGCCTTGATCTCGTTTTCATCAGTACTGTTAAGTGAATGTCCGTCTTTCTTCAGAGCGATCATGAATGCATCCCTGACGCTGTCAGGCATTACCATCTGATCAGCAAACTTCTCGTCCCACAGGTCATTCCATGAATCGATCTCAGTATCTCCGACCATCTTGGTACTATAAAGTATTCCGGCAATACCGGCCTGATAAGGCACTGAATGTGAATGGCCCGGATCGAACACGTCGGTTTTATCGAGATATACCTGGCCGATATTCTTAGTCTCCGGCATGGTGCTGTAATCGAGTTCAGCCACCATATCATTCTGTATCATCTTTTCGATCATATAGTCTGATGTACAGATGCAGTCGTATGTGGTCGCATTATTCTCAAGGACCGTGTACATCTCCTCGGCTGTATCATATGTGTCCATGATGACACGTATACCGGTTTCAGCCTCAAAATCCTCGGCAACCATAGGGTCAAAATAGTCCCCGTAGCTGTAGACATAGACCTCGCCGTTTACGCCGCTCCTGCAGCCTGTAAACAGCGTGAGAGGCATCATACCGAGAACCAGTATGAGCAGTTTAGCCAGAGTTGTTCTTTTCATCGTCCGTTTCCCTCCACCGGTATAATCCAATGTGATTTCTTCTGAAATTCAGTGATACAGATTATAGCATATACTTTTCTCAATGCAAAAGAAAACCCCGCAATCATGCGAGGTTAAATCTGGAGGCGACACCCGGATTTGAACCGGGGATCAGAGTTTTGCAGACTCGTGCCTTACCACTTGGCTATGTCGCCACAATGCCGGACAATTGGTCCGGCATTGCAGTTGTCTTGGCTAGGGTAGCAGGATTCGAACCTGCGAATGACGGAATCAGAATCCGTTGCCTTACCGCTTGGCTATACCCCATCAGCAGTGTTATTGTAGCACATTATGTGCTGTGTATCAAAGAAAAATTTTGGGGTGGATGGTGGGATTCGAACCCACGAATACTGGAGCCACAACCCAGGGTCTTAACCACTTGACGACACCCACCATACTATTTTCAAAAGGTGGCGACCGGGAACGGGCTCGAACCGTCGACCTCCAGCGTGACAGGCTGGCATTCTAACCAGCTGAACTACCCGGCCGCGAATGGTGGACGCAATAGGGCTCGAACCTATGACCCCCTGCTTGTAAGGCAGGTGCTCTCCCAGCTGAGCTATGCGTCCATCTTGGTAGCGGCGACTGGACTTGAACCAGTGACCTTCCGGGTATGAACCGGACGCTCTAGCCAACTAAGCTACGCCGCCACAATTGCGCTCCTTTTCAATCGCGCTTGATTATAATAACAAAACAGAATCGGTATGTCAACAGCTTCCAATCAGAAAATCATAACAAAATTTGGCTCAAACTTCAGGCCAATTTGCGACTGATGACTCCCACCCTCTCCCCTGATATGTTATACTACTCCGGTAGTAAGTTTTGCAATTACGTGCGCCCTGCTTACGCAGCCGGCAGCACCTGGATATATGGAGGTAATATGGGTCACCCGGATCCTATAGCATTTGAAATAGCCGGTATAGAAATAAGATGGTACGGCATCCTGATAGCAGCCGGCATGCTTCTGGCTGTTCTCATTTCTTCGAAGAGAGCCCATGAGCACGGTATAAAAGATGAAGATGTACTGGATATAGCTTTGTGGATGCTCCCGATAGGAGTTATCGGTGCGAGGTTATACTACGTACTCTTCAATCTTGATATGTACCATTCAGTCGGCGACGCACTCAATATACGAAACGGCGGTCTTGCCATTCACGGCGGACTCATCTTCGGAGCAATTACAGTATGGCTCGTATGCAGGCACAAACACATCCATACTCTGAATGTGCTCGACCTCTTCGTCCCTACTGTCGCTCTTGCACAGTCACTCGGGCGCTGGGGCAACTTCTTCAACGGTGAAGCTCACGGCGGTCCTACCGATCTTCCGTGGGGGATCCTTGTAGACGGGGTAAAGGTCCACCCTACATTCCTGTATGAGTCTATGTGGTGCCTCTTTCTGTTCTTCTTCCTCACATGGTGGGACAGGAACAGACGCAAGGCATACGGGCAGACCTTCTCGCTGTATCTTATCCTCTACTCTGCCGAGCGCTTCCTCGTTGAATCGCTGCGTACAGACAGCCTGATGATCGGACCGTTCAAACAGGCGCAGGTCATAAGCCTGTGCGCTATCATCGGAGGAGTGATACTGTTCAACTACTGCGCAAAGCATTTTCCGCTTCCAGAAAAACAAACAGACTGACATTGATTCGCTTCATATAAATCGGTGCCACCCGTAAAACGGGTGGTTCGAACTGGGGCTATAAGCCCCCTATACTGACCCGCGCCTCAAGACGCGGGCTTTTACTTTGTTCAAGCC
>OMZI01000052.1 GCA_900315485.1 uncultured Eubacteriales bacterium | reverse complement strand
TGCGGTTGGCAGTCTATTCGGCGCGTCTTAAGACGCTTGCAAGTACGAGGCCCTTTTAGGGCTTGTGCATACCACCAGTTCAACTGGTGGTTATGATTGAGGTTTATGATTCTTGATTAGTGGATCTTATTTTCCGAGTACGTCTGGTGCGTTCTTCTCGAGTTCATAAGTGATGATTCCTGATACTGCTACGATTCCGAATGCGAGTGCCATAGTGATACCTCCTGATATAATTAGATTTGATTGGTTGAAGTTGATATATCATGCTGCGGCTTTGGCTTCTGCCGCAGCTCTTTCTTTCTGATAAAAATTTAACACTTATATCTGAAGCAGTAAAATGGTAGTTCTGCATATCCGGTATTACAAAAACTAATGGCAAAATTTTCGTGCAATTCAGATCAAAAATAATCGCAGTATGTACGGTGCATAGCGTATAATATACATCGAACTGAAAGGAGAACTTCTATGGCTAAGAAATATATCGGTGTCGATGTAGGCGGCACATCCATCAAACTCGGCATAGTTGACGACAGAGGAGAAGTCCTCATTAAAAAGGAATCAATATACACTGATGAGGGAGACGGAAGGACGGCCATTCAGGCCATCAAGGACAGCATCCGTGAGCTTATTGAAGAACAGGACCTGAGCGGATCCGATATATCGGGTATCGGAGTATCTGCCGCCGGCTGCATCAACTCAGTTGAGGGATGCGTAGCTAAAAACGGAGGCAATGTACCCGGCTGGTCGGGAACGGAGGTCTGCAGAGAGCTGACAGATGAATTCGGATACTTTACGACACTTGCCAATGATGCCAACTGCGCAGTACTGGGTGAACTGTGGGCAGGTGCTGCCATGGGCTATACGGATGTCGTAGGCGTCACGCTCGGAACAGGTGTAGGCGGCGGCATCATAACAGGAGGCAGACTCCTGGAGGGTGCACATGGTTATGCCGGTGAGCTCGGACACTTCCCTACACACGCAGGAGGAGACCACTGCATCTGCGGACTTGACGGATGCTTTGAAAGGTATGCTTCCACTTCAGCACTCATAAGGACTGCTGTTTCTGAAGATCCTGATCTCACGAGCGGCAGGGTCCTCTTCAGCGCAGCTGAAGCAGGGGACAGACATGCTCTCGACCTTCTTGACAGATGGATCGGTGAGATAGCATACGGCATTGCAGGTCTCATACATGTATTTGATCCTCAGCTCGTTCTCATAGGCGGTGGAGTTTCGGCGCAGGACAGACTCCTGATACAGCCGCTCAAGGAGAAGGTTCTTTCGATGATAATGCCTGATTTTGCAGATGATCTTGAATTCAGACCGGCTGCACTCGGAAATGACGCGGGCCTTATCGGAGCAGTATACTACCTGATGAGCAGGGAAAATACAGCGCGCAGACAGCACTGACAGAGGGGAGCCGCCACAGGATAATGACACTTACTTTACACAGAGGAAGACCGGCATCGCCGGAAGGAAGACTTGAGAAGGAGATCAGAGTATATGATCTTCTTGATGAGCTTGGAATAGAATATTACAGACTCGACCACGAGCCGGCAGATTCGATGCATCCTGATGTATGCGAGGCAGTCGAAGAGGCTCTGGGCGCCAAGATATGCAAGAACCTGTTCCTTGCCAACAGGCAGAGAACGAAGTTCTATATGCTGATGATCCCTGAAGAGAAAACATTCAGAAGCAGTGAGATCTCCAAACAGGCGGGGAGCTCAAGGCTTCACTTCGCAGAACCTGAGTACATGCTTGAAATGGTCGGTACAACACCCGGATCTGCAAGCGTGATGGGGCTCATGAACGATACAGAGCACAGAGTGCAGCTCCTGGTCGATGAAGATCTTTTCAGGCAGGAATACATCGGATGCCATCCGTGCATAAATACGTCAAGCCTCAGAATCCGCAAGGAAGATATCTTTGATAAATTTGTGAAGGCAACGGGGCACGACTGGATAACGGTGAAGGCAGGACAAGGGGACGAATAATGAGATATTACGACAGGGTCGTCAATTATTATGAAACGGATCAGATGGGCATAGTCCATCATTCCAACTATATAAGATATTTCGAGGAAGCAAGATGCTCCTTCATGGAGCAGGCGGGTTATCCGTACGCCAGACTCGAAGAGGAAGAGATAGTGAGCCCGACGCTTGCCGTTTCATGCAGGTATCTGCATGCGGTAAAGTACGGAGATACGGTCAGGATAGCAGTCAGGATGGTAAAACTGAGCAGGCTCAAATGCTCTTTCACATATGAGGTCACAGATGCGAAGACAGGGGAGATAAGGGCAAAAGGAACTTCTGAACACGGCTTTCTGACCCGTGAGGGCAAGCCTGTGATCATGCCGAAGGACAGGCCTGAATTCTACGCGATGTGCCGGGCGGAATATGAGCCTGAAGAGTGATCAGATTAAAAAAGGGGAACGGAGACAGATACTGATATGAGTGAAATGGGATGCAGATACAGAAGAGATGTGATGATACTGCCGAGCATGTGTGACAGCGACTCGAAGCTGAGCATTCCGGCAGCGTTTGATATGTTCCAGAACATGGCAACACTTCATGCCGACCATTTTGACATCGGACCGGCAGGAATGAGCAGACGGAATTACTTCTGGGTCATCACGAGGATCGTGATGCATTTTGACAGAATGCCGTCCATGATGGACATGACTGAGATGCTCACCTGGATACAGCCTGCGGACAGGGCAAAATCCGAAAGAGATTTTGCGCTTTATGCGGGGGATGAGAAGCTGTTCGAGGGGAGAAGCATATGGGCTGTAATGAGTCATGAGACAGGCAGACTGGTTCCGATGGCAGGACTTTTCCCGGACCATATAGAATTTGATGAACCGGCACCTGAGCTGCCTCTTTCCAAAATAGGCAAGGGCTTTGAGGGCTGCAGGGAGATAGGGACGTACACTATACGTTCAGTCGACATAGACCTCGGCGGGCACATGAACAATGTAAACTACATCAGGGCGATGCTCGGATGCTTCACATCGGAACAGATAAGAGAGCTTAACATCAGGGACATGGAAGTTCAGTTCGTGTCGCAGAGCTATGAAGGCAGTACTCTCTCCTTCAGATGCAGAGAGGCAGATAACGGATCTCTTGAGATAGGAGCACTGAATGAAGAGGGCAAGGCTGTCTTCCTGGCAAGACTCAGCTGACGGATCCGTGCGCATCTGAAACAGTATTAAACACAAAAATAGCTCCGGCGGCCTTCTGTAATGAGGTCTGCCGGAGCTGTTTTGTTTGATCAGAATACTTTGCGAAGGATGTAGCGCTGCTTGCCGCCGTACATCTCGCGCTGCTCTATGATCTCAAAGTTGAGAACGAGGAAGTTGCGGTAGCTGTACGGGTTGTCAGGCGAGATGGTGCAGAGTCCTTCAGCAGCTCCCATCCCGATAGCTGTTCCTATACGGAGCTTGTTGAATATGCGCTGGATACCGCGACCTCTGAACTCAGGATCGACCATTGTAAGGTCGAGCGAGACTGTCTTTGCAAGCTGCTCACGGCTGTAGTCAAGATACTTGCCGTAGTTGCGCGGATTGTCAGGGTCATTAGGCACCATAACTGAGAATCCTGCGGTCTTTCCGTCACATTCTGCTATAAAGCATACGTCTTCAGTAAGCTGTGTGAGATACTCCTCTCTTGTCGAATCCTGATAGAGATCCTTGTCAGGCAGCGCGTCTATAATGCGCTCCTGAAGGGCAACGACTTCGTCGATATCCTCCGGGCCGGCCTTCCTGAAATCTATGAATTCAGGTTCCCCTTTGCCGTCAATCATATCCAGTCTGAAAGGTAAAGTGATCATATTTATGCCTCCTGTGTTCCGGGGGTGTATTAAGCTGCAGTCTGCAGTTGATCTGCTGTCTGTAATTAATCTACCATCTGTCGGTGAAATATTGGTGAAGTATGACATGATTGGTTTGATTAAAACCTGTCAATATGATACAAATACTGTGTATGAGAACTCTCAGGTGCCTGAGGCACCCGTTAAGCAAAGGAGAACGATTATGGAAATGAGATTCTTTAAGTGCAAAATCTGCGGACAGATGGTCGCAGTTGTAAAGAAGACAGGCTGCCCGGTAGTATGCTGCGGAGAGCCGATGGAAGAGATCATTGCCGGAACAACAGATGCAGCTGTAGAGAAGCACGTTCCTGTATTTGAGGTTGAAGGCAACAAGGTATCCGTAACAGTAGGTGCTGCAGAGCATCCGATGATCCCTGAGCACTACATCGAATGGATCGCTCTCAAGACTAAGCAGGGCAACCAGAGAAAAGCTCTTAAGCCGGGCGAACCGCCGAAGGCATGCTTCATGATCTGTGACGGTGATGAGGTCGAGGCTGTTTATGCATACTGCAACCTCCACTCACTCTGGAAGGCTGAATAATACATATAATTATCAGAAGGAGATATTTTAAATGGAAATCACAAAAGACATTATCTATGTAGGTGTCAATGACCACGATGTTGACCTGTTCGAGGGACACTATATAGTTCCGGAAGGCATGGCTTACAATTCATATCTCATCAATGACGAGAAGGTTGCAGTCATGGATTCTGTAGACTGTCACTTCACAGATGAGTGGCTCGGAAACATCAAGGCTGTCCTAGGCGACAGAACTCCGGATTACCTGGTAGTACAGCACATGGAGCCGGATCACTCCGGCAGCATCAGAGGCTTCATGGAAGCTTTCCCGCAGGCATGCGTTGTTTCCTCGCAGAAGGCATTCACCATGATGAAGAACTTCTTTGAGGGCGAAGAGTACACTGACAGAAGAGTCGTCGTAGGCGAGGGCGTTGTCCTTGACCTCGGAGCTCACAAGCTCAACTTTGTTGCTGCACCGATGGTACACTGGCCTGAGGTAGTAATGACATATGACAGCACAGACAAAGTGCTCTTCAGTGCTGACGGATTCGGCAAGTTCGGAGCTCTCGACAAGTGCGGAGAGACCGGAGCTGACGATGATGACTGGGCATGCGAAGCAAGAAGATATTATTTCGGCATCGTAGGAAAGTACGGAATGCAGGTACAGGCTGTCCTGAAGAAGGCTGCAAAGCTTGACATCCAGACTATCTGCCCGCTGCACGGACCGGTCCTCATGGAAGACCTCGGATACTATATCGGCCTCTATGACACATGGTCATCATACGGTTCCGAGTCAAAGGGCGTTGTTATTTCCTACACTTCCGTTTACGGCAACACGAAGAAGGCAGTTGAACTTCTTGCAGAGAAGCTTGAAGCAAAGGGAGTTCCTGAAGTTGTAGTAAACGACCTCGCAAGAAGCGACATAGCCGAGTGCGTTGAGGACGGATTCAGATATGACACTCAGGTGTTCGCTACAACTACATTCAACAATGATATCTTCCCGTTCATGAAGGAGTACATCCATCACCTGACAGAGAGAAACTATCAGAAGAAGAATGTCGCATTCATGGAGAACGGTTCATGGGCACCGACAGCTGCGAAGACAATGAAAGCAATGCTGGAAGGATGCAAGGAACTGAATTACGCTGAGAACGGAGTCAAGATCGTTTCCGCTCTTAACGATGAGAGCAGGGCACAGATCGAGGCACTTGCAGAAGAGCTCGCAGCACTCTACAAGTAGTCAGAAAGCAGCCTGCATATCAGTAAAAAAGACACATTAAAAGGTCATATCCTGTAGTAGATATGACCTTTTCTTTGTAGCTTCAGCGTGATTAAACCACCGGCTATGCCGGTGAGAATTAAGGGCTTTAGCTTCAAGAATAATACCTCCAATGCTAACATGAGAGTGGCTAC
>OMZI01000053.1 GCA_900315485.1 uncultured Eubacteriales bacterium | reverse complement strand
TCTTCCAGAAACGCTCTGGCTTCTGCGGCGCCACCGCAGGACCGGAAGCTTTCGGATATCTTAGTTGCATTGTCTTTATAATCCGGCTCATACAGGACCTGCTTCAGAGCCTGCAGCACGTCTTCTTCAGAAATCGACTTCAGCCTGACTCCGGCACCGAGTTCTTCTACCCGTTTTGCCACCGCATCCTGCTCCGGCGTCTGCGGGAACAGGACAAGCGGCACCCGGAAATACAGGCCTTCAGATGCTGAGTTCATCCCGCAGTGCGTAATGAATGCATCTGCGATTGAGAGAACCGCCATCTGATCCACGGACTCGTAGATCTGTATGTTATCCGGGAGGCGGTCATAATGCTCCGGATTGGTCCCCATGGAGATGATAACCTGCCAGTCCGTCTGACCCAGCACATTGATGCAGTTCCGGTAGAACTCCCTGTTCTGATTGACAGTCCCCATGGAAATATACACCAGCTTATCTGCGGTCTTTTCCATAGGCCCGGTTACTGGCCTGATCGACGGCCCAATGAAGTGGTACCTGTCAGAGAACGTCTCTGAACACGGCTGGAAGTACTTCGACGTGTAGACGATCGTGTTGGTATCATTGTCGTTTTGCACGATATCGAGAATGCTCTTCACGGGATATCCTTTGTCGCGAAGGCGTTTCAGCTGCTTATTGATGCGAGGCATCGCCGCCAGCATCCTGACTATATCCCATGCGCTCTCCTGCATGTATTTTGCAGAGTACTTATTGAAGGCAAAAGTCGTGGTCGATGAGACATACGGCAGTCCGTGTTTCATCGCGGCAAGTTTGCCCCAGAATGCCACTGAATCGGATACGACAACGTCAGGCCGGATCTCCTCTATAACGCGGGAAGTCATCTCATCCAGCGCCAGCGTCGAAGAAACGAGAAGTTCGGTCGCATAGACCTTGTCCTTGCCTACGCGGTCCGCGTTCCCCTTGTCTTCCATTTCAAAATCATATCCGTCGCAGCCGATGAAGGTTGCTCCGGCATTCTCGATCTTCTCCCTGAAGTCTTCAAATGAAAAATACCAGACCTGATGTCCGGTCCCGGTCAGCTCCTTAACAAGCCCGAGTGTTGGATTGGTATGTCCGTGAGCGGGAATGCAAAACCATGCTATCTTCATTCGGTATCACCGCCCTTACCCTCTGCAAAAGCAGCGGAAAACAGTTCTGCAAAAGCTCCCTTATTCGGGATCGCTATCCCCCGCTCTTCATCGCCGAGCAGGAGCAAGGTGTCTCCCGGCTTGATGTCGAAAATATCCCTTGCCTGTTTTGGAATCACGATCTGACCCTTCTCTCCGACTGTAGCAGTCCATGCGTATTTTCCTTCCGGTGCTTTCATAGCTTCGCTTGATTAACATAAACGATATAATTGACTCGTTTGGTATGATTTGTATAACTAATCATACTTCAGTGCGAAGAGATAAGTCAACACGCTGCCTGAATAACATACTATTTCTTTGCCAGTATATATGCGGCAGCATCCATCGTCACTGTTCCGTCTGCAAGGAATTCGATGCCTTCTGCGGACAGGTCTGTATAGTATGTCAGTGACATGACCTGTTCCCCATTATTGATGAAAATTTCCGCGCTCCAACGGTCGATCAGCATCCTAATGCTCAGTCTTCCCTTTCTGTCTCTGACCCGGATGGTTCTTTTCCCGGAGATCCTGCCGGACTGGCCCGAGTGGCTTCGGTCAACCGTGACAACAGTCCTCTCAGGATCATATCTGAATTCAGTGTACCGGCTGCCACCGGCCGCGAATCTTACTGCAAATTCCCTGTAAGACAGTCCGCCATTTCCACCAGGCGCATCTTTACCCGGCGCATCATCAGGCCGGATTTCCAGCTCAAGATCAAGCATGCGGCCGTGTATGCCGTTCAGCGTGTAACCATGTAAGGCTTTCTGTGCGTAGCCGTGTATGCTTTCCAGTCTGCCCCTGCTGCTTGTGTCTCTTTTGGTTCCTATGGAAATGTTCCTGTATACGACCGGATCCTGTCTGTATTTTTCGAGCTCAGATACAGGCCACTGGATCAGCCTGCCATCCTTCAGCGTCAGTTCTCTCGGTACAGTCATCTGACCAAAGATCCTGAATTCGTCTTCGCTGTGAAGATTAGCCATGCTCGGATCCTGCATCCAGCCTATCATCACACGCCTGCCGTCGACAGTCTCAAAGGTCTGCGGAGCATAGAAGTCCAGACCTCCATCAACAGGCTCATACATGAAGTATCCTGCATCCGCATCATCAGCATCAGGGCAGAACTCCTCAAGCTGCTCATCATAGTCACCCGTGATATAGCACACATTATTGCCCTGAGGAAACCTGATCGATCCGACAGCTTCCCCTTCTTCAGCCTGCATGTCCATAGGGCTTGCCATCAGTATGTGCCTGCCTCCGAGCGGGAAGAAGTTCGGGCACTCCCACATTACGCCTATTCTGCGCTCATCCTCAAACAGGACTTTGCCGCCGCTCCAGTGCAGTCCGTCTTCGCTTTTGAACAGAAGCAGCCTCGTTCCATCCTCTGCTGAAGTCCTTCCGTTCGCAACAAGCACTCTGTATGAACCGTCTGCACAGCGCCACATATACGGATCCCTGAATTCATACGGATCTCCGCCTTCCGGGATGTCGCTTTCAGAAATGACCGGATTGCCTTCGTATTTTGCATACTCGGACTCGCCCGGCTTTCTGATGGCGATGCTTTGCATCTGGATCCATCTGCCTTTGCCTGTCGGATCGCCGCTGCTGTCTCCGCAGCTGGTGTACATTAGCATGTGGCTGCCGTCATCCATGGCGACCGCCGATCCCGAGAAGCATCCCGAATAATCATAGCCGGTGTCCGGCGCAAGTGCCGCGGGCAGGTACTCCCAGGTGATAAGGTCATCACTGACGGCATGTCCCCAGTGCATCGGACCCCAGTAGGTGCTGTATGGATGATACTGATAGAAAAGGTGATATTTCCCGCCATAATAAGACAGCCCGTTCGGGTCGTTGAGCCATCCGATCCGGGGCGAAAAATGATAAGCAGGCCTCATTTCGTCTGTAATGAGATCTGCCTGTTTTTCTTCATATCCTCTAGCCCTGGCAAGTTCTTTGCTGATCATTGCGTTCTAGAGTACCTGACCTTTATTACAGGCCGGACTGCAAGAGAGTTATCGACATCGTTACCCATCAGATCCGCTGATTCTCCAAGTATATATACTGCTGTGTCCTGCTCTTTTCCGGGCGATCTCAGCCACCAGTTGACGCCGCATTTCCTGATATCGTCGCTGACGGTTTTTGATTCGGAATATGTGAACAGATATACTTTGTCATCTGTGTCATTTCCGCAGTCCATTTCGTAGCGGGAATCATCTTCAATAAATGTGTTATGTGAGGTTATGATCGCAGCTTTCTCTCCGTCAGAGAATTTGCTGTTATAGAAATCCTCATTGAGCCATCTGCGCAGAGTGCAGTTCTCCCAGGTGACATCCGTTTTGTCTTCATTGTATGGCATCTCTGCAACCGGCCCCTGACAAAGCAGCGTGCAGACACAGTCCTTTTTGTCTGTTACATACCAGGTATATCTGCCGAACGCCACCACATCACCAATCTGCGAGCCGGATATCGCTGCCAGCTCGGTCTCCACCTCCGCAGGGGTTCTGTTTAAACCTGTCGGGAAAGTATCATCTGTAAAGTTAAGATTCAGCGCAGGACGGATGGCTCCGTAGTAATTACCCGCAACATCTCCGGTGGAATCAATCCTGTTTTTCCCTTCACTGTTGTTACCAACATATGCCACATAGCTGTCATTCACGCCCGGTGACCTAAGCCACCACCACTGGTTATCCATTTCATGCCAGTAGCCGCATTTCAGCACCTTGCTGTCAAGCGTATTTGCCTCATCCACACTTAGCAGAAAGATATAATCATCTGTATCGCTTCCGCCCTGAGTGCCGTATTCACTGTTGGCAGGATTAAGGTTGTGCGTCTTAGCTATCAGTGCTTTTTCCTCTTCGGTGAAAGTGTTGTAGAACTTCTCATTAAGCCAGGCTCGTGAAGTGGATTTGTCCCATGTATTGGTTGCCTGATACTCTGCTTTCCGAAACGGCATCTTTATCACTGGCTTTTCGGTCAAAAGCGTGCAGCCTGTCTCTGTTTTTGCTGTAACGTACCACCTGATATCGCCGAATACAACGACATCCCCCACAGATGCGTCCGGTAGTTCCACCGCATCCTGAGGGGTCTCGTGATGTGAAGCACTGCAGCCTGATAATATAAATGAAAGAGCCATCACAGCCGCCGAAACAGCAGCCAACATTTTTTTCATCTTTTTTCTCCTCATCAGATCTCCGTCCCGGACAGGTTTATTCATAGTCCTTTGCTGATTTGCTGATCGTCAGCAAGGTTTTTATCATTTACGTGTGAATAATATATATGTTTTGGGACTTAAGTCATTATAAGATCCCAGTCCCTTTGAAGAGCCGGATTGTTTTCATATGCAGCCAGATATTCAACCGGCTCCAGATCGCCGGCAAAACAATTGCCGTCATCAAGAACAACCGAAATGCTGTCTTTGCTGTGACTTGGAGTATGGATTATCTCACCGCTTATACCGATGCCATGAAGGAATTCCCGGCTCTCTGCACAGCTTATCCTGACAGCATTCTTCTCATCAATTGGTGTGTAACCAAGATGCTTTTCTCTGGCAAATATTTCATCAGAGAAGTGTACAGCATCCTGCTGTACGTCAACTATCACGAGCCTGACACCCAGATTCTGCAGATCGCCTATAATCCCCATATGATCAGGATGGTAGTGCGTTGCGATCACACAGGAAATCTCACGGATAGATATACCCGCAGACTTTATTGCCCTGAAGAACCCGGGCAGCGTACCTGCATAATCAGTATCGATAAGGAGGCCGCCATGCTCTCCATTCAGGAAGTAAGTATTCGTATTACCATATCTCAATATCTGCATCATTTTGCCTTATACTGTTTCTTTATTATTTCGTCATAACAAACGTCCCCATCAGACAAGTCTGAATGACGGATGAAATTCACATGTCAGTCAGTTGCCGATACAAGCATTACTACATATCTGTTTAATGACTTATCATAGACGGTCCAGCAGCATGCTCCATACCATTCATGTCCGGCATCAAAAAAATCTGACCAGTCTGTTGTCCACTCATAGATATCAAGCGCATCTGTACCGTCTGGAAACAGAACTTCGTTCACTTTTTTGAAGTCTTCAGGCTTATTTCTTCTGCCGTGTACCGGTTCCATCAAAGCATACCAGTAAGGAACTGTAGTACCAAAATTCTCGTCGTTCGGCACCCACTCGGCATCATACCGGACGTTGCCATAATAATCAGTCTTTACAATATTCGGGCAGTAGAAAAACACAGGCGGGGCCAGTGGTGATGGCTGCGCCTTATCGATGTCATAAGCCAAAGGGCGCAGTCGGTCCGCAACGTGATCGCCAAACATGATTCGGGCGTTTTCTTTATCCTCTATACTTTGTTTCACCAGCCAGTCAAAGACACAACGCAATGCCTCCCTGTGAGATTTCATCCCCTCATAAGGCTTATCATCACTCAATAGATTATAGTCAACCTCACCGACCAGATGATATTCACTATCCGGATCATATTGCTTTATAAATTCATAGAAAGCGTCTTTATCTATTCTTTTCATAATATAGTACCCACAAATTGCTTAGGAGACAATCGAAGTTGGC
>OMZI01000054.1 GCA_900315485.1 uncultured Eubacteriales bacterium | reverse complement strand
TAAACTGGTACCCATAGAGAGGACAGCACATAGACAGATTTGGCACCTCTCGTGGGTGCCTTTTTTGTGGCATGAGACAGGAGAAAGTGGATATGAGGTTTACTTCGGAGCAGATAGAAAAACTAAAGATAAATCCGCATGTCAGTATAGTTTGCGAGAGGACGGCAGTGCTGATGAGCTCATCGTTCAGGATATTGTTTGAAGTATGGAAAAAAGACAGATCCGTTGATGCGGTCAGAGCTGAATTGAACAGAATCAGTCTGGATAAAATTCTCGGAGATGAGTATTTATCTGCTTTGCTGTGGGATTTTCGGAAGAACAATTATGCGACAAGCATCAATAATGTGAAGGATCATGCAGCAGATGTAGCACTGGCAGCAAGCGGCATATTTCAGCCGAGAGGCAATTCATTAAGCTGGGATCCGGAGGTCAAGAAGGAATTGCTTGAGGCATACCCCCGTCAATCCTTCGAAGAAGGGATAATAAAGCTTGGTCTTTCGCCTAAGATAGTAGGATCACAGAGAATGTCTGCCTTGAAGCAGACGATACGGCAGCGGGAGCAGCGTGCAGCCAAAGCAGAAGCAGAGATGCAAAAGGACGCGGTCGGGACAAATAAAGAGACTGAGCCCAACAACGCTGATGCATATATATACAGTCTCCATCCATATGTCAAGGAAGTGACAGGATCGAAGAGGATCATTATGACAGATATGTTCTTCAATGAAGCATCAGTACTCCGGGATCTTCCGACAGCGGACATCCTTAGGATATATGAAATAGACCCGGTGCTTCTTAGTGCAGCTAATATTTCGCAGATCAGGAACGAACTTGTAATATGGAAGAAAATAGGCTCATTCGCTATTCCGGGTAACGATCAGTCCGTGAGGATCCAGTCGAATCGCATGAACGCTCTTGTGAAGTATACTGACGAACTGTTTGAAGAGATAAAGAAAGCCTCGGTTGGGATAAGTCCGGGCAGTAAAAAGCTCTTGTGCAAGCAGTTGTCAGAATACCCGACATCGCTGAATTATCCATACGGCTACAGTATGAGGGAGATATTAAAAAAGGCAGGCATATCCAAGACGACATACTACAAAGCGCTGAACTGCAGTGGCTATGGCATGGCCGGAGAACTTCGGAAAGAACGGGATGAAAGAGACCTTGCAGTAGTTATGAAAGTCGTCGACTACAAGGGATTTGAGAAAGGACTCAGGCAGATATATATGATGATGCCGGACATAACAGGCGAACAGTTTGCGATCAGCAAGATACGGAGGCTGCTTCGTAATGCCGGGATAAAGACGAAGGTGCGCGGGGAGAATCCTGCCCGGCAGAGAGCACGGGAATTTCATGAAAGGAATACAAAGACGAATCTTCTGAAGCGGGAATTCAGACTGCATCGCCCGAATGAGGTCAGACTGACCGATGTTACCTATCTCGACTACGGGCATAATGATGATGGTGGAAAGAACAGAGCCTATGGCTCATCGTGCATCGATCCGGTGACCGGTAAGCTGCTGGCGTTCAATGCAAGCGAGAACAATGATGTGGAGCTTGCGATGGAGACGCTCGATAGGCTGTCCGACCACCCGACCATGATCGGCGCATTGTTTCATTCTGATCAGGGCATCTTGTATCTGATAGATGAATTTCAGGCAAAAGTTGCGGAAATGGGCATGGTACAGTCGATGTCCAAACGCGGCAATTGCTGGGACAATGCACCGCAGGAAAGCTTCTTCGGGCACTTCAAGGATGAATGCCACTATGAGGAATGTGAGACCTTCGAAGAACTGCAGATGATGCTGGATGAGTACGCATACTACTACAACCACGAGCGTCATCAGTGGAATCGCTGCAGGATGACCCCGATTGAATATGAGGCATATATGGAAGCCATGACCGATGAAGAATTCGAAGCATATATGGAAGCGGAGCAGGCTAAATATGCTAATATGAAGAAAAACGCGGAAAAGAAAGCGATTGAGAGAGCAAAGACGCTCGGTGTGTAGAGATGGGAGACGAAAATGGCAGATAAAGTAAAAAGCGGTATGTACAGGTATGATGATCTGGACTACATCACGGATGAGCCGAAATTCGCAGGCGGACTTGAGATGCCTGATGAAGCATATTACAAGGCGCTGGATATGGGGATGATCACGGACTTGCCCGGAAACGGCAGGCTTGCATATTCCCATGACTTCTATGTGGCAATGTACAAGAAGCTGGAATCCGGCATGGGTTCTGTGGAGGCATACGAATCGCTAGGGTTCGACACCAAGGTGACCGGCGTAGAGAAAGCGTACCAGGCGGCAAAACGGGCCAGAGAAAAAGCAGCGGCCAACAAGTTATACACAGTGGATCCATCCAGCTATGACGGCTCGATCCCACCGGAGGAGATGATGAAGCTGGCGGATCTTTCAAAAGAGGAGCTGATCGCATATCTTCAGGCGCGGAACTATTACCTTGAAGAGCTCGTAGAAGCGCAAAAAAAAACACGATCAGTATTGGCGGACATACTTACATCATCGAAAGCCAAACGGTAACGGCGGACCGCTTCCTGATGCTGGATACATTTCTCAGCCATCAGGATGAGAAGGGGCTTGACTACAAAGTGAAGCAGGCGTGCCGTATCTTCGGCGTCTCCCGCTCGGGCTATTATGCATGGAAAAACAAGCGGGAGAAGCTCGCTGCAAAGAAAGCCGCCGATGAACTCGAGGAACAGGAGCTTATGAAGCTGTTCCGGGAGATCGTTAAGAAGCTGTGTTATGTGCCGGGGAAGCGTACATTCAGGACATTTCTGTGGAGAGACTACAACATCTCTATCTCAGTTAAAAAGTGCCGAAGGATAATGAACAGGATGAACCTTGTGGCCAATAAGCCTAAAAAGGATGCGTACAAGAACAGAGCGACGCATGATCATGAGACGACGGCGCCTAAGGATCAGGTGAAACAGAATTTCAAGGTGAAGCCGAGGCAGGTGGTGCTCACCGACATCACATATCTCTACTTCGGACTTCTCAGAGAATTGTTTTATCTCTGTGTATTCAAGGATGCATATACAACGGAAGTACTCGGCGCTGCCGTCAGTCAGAATATGGACACTGCTCTTGTGAAAGAAGCCTATGATTGCATGATGAAAAAACACGGCTCGGAGCTCCATGAGCCCGGCGTTCTGATCCATCACGACCAGGGATCGCAGTACCTCTCTACCACATTCAGGCAGATACTTACGGATGACGGATTCGTGCAGTCATGCTCGAGAAGGGGCAACAGCCAGGACAATGCGCCGATGGAATCCTTTTTCGGCAGCATGAAGACAAGGATCAATGATCTGGTGGCACTCTGTACCACATACGAGAATGCAGCAAAGCTTGTCATGAACTACATAGATGCATACAACAATGAGCACTACAGATACGAGCTGGCGGGGCTTACTCCGGCTGAATACTACATATATGTAACGACAGGCATATATCCATGCGATGACTATTACGGCGTGAAGCCGGATGAGATGCTGACGGTATCTGAACTGGTAAAACAGCGTATGGAGCATGCTGCGGCGAAGGAAGCCAAAAGGAGAGAACGTCGGGCTGTTAACAAAGCTCGTCGTGATGACGGTGAGATACATGGCAGTGCATATGGTCGGGTAACCACCGATAAAGCACTTGTGCTCAGGCTGATCGGCAGATACGAAGGGGTACAGACGGAAGCAAAGGCATGGATCGAAAAGAACAGAAATGAGATCGTCGAGGCACAGAAGATGATAGACGATCTCAAAAATCTACTTATCCACATCGGAGAGGCAGAGAAGTTCATGAGAACGCTTACGAATGAGCAGCTTCGGGAACTTAAGCAGTCGGAGAACTGGTCGAAATATCCGGAGCTTGACTACAGGCATGAGATGGCGGGTCTCTATGACAATGATCCGCTAAGACGATTCCACGAAGATAACGGCTGGATCTACGGCAGACCGAACCATAAATATGTAGCCTGAGTACGGGCCATGGAAACTATTGAAAACCGACGAGGAGCCATGGACAAGTGTATGGAAAGCACGTTGACAACGGAACCAGTTTAGCCAACATCCTTTCCACACACTTGCCCACAGCCCTTCTTTTAGTGTCGGTTTTCAACAGTTCCCACAGCCCAGCTGCTACGATCCCTGTCATTTCAAGGGCTATGAGGGATTCTGTCTATTAGGAGTCCGCGTTTGTCTGCGCGAAGTCCCTGATTGTCTGCATAAAGTCCCTGATTGTCTGCATAAAGTCCCGTTCTGTCTGACTCTGTGTCCTGGTCTGTCTGCATGGATTCCATCCCTGTCTGCACGAAGTCCTGTTCTGTCTGACATAAGTCCCGATCTGTCGATCGAAACTCCATATCTGTCTGAAAATAGTCCTTGACAGGCGAACCGGTTTAAACCGCCCCGTAAAGGACGAAACCATATAACTCCTTCATGAGACAGGCTCTAATTGCCAATACAATTAGATATGTCTAACTTACAAAAATACCTTTAATTCATCACATAATGGTGCTATAGTAGGAAAAAGTTATCGAAAAAGTAAAATAGTTAAGAATATTTAACTCTCGCTTATAACCATATAAAGTATCAGAAAGAGGTGAATAATGGCGACTGTACTCAAGGAACCATCAAGGACTTTTAACGAATATCTGCTTATCCCGGGCTACTCCAGCTCTGAGGCACGTCCAGACAACGTTTCGCTCAGGACTCCGGTAGTCAAATTCAAAAAGGGCGAAGAACCGGCACTATCCATGAATATCCCACTGACATCCGCAGTAATGCAGGCTGTATCGGATAACAATATGGCAGTAGCGCTCGCCAAGGAAGGCGGCATCTCATTCATCTTCGGATCCCAGTCCATCGAGAGCCAGGCCGAGATGGTAAGAAAAGCAAAGAGCTATAAAGCCGGTTTTGTACCAAGCGACTCCAATCTCAAGCCTACAGATACTCTCCAGGATGTTCTCGATCTCAAAGAGGAAAAGGGACATTCCACTATAGCTATCACCGAGGATGGCACAGCAGAGGGAAAACTTCTTGGTATCGTTACAAGCAAGGACTATCGTATTTCCAGAATGAGCGTGGATACTCCGGTATCTGAGTTCATGACACCATTTGACAAGATGGTATACGGCAAAGAGGGCATCACACTCTCCGAAGCAAACGATCTTATCTGGGACAACAAAGTAAACCAGCTTCCTATCATCGACGACAACCAGAGGCTCACAGCCTTCGTATTCCGCAAAGACTACG
>OMZI01000055.1 GCA_900315485.1 uncultured Eubacteriales bacterium | reverse complement strand
CGGATACGCTTTCGCGCAATTATTGTTTGTGTCTAGAATTGTACAGGGACTTACAAGTTCATACTTGCTTGTCTCTATTTTGTACTAGATCTTTCATTTTGGAACTACATGTAGTTCCTTCATTTAAGACCTGTTCTGCACTATGAAGTTTTCAAGGTTCCGCCGTCGCTCTCAGCGACAGCTTCATTAGTATACACAACCCACAAGCTCTTGTCAACACTTTTTTAAAACTTTTTTAAAAAAGTTTGTCGTGATTTTGAGTTGTGAAGCGAAATCTGAATGATGCGCTGTTTTCAAGCTCTATACGTTCGGATTTACGCTGTGCCGATAAAAAACGGGGCTGTGTTCGCAGCGCCCGTGTTCCTGAGCACTCGCTTATATTACTCCTTTTTTCAGAGATGTCAAGCGGTTTTTTCAATATATTTTTGTTTTCCTGCAGATACAACAGGAACGGCTGAAAGCATTGAAAAATGCGTACTTTTTTACCCTTTTATCCGGGCTTATCAGTTCTCCTCTTCCCTCTCCAGTTCGCGCTCTGCTCTCCTTATAGCAGCGCTGTTCATGACGTCTCTCTCAGCCTCGATATCGTCACGGATCTTCTGGACCCTTCTCTGCGCGTTCTTCTGCTCCCTGATGCCTTCCTTGGCCTTGGCGAGAGCTCTCTTCTCTTCTTCCAGTGCCTCCTGGAGCTTTTCCTCATTACCTGTGATGAATCCAGGGCGTGTGTACTCAATAACGAAGGACTGCATGAAGCGTCTGAGTCCGAGTATGATCAGGCCTGCACCTATAAGGAATGTAGCCGGTGCGCCGAACAGCACATTATTGAAGAACATGTACAGGCCGAATAGGAGCATGACAGCGTTCAATCCGAATTCCACTCTCTCTTCGGATGTGATGTGCATGAGATCGATCCTGTCGGACGAGAATGCCAGCACGCCCTCGATAACGAGCCATGCTGCTATCAGTATCCTTGCTGCCGTATCGTCTGTTACCTGCCCTGTTATGATTACAGCTCCGAAGATAAGCATCAGTATGCCGTCCTTGGTGATGCTTACAGCCTTCTCCGATACATCGAAGTCAGCGCGCAGACCAACCAGGATCTCGGTAGCGCCCATCAGCAGATAAACTATTCCTATTATAAAAGCTACTGTCAGGAATGCAGCGCTGCCGTTGGCTACGCAGAATACCCCTGAACCTATCATCGCCACACTGGCGATCAGCATCAATGTTCTCATTATATATATCCTCCGGAATTCAAATCCGTTTAATACTACCATGCCTGCCACAACGTTGCAAGGCGGGCAAAACCACGTCACGCTTTTTCAGCTATGTGCATATAGCCTGCCGGAATGTGACAGTAGCCGTGCGGATTCTTGTCGAGATACTTCTGATGATACTCCTCCGCCGGGAAGAAATTGCGGAGCGGTTCTGTCTCCACAGCTATCTGCGCTCCGAGCCGTTCTGAAACGCCGCCGCAGTAGTCTCTTATCTCCTGCTCCATGTCAGGATCTGTCCAGTATATGCCCGTGCGGTACTGGATGCCCCGGTCGTTGCCCTGCTTATTGACAGACAGCGGGTCTATGACCATAAAGTATCTGTCCAGCAGTGCGTCAAGCGGCATCACCTCTTCATCGTAACAGACACGCACCGTCTCAGCATGTCCGCTGCTGCGGCACACATCTTCATACGAAGGCGCTTTGCCCCCATCCGGCCCGTTGGCGTATCCGACCTCCGTTTCTTCTATTCCCTCAAACTGATCAAGGAACTTCTGCAATCCCCAGAAGCATCCTCCTGCCAGATATACAGTCTTCATTTTTCCCTTCCTTATATAATATGAATACTTTACTCATCTCTATGCATGAATTGTACCACAATCCGGGCTTTCAGGTCTGAATAAGAAAAAACTGCCGGACGGGGTTTCCGTCCGGCAGTGTACTGCATGATCACCATGCAGTTAAGTGCATTGATTACAGGTTGTATCCTGCGCGGAATGCCTTCTTGTTGAGTTCTACGAACTTAGGCTTTACGTTAGCCTCGATCTCTGCATCCCAGTCGATCTCATCGAGTCCGCCCATAGCCTTAACGAGTGCTCCGAGAAGAACGATGTTCATTGCCTTAGGGTTGCCGAGTTCTGTAGCTACGTCTGCAGCCTTGAAGGACAGAACGTCTACCTTATCCTTGAGGTGGTCGATGATTCCCTCAGGATACTCAGCTGTGCCGAGGTTAACAGGTACAGGCTGGATCTGATAATCATTGATTACCATCTTGCCGCCGATCTTGAGGTGGTCGAGCCATCTCAGTGCTTCCATCTCTTCGAATGCAACGATAACGTCAGCTGATCCCTTGCCAACGATCGGTGAATATACCTTGTCACCATATCTTACCTGTGTGGATACAGAACCGCCTCTCTGGGACATTCCGTGGATCTCACTCATCTTTACGTCATAGCCAGCCTTCATCAGAGCGCTGGTCAGAATCTTACTTGCGAGGATAGTTCCCTGTCCGCCTACTCCTACCAGGAGGATATTCTTTACTTCACTCATTATCTTGTCACCTCCTCAATAGCCTTGAATGGGCAAACCTGCTTGCAGACTGTGCAGCCGTTGCAGCTTGTGTAGTCAATAACTACCTTCTCCTTAGTGGAGATCAGTGCAGGGCATCCTGTCTTTACGCACATCTTGCAGTTCTTGCACTTGTCCTGATCGATCTTGCACTGTGTCTTGTGCAGAGTCGGGAACTCATCGAGATCCTGCTGGCTGAACTTCTTCAGTACGCACGGCCATCTTGTGATGAGTACTGTAGGCTCATCCTTGCCGAGCAGCTCGTCGAGTGCAGCTTCGACCTCATCGAGGTGGTTAGGGTTGACGGTCTTGATGTTCTCTTCCTTGACACCGATAGCCTTGCAGAGTGCAGGGATATCTACCTCAGGAGCTTCCTTGCCCATGAGAGTGTATCCTGTACCAGGGTTCTGCTGATGTCCTGTCATTCCTGTGATTCTGTTGTCCAGGATGATCGACAGGTTGCTGCCGCTGTTGTAAACAGCATCCATCAGGGAGTTGACACCTGTGTGGAAGAATGTGGAGTCTCCGATTACGGATACGACCTTGGTGCTCTTGCCTGCATCTCTCAGAGCGATGCTTGCACCATGTCCCTGTGAGATGGATGCGCCCATGCAGATGCAGGAGTGCAGTGCGTTAAGAGGAGCAGCCATACCGAGTGTGTAGCATCCGATATCTCCTGTGATCATGATATGATCCTTCTTCTCTCTCTTGGAGAGGCAGTAGAACAGTCCTCTGTGAGGGCAGCCAGCGCAGAGTGCAGGAGGTCTTACGACTGTCTGCATGTCTGATGTGTAAGTCTCAGGCTCTACTCCGAGGAATGCCTTGCGGACGATATCTGTATTCAGCTCGTCATAGTGAGGAATGACATCCTTGCCGAGGCACTCGATGCCGAGCATCTTGAGGTGTTCTTCAAGATATGGATCCATCTCTTCAACAACGTAGACCTTGTCTACCTTGCTGCAGAAGTCCTTCATAAGGTCATATGGCAGAGGGAATGTGAGACCCAGCTTCAGGTAGGAAGCGTTGTCACCGAATGTCTCTCTTGCATACTGATATGAAACGCCGGATGTTACAACACCGATCTTGGTGTCATGCATCTCGACTCTGTTGAACTCGCAGTCATTAGCAAATGCTCTTGCAGCCTCAACTCTCTCTTCGAGGGTCTTTCTGAGGACCTTGGCATTAGCAGGTGCTGTTACATACTTCCTGATCTTAGGTTCATAGTCAGGAACTTCAGCCTCGACTCTGTCGCCCAGTTCAACGATGCCCTTGGAGTGGCAGACTCTTGTAGTAACGTGCATGAGTACAGGCATATCCATCTTCTCAGACAGAGCGAATGCCTTCTTCATGAAGTCATGAGCCTCCTGGGAATCAGACGGCTCCAGCATGAGAAGTCTTGCTGCCTTGGCCTGGTTCCTGTTGTCCTGCTCGTTCTGTGAACTGTGCTGTCCCGGATCGTCTGCTACTACCATTACGAATCCGCCGGTAACTCCGGTGTAAGCGAATGTGTAGATAGGGTCTGCAGCTACGTTCATACCAACGTGCTTCATAGCACAGAATGATCTTACGCCTGCGATGGAAGCTCCGATAGCAGCCTCTGTAGCGACCTTCTCGTTAGGTGCCCACTCTGAATATACGGCTTCGCCGTACTGAGGCATGTTCTCGAGGATCTCTGTACTAGGTGTTCCCGGATATGCCGAAGCAAATCTTGCGCCGCCTTCATATGCACCGCGGGCGATAGCTTCGTTACCGGACATGATTACTTTCATAAATCATTACCTCCCTTACAATACAATAATGTTTAATGCCCTTACGCCATCATTTCCCCATAACAAAACGCCTCTCGCTCTATCCTAATCTGCTGTGAGCCGGCACAGAGTGCCATCTGCAGGGAAATCAGGACAGATCTCGAAGCGCCACGTAATTAGGGGATTACATTATCTTATTAGCGTGTTAATTATACTACTAACTTGTTTCTGATTCAATGCAAAGTAAGTGTTATTTGTGTGTCGCAAGGCCCGTTAAAGCATCGAATAGGGGCTAACTCGTAGCCCCTTTCACACCACCGTACGTGCCGTTCGGCATACGGCGGTTCGACCCAATAAGTAGTAATCTACACAGCTGAGAAGTCCTCGCCTTGCGAGGATTTCTTTGCTGATGAGGTGCAGTCCTGTGGTCTTGGCTACTGCTTGGTAGTGGTCGCCGAATCCTACGGACTTCTTTGCCATCCACTCGGGTGCTCCGAGTTTCCGCAATCCCCAATATCGCTTCTCACTCTTCTTCCACTGTTTCCATATGACTATCCTCATGCGTGTCCTCAGATGCTCGTCGATTCTTGTGAGTGCGCCCTTCATGTTACCCATCCTGTAGTAGTTTATCCATCCACGGATGACTGCGTTGAGCTTCTTGATTCTGTCATCCATGCTGATTGACCAACTTCTATCGGTGAGGTTCTTGAGTTTGCGCTTGAATCTTGCCACCGAGTCTTGGTGAGGTCTTGCCTTCCATTGCCCATCTTTGCTGTCTTTCCAGAATCCGAAGCCGAGGTATTTGAGGTTGCTCGGTCTTGTGACTTTCGTCTTGGTCATG
>OMZI01000057.1 GCA_900315485.1 uncultured Eubacteriales bacterium | reverse complement strand
GTTCGTCAGGCTACGATTTCGCTATCCCTTCTTCTCGCCCAAATCTCACGATTTGAACCTTGGGAGTCGCTATGGGGTTCGTCGTTGGCTACGCCCCTTGTGGACTTTCACCACAGATTGACGGCATGCCCGTCATACCCAAAAAACCGCCCATTCACGGTGAACGGGCGGTTACTTTTGATGCGGTTATTCTACCATATGTAGAGACTGTGTTTATTACTTCGACTGGTAGGCAACACACTGTTCTCTATCGAGGAAAAAGTGGATGCCCGGGGATGAATCCTTCCATCTGTCCTCCTGGAATCCGTTGGCAGGCTCGAGCCATTTTCCGACTTCGTAGTAGAAATCGGCATCTACCGTGGACTGTGCCCATGTGTAGTTCTCACTCTCGTCGATACTCGTGATCTTGAGAACTTTCACTTTGGATACGCGGCCTGTCTCCATTGTAGCCATACAGCGCTTGGCATCAGCAGGCACCAGCATCATGACGACACGGAGATCGGTGCAGCACTTCCATGCAATGAACGGCTTGCCGTATTCAGGGCAGCGCATCCTGTACCACTGGGTATCGTCATCAATGATGACCTTGTCCTGATTGATCGCATCCTCAAGCACCGAAGCGTATATGTTGGCTCCTGAGAGATCGATGCCTGTCATGTCCTGGAATCTGAAGCTGCAGCCCCTTGCCTTGCAGCCGCAGAGTTTCATGTTGCGGAGATCATTATTATAGAAGGCAACATGATCCATGTCTGACCCGCTGAAGTCAGTTCCGTTCAGATTGCATCCGTCGAACGTAGTGCGTCTGAGGTTGAGGTCTGTCATATCCCATCCTGCAAGATCGAGTCCGATGAATTTGGTGTGCATGAAATCAGGCATCCCGCCCGAAACTGCGGCAGCCGCCCTTCTCTCCTCAAGCAGCTTCATGAGTTCATCTTCAGACTCAATTACAGGCTTCAGACTTTCGTCTATTGGCACATATGCCTCTGCATCCTTTATGAAATCCGTTTCCGACTGGCTGAAATTCATTTTAGTTCCCCTCCCAGGTCTGTTTATCCCTGTCCCTTATGGTTGTCCTGTGTAATTATATCATCACAGCAATGTACCAAGTACTATCTTTTTCAATCCGAACATTAGGCATCATACAAAACGTATACTGCTGAATTATTTCCCTGAGAGATGCATTTTTAGTAATACTAATGAAGGATTTTGTATTTTTACACAATATTGCCTTGACTTAAATCCTGATTAACCTTATTATTTGAAAAGTTATATGGCAGAAGGCCTTGAGCCTGACGCCGCATGTCCAACTGAATAACACCTGACCCGATAGAGGTTGCGGAGATTATAAGTAGGCTTCACAAGACGCATGGGAATGCAGATGCCGAAAGGATGATCCGCCGAAGAGTGCATGGACTTCCCGGTCCGGCATTCTGGGACGCCGTAATAAGATGCGGCGTACTGTCACGCAAGTGGAGCGCTATCATGGTATAAGGATGAAATAGATTATCTGATCCATGGCACGTTTCAAGCGTTATTCATGGATTTTTTATTTAGAACGGTCCCCCGGGACCGCGCAGGGTATTATATGAATCGGAGGTAATTTTATGGATTATGTACCTGCTTTATACGCAACTGCATGGGCAGCACTCCCGCCGCTCATCGCTATCGTACTGGCACTCGTAACCAAGGAAGTATACAGCTCGCTGTTCCTCGGAGTGCTGACAGGAGCTGTCCTCTATGCCGGAGCTGATTTTGACGGTATCGTCAATCACATCCTCCAGGACGGACTTATCGCTTCCCTGTCTGACTCATGGAACGTCGGTATCCTCATCTTCCTTGTAGTTCTCGGCATCATCGTTGCTCTCATGAACCTTTCCGGAGGTTCCAAGGCATTCGGAGGCTGGGCTCTCAAGAAAGTAAAATCCCGTGTAGCTGCTGAGGTCGCTACCGTCATTCTCGGAATCATCATCTTCGTAGACGACTACTTCAACTGCCTGACAGTAGGTTCGGTAATGAAGCCTGTCACAGATGAGTTCAGAGTGTCCAGAGCAAAGCTCGCATACATCATCGACGCAACTGCTGCTCCTGTCTGCATCATCGCCCCTGTATCTTCATGGGCGGCTGCAGTATCGAGCTTCGCAGGCGAAGGAGAAGGCATCTCACTGTTTATCAGATGCATCCCTTACAACTTCTACGCACTGTTCACACTCGTCATGATGTTTGCACTCATCTTCATGAAGTTCGACTATGCAACAATGTCAAAGTTCGAGATGAACGCAGTTGAGAACGGAGACCTGTTCACAGTTGAGGATGCAAACTCCAAGGCTGCAGATGCTGCAGAGCTCGGAAGCGACAAGGGTGTCGTAATGGATCTGGTATTCCCTGTACTCGTGCTCGTAGTAAGCTGCGTACTCGGAATGATTTATACAGGCGGATTCTTCGAAGGAACAGGCTTTGTTGAAGCATTCTCCGCTTCAGACGCTTCAGTAGGTCTTTCAATGGGAGGTCTCATCGCACTCGTTATCATTATCGTTTACTATCTGTGCAGACGCACGATCAGCTTCAAGGACTGCATGGGATGCATCCCTGAAGGAATGCAGGCAATGGTATCGCCTATCCTCGTCCTGACTCTCGCATGGTCACTCAAGGCTATGACAGACAGCCTCGGACTTGCTGATTACGTAAGCGGCCTCGTAGAAGGAATGCAGGGAGCTGCAGTAGGCATCATCCCGGCAGCACTCTTCCTCATCGCATGCGTGCTGGCATTCGCTTCCGGAACAAGCTGGGGAACATTCGGCATCCTGATCCCGCTCGGACTTGCTATCACCGAGTCTCACCCTGAGCTTGCAACACCGATCATCGCAGCCTGCATGGCAGGTGCTGTATACGGCGACCACTGCTCACCTATTTCAGATACAACTATCATGGCTTCCGCAGGAGCTAACTGCAACCACGTATCACACGTTTCGACTCAGCTGCCATATGCTACAACAGTAGCTGCTGTATCCACGATCTCCTATGTGATCGCAGGATTCACAAGCAGCCCGGTCATTCCTCTGATCGTAGGTGTCGTACTCCTCATCGGAGCACTCTTCTTCCTCAGAAGCAGCAAGGGTGCTTACAGGATCAACGATGCTGCACTTACCGCTTCCGGGAAGTAAAGTAAGTTTTACGCCGTAATATACATTTTTCTGACAAAATGTACTATAATGTTTTCAGCGGTCATGTTTTATGGCAAAAGGCTGAAGCATTGCAGACAGCAAAGCGGACCGCATAGGTCCGCTTTTTCATTACATATATTTACCGGAAGGTTCCCGACTTGAGATCAAGAAGAAGACTTATAACTGAATTACTCATACTTCTCACAGCATCAGCCATGTGTCTGATGCTTACTTCATGTAAGCCTTATCTTCCGGTCAACCCTAAGTATTCATACTCAAGCTTCACACTCGAGCTCGGAGAGCCTATATCCCCTGATATAGCTGAATATGTCGATCTGTCCGAGATGTCAGAAGAAGACAAGGCATTCGTCCTCGACAACACCGAGCTCCTGCTTGACGGAGTCGACATCCGCGAAGCCGGCATGGCTATGCCGGGCGATCACAAGCTGACCATAAAATACTGCGGCCACCAGTACCGGCAGTATTCCTTCACGATCACAGACAAGGTGCCGCCTGTCTTTACCAGGGCAGAGAACGTAGGTACTTTTGCCGGTCTTCCTATTGAAGATGAGAAGATAAACAACATGTTCGCTGCCGAGGATAACAGCGGCGAGGTCAAAGTCGAACTTCAGAAACCCGATCTTGACTTCGACAAGGCAGGCAATTACAAGATCACGGCAGTTGCCACAGACTCCAGCGGGAACAAAGCCACTGCCGAGGCTTATGTCAAGGTCCAGAAGCCTGAATACGGCGCTCTGGGCACCTATGTCTACGTAAGCATATCCAAGCAGCATCTTACATATTTCGTCGACGGTAAGGTCAAAATGGACTGTCCTGTAGTAACAGGAAACGCGGGAAATCACAGCACTCCGAAAGGCACATACCGCCTTATCTACAAGTCGAGAAACCAGACACTGAAGGGCACCGAAGACAACGGCGATGAATACGAATCATTCGTAAGTTACTGGATGGCATTCATAGGCTCCAGCTACGGACTCCATGATGCTTCGTGGAGAAGCGAGTTCGGCGGCAATATTTATCAGGGAGCCGGATCACACGGATGTGTCAATATGCCTCCTTCTTCAGCCGCTCAGCTGTATGAGATCCTGGAGCCGGGCACACCGATACTCATTTACTGATCCCGGTCTCACTAAAAAAAAACCATCCCCGCGTCAAACGCGGGGTTGTTGTTTTTACGGGCATAGCCCTTACACTCCTCGCGTGACGCGTACAACGCGTAAACGGGTCTGCCAA
>OMZI01000058.1 GCA_900315485.1 uncultured Eubacteriales bacterium | reverse complement strand
AGACCGCATTGACATTCTAAGGTTTGGAGGATTTCTGGTCAAACGCATAGCGTTCACGGAACCCCGCGTCTAACGCGGGGTTTTCTGATAACAAAAAAGCCCCGCAGCTGTCTGCTGCAGGGCACATCCGGCGATTATATCGGCTTGATATGATCTCACATGATACTCACAGCAAAACAGCTACCGGCCTGCGGTAGTAGTAATAATATTCTGCTGCGAGTGACTTTCTGTGACTCATCGTCTTGCCTTTCTCTGAAAACGTTTTGTTGCTTTCAATAAATTAACGAGATATTACTCTATATTTTTGTTAAAATCAACAATTTTTCCGTTGTTTTTCTTTTAAAACACCAAATAATCGGTCAATCCGCAAAATCTTTCTCCACATCGACACTGATTATTCCCACGGCAAACTTAAATTATCTGTTGAAGCTCCTGACCCAGTTCAGGAGTGAGTCTCTGTATACGTTATCTGTAACATCCTGCTTCATCCTGTCGGTCACAGGCCCGTTTGCAGCCATTTTCGCGAGTATCTCAGCCTGAAGCTCCTCCACTGTCATCTCTTCATAATGTTTCGATGGATCAGCCGCTCTCTGAGGGTCATGATGAGAAGCATCCTGCTGGACTGCAGCTTCATCCGGCTTGATTGTTTCATTCTTTACGGTCTCCTTCAGCGGCGTATAGTCAGTGCTTCTGGTCTCCGGTATCCATATTTCACCTGAGCATCCGGCTATGCTGATGTTCAGTCTCCCGTTCTCAGCAGTTGCTCTTCCGCCGAGAAGCGCTCCTCTGTAGCTGCCTTCTCCAGGCAGGTCAAAGTACGCATCGCTGTCGCTGTTATTGACACAGACCAAAACATCACCTCTCGCGAATGCGTACTGTGTCGTCGTCAGCTGCAGCTCCCTGTAGTCGCCGTATATCAGAGCTTTCTCCTCCTGATGTATCTTTCCAAGCGCCCTGACAAGCTCATAGCAGGCGTTATCCTCCAGCTGTTCAAGATGGAGTTCCGGTCTGAGAGATGCATCAGAACCCCGCTCTTTTCTTCCCTCTATGCCGTATTCGGAACCGTAATAGACTGACGGAATACCCGGCAGTGTATAGAGCAGGATGTGTACCGGCGTGAAGTGTCTCTTATCCCTGAGCCTTGTCCATATCCTCTCAACATCGTGGTTGTCGACGAAGTTATACAGCCTGAGGCCGCGGAGACCCATGTCCTCCTGACGCTTTACAGTGTGTGCGATCTCAAAGTAGTTGTGGTCGTTGTGGGCGCTGTACAGAGCCTTGTGAAGATGGTAGTTCGTTACCGAATGAAGCGTATTGTCATTCGCCCATCTTGAATACTCACCGTGGATGACCTCACCCATCAGCCAGAAATCCTCTTTGACCGAGTCTGCGAGCCCTCGCAGAGCTTTCATGAAGTCAAAGTCCAGAACATCAGCAGCATCAAGGCGCAGACCGTCTATATCGAACTCGCTGACCCAGAATCTGACGGTATCAAGGATGTAATCACGTACCTCCGGATTGCGCTGATTCAGCTTGACAAGTAAATTATATCCGCCCCAGTTGTCGTATGAGAACCCGTCACCGTACTCATTGTCTCCGCAGAAGTTTACATTGCAGTACCAGTCTCTGAAACGTGAGTTTTCCCTGTTCTCCTGCAGGTCTCTGAACGCGAAGAAGTCTCTTCCTGTGTGATTGAACACTCCGTCAAGGATCACCCTGATGCCGTTCTCATGGCATATCCTGACATACTCCTTCAGATCCTCATTAGTGCCGAGTCTTGAGTCTACAGTACGGTAATCGGTCGTTTCATATCCGTGTCCTACGGACTGGAAAAGCGGTCCTATATACAGGGCATTGCACCCCGTCTCTCTTATATGCTCTATCCACGGGATCAGCGATGCAAGTCTGTGTACCGGTTCACCGTAGTCATTCTGCACCGGCGCTCCGGACAGTCCCAGCGGATATATGTGATAGAAAACAGCTTCATCATACCAGCTCATTTATTTTATATATTCCTTTCCTTGGTTCTGAAATGCGGATACCGGACCTGCCGGCATCTATCTATAGTATATTCCAGTCTGTCAATGACAGAAAGTCATGTCATCGCAGAACATAAAGCTCCGGGAACAAACGAGCACTCCCGGAGCAGCTTTTCTGATTGATCGTATATGCGAAAACCATTTACTGAAAGTCAGTATGCAGGGTATCGCAGTATACGCATCTGTATTTTCTTGTCTCCCTGTCTGCCAGTCTGAATCTGTGCTCTATTCCCTCTTCCACCGATGTGATGCATCTAGGGTTGCGGCACCTGATGACATTTGTCAGTACTTCAGGCAGTTCGAGATGGATCTTCTCCAGGAGCTTCCTGTCCTTGATCCTGTTGACTGTGATGTTCTCATCCATATATCCCAGGGTGTTGCAGTCGATAGGAATGTCACCGTCTATCTTGATGATATCCTTGAATCCGTATTTCGTGCTTTCGACTCTCTGGATGATCGCTACGGTGCAGTCTGCCTTGTCGAGCCTGAGGAAATTATATATCTCAAGACCTGTGCCGGCCTTGATGTGATCTATGACATATCCTGTGTTCACACCATCAATATTCATTTCCTACCTCCTATTTCAGCCCCAGCAGATACAGTATAAGTGCCATTCTTATGTATTTTCCCATCAGAGCCTGATAGAAATAGCATGCTCTCGGGTCATCATCGACATCCTTGGCTATCTCGTTTACTCTAGGAAGCGGATGCAGGATGGCGAGGTCCTCCTTGGCCGGGTCGAGCATTTCACGTCTCAGGATGAAGCTGTCCTTCAGCCTGATATAGTCCTCTTCATTGAAGAATCTCTCCCTCTGAACTCTTGTCATATACAGTATGTCCAGTTCAGGGATGGCCTCATCAAGTGATCTTACTTCTTTCCATTCAACGCCTGCCTCGTCAAGAGTCTCCTTGATGTAATCCGGAAGCTCCAGCTCTTCAGGCGAGATCATGACATATTTAATATCATCATATCTGAGAAGAGCGTTTATCAGGGAATGTACTGTCCTGCCGAATTTGAGGTCTCCGCACATACCTATGGTATAGCCTCCGAGTCTGCCCTTCTTGCGGTGTATTGTCATGAGGTCAGTCAGAGTCTGTGTAGGATGGAAGTGACCGCCGTCTCCGGCATTGATGACAGGAACCGACGCATACTGGGCACCGACAAAAGGAGCGCCCTCCTTCGGATGCCTCATAGCTATGATATCTGCATAGCAGCTGGCCATGATTATGGTATCAGCAACGCTCTCACCCTTCGATGTCGAGCTCGATGATGCCTGATCAAATCCGAGGACATTGCCGCCGAGCTCCATCATGGCTGCTGTAAAGGACAGCCTTGTTCTCGTGCTCGGCTCAAAGAAAAGCGTAGCCAGCTTCTTATGAGCGCACATGTCCTGATATTTGACCGGATCTGCGATGATGTCATCTGCGATCTCAATAAGATGATCGATCTCTGCAGCCGACAGGTCGGTTATATTGATAAGGTTTCTGTGGTCTCCCATTCTTCGGTCTCCTCCCCTGTATTATTGTGCAGCTAAGTTATTCTAACACATGGATGACATCTTTTGATTATTTTGACTCAAAAATCTCTACTATAGTCTTTTCTGTTCCGACCATGCCAGGAGATGCGATGAGTCCCATATTGCGCATGGTGTCCTCAGGCGTCTTTCCGTTGATGCCGTGCTCATTATAGATGTACATGACTGGTATGCTGCATCGACAGCAGCAATGCCCTTCATCGTACAGCCCTGGTTGCCGCCGTCACAGATCATGCCTGTGATGCTGCTTGCCATGTTGTTGAGTGTGTGTGCCATCATATCGACCGTGCCGCCCCTGAGATATACAAGAGCGCATGCCATTCCTGACCCTGCAGCTATAGCACATCCGCAGAACGCTGACAGCTTGCCCGAGTATTCCTTTATATATGTGCATACGAGGTAGCTCAGTGCTGTAGCACGCAGCAGCTGCTCCATAGAATAGTGGTTGACGCAGTATGCCGCATACAGAGGCATTGTCGCAATGATTCCGTGAGCGCCTGAACCTGTGATGCTCATTGCCGGCTTGTCAAGGCCGATAACTCTCGCCTCTATCGCACCGTTGCACATGAGGGATGCTGTCTTCTGCTCATCATCAGAAACCAGCTTGTCCCCGTTTTTCTTCTTCAGCATCGGTCCGAATGTGGTCTTGTCACTTCCGAGGCCTTCCATCAGGAGCGCCAGATTGGTGACATATGCCTCACCGATGAATGTTATCTCTTCAAGGTCCACTTTATCCGCATACTCGACCAGCTGCGCCAGAGTATATCTGTGGATCAGCTTATCCTCTGATTCACTCTTGCTGATCGCATCGCTGATGGATCCTGTCTGTACGGTTCCGTTTGAGCCTGTGCCTTCATCCCCTTCATCAGCCTGTCCGTATACGACCTTACCGTTTACGGTGATGCAGACTATGTTGGTGTGTGAGTCTCTGATAGTAACGACCGCTTTGTCCTCAGTCGTTTCAACGGTTGCCTCAATGAAAATACGGCTCGTGATACCGCTCATAGATACTTTCACAAGGCCCTCATCTACCAGTGCAAAGGCAGCCTCATTGTCTTCAGGCGTAACTCCCGCAAGAGACTCGAGGCCCTTATCAGAATCCCCTGCTACATATCCGAGTGCTGCAGCATACATGCTTCCCACCTTGCTGCTTCCCGGGATGCCGCATGTAAACGCATTTTTGTACATGCCGCTGTTCATCTCAACATGCACGCCTACAAGGTCCCCGTGCGTATACGACTTTGCCTTAGCTACAGAAAACGCAATCGCGCCAGGCTCTGTTACCCCAAGAGCCGGTTTCATGTCGTTCTTAAGAAGCATTGTCAGTTCATGCATGATCAGTCCCTCCGTTTCAGCCCCTCTTGTATTCAATATTTTCAATAGTATACCATATATATGTGATGAAAAAATAACAGTCAAAACTAAAAAAACTCATCATTTCTGATGAGATGATATCGTATCTGGCGGGAGTATGTGGGAATCGAACCCACCCGGGAGGCTCCTAACCCCCTGCAAACGGTTTTGAAGACCGCGAGGCACACCAGCACCTATCTACCCCCATGATTTCCGGCAGCATATATTTGCCACATACCAACGCACTATGGCATGTGGCAAATACAGCTTCCAATAGTTTTCAGGAGATACGTTTTATGGGAACGTATTTAATGAACTATTGTATTTATGACCTACTTGCTGCTGAGGTATTCGTCGATGGATGCGGCGGCGAGTTTGCCGGCACCCATTGCCGAGATAACAGTAGCAGCTCCGGTGACAGCGTCTCCGCCGGCATATACTGCCTCGCGTGAAGTAAGGCCGTCTTCATTGACGACGATGCCGCCGCGTCTGTTGACCTCGAGACCCTTTGTCGTGTTCTTGATCAGCGGGTTAGGGCTTGTGCCTATAGCCATGATGACTGCATCTACATCAAGCTCGAATTCACTTCCCTCGATAGGTACAGGTCTCCTTCTGCCCGATGCATCAGGCTCTCCGAGTTCCATCTTGATGCATCTGATGCCTGTTACGAATCCGTTCTTAGGATCTCTCGGATCATCAGGATTGTTGTATCCCAGAATCTCTACAGGGTTGTTCAGGAGTCTGAAGTCGATGCCCTCTTCCTTCGCGTGCTCGACTTCCTCTGCTCTTGCAGGCAGCTCCTCCATGGATCTTCTG
>OMZI01000059.1 GCA_900315485.1 uncultured Eubacteriales bacterium | reverse complement strand
AAACGGACAAAAAATAAAAAATGGGAAGCAGGAACTTCCCAAGCATACTGCAAATCTTTAAGATGTTAATAACGACAAAAACATTTAAGGAGATTGCGGTATGTCTATGAGTATTGTATGCAAGGATAAGGTTTCGTTCAAGGAAATTGAGAAAGAAATTTATGCAGCACATTGCAAAATGGCCAGAGAAGATACGGCTGCTATCCTGAAGATGCTGGATGAAGAGCTGCACGAAACCAGAGATAGGTCTGAGTACAGGGATAAAGGCCTCCGTAAGACAACGATCAAGACAGTCTACGGAGAAGTCGAATACTCAAGACATGTATACATCGCCAGGACCGACAAAGGAAAGAATGCCGCAGTCTACCTTCTGGATAAAGAACTCGGTATGGACACGATCGGCCTTATCTCAACAAACCTTGCAGAGAAGATCGCAGAAGCAGCAACGGATGTGCCGTTTAGGAAGGCAGCATCTCATGTGAGCAATACGACAGGACAGGTAATAAGTCACGCGGGAGCATGGAATGTGGTCCAGGCGATCGGAGAGAAGCTGGCGAAGGAAGAGAAACTGCTCGTAAAGGAATTTCATAACGAACAGACCCGAGGCAACAAAGAAACTCCAATACTGTTCGAGGAAATGGACGGGGTCTGGTTAAAGGCCCAGGAAAGCGGACGGAAAGCACCCGGCATGGAAGTAAAAGTTGGTACCATGTACGAGGGCTGGAAAGACACCGCCGGCAAAAGGAGCACACTTGCGGAAAAGACCGTGGTAGCCGGAGTAGAGAGAAGTGAAAGCTTTCATGAGAAATGGGAGGCAAAGATCCAGTCGATCTACGATCCGGAAAAGATAGGACTCAGGATATTGAACGGTGATGGCGGCAGCTGGATCCACGATGAATATGATGCAGGAGCGCTGCAGCAGTATGACAGATTCCATGCTGTGAGGCTGATCCGGCAGAAGACATCCCATGATGAGGCAAAAGCAGATATGCTGAGACTCCTTAGGGAGGATAAGATCGACGAATTGATCGAATATGCAAGGATGTACTTCGACAGCATCTCGACTAAGGAAAATACTCCTGAGGAAAATGCAGCAGAAGAACTTGCGGATTTTCTTGAAGACCATAAGGACGAGCTCGCAAGATACAAAGCAAGAGACATGCACATCCCGGAGCCACCTGAAGGTATCCTGTACAAGAATATGGGAGTACAGGAAAACCAGAACTGCACAGTGATCACTCTTAGGATGAAAGGTAAGAGAAAGCGCTGGGCAGAGAAGAGCGCAGCCAATATGGTCAGACTACTCTATTACAGAGAGAACAAGGACCTTATGGATGCGGTTGACCGCTACACTGACGGCGTAGTATGGACAGAGCCATTGAAAGAAAAGCTCAGCAAGCCACTAAGTGCTGCGAAAGTGCCATTGGTGGAAGCAGAAGGCAACAACAGATATTACGACACATTCAACGTGCATCTGCCGATCTTGGATTCATCAAATCCAAGGACAGTGCAGGTATTCAAGCGAATGATCTTTTAGGCCATGGAAACCGTGGATAACCGCAGCGGACCATGCACAGCCCGCCGAAAACTAAGGCAAAGCGGTTACCCACAGTTCCCACAGCCTCTACGACTAACGATCAGACTGAGGGATAACGATAGAGTATGGACTGAGAATGGGAGCGGGAGCAGAGTCAAGGACGCCAGCGGCGCCGCGTAGCGGTCATGATCCTTGACGGCGCGACACGGAGCATCCTCTTCTGCGTCAGCAGCGGGATACACGCTGCTGGCCTGCCCTCCGGCGAGGAACTCATACGATCGAGAACTTCCGCGAGCCCTGTTTCATACGAGCGGAAGTTGACCTGGAGAGGAGCTGAAACGACGACTTTTTAAAGATTGCAGGAATCCTGCCAACGATTACTTGACACAAACATGTTTTTAAGCGTTTTTGTAGCGATGTGTAAAGGGGCGTATAATGTACCCGTAATGTGTTTTCTCATTAGCAAACATTGTTGTTTGGGAGGGGATAAGAGATGAAGAAAAAATCGATGTTATTGCTCAGTTTAGTCATGGCATTCTGCCTTACTCTTACATTCGGACTTGGCGCATGCGGTAACAACGCAAGCCAGCAGCAGCCTGCCGAGGAGCCGGCAGCAGAGGAAGAAGCTGCTGTTGAGACATTCGACGGTCCATCCGTTGGATATACCGGAGATCAGTGGTCAGAATACGCTATCTATCAATATCTGACAGAACAGGTAGCTCCTAATTACGAAATGCCTGAAGGCGCTTTCACAGTGCCTGTAGTTCGCATCATTGACAGCGAGACAGACTCTGATGATGGAGATATGGATGTTTTAGGTGATTTCTGGGTATTCAACTATGTGGTTGAAGGCGATACTCTTAAATGCGTTTCGGGTGGAGACCACTGCGGAAAGATGGAGCTCATCCAGGTAGGCGAAGGCTACTCTGTTAAGGAGTTCGAGCAGGTAGGTGACGGAGCTAACTTCGAGCCAACTGCAAGAGATATCTTCGAAGAGCACTATGATAAGTTCATGGAAGTCCAGAGCGATCAGGACGGTCGTGAAAAGGCAAGAGCAGAGGGTCTTGCTGCTTACGTCAAAGCCAAGGGCCTGAACGTTACAAAGTATCAGGATGAAGGCTGGGACCCAGTTGAGCTGCCACT